>JALOTZ010000024.1 GCA_025457615.1 Verrucomicrobiota bacterium
TACGCCGAGGAGCTGGTGCGCAAACTGGCGCCGCAAATCGGCGACGACCTGGCCGCCGCCATCCTCGGGGCCAACCAGGGCGACGAGGCGGGGATCTACGAGCAACGCGAGCGCGTCGAAGCCCTCAAGGCCAAGATCGCCCGGCTCGACACCCCGGAGGCCCTGCGCCTCAAACCCATCGCCGATCAACTGGTCAAGAAAAGCGTGTGGATCGTGGGCGGCGACGGCTGGGCCTATGACATCGGCTACGGTGGCCTGGACCACGTGCTGGCCAGCGGACACGACGTGAACGTGCTCGTGCTCGATACCGAGGTCTATTCCAACACCGGCGGGCAGATGTCCAAGTCCACCCCGCGCGGCGCCGTGGCGAAGTTCGCGGCGGGCGGCAAGCCGACGGGCAAGAAGGATCTGGGCCTGATCGCCATGACCTACGGCAACATCTACGTGGCCAGCATCGCCATGGGCGCCAAGGACGAGCAAAGCCTCAAGGCGATCATCGAAGCCGAGAGTTATCCCGGGCCGTCCCTGGTGATCGCCTACAGCCATTGCATCGCGCACGGCATCGCGCTGGACCAGGGCGTGGGCGCGCGCCAGCAGAAGCTGGCCGTCGAGACCGGCCAGTGGCTGCTCTACCGTTACGACCCGCGCCGGGCCGCGCGGGGCGAGAACCCGCTGCAGCTCGACTCCGCCGCCGCCAAGGCCAAGGTGCAGGATTACCTGCTCTCGGAAAACCGCTTCAAGATGCTCACCAAGAGCAAGCCGGAGGAGGCCAAGAAACTGTTCGCCCAGGCGCAACTGGACGCCGAAGTGCGCCTCAAGTTCTACCAGTTCCTGGCGGGACGCGGCGCCGACGCGCAGAAACCCGCGCCCGCCGTGGTGCCTCCGGCCTCGGTGGACCAACAACCTTGAACCTGACCCAGAAAGGACAACGACCATGGATCTCAGCACAAACTATCTCGGACTGAAACTCCGCACGCCCCTGGTGCCGTCGGCTTCGCCGCTGTCGGAGGAGCTGGACAACATCAAGCTGATGGAGGATGCCGGCGCGTCCGCCGTGGTGCTCTACTCGCTGTTCGAGGAGCAACTGCGCCGCGACCGGCTGGAACTGGCCCAGCACCTCGATCACGGCACCGAGAGCTTTGCCGAGGCGCTCACCTACTTCCCGGAGCCCGATGAGTTCACCCTCGGCCCCGAGGAATATCTCAAGCACATCAGCGCCGCCAAACGGGTCGTCAACCTGCCGATCATCGCCAGCTTGAACGGCTCGTCGGTGGGCGGCTGGATCGAATACGCCAAGTTGATCCAGGAAGCGGGCGCCGACGCGCTGGAATTGAACATCTATTACATCCCCACCGACCCGGCCCTGAACGCCGCGAATGTCGAAGACACCTACATCGACATCCTCAAGGCGGTGAAGTCCGTGGTGAAGATTCCGGTGGCGGTGAAGCTCAGCCCGTTCTTCAGCAGCTTCGCCAACATGGCCCAGCGACTGGACGCCGCCGGGGCGAACGGGCTGGTGCTGTTCAACCGGTTCTACCAGCCGGACATCAATCTTGAGACCCTCGAAATCAACCCGAACATCCTGTTGAGCACGCCCATGGCCATGCGCGTGCCGCTGCGCTGGGTGGCGATCCTGCACGGACGCATCAAGGCCAGCATCGCCGCCACCAGCGGCGTCCACCGGGCCACCGACGCGTTGAAGATGCTGATGGCGGGAGCCGACGTGACCATGCTCTGCTCCGTGCTCATCCGGCATGGCATCAAGCAGATAGCCGACATCGAGAAGGACATGGTCGAGTGGCTCGAGGAGCACGAGTATGAAAGCGTCGATCAGCTCAAGGGCAGCCTGAGCCAGAAGAATTGCGAGGATCCGAGCTCGTTCGAGCGCGCCCAATACATGCGCGCCATCTCGAGCTATCCCCTGCCTCCCGTGCAGACGGTGTAGCTCCCGTCTCGCAAGAAAGGCTGGTTTCGGCAGGGCGCCGCCACCCCCGGCGCCCGCACCCGTTCGCAAGGCACGCGCACCCGCAGAGCCGCTGCGGCTCACGGAGCCGCGCCCCAACCACGGACCGCGAGTCCGCGACTCGCAGCAGCCACAACGCTCGCGAAGCCCACGACCAGATCGCTGGCTCCCCGGGGCTGGCTTACGGCAAGGTGACCGCGCGATAGAATTGCCGGGCCGACCCGCCCACCTCGCCCGTCGCCACGAATCGCGTGATACTGTTCGTCGCCAGCACAGTGGCGAGCGTTTCCCATTGGGCCAGATCGGTGGAGTGCTCGACCCGATACCGCCGATCCATCTGTCCTTCGATGTCGAACTGCATCGGCCCCACGGCGGTTCGCTGGGGATGAACAAGGCGCGCGGATTGTGGCGAGCCCAACGGGACAAATTCGAAGTGGCGGATGACGACCTCGACCTCCTGGTGGTCCGTGGGCGGGTTGCCGTAGATAAGCCAGAAGTTCAGGCGCACGTTTTCGTCACCCGCCTGGGGCACGGCGCTGGCGTTGTTGAAAACCCAGGCGCTCAGGATGGTGGTCGGCGCGGGATTGGAATCATAACTGCCAGCCTGGCTCTGGAAGGTGATCCGGTTGGTCTCCCAGGTGAAAAGGTGGGTCGAGAGGGGCAGGCCCGCCGGCACCGCGTAACGCACCAGGTGCCCGGGCCAGTCCCAGGGCTGAACCACGAACTGCGCGTTGTTGACGTCGTTCGAGTCCGCCCACCGACCGCACTCCACGTCAATCTCGCGATGCGTGTAGGCGGGGTCGTCGCTCCACGTGAACAGGCCCAACACCACGCTCGGATTCAGGTTGTCCACGACCGACTCCACCTCGAAGCGGTAATGGCCGTATCCAAACGAACGTTCCGTCACCACCTCCGCACACTGCCATTGGTTGGACCGGTTCGTAATCCGCAGATGCAGCCGGCCCGCCGGGTCCACCCAGACGTTGTTCGTGCTTTCGGAGAAAAAGTTCGGGCCCGGCCCCACCAGGGCGGGACTGTCCTTCACCCACCAATCGTAGCCGGAGAACGAAAGGCGGCGGACGTTCGGGTCCGCACGCACCACCGTGGCGCTGGCCAGCGCCTGGGTCAGGACGTTGGGTGGCAGCGCGGGCAGACCCAGCACACAGTCCTGATTGTAGTTGGAGCTGACCAGGAGCGCGGTGATCTTGGTGGCAAACGCGTCCGCACCGCCTGTCGTGACGTCGGCCGTCCAACGGCCATCCGGCTGAATGACGGTGAGGTCGGGATCGCAATAGGGCTTGGACCACCAGCCGGCACTGGGCACGTAAATGAACGCCGCCACACGATGGGACGCCGGGTCGGCCTCGAGCACGCGGCCCACCAGGTCCTCGGAGGATCCGAAGGCGGGGACTTGAATTACTTCGAGGGAAGGGGCCGCCGGGGTCTTCACCGCGACCAACTGGAACAAAAGTCCAAGGAGGAACATCTGGAACCAGCGCCCGGCGCAGTCACCACCTCCCTGACCCCACCCGAGGCAGGGGGTCGCGTCTCCGGGGCTGTGCAGAAGCGGTTTCATGCGCGCCATCGCACGCTAACACAGTACAGGGCGCTGCGCGCTGTGATAAACAGGGTCTTTCGATCCTTCCCGCCCAACAGCAGGCTGGTCGGTCGCCGCGGCACCTCGATGACTCCGAGCGGGCGGCCTCGCGGATCGAACACGCGCACCTGGCCGGCGGCGAGGTAAACCCGCCCCCGCGAATCCACCGCCACCCCTTCTCCGCCCTCCTCCTTGAATTGGAGCGCATGAAACCGCCAGTAAGACGCGCTCCGGCGTCAGGTAAACCGCCTTTGAATCCTCGGGGCGAACCGTGAAGACCGAACTCGAAACCCCTGGGGCCGGAAGGGCACCCCAGCCCATCCCCAGAACACAGGACCAGAGAAGGGATGCGCGGAGCACGGGTTCTCTGCCTGCACTCAATAGAGGGTTTCGACCACGTAGAGCCGCTGGCTGGCGCTCACAGAATCCGGAACCGACTTGACCGTTCCATCCCCGGCCACCGTGGTCAGCGGGGTCCAGGTTGGATCCGAAATGTCGTTCTTATAGACGATCTTGTAGTTCAAGAGATTCTGGGTGGGGAACGACAATTGCACACCGCCGCCATTGAGCGAGACGGACAGGGTCGTGGCTTGCAGGGCCAATTGCTGCAGCTGCGCCTGGTCAAAATAGATCGAGCCCCACTCATAGAGGTTCTGGAAGAACGTGACCTCATACCTGACTTTGGCGGTATTGGGTGGGGCGTGGAGTTTGTTCGTCGTTCCCCCGGAAGGGACCACCTGCTGTGTGACATTCAGGTCAACCCAAGTGTTCGTGGGCGTGCTGGCATTGAAAACCGGGGAAGCGTACTTCGCCAGAACCGCGTTCGCGGCGTTGCGGAAGGAAACCTCGACCACCGCCTGGGCGGGGCTGCGAATGTGATCGGGGGACTGCGTTCTCGCCTTGAGGGTGGCCGTCCACACCGAACCGGGCAGCGCGTCCACGTCCTGGTAGAAGCCGGTCGAGTTCGGACCGCCAGTGTAGTCTCCGTAAACCTTGCAGGAATACGTGCCAAACGTGGGATTCTTGATGCCCTGGGTGTTGGGCCCGTTGATCGCCGGGTTCCAGACCAACCCATTGAGATCAACGATGGTCCCGCCCAGCGTGTTGGCGTTACCGCCGGCATTGCCGATCCAGGGCGCCAGGCCGCCGGTCTCGAAATTCCCATTAAGGAGCACCCCGGAATTGGTGGGTGGCAGAGTGTTGTTGGTGGCAGTGTACACCCGCACGTAGTCCACGAGCATCTGTTGGGGGAACACGGTGGTGCCGTCCGGATAGCCCGGCCAATACCCGCCCACCGCCACGTTCAGGATGATGAAATGCGGGTGATCGAACACCCAGGTATCCCCACCCAAACTCGCCGGTGAAGCGGCAAAGTATTGAATCCCATCCACATACCAGCGGATGAGATTGGTCTGCCATTCGATGGCGAACACCCGGAAATCGTCGGCCACATCCGGCACAAACGTGTAGGAGCCGCCGATGCCTTCACCGCCGGAATAGCCCGGACCATGAATGGTCCCATACACCTTCTTCGGCTCCCGACCGATGTGTTCCATGATGTCGATTTCGTCGCAGGTCGGCCAGCCGACCGAGCCGATGTTGTCCCCCAGCATCCAGAACGCGGGCCAGATGCCCTGTCCGCGCGGAACCTTGATGCGTGCCTCCATCCGGCCATAGGTCCAATCCCACTTGTCCCGGGTCAGCAGCCGGGCCGAGGTGTAATTGCTGCCGGCGTAGGATTCCTGGCGGGCTTCGATGACCAACTGTCCACCCTGAATGCGGGCGTTGTTGGTGCGGCTGGTGTAGTACTGCCATTCGCCGTTCCCCCAGCCGCCCCCGCCCAGATCGTATCCCCAGTTGGCGGGATTCGGAGAACTGCCGTCCGCCTGGCTGAACTCATCCGCCCAGACCAGGTCCCAGCCCGGCAGCGCCTGCGCCTGGAGGTTTCCTGGGAGGAAGATCGCGCCAACCAGCGTGAGCAGGCCAACCTGGCGGAGGCAACCTGGCCACATCTGGCCCCAGGGTCGGAAGAATGAGGAGAACGTCATGATGAATTTGGGTGTTGGTGGTTGGATGCGCCGGTGGCCCAGTGCGCAGGCACAGTCCGGATTTGTAGTAGCAAGTACCACAGAACACCCGAAGTGTCAAAGAACCATTCGGGCGGAGCGAGGTGGGTCAATCCCGCTTGGCAGGCACGAGATCTGGATAAAGGTCGCGCATGACCAGTTTGGGCACGCGGTCCTCGGTGAACAGCCCCCAGTGCTTCTCGGCACCCAGGGAATCATTGGGATCCCCCTTCCAGCTCTCGTCGAAGGCTTCAAAGAAGAAGGTCGTGATGTTCATCTTCCCAGTCCACTCGAACAGCTCGTGGTAATAACGCTTCTGCTTCTCCTCGCTGGCTCGCGGGCCGAACTCGCTGGCCACGGTGGCCCAACCGGCCTCGGTGATGACAAACCGGCTGTTGGGCAGGGTCCGTCGGACAGCCTCAAGGTTGGCAATGCCGTAGGCCAGGGCTTGGTCGATGTCCTGACCTTCCCAGAGGGGGTAGATGTGGACGGACACGAAATCCAGTTCCTTGGCCAGTTGGTCGCCGTGTTTGGCCCACCAATCATGATTGTCCGCGACCGTGACCGGCTGGGCGACGGCCTGCTTGACCCGGCGCACGTAGCGGATGACGGACTCGACGGGGACCATGTGGTCATTCCAGCTCACCAGGGCCTCATTGCCTACTGCGACGGCCACGACGATGTTCGAGTACTGGTTGGCCAGGCGGATGGCCCGCCCGATCTCCTCGAGGTTCTTGCCCTGGTTGGCTCTCAACCGCTCGTCCGAGAACGGCTGCGCCCACGGACAACCCGGATTGTTGATTTCCGCGTCGAGCCAGGCGCCGAGCACCACCTTGAGGTCCAGCTTGTGTTGCTGGATCAGTCGCAGGACGGCCTCCGAATTGACCTGGGCGTCATACAGCCGGATGAGCCGGAAGTTGCCGTCCCGGCTGAGAATCCTGAGATCCTCCAGCACCTGCTCGTCGGTCGGGTTGGCCGCGCTGTCGCCGCGGTCGGGGTGCTGTCCCTTGCGGAAACCGGAATAGCACACAGCCTTCTTGGTGCTGCACAGCAGGTCGCGGCGTTTCTGTTTCAAGTTCACCTTGGCCTGGGCGGCGGGTGCGGTGTCCCCGCCTTGGGCGGGCGTGGTGAGCGCGGCCAGGAGGAAGCACAGTGCCAGGCTCACGCCGGCGCAGGAGTGGAAGGAGAGGGTTCGGTTCATGGTTCAGTCTGGCGCTTGGGGGCGGGCGGGCGGACTACAGTCCGCGCTCCGGCGGGAGACGTCCAGCTCAGGCAAACTTCGATCTTCCCGATCACTCCGGTCCGATTGAAGATCTGGCGGCTCTCGTCGGAATCGAGTCGCAAGGTCTCGCGATGCTGGCGCGTGCCATCCGTTCGGAACAGGGTGAGGGAATCCTTTGCCGCCAAGCGGTAGAGAACAGGCACCTGGCCATAGGTGAATGCGAGTTCACCGCGCTTCAGCCGCAGCCGACACCGGGCCCCGGAGACATCGCAGTACACGAAGTCACTCGGACCGGTGACAAATTCATCCCGCCGCAGCAGGCCGGGGCGGAAATGGAGTTCACCGCCCTCGATACGCACGCCGAGTTCGCCAAAACGACAGAGGACGTCCTCCTTGACCTGACCGGTCAACCCCGGCTGCCGCGCCCCACCTTGACCCGGTGTGTGCGAATAGGGATCCATCGGGAACGCCCCGTACACCTCGGGCGACTTGCAGTCGCCAATGCCGGCGCGGATGTCGTAATAGCAGTCCGCCAACCCCTTGCGCACATCCGCTGGAGCGCCCGCCGCCACGGCTTGGTCATAGGATTCCTGCGCGGCCAGCAACAGTTTGGACACCATGTGCCAGTAGATGCAGCCCAGGCCTTCGTACCCGAAGAAGGTGCCGGAACGGCCGGTGAACGATTCGTGGTCAAAGAGCCGTTCGAACATGGCCAGCACCCGTGGCGCGTCCCGCTTGACCAGCCGGCCGTACTGCGTGCCCGACAGTTCATCAAGAATGCGGCTGACGTCGCGGGCGTTCTTGACCAGGGAATGGAAGTGAACCCGTCCGGTCACGTCCTGCTCGACCAACTGCCGGTTGCCGTCCGCCAGCAGCTTCCGCAACAACGCGGAACGACGCCACCCGCCCGACGGAAGATTGTTCTTCTCGACGAAGCGCGGCAGTTGGCGGTCGGGATAGAGCAGGTAGCTGTGCTGGTCGGCGCGGTAGAGGGCGCTTCGCTTGAGGGCTTTGAGCAGCTTCAAGGCTTCCCGCGGCGGCAGGTGGCCGGAACTGAGCACCGCCACCTGGCCTTCGAGCATTTCGTAAAGCCGGCGAATGGGCAGCGCGTCGGGCCGCTCGAACCGGATCAGGTTGTAAGCGTGGTAAAGCCCGTCGGGACGCCGGTTGGACTGGATGGAATGGTTGATCCATTCGAGAGCGGTGGCGAAGAATTGCAGCAGTTGTGCGCTCGACACGTTGCGCTTCCGGTCGGCGACACCCTCGGCGTAGAGGCGCTGGCGATACTGGGCTCCCGCCCGGCCCAGGGCGTCCAGCACCCGTTTGCGCTGGGTGTCGCTGATCGGTCCCTTGAGCCACGCGCGGTGCCGCTGCAAGGCCCGGTTCGAGGCTTCCAGCCAGGCCGCGACGTCCGCGGACAACGCGAAGGAGTCCAGTTCGCGGTCGCGGAACAGGTCGGCGCAGAACGTCAGGTAACGGCGCAGATAGTAGAGCGTCACCATGGACGTGCCATTGCCGACGAGCGCGTTGTTCGCGTCGTTCCATTCCGGGCGTTGCGTGTTGAGCCAGATGCCGGCGCCGGGGACGAAGTTGGAGAGCTTGGCCAGCAGGGGCACCAGCAGCTTCTCCGTCAGGTTCACCAGGCGCACCCGGCCATGCTTGTCCCACATCAGCTTGCCGTCCGCACCCTTGGATTCGACGCGCTGGCGGATGAGTTTCTCGAGGTGATGATCGAAGAGGACGGTGTGCTTGGGCTCGGCGAGCAGGGCCTCGTAGGGCTTGATGCGATACGGCACGTTGGCGTAGGCGAAGAGGTCGCGCCCGAGCAGTCCGCGCAGTTCCGCCGGTTCGTGCCGTTGCTGCCATTCCAGGAGCTTGAGCAGGTAGATGATCTGGTGATCGCCCCAGTAGCCGATGTGCGACCACGGATCGTGCGGATCCTCGACCTCCCAGTCGATGCCGTTGCGGGTGATGCGATAGGGATTGTAACCGTCGGCCGTCGAGGCGTTCAGGAACCGGCAGATCATGCCGCCGGTGTAACCGGGGAACGCCAGGGCGAGCGCCTCCCAGTTCTGGAAGATGTCGCGCCAGTTGCCTTCGTAATTCAGGCGCTGCGTGCCGTCGGGGTTGCGCGTCGCAATCGAAAACCGGTTCCAGGGCCGGCTGGGATCGCCATGCCGCCGGCTGAACGTGAGGGGCAGATACTCGCGGCAGATCCGCTCCAGTTGCGGGTCCTGGGACTCGCGCGCGGCCGTGACGAGCTTGCCGTAGAGAATCGTCCGGGGCAGGCGGCGGAAGAAGGTTGCATGGGTCCGGAACAGCTCATGATTGGCGTTCTGAACGAACGACTGCAGGTCCGCCTTGTCCACGCGGTAGCCATCGTGAAACACACCGCCGCGCATCAGGTTGAACAGGGTGTTGCCGTAGTGCCGGGCGCGGGCCAGGGAACGCTGCGTTTGCTGCAAGCCATCGGCACTGGCCACAATGCCCTGCAGGGCTTCGGTGCCGCGCTTCACATCCTGTAAGACCTGCCAGGCGAGGCGGGCCGGCTGCTTCAGCCCTTCGTTGAGCCGGGCAACGTCCGAAGGACCCTGGTTCACGTCCGCGATGATCATCCACTCCGCACCCTGCCCGCCCCGGAGCGGAATGGCGGACTGCACGAAATAGGCCCCCGGCTCAGCGCGAACCTCGGTCTCGGCCTGCAAGGGCTGGCCGGTGCGGAACCGGTCGAGCTGGGTTGAGGAAAGGAGGATCAGGGGACGTTTGAGTCCGGCGGACCAAACCACGGTGGTCCGCAGTGCCTCGGCCGGCTCCGGTCGGTCCACCGGGACGGCGCTGAGCCGGAACAGGCCCAAGCCGGTGGCCGGCACCCGTTCGCTCTGCTTGTAGGCATCGAGCAGCGTGCTGTATTCCAGGTTGAACTGGCTGCCCACACCCCAGGGCATCAGGTTCTGAAGGCCGTCGAGCACCTCGATGCGGGCGGCCGTCCGGGCGGTATTGGTGAGCCAGGCGCGGCGGATGAAGCCGAACTGCTGGCTGTTGGCCCAGCCGTAGCGGAAGGTGAGGCCGAGGTCGTGGTTGACCTCCTCGAACATCAGTTGGTTGCCCCAGAAATTCTTGTAGAGATTGCGCTGCACCCGGTAGAGGCCCTGCCCGCGCATCGAGAACGGTTCCCACAGCCACGTCCGGCTCCCGCGCCGCACGCGCAGCAGCGTCTTGCTCCCCACCACCTCCGACAGGTCGCGGATCTTGTCGTCGGTGTAATAGGGAAACAACGCGTGGTTGGCATCCCCGCGTCCCGCGGTGAGCCCGCCCTTGCTCGAGATGAACAGCCAGTGATCGGCGTCGCTGACGACCGTCATGAAGAACGGCCGCAGGCGATCGTAGTTGGCGATCTGGTAGAACGGTTCACCTTCCCAATCCACTTCCCGGCCCTGGACGGGGCCGGAGCCGGACTGGAGCGGGGTCTGGCCGAGGAACAAGGCCGTGCGGGGCCGCGAGGGTCTGCTTTTCATCAGGTCAGTGGGAGCGAACATGGGGTTGGGTGTCGCAGCCGGGCCCGGCGCTTACGCGGCCGGTCCGGCCGGGAGGTCCTGTCCGCGACGTTGAGCCAGCTCCTCGCGCATGGTGGTGCAGACATGCTCGTTGAGTCCGTAAAGGGTGAAGAAGGCGGCGAGCACAACCAAGCCGATGGCGGGGATGAGACTCACCAACAGCAGGATGCCGTGAATGGCTTCCGGGGTCTGCTCCGCGTTGGGAACATAACCGTAATAGGAAATCAGGAAACCCGCGAACGCCGCCCCGACCCCCATGCCCGCCTTCTGCGCGCAGGTGGTGGCCGAGAACACCACGCCCGTGGTGCGAACCTTGAACTTCCATTCCTGGAAATCGGCGGTGTCGGCGACCAGCGCCCAGAACAACGTGGCGTTGATGCCGGCGAAGATCATGCCGAGAATCTGGCAGGTGAACACCCACACCGTGGTCTGGTCCACCTGGATCGCCCGGCCGAACACCTGGAAGTCCACCACCGGGGTGGTCAGGTTGGCGGGGATCCAGTAGAAGGGAACCGCGGTCAGCGCGATGAGCCCGATGGTGGTGATGAACGCCCATTTCTTGCCCAGGGCCTTGACGGCGAACCGCGTCATCATCGCCCCGAAAATCATGCTCAGTCCGCTGATCAAGAACCAGGTGCCAATGCGTCCGCCATCCCATTTGAGGAAGTTCTCGAGGTAGTAGATGCCCGCCGTGCTGCGGATGACGGCCAGCGTGATGTTCACAATGCCGAACACGAACATCATGATCCAGTGGCGGTTCAGGAACAGGGTCTTCAAGTCCTGGATGAGCCTGGTCTTCTGGGTGGCCGGCGGATGGATCCGCTCGGTGGTGGTCCAGAACGAGATCAGGAAGAGCACGATGGCCACCGCGGCGAACAGCAGGACGGTGCGTTGGGCCCCGGCCGCCTGGTTCTCGCCCCCGAACGTCACGATGAGCACCATGAAGCTGGAGTTGGCGATGATGCCGCCGATCTGCGCCAGCGACATGCGGTAGGAGTTCAGGCTCGTCCGCTCCAACGGGTCGTCCGTCATCACGCCCGACAGCGCCCCGTAGGGGATGTTGATGGCGGAGTAGAGCAGCATCAGCAGGTTGTAGGTGACCCAGGCCCACACGATCTTGCCCGCCGGACTGAGGTTGGGCGTGGTGAACGCCAGGACAAACACCACGGCCAGCGGCACGCACAGCCACACCAGGTAGGGACGGAACCGGCCCCACTTCGATTTCGTGCGGTCGGCGAGGGCGCCGATGAAAAAGTCCACCACGCCGTCGGTGCTGCGCGCAAAGAGGAGCATCGTGCCGGCGGCGGCCGCCGTGATGCCGAAGATGTCCGTGTAGTAGTACATGATGAAGTTCATCATGAGGGCCCACACGAAATTGCTGGCGGTGTCGCCCAGCCCATAGCCGAATTTCTCGACAAACGAAAGCTTCACGGACGTTGCTTGGGGATTCATGGTCATGCGTCGTTGGCAGGTTGAAGACAGGCGGTGAGGGTTGGGTTCGCGTCCGTGGGTTTCATGTCAGGGTCGGGCAGCCACGTGGAACGGCACGTTGGCCACGGCCGCTCCGGCAGGGTTGTAAACATAGGCAAACAAGCGGTAACCACCCGGCTGTTCGGGCGCGCGCACCTCGGCGTGCTGAAGGTCGCCCTGAAGAATGATCGAGGTCAGTTCCGGCAGGAGCTCTTCCGCAGCCCCGGCAGTCAATGGTTTCATCTGTTCGGGCTGAACCACCCAGCGCACCCGCAACGGCTGGCCGGCCGGATCGGCAGCGGACAATTCGGCGCGAAAGACCGTTCCCGGCTCCAGCTCAGGCTTTCCACGCAGCTTGAGCTGCTGGATGACCGGACACCGCTGGGCGGGCGGATGGCCGGTCCACAACTCCGTCATCATGTCCACTGCCTGCAACCGCGCGCCGTCCTTGAGAAACATGCCGAACCAGGTGGCCGTGCCTTCCTGCTTTTCCCCCCAAAGAAAGGCGTAAGAGCCGAGGCACAGCGGCTTGCCTTCAATGGAGCCGCGGTAGGCCGCACGATAGCGCCCGGCCTTCTCGGTGCTGGTCAACTCGTAAGCCGCGTTCCAGGGGGTCTTGGCCGATTCCCACCGGCCCGGCGGACCGAACTCCGTGATGATGTAGGGCTTGGTCCCGCCAAGCTTCGGGTAGCGCTCGGCAATCGAGGACGCCCCCGCATAGCTGTTGATCCCGACAATGTCCACGTCCGGACAGAGCTTGTGGAGGTTGGGGACCCGGGCCCCACCCAGTTCGGCCAGCACGGTCATGGTGGGATGGTTGGTATCGAGTTGTTTGACCAGCCGCGCGGCGTCGTTGACCGCCTTCCAAATCTCGATCTTGTCCCCGTGCTCGCCTTCCATCTCGTTGCCCACACCCCAGAGCAACACCGCCGGGTGATCCTTGTAGCGGAGCACACTCTGTCGGACGTCTTCCAACTGCTGCTTCACCATCGCCGGGTTGCTGTAATCAAACCCTTCCGTGTCGTGCTCGTGGTGGAGCCAGATGCCCACGCAGACGGTCAGGCCCAGCTTCTGCGCCTCGTCGAGCACCGCTTGAATGCGGTCGCCCCCCCAGGTGCGGATCGAGTTGGCACCCGCGTCCTTGAGGGCGGCCAGGGAACCCTCCCCGCCCGCGCCCTTGATGAAGTAGGGCGAGCCCGCCCGCCGCAACTGCCAGCCGTGATTGGTCTGGACCAACTCGACCCGAATCGCCTCCGCCCGCGTTCCGCAGGTGCCGGAAAACGCGGCCAGAACCAAGGCAAACAGCAATCCCGCCCGTCCGAACAGGTTCAGTGTTATGACGTGGGATGAGGTTCTTCCGGGATATCCCGAATCCGCTTCAAGTTGAGTCATAGGCTGGCGTCGAGGTTCACAAGCGACAGGGTTTCTCCCAAAGCACGGTCTGCAGGGCCTGGGGTGGAATGCGCAGCGACACCCGCCGATCCCCGCACACCAACTGATAGGTCCGCTCCCGGGCGTTGGCGTTGAGGATGACCACCGCCACGCGCCCATCGGGATTCAGGCAGGCTGTCACCATCAGCTCGCGCGCACCCGAATCCACCCCGATCCGGAAGGCGCCCGGACGGATATATCGGCTGAAGTGACACATCACATCGTAGAGCGGCGTGGAATAGACCTCGCGGCTCTTCGTGTTCACGATGACCGGTGCAATGCACCAGTTCCGCGCATGGTTGGGCCCCCCCTGCTGGTCCAGCACCAGGTTCCAATCCACCCACCCCGCCAGCCAACTGTTCAGCCCGCCGATGAGATCACAGGCGTAGCGGAAAACGGGGACGTATTGAGGATGCAAATACTTGTCCTGTTCCGGCGCCCAGTCGTAACCCCAGTCGGTCGCTTCCGCGCGCCAGTACCAGTCATCGTCCCGCCAGACCGGCACCTCGGCGTCGATGCAGCCCTCGGTGTGCAGCAGCACCTGATCAGGGAACCGTTGGTGGACCGCGTTCAGCGCCTCGGGATACCAGTTGGTGGTGCTGCTGTACCAGTGCACCGCAGTGCCCCACACCAACCGGGCCACCCCGGGATCGCCCAGAATCTCCTCCGCCCACGCCTGCACGTGGTCGCGGTTCTGGTCGTAAATGAGGATCTTCGCCCCAATCCGGTCGGCGGCAAACCGGGGGCCCAGATGATCCCGGACAAACTCAGCCATCTGCCGCGGAGTGAACACCATGCTCTCCCACTGGCCGCCATTGCCCAGCGGCTCGTTCTCGACCGTGACCGCCCAGATGGGAATGCCCTCGTCCGCATAGGCCTGAATGTACTTGGAGAAGTAGAGCGCCCACGTCGGGTAATACTCCGGCTTCAGCGCGCCCCCCTGCCAAGCGCCGTTGTCTTTCATCCACGGCGGCGCGGTCCACGGCGAGGCCATGATCTTGAAGTCGGCGCCGGGCACCGAGCGCGCCTCGCGGATCAACGGAATCAAATCATCCAGATCCTCACGCAGGCTGAAATCCTTCAGCTCCCGATCGCCCGGCGTGTTGGCATAGGCGTAGTTCGTCAGGGAGAAATCACAACTGTTGATGTGGGTCCGCGCGAGGCTGTAGTGCGCGCCGGCAGGACTGAAATACGCCTCGATCACTTGCCGACGTTGTGCTGGATCCAACTGGCTCAACACAAAGGCTGAGGACTCCGTGAAAGCGCCACCAATGCCCACAATCTCCTGATATCGCTGCCCGGGCAGCAGTCGGATCACCGGCACCCCAAGCGGCGCGGGATCCGTCGTCTCGCAGACCTCACGTTCGGCGAGCCGGGCCCCGGCCCGCGAGGACTCAACCACCCGGACCTTCCCGGGCTGGGCAGCGCAGCCAGTCAGCAACCCGGCCATCAGACCCACGGCCAACAGGAGAGCCAACGCCCCGGAATGCTTTCTCCTTCTCGTTCTCTTTCTCTTTATCGATTGGTTGGGAACGGCCGAGGGCGATAAAGAGAACGAGGAAGAGAAGGATAAGGAGGAGGCAGGTTTAATGAACCCCTGAACCGTGGCCGCCGACGTGAATCGGCTCGTTTCAACGAGCGGGAAATATGGCGCGGACTCACCTGTCTGCGTGCCCCGCACAGGCAGGCGTCCACGGCTACAAGGTTCAGGGGGAGGTGCATCCATCCCCCAGCCGGTCTTCGCAAATGGAAATCGTCTGGTCACAGTCCGCGGCATCTCATCGCCACCACCCGGCCGGGCGCACGAGAGCCAAGCACCCAAGATGGACCGGCATGAGTAGGCGATGATTTACACCAGGCCAGCGGAAAGAAAAGAAAAATGTGATATACAAGTTGACACATGAATGGGCGCGTAGTAAAAGACGTTACACACGCGCGCAGCCGGACGCTGCGGCGTTTGCCCGTTTGATAGTTGATCAACCTCAAATACGTTAGCATCAGTATGAATAAACCAATCCCTACCCGTCTGTTCCACAGCGTGACTCGCGTGGCGAGCTGCGCCGCCGGTCTGAAAGTCTCGAGCGCCTTGCGGCGCAGTGTGTCGGCCATGCTGGTGGCCGCTTGTTTCATGGGCTTTGCAATCTTCGCCAATGCCGTCACGGTCAAGGTGGATTCCACCAAGACCTGGCTTGGATTTAATAACGTCATTGGGACCAACGGCTGGAGCAGCTATCAGTTCGGCAGCCCCTGGGCTTTGCCGGATCTGCGTGCAACCTTCTACCCCACGAACGTCCCGACCGGTTGGCCACTGAGGACGTCCGGTGTTCTGCAGGTAAACACGAACACCTACGCGCCCGGCACCGGGGCTCCACCCGACACCAATTACTGGAACTATTCCGACGGCACCGCAAACAAACTCATCGAAGCAAACTTGTATGTGGACGCCGGCACCAACTACGGGGGTGACACCGTCACTTTCCAAGGCACGGTTCTATCCAACACCATACCGATGAACACCATTGGCGGGCTGCCGACGGTCTCGCCCGCCAGGTGGCAGGTCGTGGCGTTCATCAAGGAATTCAGTGCGCCCGGTGTACTCACTGGCATTACCGAGACCACCAATCTTTCAGCGGGAGCCTTCTCCATTAATCGAGCTATCCCCGCTGGCTATATCGCCCAATATGGCTTCAAGACCTTTGGCCCGAACACCGGCCCCGGTTCCCCCGATGCCCTCACCGGTCTGGGCGTGCAGGTGGAGGATTCGGACCCCGCCATTTTCGCTCAACCCACGGGTGTGTTGACCAACCTGGGCAGCGCCTTCAATCTCAGTGTGAAAGCCTTTGGAGCCACTACACTCAGCTACCAGTGGCAGAAGAACGGGACAAACCTCGCCAACGGTGGCACCATCTCCGGCGCCACCAGCACGAATCTGGTCATCAGCAGCGCGGTGGTCGCCGATACCGGCAGCTACCGCTGTGTCGTGACGGATACAGCCGGGACCGCGGTTTCCACGGCGGTCACCGTCACCATCTTTGACATCCTGATCACCGACCAACCCGACGACCTGCGGTTGCCAGTGGGTTCCACCGCTGAATTCACGGTGGGGGCCACCAGCGCCAATCCGATAACCTATCAGTGGCGCTCCATCATTGGCGGCGTGACCAACGTGATCGCCGGAGCCACCAACGCCACCCTGACCCTGACCAACGTTCAAACCACCGCGTCAGGCACTTATTACGTCACGATCACGGCCGGCGCCAACAGCGTGACCGCGGACGCCATTCTGCGGGTGCGCACCCCGGCCGACTGGGTCAACTTCCTCGAGAATCCCGGGTTCGAGGACGACCCGGCTGGTTTGAACGAGTCGCCGTGGGTCAGGTTCGGCGAAGAGGTGTTTCCGCTGACACCCGACATCGGCGCGTTCGTGGACTCGTCCGACGTCTATTACGGGCAGGATCCGGTCAATGTGTATGCCGGGACCTACGTCAGTTTCACCACGTTTAACGGCACCTGGTCGGGCATCTACCAGGACGTGCCGACGACGCCCGGAACAACCTTCTCGGCGGACATGTGGTTTTACCATGCCGGCGGCTCCGGGGGCGACCCGATGCCCGGTCCCTGGCTTCCGGCCACCAACGAGTGCTACCTCGAGATTCAGTTCCGCAACAACCTGGATCAATGCATCCATCAGTACATCAGTTCCCTGATGGACTACACCACCCAGAGCAACGTGTGGTTCCAACTGGCGGCCACGAACGCGGGCGCCTATTCGGTACCGAACACACCGCCCACCAACAATACGCCCTATCTGGTCGCTCCCGAAGGAACGGTCAGCGTGCGTTTCCAAGTCACCCTGCACAACATCAGTGGCAGCTCGTTGCAAGGGTCGCTCTACTACGACAACGCCCGGCTGATGCTGAAGCTGCCGGTCACGCTCAAGGTGTCCCAGTCGGGCGGCAACACCTTGGTTTCATGGGAAACCTTGGGGGCCACCAGTTACCAGGTGCAGTACAAGAACAGTCTGAGCGATGTGACTTGGACGAACCTCGAGGTGGTGGCCGGCACCGGCTCCACCGTGACCAGGAGTTACTCGTCCGCGGGGACAGGACGGCTCTACCGCGTGTTGACATTGTAAGAGGTTAAGAGCCAGGCCCCGGAGTTGAGAATCACTCGGCTCCGGGGCTGTTTTTGTACGCCGGACCCAGCACCTCCACGATCGCTCGCGCGCGGAGATGAGGGGCCAAGGCCTGCGGGGGCGGCTGCATCCGATGAAGCCGCATCTCAGTCCAAGGATTCACGAACCACACCGTTCTGTGGTGTGAACCCAGATTCCGCAATTCAGGTTCAGCCGGAGGCGGGTTGAAGCGGCGTTTCCTCCGGGTCTTCGGGTGTTTGGCGTGCGAGCCGGCGCAGGATCTGGCCCGCCGCCTCCAACTGCGGCGCAGTTGCCGTCAACCACGTCCGCAGCCGCTCGGAGCAGGCTTTTGACACCGCCCACCTTTCCGCCTTTACCGCCAGTTTCACCACCCGCTGTCGCCCGCTTTCCACCACCCGCACGGCGGGGCAGAACTGGACCTGATGGCAAATGGGCAGGGCCGGAGGTACGGCTTCGAGTTCAAGCATGGCGACGCGCCGTCCATGACCAGGTCCATCGCACGACGTTGCGCTGCCAGGCTTCCGCGATCGTCTCCTGAGCGAAGTGGCCCTGACGAGGAAAGGCACGCTCTCCACCGCATGAACCCAGGAAGGATACCGAAGTGTTCCGGGCCTGCATCAGCCGGGTCTCATGCCTGACCCTGCGCCCGGGAAGACATGGTGACATGGACAAACCTCCCACCGCACAAACCTTCTGGCACATCCTCTCCACCCGACGGGCGTCAGCCAATCCCCACCGCTTCTTCCGTGGGGTTCCGTTCCCCAGGACCTTCCATTCGGATCGCATCGCAGGGATCGGCGCGAGGCGTTTGACAGAACGGAATTGCCTTACGCTCCCGCGGTCGAGAGGATTGGATCATGGTTGGCGGATTGACGCACGCATTGCTCAGTGCGCTGGATTTCAAGGTGCTCGCGGTGCAACGCACGCCCGCGGGACGCTGGTGGAATTTCCGCCATGTCATCAGCCCGTTCTCGCGCCTGTGGCTGATTCTGGCGGGACGTGCCGTGGTGCGTCACCACGGACGGGAGTTTGTGTTGAAGCCCGGGCAGATGCACCTGGTCCCACCCTTTACCGAGCACGATTGCCGTTGCCCGCGAGGCTTCGACCATTATCACCTGCACTTTGTGGCTCGACAGCAGACCGGGGTGGACCTCCTCTCGATGCTCGACTTCGAGTTTCAGCTTCCAGCGCCCGCGGACACCCTGCGCCTGCTCGAAAGGCTGGAGGCGCTTTGTCCGGATCGCAAGCTGCCGTGCTTTGATCCCTCGCGTGACGAATATCGTCGCCAGCCCATCGTGGCCGAGCAGGCCGACCGCGAGATGAACGCCGCGGACTGGTTCGAGGCGCGCGGGTTGCTGATAGTGCTGCTGACGCCCCATCTGCGCACCGCGCGCCTGCATCCGGGTGTTCATGCCCGGGTCAGCCAGCAATTCCTGGCCGTGCAAGAGTTCCTGCAGGCGAACCTGCACAAGCCCCTCCGGCTGGCCGACCTTGCCCGCGCGGCCAATCTGCATCCCACCTATTTCTCCGACCGATTCCGCGAGCTGGTCGGCATTCGTCCGCTGGAGTACCTGACGCAACGGCGCCTGGAGCGCGCCCAGTACCTGCTCGTGACGAGCGCGGCCTCGGTGAAGGAAATCGCCGCCCAGGTGGGGTTCCCGGATGCCGCGTATTTCACCCGGACTTTCACACGCGGTTGCGGGCGCTCGCCTTCGGAATACCGGGCTGCACATGCGGCCTGAAGCGGTTGCGGGCGGGGGAGTCCCGAATCCCGTGATAAATCCAAGCCTTCTGCATTCTTGTCCAAGTGGATTCACTACGGCGCGCGACGGGTTTCGGGCAGACTTTCCCAAACCAAACCCATCCGAAGAGCACCATGAAAAGCACGAACACCCCGACTCTGAAAGTCAACGCCCCGGTCAACCGGCTCGTCGGCGACATGCCGAAGGTCGGGATTCGCCCCGCCATTGACGGCCGCCTCGGCGGCGTCCGTGAGTCCTTGGAACAGACCACGATGAACATGGCCAGGCGCGTCGCCAAGCTCATCGAGTCCCGGCTCCGACACTCCAACGGGCTGCCCGTGAAATGCGTGCTGGCCGATTCCTGCATTGGCGGGGTCGTGGAGGCGGCACGGGCGGCCGAGAAGTTCCGCAAGGAAGGGGTGGGCGTCTCGCTGACCGTGACGCCCTGCTGGTGTTACGGCTCGGAGACGATGGACATGGACGCCGCGATTCCGAAGGCGATCTGGGGTTTCAATGGCACCGAACGACCCGGCGCCGTATATCTGGCGGCGGTCAGCGCCGCTCACACCCAGAAGGGGTTGCCGGCCTTCACGATTTATGGACGCGACGTGCAGGACATTGGGGCGACGGAAATCCCCCGGGATGTGGAGGGCAGGATTCTGGGTTTCGTGAAGGCGGGTCTGGCGGTCGCCACCCTGCGCGGCAAGAGTTACCTGTCGGTGGGCGGGGTCTCCATGGGCATTGCCGGCTCGATCGTGAACCAGGATTTCTTCGAGGATTCGCTGGGCATGCGGGTCGAGTGTGTGGACATGACAGAGCTGGTGCGCCGCATCGAGGAAAAGATCTACGACGAGGCGGAGTTCAAGCGGGCGCTGGCGTGGGTGAAGCGGAACTGTCGTGAAGGCAAGGATTACAACCACCCCGCGCGTTCCCGGAAGCGCAAGGATTGGGAATGGGAGTTTGTGGTGAAGAGCGCCATGATCGTGCGCGACCTGATGATCGGCAACCCGCGGCTGAAGTCCTTGGGCTTCGGCGAGGAAGCGCTGGGGCACAACGCCATTCTCTCCGGCTTCCAAGGCCAGCGCCATTGGACCGACCATTACCCCAACGGCGATTTCCTGGAAGCGATCTTGAGCTCGTCCTTCGATTGGAACGGCATCCGGGAACCGATCCTGGTGGCGACCGAGAACGACGCGCTCAATGGCGTGTGCATGGCGCTCGGTCATTTGCTGACGGACACGGCCCAGATCTTCGCCGACGTCCGGACTTATTGGAGTCCGGCGGCGGTGAAACGGGTGGCCGGCCAGGCGTTGACCGGGGCGGCCGCCCCCGGCTTGCTGCACCTGATCAATTCCGGCGCGGCGGCGCTGGATGGTTGCGGGGCGCAGACGCGCGATGGGCAGGCCGTGATGAAGCCGTTCTGGGAGATCACGCCCCGGGAAGCGCAGGCGTGCCTGGAGGCCGCCTCCTGGCCGCCGGCGATTTGCGAGTATTTCCGGGGCGGCGGTTTTTCCTCCGCCTACGGCACCCGCGCCCAGATGCCGGCGACCATGTTCCGCTTGAACCTGGTGAAAGGGTTGGGGCCGGCCCTGCAAATCTGCGAAGGCCAGTTTGTGGACCTGCCCCGGGAGGTCTATGCCGTGCTCGAGGAGCGGACCAATCCGACCTGGCCCTCGCACTGGTTCGTGCCTTCGCTCACCGGCCGGGGCGTGTTTCGCGACGTGTATTCGGTGATGAACGCCTGGGGCGCCAACCACGGCACCATCAGTTACGGGCACATCGGGTCGGAACTCATCACGCTGGCCGCGATGCTGCGCCTTCCGGTCTATATGCACAATGTGAGCGACGAACGGGTTTTCCGGCCGAGCGCCTGGACCCCCTTTGGCACCTCGGACCTCGAAGGCGCGGATTTCCGGGCTTGTGCCAATTTCGGACCGCTCTACGCTAAGACGCGTTAACCGCAAGACCAGTCATGCTCAAAGGAATCGCGCCCTGCATCGGCCCCGAACTGTTGAAGGTCCTCGCTGAGATGGGCCATGGCGACGAGATCGTGCTGGCGGACGCCCATTTCCCGGGCCACACGCTGAGTGCCCGCGTGTTGCGGGCGGACGGCGTGGGCATCCCCGCGCTGCTGGAGGGCATCCTTCCCTTGTTCGAACTCGATTCCTACGCCGTGCCGCTGGCCATGATGGCCGCCGTGCCGGGGGATCAACTGGATCCGGCCGTGGAGGCTCGCTACCTCAACGTGATCAGGCGGCATGCGCCCGGGGTCAAGCCGCCTGAACGAATGGATAGGTTCGCCTTCTATGCGCGGGTCCGAAGCGCCTTTGCGGTGGTCATGACGGGTGAAACGGCGAAGTACGGCAACCTCATCCTGAAGAAAGGCGTGACCCCTTTTCAACCTGCCCCGGCGTAAACTCAAGCCGCGAAACCATCCGTCATGCGAGTCCATCCGGCATGAAATCATCCAATCCAAGCATGTTCGTGACGGCGGACGGACGGAACGTCCTTTTCACATTCGTCCTGGTCAGTTCCCTCTTTCTGCTCTGGGGATTCTGCAACGGGATGATTGACGTGATGGACAAGCATTTTCAGCAGGAACTCCACCTCACGCTGGCGCAGTCGGCGTGGGTGCAATTCGCTCATTACCTGGGATATTTCCTCATGGCGCTGCCGGCCGGCTGGCTGGCCACGAGGTTGGGGTACAAGGGGGGGATTATTGCCGGACTGCTGATGGTGGCGGTGGGCGGTTTTTGGTTCATCCCGGCCACCAAGATTGCGGCCTTCTGGGCCTTCCTGCTGGGCGTGTGCGTGATTGCCGCCGGGCTCACCTTCCTGGAAACCATCGCCAATCCCTACACCACCGTGCTCGGACCGGAGAAGTATGCCGCCACACGCATCAACCTGGCGCAGTCGTGCAACGGGATCGGCTGGATCTTCGGACCGATCGCCGGCGGGATGTTCTTCTACGGGAAGGACGCCGCCGGGAACAGCACGGGCAGCCAGACGCTCTGGATTCCCTACGCCGCGGTGGGAGTGGTGGTGCTGGTTCTGGCGGTGGTGTTCTACTTCGCCAGTGTTCCGGACATCAAGACCGAGGACGATTATCACCTGGACGATTCGACACCCGGCTGTTCGCATTCCATCTGGAAGCATCCGCACTTTGTGCTGGCCGTGGCGGCGCAGTTTTTCTATGTGGCGGCGCAGGCGGGCATTTTCAGCTTCTTCATCAATTACATGACCTCGCAGGTGCCGGCGATCCCGGATGCCTGGGGCAGCGGACTTTTGAAAGGGTTGTTTGAAGTCCGTGAGAGCGGCGAGCGCCACATCAGCGACCAGGGGGCCGCGACGCTGGCGTCGGTCGGATTCATCTGCTTCCTGGCCGGCCGTTTCACCGGCGCGGGGATTTTGCGCAAGTTCGCCGCGCACAAGGTGCTGGGATTGTATGGGGTGCTCAACGTCCTTGTGTGCCTGCTGGTCTTCCTCAAGTTGGGATGGCTGTCGGTGGGGTGCGTGTTCCTGAGCTACTTCTTCATGTCTGTCATGTTCCCGACCATTTTCGCGTTGGGCATCCACGGGCTGGGTCTCCGGGCGAAGAAGGCCTCGGCGTTCATCGTGATGGCAATCATGGGCGGGGCAATCCTGCCGAAACTCATGGGGGCGGTGGGCGACCACTACGGCATGTCGCGCGCGTTCATCGTGCCGCTCGCCTGCTTTGGGTTCGTGGCGTTCTACGGCTATTCCTGGTCCAAGCTGAGCCGATCCGAAGGCGTGCGCGGACTGAAGGCCTCCGGCGGGCACTGACCCGCAGAACCCTCTGTAACGCGTATGGCGAAGCAAGTCTATCTGGCGGTTGATCTCGGTGCGGAGAGCGGACGAATCATGGCGGGCCTCTGGAATGGCCGGAAGCTCAAGCTCGAGGAGATTCATCGCTTCCCCAATGGAGCGGTGGCTCTGGGCGAAACCATTCGCTGGGATGTCCTGCGGCTCTGGGCGGAAATCCAGAACGGCCTCGCGCTGGCCGGGAAGAGGTTCGGCCCCCACGTGGTTTCGGTTGGGGCGGACACCTGGGGGGTGGACTTCGTGCTGCTGAACCAGCAGGAGGAGATACTGGGGCAACCCTATCACTATCGGGACGCCCGCACGCGCGGCGCGTTGGAGCGCACGTTCAAAAAGGTGCCGCGCGCCGAGATCTTCGCGCAGTCCGGCCTCCAGTTCATGGAATTGAACTCGCTCTACCAGTTGCTCGCGTGGCAGGCGCATTCGCCCGCCATCCTGGAGGCTGCGGACACCCTGTTGTTCATGCCGGACTTCCTGCACTGGGCGATGTGCGGCGCCAAGAACGCCGAATTCACCATCGCGTCCACGTCGCAGTTCCTGCATCCGCTCAAGCGCAACTGGTCGCGGCCGCTGCTCCGACAGCTTGGCTTGCCCACGCATTTCCTCCCCAAGATCGTCCCGCCGGGCACCGCACTGGGCAGGCTCCGTCCGTCCCTGGCCGACCGGACCGGACTCCGGGGTGTGAACGTGGTCGCGCCGCCGTCGCATGACACCGCCTCGGCGGTGGCCGGCGTGCCGACCGCCAACACGGGCAAGGCGGACTGGGCGTACATCAGTTCGGGCACGTGGTCGTTGATGGGAGTGGAGGTCCGGAAGGCTGCGTTGTCAGCCCGCGCGTTGGAACTGAACATGACCAATGAAGGGGGCGTGGACGGCACGTATCGCCTGCTGAAGAACATCATGGGGCTCTGGCTGGTGCAGCAATGCAAACGATCCTTCGATGCCGCGGGGCGCCGGCACGACTATGGGCAGTTGGCTGACTTGGCGGCCCGGGCCCGACCGTTCCGGTCGCTGGTCAACCTCAACGACCCGCGCTTCCTGAATCCGCCGGACATGCCCCGCGCCATCCAAGCGTTTTGCAAGGACACCCGGCAACCGGTCCCCAGGAGCGTGGGCGAGCTCGTTCGCTGCGCCTATGAGAGCCTCGCCTTGAAGTATGCGGAGGTGCTGGACAGTCTGGAGGAGCTCACCGGGGAGTCCATCGAGATCATCCACATCGTAGGCGGCGGTTCCCAGAGCGCCATCCTGAACCAGTTCGCCGCCGATGCGTGTCAGCGTCCGGTGGTGGCCGGCCCGGTGGAAGCCACCGCGATGGGCAACCTCCTGACCCAGGTGCGGGCCAGTGGGGAGCTGGATTCGCTGTCCGAAATGCGCGAGGTGGTCCGCGCCTCCAGCCCCGTCCAGCGTTACGAACCGCGTCCGGCGTCCGCCCGGATCGATGCCAGGGAGCGATTCCAGGCCCTGCGCCGCCAGGAATGCTTTTGATTGCCGCCGCGAGTCTGGCTTGCCTTGTTGCCCTCGGACTCGCGATTGTTTGAGAATGAACGTCACGCTGTTCATCCCGTGCTTCATCGACCAATGCTATCCGCAGGTGGGGATCAGCGTGGTGCGGATCCTGGAGAAGCTCGGGCACACGGTGGAGTACCCGACGGAGCAGACCTGCTGCGGTCAACCCGCCTTCAACTCCGGCGCGTGGGACCAGGCGCGGGTCACGGCGCGCCAGGCGCTCAAGGTGTTTCGCGGGGCGGAGATCATCGTGACCCCGTCCGGTTCCTGCGGCGCGATGATGAAGGTGTTTTACCCCGACCTCTTCCAGGGAACGCCCGCGCACAAGGAAGCCTGCCGGCTGGCGGGGAAGGTGTGGGAGTTCTCCTCGTTCCTCGTCAACAAGCTGGGGGTCACGGATCTGGGGAGCCGGTTCGAGGGGCGCGTGACTTTTCACGACGGCTGTCACAGCATCCGCGAGATGCACGTGCGCCGGGAACCGCGCGAGCTGCTCCAGCACGTGCGCGGCCTGGAGCTGGTCGAGATGAGCCCGGCGGACACCTGTTGCGGCTTCGGCGGCACGTTCTCGGTGAAGTTTCCCATGATTTCCACCGCCATGGGCGAACAAAAGTGCGCGGCGATTGACCAGACCGGCGTGGACACGGTGGTTTCGTTGGACTCCAGTTGCCTGATGCACATTCAGGGTCTGTTTGACCGACAGGGCAAACGGATGCGCAGCCTGCATCTGGCGGAGGTGCTCGCCACCGGCTTATGAGCACCACCGCCAGCCACTTCAAACGGAGCGCCACGCAGTATTGCCACGACGCGGACCATCGGCAGCGCATCCGCACCGCGCTGACGGGCTACGAGGTCAAACGGGATGAAAACAAGTCCCGGTTCCAAAGCTGGGAGGACGCCCGCCAGACCGCCGCGGAAATCAAGCACGAGGTCATCAACCACCTGGACCGGTATCTGGAACTCTTCGAGCGGAATCTCAAGGCGCGCGGCGTGCAGGTGCACTGGGCCTCCGATGCCCGGGAAGCGTGCGAGTGCATCGTCCGCATCGCTCGCGATAACAGCGTCCGCCGCATCATCAAGTCCAAGAGCATGACCTCGGAGGAGATTCACCTCAATGCGGCGCTGGAGAAGGAGGGCTTCGACGTCTTCGAGTCCGACCTGGGTGAATTCATCGTGCAGCTGCGCAACGAGCCGCCCTATCACCTGGTCTTTCCCTCGATGCACCTGACGCGGCACCAGATCAGCGAGACGTTCACCGAGAAGCTCGGGGCGGAGCGCGTGTCCGAACCCGAACAGCTCACCCTGATCGCCCGGCGCGTGATGCGGCAGAAGTTCTGCAAGGCCGACATGGGCGTCAGCGGGGTCAACTTTGGGGTGGCGGAAACCGGCATGATCTCGGTGACCGAGAACGAGGGCAACGCACGGCTGACCACCTCCCTGCCGCGGATTCACGTCGCCTTGATGGGGATCGAAAAGCTGGTGCGACGGATGGACGATCTGGCGCTGTTCCTGCCCATGCTGGCCACCGCAGGCGCCGGTCAGGCCTTGACGTGCTACAACACCCTCTTCGGCGCCGCCCGGCTGCCCGGCGAGCCGGACGGGCCCGGGCAGATGCATGTCGTCCTGCTCGACAATGGCCGCACGGCCGTGCTCGCGGATGCCGAGCAGCGCGATTCCCTGCACTGCATCCGGTGCGGCGCCTGCCTGAATGTGTGCCCCATCTTCCGCAATGTCGGTGGGCACAGCTACGGCACGGTGTACGGCGGGCCGATCGGCTCGGTCATCACCCCGAACCTGCGCGGGATGCAGGACTGGAAGCACTTGTCGTTCGCATCGTCGCTGTGCGGCGCCTGCACGGAGGCCTGTCCCGTAAAGATTGATCTGGCGCATCACCTGTTGCAGAACCGGCGCAAGGCGGTCAAGGCCAGGCCGCCGTTCTTCGAAGGGCTGTTGTGGAGCGGTTTCGCCCACCTGATGCGCCAGCCGGCTTTGTATCGCCTGGGCGCCAAGGTGGGTCGCCTGCTTCAACCGCTGCACGGTCTGGTCCAGGGTTCGGTGCTCGATCCGGCACGGGGTTGGACCCAATCCCGCGAAACGCCCCGGATCGCGCGTCGGAGCTTCACGGATTGGTGGAAGGAGACACATCGATGACCTCACGCGAAAGGATTCTGGGCCGGATTCGCGAGGCGTTGCGGGTCCGGGCGCCGGTCCCCGGTCACGCTGCGGACGATGCGGCCGCCACGATGGGGGAAGGGAGTGCGGAGATTCGCCAATGGTTGCCGAGGGTGGGGGCTACGTGGGAACAGCAACGGGACCTCTTTGCGCAAAACTCGGCGGCCCTGAAGACCGAGTTCAAGCAAGTGTCCGACGCGGCGGCCGCCAGCGCGGAGATCCAGGGCCTTGCCGAGGCGGGCCATTGGCGGCTGGTGGCGGCCCATCGGACACCGCTCCTGGAGGAGATCCTGGCGCGGGTCGAGGTGGAGACACTCTGGATGGGCGCCGGTCCGGTCACCGACGATCTGGAGATCTGCAACGCCGGGGTGACCACGTGCGAGGCGTTGGTGGCGCAGACTGGCAGCGTTTTGGTGACGAGCCTTGGCTCGGGGGGGCGCGCCCTGTCGGTGCTCCCGCCGCACCACCTTGTCATCGCCAGACGGGAGCAGTTGGTGCCGGACCTTCCGGCGGCTTTCGCCTTGCTGAGGGAGAAGTACGGCGACCGCTTTCCCAGCATGATCTCGTTCATCACCGGCCCCAGCCGCACGGGAGACATCGAACGCATCCTCGTCCTGGGCGCGCACGGCCCCAAACGGCTGACCGTGCTTCTCTGCTGATTTCAGGACCGACCCGCCAGAATCACCTCGATGCCCCGGCCCCGGAGCGCTTCGACCATGTCCCCGGGAGCCTGGTCGTCCGTGACGATCACATGAATGGCGTCCAGATCACAGAGAGGGGAGAGGGACGGACGGCCAAACTTGGTGTGGTCCAGGCACAAGATCACCTTGCGGGCCGCGCCCAGCATCGCGCGCTGGATCTCGATCAACAAGCCGTGCGAGTTGCTGATGCCTTCCATCGACAACCCACCCGCCCCCATGATGGCGAGGTCGGAACGAATCTTTGAAAACGCCGCCACCGCAAGCGGTCCGACCAGCACCCCCAGCCGCGGGTATATGACCCCGCCGGACACCACCGTTTCCACCCTGTTGGTGGCCGAGAGGAGATTCGCAATCGGCAAGGAATTGGTGAAAACCTGCAGCGACTTGCTTTCAAGATACCGGGCAACATGGAAGACCGTGGTGCCGGCATCCATGATCACCGTCTGATTCGGAAGCACCAATTCGGCGCAGGCCTTGGCAATCGCTTCCTTTTCCTCGAATTCGTGGCTGTCGCGAACGTTGAACGCAAACTCATCAGACTTGGGTTGGGTCAGCCGCGCCCCACCGTGCGTACGGCGCAGGATCCCACGAATTTCCAAAGCCGCCAGATCGCGCCGAACCGTTGAGACCGAGACGTCCAACTGCTCGGATAGCTCGTCGAGAGACGCGAATTCCGTCTTGAGAAGGTATTCCTCGATGCGTTTCTGTCTCTCTTCAGCCAACATACGCAGGAAGCTTGCACTATTTTGAAAGATTTTGCAAGATCCCGCTTGACTCCTTCTAAAATCAGCCTGAGACTGCGCCCACAGGTTATATGACTGCCGAAGTGAAATCGTCACCTCCGCACCGGGCTGTGGTTGAGCACATGGTCCGACAGGCGGTCTATGCCAAGCTCGGGAAGCCGCTTCCGCGCAACGCAAGCGCGCCTAACCCATTGGTAGTCAACATCAGCGCCCGGCATTGTCATCTCACCCCGCAGGCGGTCGAGGTGCTCTTCGGCAAGGGGTATCAGTTGCAGGTTCACAAGTGGCTTTATCAGGAGGGTCAGTTTGCGGCCAAGGAAACGGTGACGCTGATCGGGCCCCGCAGCCGGGTGATTTCCAACCTTCGGATCCTTGGTCCTTGTCGCAACCTCAACCAGGTCGAACTGGCCTACACGGATTCGATCGCGTTGGGCTTCGACATTCCCTTGCGCGCCTCGGGGAACATCGAAAACACTCCCGGGGCCATGTTGATGGGGCCGAAAGGGTTTTTCGAGATGCCCAACGGCGTGATCCGCGCGCTGCGTCACGCGCACCTGAGTCCGGTGGATGCGGAATTCTACGGGGTGAAGCAGGGGGACTGGATGAAGCTGAGGATTGGCGGCGAGTGTGGTGTCACCCTCGACAAGCTGCTCTGCCGGGTGGATCCGAGCTTCAAGCTGGAAGTGCACATCGACACCGACGAAGGCAACGCGTGCAATTTGCAGCCGCACACGCCCTGCGAGCTTTTCAAGTGACGGTTTCCAAGCGAACACTGAATCCAACCAAGACAAACTATGAGCGACTCCATCGGAATGATCGAAACCAAGGGCTACACCGGCAGCATTGAGGCCAGTGACGCCATGGTCAAGGCGGCCAACGTCACGTTGGTCAAAACCATCCCCATCGGCGGCGGGTTGATCACCGTCATTGCCCAGGGGGATGTCGGCAGCGTCAAGGCGGCCGTGGACGCGGGGGCGAAAGCGGCCAGCAAAGTGGGCGAACTCGTCAGTTCGCACGTTATTGCCCGTCCGCACGAGGATCTGTTGAGGGCCTTCCTGAACGAGGGCGCCAAAGCCGCCAAGTAGGCCCACCTGAATCTTAACCCTTACTCGAGACAAGACTATGACACAGCAAGCAATCGGCATGATCGAATGCAAGGGACTTTGCGCGTTGTTCGAGGCCTGCGACGCCGCCCTCAAGAGCGCCAACGTCACCATGACCGGCTGGGAAAAAATCGGTAGCGGCTATGTCACCGGGTTCTTCCGGGGAGATGTCGCCGCCGTGAAGGCCGCAACCGACGCCGGCGCGGCCGCGGCCTCGCAAGTCGGCGCCGTCGTGAGCGTGCAGGTGATCCCGCGCCCTCACGAGGACCTGAGGATCCTCGGAAAGTGGCTGCAGTAGAACGTGACGGTGTGAGCCGCTGAATCGTTCCGACGCCAGGAGCGGGGGGGCACGGAACATCCCGCCGACGCAACGGTTCAACGGTGTAACCCGATGAAAATCCTTGTCGCCAACATCGGTTCGACCTCGCTCAAGTGGCGTTTGTTTGATTTCTCAAACGGCACCGAGCGCCTTCTGCACAAAGGGGGCGTGGAGCGGGTGGACAACCACGCCCGCGCGATTGAGGAGTGTCTGGCGGCGCTGAACTCCGGCGGGCACCTCGGCCGCGAGACCGACCTCGCCGCCGTGGGCTTCAAGACGGTGATGGCCCGGGACGTCAGTGGTTGCGTGAGAATAACCGACAGGGTGCTGGCGGCGATGGAGGCGTTCAACTCGCTGGCCCCGGCACACAACCCGCCTTACATCGCAGGCATACGACAGTTTCAGCAGCGCCTGCCCGGTGTGCCCCTGATTGCCCTGTTCGAAACCGCGTTCTACCAGTTCGCCCCGGAGGCCATGATGCGCTATGCGGTGCCCGAAGCCTGGCATCGGGCGGGCGTGCGCCGATACGGCTTTCACGGCGCGAGCCACAAGTTCATTGCGGAACGTTCGGCGGAACTCCTGGGCCGGGAGGACGTCGCGGAGCGCGCACGCCGCCTCTATGTGGATGGAGGCCGAACGCCTGCGAGGGAACCGTCGTTGCGTGTCATTTCGTGCCACTTGGGCGGAAGCTCCAGCGTGACCGGCATCAACAACGGCGTGGCCATTGGAACCAGCATGGGGCTCAGTCCCCAATCCGGCCTCCCCCAAAACAACCGCGTGGGCGATCTGGACTCCGAGGCGATTCCCTATGTCATGAAGACACTGGGGTTGAGCGTTGCCGAAGTGCAACGGCAGTTGACCCGGGAATCGGGGCTCCTGGGGTTGAGCGGCTTCTCCAATGACACGCGCGATCTCGCCGAAGCAGCGGAAGCAGGCAGCGAGTCGGCGAAGCTCGCGCTGGCCGTGCTGGCCGCCAGCGCCCGGCACTGGATCGGATCCTTCTTTTTCGAGCTGAATGGCGTGGAGGCCATCGTCTTCACCGCGGGCATCGGGGAAAACCAGAGCCAGCTGCGGGAGGACATCTGTAGGAACCTGGACGAACTCGGCATCGAACTCGATCCGGCCCTGAACCAGGCGACGCGCGCCACGGAGGCGGTGATCAGCACGACGGGGTCGCGGGTGAAGGTGCTCGTCATTCCCGCCAACGAGGAGTTGGTGGTCGCCCGGGAAGCCCGCCGTCTGCTCGAAAGCAATCACATTCCACTGCCGACAAACGATTTCACCCACGCATTCACCCACAACAAAGAACAAACCTATGCCTCAAGCCATTGGACTCATTGAAACGCGCGGACTGGTCGCCCTTGTCGAGGGGACGGACGCCATGTTGAAAGCCGCAAATGTTCAGCTCGCCGGACCGATGACGCAGGTCGGCAACGCTCTCGTCAGCGCCGTGGTTGTCGGCGATGTGGCCGCAGTCAAGGCGGCCACGGACGCCGGCGCCCAGGCGGTCAAGGCGATCAAGGGCGAACTCGTGAGCGTGCACGTCATCGCCCGTCCGCATTCGGATGTGGAAGCGGTTCTGCCGAAGCGGAAGTAAGCGCGAAACGGCGTCCCGGCAGGGCGCCGTCACTGCACGCAACCGGCGGCCTGCTGCCGAGGGGCCGTCATGGAAGGGAACCAGCACTATGTTTCTTGCCCGAGTCGAAGGATCAGTGGTCGCCACCAAGAAGGATCCGTCCATGAGCGGCCGCATACTCATGCTGCTCCGCCCGCAACTGGTGGACGAGAAGGATCCCACCCGTTTCCGTCCCGGCGTGAACACGGTGCTCGCGGTGGACAGCGTGGGAGCCGGAGAGGGCGAACTGGTGATTTTCACCCAGGGGAGTTCGGCCCGTCTGGCGCCCAATATGAAGGACGCCCCCGTGGATGCCGTCATCATTGGCATTGTGGACACCGTGGACGTGCTGGGGAAGGTCATCTACAACGCCAGCCAGGGCAGCTGAACCCAACCATTGACTTCCGATGAGCCAGATCAACGAAACTCTGATCCGTGACGTGGTCGCCGACGTGCTCGGCCGGCTGGGCGGGCCTGCTCCCGCCGCGCCGCTCGCCAGGCCGGCGTCACCCGCGCCAGCCGTCAATCCCGCCTGTGGTTGTCCGGTTCCGCCTGCCGTCCGACCCGCACCCAGCGGTGGCGGACGCCACTTCGGCGTGTTTCATGACGCGGGTGAGGCTTGTGCCGCGGCGCACGAGGCGTTCCTGCAACTGCGCGAAAAGGGCGTCGAGGCCCGGGTCAAGATCGTGGACCTCATCAAGAGCATGGCCGACAGTCATGCCGAGGAGTGGGGCAAGTTGGAGTACCAGGAGACCCGGATTGGCCGGCTCGATCACAAGATCGGCAAGCTGAAGATCATCAAGCTGGTGCCCGGCGTGGAGTGGCTTCGCCCCGATGGCCGCAGCGGCGACCATGGCATCACGATGGAGGAATACACGCCGTTCGGGGTCGTGGGTGCCGTCACGCCCAGCACACATTCCGTGCCGACGATAAGCGGCAACATTGTCAACATCGTGGCGGCGGGCAACGCGGTGGTCTTCAACGCACATCCGGGCGCCGCCCGATGCGCCGCGGTGGCCATCCGCGCCTACAACGAGGCCATCTTCCGCGCGACGGGCATCGAAAACATCGCGTGCCTGGTGGAGAAGCCCACCCTCGATTCGTTCAACGCCATCTGCAAACACGAGGCCGTGCGTCTGCTGCTCATCACCGGCGGACCCGCCGTGGTCAAGGCGGCGATGCTCACGGGCAAGCGCGCCATTTGCGCCGGCCCGGGCAATCCTCCCGTGCTGGTGGATGACACCTGCGACCTGACGCGCGCCGCCAAGGCGATCATCGCGGGGGCGAGCTTTGACAACAACCTCCTGTGCATCGGCGAAAAGCAGGTGTTCGCGTTGGACTCCATCGCGGACCGGCTCATGGCCGAGATGTCCAAGGCGGGCGCGCTGAAGCTCAACGCCGGCCAGATCGAGCGGCTGACCCGGTCGGCGTTCACCTTCGAGGAAGCCAAGGCGGGCGGGTGCGCCCGGGCGCACGTGCACAAGGACTTCGTGGGCAAGGATCCCGCCGTGCTGGCCCAGGCCGCCGGCGTGAATCTGCCTGCCGGCACGGAGCTGCTCTTCGGCGAGACCGACGCGCAGCACCCGTATGTGCAGGAGGAGCAGATGATGCCCTTCCTGCCCGTGGTGCGTGTGCCGAGCGTGGCGGAAGGGATCCAGCGGGCCAAACAGTCCGAACACGACTATCGCCACACGGCCATCATCCATTCGCACAACGTCGAGCACATGACGGCCATGGCCCGGGCGATGGACACCTCGATCTTTGTGAAGAACGGATCGTGCATGGCCGGACTGGGCCTGGGTGGGGAAGGGTATCTAAGCTACTCGATTGCCACGCCGACCGGCGAGGGCGTCACCAACCCGCGCACCTTCACCCGCGTCCGCCGCTGCGTCATGGTGGATAACCTGAGGATCTACTGAACGTGAAACTGGACCCCATCGAGTGGAGGCTTGACGGGCGGGAGCCTCGGAACGGGGCTCGCCCCGCGGGCCGCGCTCGTTTTTTCCCCGGGTCTCTCAGCCCATGCTCTTAGCCCGTGTCGAAGGCAATATCGTCGCGACCCGGAAACATCCGAGCCTCGAAGGATGGCGTCTGGTCCTCTGCCAGCCGATCAGCGCGCAGGGGGAGCCCGAAGGGACGCCCCAGGTGGCGATTGATGTGCATGGCGCGGGCCTGCATCAACAGGTGGTGATCTCTTCCGACGGGTTGAGTGCCCGCAAGGCCGTGGGCGACACGCGCAGTCCCGTCCGCTGGATGGTGATCGGGGTGGTGGATGAACACGAACCGGGGGTGCGGGTATGAAACTGGGCACCGTGATCGGCCGCGTGACGCTGAGCCGGACCGTATCGTCGCTGGAAGGCGGACGATTTCTGGTGGTCAGCCCCTTCAGCCGCGAGCGATACCGTGCGGGCCTCGGCGCCCCCGTCAGCCTGGGCCAGGATCCCAGTCTGGTGGTGTATGACGACCTCGGCGGCAGGGTCGGACAGGTCATCGGCTATGTGGAGGGGCGCGAGGCGGCACAGCCTTTCCCCGGCCCCACGCCCGTGGATGCCATCAACGCTGCGCTGGTGGATGAAATGTTTTACAGCCCCTGGCAGACCCGCGTGTGACGGTCTGCCGACCGAGGAACCAACCGATGAAAAACGTGATCAGTCTGCGAGACCTGCAGGAGATGGTGCGCGCCGGTCAGGATGTGCGCCATCTGCCCGGCGAAGCGATCCTCACGCCCTCCGCGCGTGACTTGCTTCGCGAACTGGAATCGAGCAGCGGGGCGCAGCCGGTTTCGCCGGCCCCGTCTGCCCAGTCTCCCAGCCGTGGTCTGCCCACGCCCCCTTCCAAGACCCTGACGTCCAGAAGTCCCAAGTCCGAGTTGGAGGCGTTTTTCCACTCCCCCTACGCCCAGGATTTGAAACTGCAGATCTGCGAGATGGGGCGGCGGCTGTGGCAGCGGGCCTACGTGGACGGCAACGGGGGCAACATGGCGATCCGTGTGGGGGAGGACATTGCGATCTGCACGCCCACGCTGGTGAGCAAGGGCTCGCTCAAACCCGAGGACATGTGCCTCGTGGACTTCGAGGGGAACCAGTTGCTGGGCGCCAAGAAGCGGACGAGCGAGATCCTGATGCACCTGCAGATCATGAAGCGCCAGCCCAAGGCGATTGCCACCTGCCATTGCCATCCGCCTTACTCGACCGGGTTCGCCGTGGCCGGCGTCGTTCCGCCCACCTGCATGATTCCGGAGTATGAGGTGTTTGTCTCGGTGGCGATTGCGCCTTACCGCACGCCCGGCACGCCTGAAATGGGCAAGCTCGTCGCGGACCTGGTGGACGAGCATAACACCATCCTGATGGCCAACCACGGCGTGGTGACCTGGAGCCACAACGGCATCGAGGAAGCCTACTGGCGGATGGAAATCATCGAGGCCTATTGCCGCACGCTGCTGGTGACCGCCCAACTGGGCAAGACGCCCAACACCTTCACCTCCGAGCAGCTCCAGGACTTGCTCAAGATCAAACAAAGCCTGGGCTACGTGGACCCGCGCTTCGGCCTCAAGGAATGCGAACTGTGCGATAACGACGAATGGCGCCCCGGGGTGACCTGCCAGGTGCCGCCCCGGGAAGGCCCGGATGCCGGTTATGATCCGGAGGCCGAGGCCGCCGTCCGGGCCATCACGGACCAGATCATGGCCCAGGTGAAATAGTCACTCCGGTCGCGTTTCACCGCTTCCCATCACTCGCATGAACCTCGCGGACCAAGTCAGGCTTGCCGGAGTGGTCGGAGCTGGCGGAGGGGGATTCCCCACACACGTCAAGCTCGCGGCCAAGGCGGACACCGTCATTGCCAACGGCGCCGAATGCGAACCGCTGCTGCACAAGGATGCGGTGGTCATGGAGCGTCATGCCGCCGACCTGGTGCGCGGCCTGCAGTTGGCCATGGACGCCGTCGGGGCGCGGGACGGCGTCATCGGCATCAAAGGCAAGAAGAAGCACGCGGTGGAGGCGGTCTCGGACGCCTGCCAGGGGACGCCCGTGCGCGTGCAGTTGCTGGGCGATTACTATCCTGCCGGTGACGAATACGACCTGGTCTTCAATGTCACCGGACGACTCATCCCGCCGGGCGGCATTCCCATCAACGTGGGCGTCGTGGTCAACAATGTCGAAACGTTCGTCAACATCGCCGCTGCCGAGCAGGGCCGGCCGGTCACCCGCAAGATGATCACCGTTGCGGGCGCGGTGGGTTCGCCCGTCACGCTCCAGGTGCCCATCGGCATTTCCTACCGGGATTGCATCGCGGCCGCCGGGGGGCTGACGACCGACGATCCGGTGCTGTGTCTGGGCGGATTGATGATGGGCAAGACCACGGATGATCTCGACACGCCGGTGACCAAGACGGACACGGGAGTGGTCATCCTGCCGCGGACCCATCACGTCATGGAACGCAAGCTCAAGCCGAACAAGGTCCAGGCCCGGATCGGCAAGTCGGCTTGCGACCAATGCCGCTACTGTACCGAATACTGTCCGCGCTTCCTGCTGGGCTACGCCGTGGAACCGCACCAGGTGATGCGCAGCCTGGCCTTCACCGCCACCGGGGCGGACTACTACAACCAGTGGGCGGCCATGTGCTGTTCCTGCGGGCTGTGCACCCTCTACTCGTGTCCGGAAGAACTGTTCCCCAAGGAAGCCTGCGACGATGCCAAGGCCGAAATGCGCCGCCAGAGCATCAAGTGGACGGGGCCAATGAATCCCAAGCCGCACCCAATGCATGACGGACGCCGGGTGCCGATCAAGACGCTGACGCGCAAGTTGCATGTCGAGGCTTTTGACCTTCCGGCGCCGTTTGCGCAAGCCGAGTTGGCCTCCTCACACCTGGTTCTGCCCTTGAAGCAAAGCGCCGGCACTGCCTGTGTGGCCAAGGTGAAGCCGGGCGAACGTGTCGGCGCCGGCCAGGTCCTGGGTGAGCCGGCTCCCAATGCCTTGGGCGCGGTGCTTCATGCCCCGGCCGAGGGGCGGGTGCGCGAACTGACCGAACAGCGGATCGTCCTCGAAAGGTAACATGAGCGAGAAATCCATTGGCTTGATCGAGTTGTCCAGTGTGGCGGCGGGATTCGCGGTCGCGGATTCCATGCTCAAGGCGGGCGACGTGCGGCTGCTGCTCTCGCGTTCGATTTGCTCCGGGAAGTACATGGTGTTGATCGGGGGCGAAACGGCTGCGGTGGCGGCTGCGGTGGAAGCGGGGTGCGAGGCCGCAGGCGGTTGTCTGATCGACAGTCTGGTGGTCGCCAACCTGCACCCGGATGTAATCGCCGCCATCGGCCGCACCCAACCGGTGGAACCGAAGGGCGCGTTGGGCATCCTCGAGTCTTTCAACGTCGCCACCCTGATCCAGGCCGCCGATGCCGTGGCCAAGGCTGCCAGCGTCCAGTTGCTCGAGGTAAGGCTCGCCATGGCCCTCGGCGGAAAAGCCTTCTGCACCCTGACGGGGGACGTGGGTTCCGTGACCGCTGCAGTGGCCGCGGGACGCAAGGTCCTCGCCGACGCCGGGGTGCTGGTCAACGCCGTCGTGCTCTCCCGTCCCCACCCGGACGTCTATCGCGAGGTGGTTTGAGCGTAGATCCCGGAACGGCGTTGATCGCGGACTGGAAGGGTGGCTCAGAAGTGGTACAGTGAAGAATTTCTCGATGACTCTTCCCGAACAACAGGCACTCACAAAACCCTTGGTTTTGTTGGCAAAATAGAGTGGCACGCCCGGAGAGATTCGAACTCCCAACCCTTTGATCCGAAGTCAAATGCTCTATCCAGTTGAGCTACGGGCGCACTGGGGTGCCGTCGAAAGCGGGTCCAGCGTAATGGGCTTTGCACCGCCAAGTCAATTGCAGCACACACTCTCGCCGCTGGGGCTCACGGAGCCGCGCTCCGGCAACGGACCGCGGGTCCATGACCCGCAGCAGCCACGATGCTCCCGACGCCCTGCTGCCTGTGGGGGCCCGGGCACTGCCTCACCGGCCGCGGTGCGTTGAGGCGCGAGGCGGCCGCAGACGGCTCGTTCGATACATTTGCCTGTTGACTCGGCCGGGTCGCCTTTCCGACTTTTTGGTGGCTATGGCAAAAATTCAACGTGCATTGCTTTCGGTGTCGGACAAGTCGGGGTTGGTCGAGCTGGCCCGGGTGCTTTCAGCGGCCGGGGTCGAGTTGATTTCGACCGGGGGCACGGCCCGGGCTTTGCGCGAGAGCGGGCTGAAGGTGGTGGACTTGAGCGACTACACCGGCTTCCCGGAGATGCTGGACGGCCGGGTGAAAACGCTGCATCCGAAGGTTCATGGCGGACTGCTCCATATTCGGGGCAACCCGGCGCATGAAGCAGCGATCCGGACGCACGACATCCTGCCCATCGACCTGGTGGTCGTGAATCTTTATCCGTTTGAACGGACGGTGGCCCGGCCGGACGTCTCGATCGAGGAAGCCATCGAGAACATCGACATCGGGGGGCCTTCGATGCTGCGCAGCGCCGCCAAGAATCACGAGAGCGTGACGGTGGTGGTGGATCCGGCGGACTACGCGCTGGTGGGGGCGCAGGTGGCCGAGACGGGACAGACAACGTTGCAGCTTCGGCGTCATCTGGCGGCCAAGGTGTTTGCCCGCACCGCGGCCTATGATGCGGCGATTGCGAATCATCTCGAACGGGAGTTTGCTGACGAACCCTTGGCGCTGCCTTCGCAGCTTCGCGTGCATGCCCCCCGGGTGCAGAGTCTGCGTTACGGAGAGAATCCGCACCAGCAGGCCGCCCTTTACGGCGCCTTTGGAAGCTATTTTCAGCAGTTACAGGGCAAGGAACTCTCCTACAACAACATCCTGGATCTCACGGCGGCGGCGACTCTGATTTCCGAGTTTGACCGCGACCCTCCGACGCTCGCCATCCTGAAGCACACGAATCCCTGCGGGGTGGGTCAAGGACCGACGTTCCTGGAGGCGTGGGACAAGGCGTTCGCCACGGACCGGCAGGCGCCTTTTGGAGGCATCATTGCGGCCAACGGTCCGCTGGACGCCGCCTGCGCCGAGGCGATTGCGGGGATCTTCAGCGAAGTGATTGTGGCACCCGCGTTCGAGGCGGAGGCGCTGTCGATTCTAGCCCACAAGAAGAATCTCCGCCTGATGCGCCTGCTGAAGCCCGTGGGCGGATCGGCCGCCTGGCAGGTGCGAAGCGTGGGGGCGGATTCGTTCCTGGTCCAGCAGGCGGATGAACGGAGGATGGAGGCCGCCGACCTGAAGATTGTCACTGCCCGGCAGCCGGACGAAGCGGAGTGGAAGGCCATGCTGTTCGGGTGGCGGGTGGTGAAGCACGTGAAGTCCAACGCCATTGTTTACGCGGCCCCGGACCGTACCCTGGGAGTGGGGGCGGGGCAGATGAGCCGGGTGGATGCCAGCCGGATTGCGGTGTGGAAGGCCGGGGAGGCCGGCCTGTCCCTGAAAGGCAGCGTGGTGTGCAGCGATGCCTTCTTCCCGTTTGCTGATGGGCTGAAGGCGGCGGCGGCGGCGGGGGCGACGGCGGCTATTCAGCCGGGAGGATCGGTGCGGGACGCCGAGGTGATCGCGGCGGCCAACGAACACAACCTGGCGATGGCCTTCACCGGCTGCCGGCACTTCCGACACTGACCCAGCCCTCAACGCAGCCAGCGGATCAAGCAGATTTGGGCGGCGAAGAGACCCAACCACGCCAGCCACAGGAGTGATTCCCGGAGTCGGAAGCCTTTCTGCCGCGCCGGTGCGATCCAGAACTGGAGGACGGCGGCGCCCAAGGTGAGGGTGTCGCCGTTCCTGAGGACGGCGGACTCGACCGGATGATCGTTGACCGTCACCGCGCCGGCGGAGAGCGGGATCATGTAGAATCCGGATCCGGTCTCGTAGCCGATCTCGGCATGATGATCCCACACCCCCGGTTCCCAAAGCACCAGGTCGGACTCCGGACTGCGTCCGATCCGTACAGGAAAATGGCGGGCCGACCATTGTCCGCCCGCCTGGGAGCCGGTCAGGAATCGGAGCTCGATCATCACCAGAGGATGCGCCGTGGGACATGAATCTTGTCCCCCGGATAAATCGGCGGGTCCAGGCTGGGATCATCAATGGCCTTGCCAAAATTGACCTTGAGCTTGGTGCCGTCGGCGCGGATCACCTGCACGTTCCCTTTCTTGGCGAAGTCCGTGAAATCCCCGGCGGCTTGAATGGCTTTGGTGACGGTGGTTTCGCCGAGATACGGCTGCGCGCCCGGACGCTTGACCTCGCCTCCGACGTAATAAAACCGTTCGAACGACGCCACGGTGACGACCAGCGTCTTGTAGTAATCGTCGTATCGATCCTGCAGTTCACGTTGCAGTTCGCCCGGGGTCTTGCCGGCAGCCTTGACGGACTTGACCAGGAATAGGGTGATGGTCCCGTCCTCTTTGATCCGCTCCTGGTGGGCCGGGATCGCCTCGCTGGTCCCCGAGAATGTCACCGACACGACATCTCCGACGCGAAACACGTCCGTGGCCGCGCCCGCTGCTGCCCGCTCGTTGATGGAGCTCTGCGGCGGGGGCGTGGCTGGGGCGGTTGGGGTGGCGGGAGTGGACGGGGGTTGCGCCGCCTCGGCATTCTGGCCCGGGGCGGTCCACGAAGTGCCCGGATCGTAGTCCTGAAACTCAAATTGCGCGGGGGGCGTTTGGCAACCGGTGAGGGCGGCCAAGGCGGCCAGGCCGGACACGGTGCGGAGGACAGCCATCAGACGCTTGCAACTCAATGTCATAGGGGATGAATGGGAATCAGAACTTGGACTTGATCTCCGGCTTTTCCGCTTCTTCAGCTTTGGTGGCGGAGGGAGCCTCCTCTTCCTCGGGTTGGTGATAATAGCTTTGGTAGTATTCGCCGTAGTACCCGGCGGCTTGGGAGACATTGATGCTGTTGAGCACGATACCCACCAGGTTGCCGCCCACTTTCTCGATCATCTGTTTGGCCCGGATGTTCATGGGCTGCGGGTAGCGGCGGTATTGGATGACCTGCATGGCCAGGTCCACTTCGCTCGCCAGGATGGAGGCGTCGCTGACGCCCATGATGGGCGGGGAATCAAAGAAGACGTAGTCGTAGCGCTGCTTGACCTCGCCGATGAGCGCCTTCATCTGGGAGGAACTCAGGATGCCCATGGAACTGCTCGGCAACTTGCCGCTGGGCATGAAGTCCAGCGTGGGCAGCTTGGTGGTCTGAATCACTTCTTCCAGCGCGTTCTGTTTGAGCAGGTAGCTCGTCAGACCCGTGCTGTTGGACACGCCCAGGATCCGGTGCAGCGTGGGGCGGCGCAGGTCTGAATCAATCACCAGCACCCGGTCGCCCGCCTGGGCAAAAATGGTGGCCAGGTTGAGGAGCGTGGTGGACTTGCCCTCGCCCGCGCCGGCGCTGACCACGCAGATGGTGTTCAGCCGGTCGTCCTTGCGGGAGAACAGGAGATTGGTGCGCAACACGCGGTAGGCTTCGGCGTTCGGACTGCCCGGCCCTTCGGCCAGCATGATGCCCACGTCCTGGGGAATGATGCCCAGCACGGGCGCCTGCAGTGAGCGCTCGACATCGTCGATGGTCTTGACGCTGGTATCCAGGTATTCAATGAAGAAGGCCAGACCAACGCCCACCACCAAGCCGACGACCACGCCCAGGGCGATATTGAGGATCTTGTTGGGCTTGACCGCTCTCAGGCTGGGCTCGGCCCAGTCCACGATCTGGACCATGGCCGTCTTGGGGAGGCTCACGTCGATCTTCTCCTGATAAATCTTTCGCTCGAGCACGTCGCGCAGGACGATGATGGTTTCCAGGTTCTGCTTGGCGCGGTAATAGGGGCGGCTGGTGGTGGTGCGCTGCCCTTCCTCCTGCTTGGTTTGTTCCAACTGGGAGCGGAGGCTGTCAATGGAGGCCTTGGTGGAGGACACCAGGTTATCCAACCCGATCATGATGCCGGCGATGCGTGCCTCGATGCGGCGCTGCAGATCATCCGCCATGCTCTTGGCGTTCCGGTAGGTCGGGTTCTCGGGGGTGTAGTCCTTCTGCAAGGCGATCAGGCGCTGCTCCGCCAGATTCCAGTCACTGATGAGCGTGGACAGCTCCGGGTCCGAGCCGGCCACGGTTTGGATGGCATCCCGCAATTCGGCGGGGGCCAGCTTCCGGAGATTATCGAGCTGGGTTTTGCGATTCACGTAATCCGCTTCGAGTTGGATGATTTGCCCCTGGATTTGCTGGACGACCTGCACATCCACGCTGCTTCCGGAGACGGTGCCCATGGCAAAGGGATCCACCACCTTGAGTTCCTCGCGCAGGCGGTCCACCTCGGCCTGCGCTTCGTTAACCCGTTGCACCATCTCCTCGTACTGTTTCTCGAGTTCCCGGATGCCGCCCAGGGCGAGTTCCCGGCTTTGTTCCAGGCGCCAGTCGCGATAGGCCTGCGCGATGGCGTTGGCCAGGTCGGCGGCTTCCTCCGGTTTCTCGCTGTACACCTGGATCTCGATCAGGCTGGTGTTGCGCACCGGTTGGAGGTTGATCTGGCCCTGCAAAATACGCCGGGTTTCACGCGTCTTGAGCATTTCACCCCCGGCGTAGCGTTTGCCCCACTCCGTGTTGAGGTTTTTCGACTCGATGACGCGGTCCAGGATGACCTCGGATTGAATGACCTCGAACTCGGTCTGGATGAAGTAAGGGTCGTACGAGGACAGGGTGGGCACCCCGCCGAGTTCCTGGATGTCGCTGCCCTCCCGCTCGATCTTGATCCGGGCCGTGCTGGCGAAGGCCTCGGGCAGGATGAAGGTAACCAGGGTGGCCGTGATGACCACGAGGAGGAACACGGCCAGGATGACCGTCTTGCGAATGCGGATGATGCGCCAGTAATCCAGAAAGTGCAGGCGGGATTCCTGCGTCTGAGCGGCGGCGGTGTTGGTCGGCTCCATATCAATAAAAAAGGAGGGGGTCAGTGTTGCACACTGACCCCCTCCCGTTCAATCCCTATTTTGAATCAATACGAGGCGGTGACCCCCACATACACGCGATTGCGCGTGTAGCCGCGGCCGACAATGTCCGAATCCAGGTAATCGAAGGTGTAACCGAGATCACCCGCCAGGAACTGGTTGAACTTGTAGCGCAGCGAGGCGCCGAGCAGGTAGAGGTTGTCGTTCTGACTGTCGTAGGCGCCGCCGTTGTAAACCGAGTACTGCCACTGGCCAAACAGCCCGCCGTGAAGCTGAGGCGTGAACTGGTGGTCCACGCGGGCATACACCGAGCTCACCAGACGGTTGAGAGTGGGGTTTCCGGAGGCATCGGGCGTCACCTGATCCGTGGCTGCTTGCGAGAGCGTGTAACCGACCTCCATCGTGCTGCCGACCGTGTACAGGTAGGACAGGCTGAGGTCCCCGTAGGGTGTGAGCGTCGTCTCGGAAGTGGGCGAGTTCTGGAAGTCGCTGTACTGCGCGCCGCCTCGAACTCCCAGGTTCAGTAATGGTGTGAAGTTGTGTTCCACACCGACATAGCCGTAGTGGGAGCTGTAGTCACGAGAATCCGCCTTTGGACTTGGGATCCCGTAGGGGACACCAGAATAAAGAAATTCGTCACTGGTATATCCCACAATGCCATAGTTGTAGCCCACAAAGGTCACCGTCGAAGGTCCAGTCTGGTGGCGCAGGTTGACGGGGATGAGGTGTTCCATGCGATCCAGCTCAGCAGACAAGCTGGTTGACGCCGGGGGGGTGGTTTCTGCGGATGCGTTATCGTCCTCGTAATCCCAAAACAGGTTCTCATAGCCGAGGACAAGTCCCAGCCTGGGGCTCAAACCCAAGGAGTATTGAACGTTCCCCCGGTTGTTGATGTTGTTGCTGTCCGTCCGGAAGGTGCCGAGGTTGGGGTCGGTCAGTTCCGGGCGCTGCGAGTAAACGAATTGGTCGCTGACCTCCAGGTTCATTCGTTCCGTAAACGAGTGGCTGACCATGCCGTTGACCAGGAACGAGTGGTCCCACGCCTCATCGGAGGACCGGTCCTCGTACCAGTCGCCAATGTAGGTGAAGTCCAACCCGATGTAGGTCTGCTCCAGTGGCATGTTGAGGCCCACCGTCGGGCGCACCTGGAAGCCGAAACTGTCCCGCACGTCGCCGCTATCGCGGGCCGCATACGTGTAGTTGTCGTCGTAGAAGCCGCGGAGGGCGAGGGCGACGCTCCAGGGTTTGGTGCTTTCCTGGGGAGAAAGGCTGACCGGTTGAGCCTGGGCCAAAGGCAACGCGCCGGCGCCAATGGCGGCTGCGCCGATTGAGACGAAGATTTTTTTCATATTTGTTTAATGTAAGAGTTCTAAGTTCCTACCTTTGAACGGCTCAACTCCAAACTTCAGCAAGGCTTGGACCTATTTACGGCGAGGTCAAAGAGAGTGTCAAATAAATCTTTGACCTATTTCCAAGGCTGATTTCCTGGGTTTGGAGTTCAGGTCAGCGATTCTCCGCCGACTGGGTGAGCGCCAGAAAGGCGGCCTCCAAAGGCCCGCGCTGGCCGCTCATCCGCGCCAGTTCGTCCCGGGTGCCGACGGCAATCAGGCCGCCCTGGTGCATGATGCCGATCCGATCCGCCATCTCCTCGGCCACCGAGAGTTGATGGGTGGACAGCAGAACGGCGGCGCCTTCCCGGACACGCTCCTTGAGGACATCCTTTACCACGCGGGCATGCTGGGGGTCCAACCCCACCATGGGTTCGTCGATCACGATCACCCTGGGGTCATGCACGAGCGCGGCGGCCAGGGCGACCCGCTGGCGGGTGCCGTGGGAGAGCGAGTCGATGGTCTTGTTCAATTGGCCCTCGAGGTGAAAACGCTCCACCAGCGCTCGGATGGCCAAGTCCAGGTCCGCGGGGGCCATGCGGAACACCTTCCCGGTGAAGCGCAGGAACTCCAGCGGGTTGAGCTTGTCGTAGAGAAACGGAAAGTCAGGCACGAACGCCAGCCGCTGCCGGGCTTTCATCGGCTCGGCCCGCACGTCGTATCCACACAGGCGGGCGGAGCCGGAGTCGGGTGACAGCAGGCCGCAAAGGATCTTGAGGGTGGTGGTCTTCCCGGCGGCATTGGGGCCGAGCAGGGCAAAGAACTCGCCAGCGGGGACGTGGAGCGACAACTCGCGTACGGCGGTCAACGATCCGTAGCGCTTGGAGATCTGGTTGAGCTCGATCATGCGTTGCTACAGCCCGGTGATGGCTTCATTGATGAGCGTCACGTGTTCCGGCAGGTCCACCCGGAGGATCTCGCCCGCCCGGCTGACGAGAATGACGACCGAATAGCCTTCCAGCGCCTGCAGGTCCAACCGATACACCAGGCTGGTGGAGTTGCCGATCGTCAATCGATCCGTGGTGGTCGTCCATTGCATCTGCCGCGAGGTGTCCAGCAGGCGGATGTCCGGCAGTTCAAAGGGCAAGGCGTTGATGGCCAGGGGGGCGGCTGGCCCCAACAGTTGAGCGAGCAACGATTCCGGCTGGTTGAAATCGGACCATCGAAGAACGCGCTCGGTGGCCAACTCGGGGCTCTCCATTTTCAAGCAAACCAGCCCGGTGTGGTTGGTGGCGGTCACCGTCACCAGGAGCGGTCGGGCGTTGATTTGGATCCGAAAAGCCTCCCATTCCTGGTTGCGCGCAAACGTCACTCGCCCATCAAAACGGATGCGGATCTCCGTCTCCGGCGTGCCCACGCTCCCGCTCAGATCCAGAATGTAACCTCCGATGCTCCGCACCCGGCCCTCCGGCGCGTTGGTGGGGCCGGAGTGAGTCACGCGGTCGGCAACACTGGGAATCAGATGACAATAACCGATGCGGTTGTCCCGGTGGGTGATGGCCAGAGAGGAGGAATCCAGGGAAGTGAGAATGCGCTGCCAGACCAGGCTGGGATCCACCGGGGTGCGCGCCTGGGGTGAGGCCGTGAATTCGAACCGCCAAAGCAGCAGCGTCATGGCAGCCCAGAAACCGCCAAGGACAACGAGCATGAGACGGGAGCCCATGGGCTGTCAACGTCCCGGAATGTTCAACCGCTGCCCGACATTCAGGCGGTTTGGATTGACGCCCGGGTTGGCGGCCTGCAAAGCCGCCGTGCTGACCCCGTAGCGTTTGGCGATTGAGAAATAGGTGTCGCCGCGCTGAACCGTGTGCACCGAGGTTGCGGCGGGGTGTCGGGGCGGGACCGTTCCGGGCGGAGACGCGGACGACGCGCTGGGAAAGGTCGGGGGCGAGGTTCCGGAGGCCAGGCTGGATTGCGTGCGGCCCACCTGTTCCCTGAGGCGCTGGTTTTCCTCGGCCAGCCGCTGGTTTTCCTCGGCCAGCCGCTGGTTCTTGGCGATCAGTTCGTCGAGTTGATTCTTCATCTCGCCGCTCACCAGTCCCAGGGAAACCTCCTTGGCCAGTTCCTGTTTGCATCCCAGAATGTGTTGTCGGATCAGACCCGCCTGCTCGGAATTCGGGCGCAGACGCAGGAACTGCTCAAAGTGATAGATGGCGGCCGCCGGGTTGCGGTCCTCGCTTTCGTAAAGCAGGCCCAGGCGGTAATGGGCGGCGCTGGAGCGAGGATTGACTTCGAGCGCGCGGTGATAGGACTCGATGGCTCCCAGGTGATCGTAGCGGGTTTCGCGATTGCGGCCCTGGTCGAAATACGGCTCCTTCTCCTCGTCAAGCGGACTGTTGGCCGACGGAGTGCACGCCCCCAACCATCCGATCAGGGTTGCGCAGGTCACCACATTCCAGACTCGCCGCCACATGGCCATGCCCGGAGCCTATGCAAACTCGGACCGGCGTGCAACGGTCTGGATTGAATTGGTCGGCATCACACTCCGGATTGACCGGCTCAGCGGCTGAAGGGATTGCGGGAGCGAGCGCGGTGCCTGGACGGGCTGGGCAGAAAGAAGATGGCCAGGAAGAGGTACAGCCAGCCGAGGGGGATCTGCGCGCCGACCCCCAACAGCCACGGGACCAGATCGAGCCCTCTCAGGCTGTAGAGCAGCAGGGTGAACGACATCAATACCGCACCCGGCAGGTGGGCGGCTATCCCAACCCTCCAGACGGCGCTCAACGAGAGGTCTTGTCCGACAAACCAACAAAGCGTCCTGGCTGGAATGGCGTAAACCCATCCCACGATCGTCCACAGCAGGATCAATCCGCCGGCCGTGGCCACCCCCGCTCCGGCCGCCAGAAAGGGCGCCCAAGCGTTCCACCAAGCCCCCAGTTCCGGTTCGTTGAAAACGATGATCCAGGCGGTCGGATAGGGAACGTCCAGAAAACCGGCCAGCGACAGGAAGCGAACGGAGTGTTCACTGAATTCCACCTGAAGATCGGTCGGCAGCCGGTATGTCTGCACGTTCTTCACATCCACGGTGATCGCCAGCCACGGGCTGCTGGCCAGAACAACGGACGGGGGGCCGGTCCAGACCAGCCGCCCTGCGCGGACATACCCTTGCTCAGGCAGTTTTCGAGTGGCCTCGCTGATGGTGGGGAACCAGGCGGAAACCAGGAAGCTGGTCACTGCCACGCCGGCCAGCGCGGCAAACACGCCCTGCACCAGCGCCAGCCGTCCGGCGGAGGCAACGGCAAAAGCGGCCACGCCAGCGGGAGTGAATGGCTGCCAAGCCTGTCCGGAGTGGGCCATGGCCAGTTTCATTCTCCAAACTCTGACGGCGCAGCCGGGCGACCGCAAGCCCCCGCGTCCAGCCATTCTCAGTTTGGAGCGCGGGCCGGCCTGCCTTCTCCATCCTCCGTGTCAGGGCGGCGGCGGAGGAGGGGTGGCCCCAGCCGTTGGGCCCGCGACCAGGCCGTTGCGAGACTGAGCACGGCCCTCCGCTGCGGGGTGCTGCGGCTCATGGAGCCGCGTTCCGAGCCATCCTGAGAAAGGCTGCCCCGCGCAACCCTCATTCCCCTGCGGGCTTCTCGGGAGGGGCGGACGGGCGTTGCGCCTGCCCCGGCTGCGGCGGTGGCGCGTGGATCACCGGGATGCTGTAACGCAGCTTCATCACGTCGTCCACCAACACTTCCACAAAGTAATGCCCCGGGCCTTTGAACTCGACCTGACCGAAGACGGTGACGTTGGTCGCCTGGAGCGAGGGATCCTTGAGGGCGAATTTCACCTCTCCCTTGCGCAAGACCGTGGTCTGGTCCGGCGCGATCAGCCGCACGCTCTCCGTGAACTGTCCCACCCCGGCCGTCCAGCGATTGAACACGTTGAGCTTGAGCGCGACGACCGGGAACTGCGGGACGCGGACAAAATTGATCACGCCCACCAGGATGAAATTGCCGGTGGCTTCCTGGCGGATGTCTTCACAGACCAGGGAACATTGGAGATCGGGGAGGATGCGGGAGGCTTGCATGGTGACGGGATGGGGTTGGGTTAGGCAGTGAATTGTTCGGCGGCGCGGACGGTGTTGGACAAAAGCATGGCAATGGTCATGGGCCCGACCCCGCCGGGATTGGGTGTGATCTTCGCGGCGAGGGGTTGCACTTCGGCAAAGGCCACATCCCCCACCAGTCGTGAGCCGCTCGGGGCCGCCGGGTCCGGCACGCGATTGACTCCCACATCAATCACCACCGCCCCCGGCTTGACCATCGAGGCCTTCACGAATTCCGCCACCCCGAGCGCCGCCACCAGGATGTCGGCGCGGAGGCAATGGGAAGGGAGATCGCGCGTGGCGGAATGGCAGAGGGTGACCGTGGCGTTGGCGTGGCGATCTTTCTGGCAGAGCAGGGCCGCCAGGGGTTTGCCGACGATGTTGCCGCGGCCCAGCACCACCACCTCCGCCCCCGCGGTGTTCACCCCCGATCGGGCCAGCAGTTCGAGGATGCCGGCCGGCGTGCAGGGACGGAACCCGCTGGAATCGCCCAGCAGCAACCGGCCCATGTTCATCGGGTGAAAGCCGTCCACGTCCTTCGAGGGACTGACGGTGGAATAGACCGTGGACTGTCGAATGTGAACCGGGAGCGGGGCCTGGACCAGGATGCCGTGAAGCCGCGGGTTGTCGTTGAGCTGGCGGATGCGATCGAGCAGTTCGGCTTCGGGAGTGGTTTCGGGCAGGACGAAGGTTTCCGAATGGATGCCGAGCAGTTCGCAGGCTTTCTCCTTGCGTCCCACGTAAACGCGCGACGCGGGGTCTTCCCCCACGCGCACGAAGGCGAGCCCCGGCTGTACCCCCTTGGCGGCCAGTTGCGAGATGCGCGACGCGAGTCCGGCCTGGACCTGCGCGGCGATGGTTCGGCCGTCAATGAGGTTGCTCGCGGACATTACTCGACCAGCACGATCCGATTCAAGGTCAGCACCGGCGTGTTGCGCCAGCGCGCATCCAGCGATTCCTCGCCGGTGGCAATGATGTGCAGTCCCACGTAGCGTCCGAGATCCAGGTTGGTCGAGTCGGTGTGAATGTAGTTGATGATCCGGCCATTGTCCGGGCTGACCAGCTTGTAGAAGCTCGGCGCCTGGATGCTGGTGAAGGAGCGCACGATGCCCTCGCGGTCCACGATGCGCGGCGGGAGCGGCTCGGCCGGAACCTGCTCTACCACGGGAACCTCCTCCGGCAGCGGCGCAAGATCCGTCGCCCCTTGCGCCCCGGTGGTGTCGGTGACCCGGGTGGCCCCTTCCACGGTTTCTGGCGCGGGTTGCACCGCCACCACCTCCGGCGCGGCACCTTCGGCGACCGCCGGACCCTCGTTCACCAATTGAGTCTCGGCGGGTTTCGTGTCGGCGCCGGCAATGGGCGCCTCAGGCGGTGCAGCCTGTCGAAGCAGCTTGGCGGCGATGTAGGCTGTGGCTCCCGCGGGCGGCTCGATCTGCACCCAATCCCCCTTGCTGCCGAGGGATTTGACGGCGTCACCCGACTGGAGCGTGCCGACGATGGTGAAATTCTCTCCCGGCCTGGAGCGGACATTGAGCTTCCTGGCTTTGACGGTCCCGGCGGCGGCATCGAGGTAGCGGGAATGCACCCAGGCTGTGGCGTTGGTGGGGTAGGCGATCTTGGCCCACCGGGCGGGATCTTTCGCGGTCGCGTCTTTACGGACAATGACCTGCTCGACGAACACCACATCCCCATCCTGGACCTGGACAATCACCTCGCTGCCAGTCGTCGCCTTGGCCCGCACGTTGACGTTGCGCCCGGCGACCGTGGCCGGTCCGGGTTGCAATTCCGCCGAGGCGAGCGAGGCCGCCGGAGCCAGCTCCAACGATTCGCCTTCCTTGTCGAGCAGCGGCGGTGAGGAGGCGTGCGTGGCTTGTGGAACCGAGAGTATGCCCAGCCCTGCGATCAGGACCGCCAGAAAGGTTGTCTTCATATCTTAGTGAGTAGAGTTTTAATCTCGCCGTCTGTCAATGTCCGCCATCGGCCCGGACGCAACTCGCCGAGTTTGAGCCGGCCGATCTGGATCCGCTTGAGCCGTTTGACCGCCAGTCCCAGCGCCCCGAACATCCGCCGCACCTCCCGGTTCTTGCCCTCCGTCAACTCGATCTCCACCAGACTGCCGGACGGACCGGAATGATGCACCCGAACCGCGCGCGCGCGCAACCATTCGCCCGCCTCCAGCACACCCCGGCCAAGCTGGCGCGCCGCGTCCTCGTTCACCCTGCCTTCCACCGTCGCCAGATACTTCTTGGCCACACCGTATCGAGGATGGGTCAAGTGCAGGCTGAATTCGCCGTCGTTGGTCAGCAGGATCAGCCCCTCGGAATCGTAGTCCAACCGTCCAACTGTGAACACGTTGCTCCATTCCCTGGGCAACAGGTCGTACACCGTGTCGCGGCCCTTCTCGTCCTTGCGGGAACACACATAGCGCCGCGGCTTGTTCAACGCCACATAGAGCTTGCGCTTGAGACGGGCGGGCTTGCCATCGACCGTCACCGCGTCCTGTTCCGGATTCACCCGTGATCCCAGCACCTGGACGACCCGTCCGTTCACCTTGATTCGCCCCGCGAGGATCAACGCCTCGCTGGCGCGGCGGGAGGCCACGCCGGCATCCGCCAGAAACTTTTGCAGTCGAACCACAACCGGAGGCATCCAGGAGGGCTGACGGCCCTGCCTGAAGCCGGAGGCTGGCCGTAGCGGCGGCTCGGTTCTAGACCGGCGGCTTCGTCTTGCGAAGGCCCGTGATCCGGGCGCCTTCCTTGAAATCCCCGGTCTTCTTCAACAGTTCAATGCGCTCGAAGCGCTTGAGGACATTCCGCTTGCCTCCCAAGTTCGAGGCGGCGCGTAGGCTGCGATGTTGTGACATGATTCAAAAAGGGTTCAGGTTAAAGGCAATTCCCCCGGGACCCGGCCCAAAGGGGCAATGTTTCTAGCAGGTCCGCCACCGCTTGGCCAGCGGTTAATTTGGCGGACTGCGAATAAGGGTGTGATTGAAAGTGGGTGAGGAGGGGGAAGATTTTTGAAGAATAGAATGTACAAATTTAGCCACTTCTCTAAATACGGTGGGGATGAAGAGCAAGA
>JALOTZ010000025.1 GCA_025457615.1 Verrucomicrobiota bacterium
AACAGGCGGCGTCGCGCCGTATTTCGGCTGGGCGCCGCCAAAAAAATCACTCGCCGTGCGGTTCACCTAGATTTTAACCTCAGGTGCGGAATCGCTGCGACGGCACCTTTGCAGTGGATTTTTCCTTCCACTCCAGTTTACTGAAGACATGGCTGAGAAAACGCTGACGCAACTGCCGCGGGATCTCCGGGCACTCGTGATCAAGGGCCAGGAGGCGGCGACCCGGGACAACTTCGACTACGCCATCGCGTTGTTCCTTCAGGTGCTGCACAAGGAGCCGTCCTGTTTCGAGGTGCGCAAAGCGCTGCGGAACACGCAGCTCAGCCGGGCCGGCGGCCGCACCACGTTCTTCCGGAAGATGTTCGCCGGCGCCACGACTTCCCCCCTGCTGGCCAAGGCGCAACTGGCACTGCACAACCACAACCCGACTGATGCCCTGCTCCTGGCCGAGCAGATGCTCGATGCCGATCCCTACAACTCCCAGGCCCACCGCCTCGTGGTGGACGCCGCCGAGGCCCTCGAACTCCCCCAGACGGCGCTCCTGTCGCTCGAGTTGCTGGCGCGCATCGCGCCCAAGGACAAGCCCACCGTGATCCGCTTCGCCAATGCGCTGGCCAACGCCGGACAAAATGTCCGCGCCGAAAACCTGCTTTCGGACCTCGCCCGGGAGATGCCCACGGATGCGGAAGTGTCCATGGCGCTCAAGAACCTTTCCGCCCGCCGGACCATGGATGAGGGCGGCTACGACGATCTGGCGGAGGGCAAGGGATCCTACCGCGACATCCTGCGCAACGAGGGCGAAGCGCGCGAACTGGAGCAGGAGCAGCGGGTGGTCAAGACCGAGGACACCGCCGCGCGCCTGACCGCCGAGTATGAGACCCGGCTGAAGACCGACCCCAACAACCCGAAGGTCCTGCGGTCACTCGCCGAGCTCTACACGCAGAAGCACCGTTTCGACGAGGCTTTGGCGCTGTATGATCGACTCCGGGCCACCGAACTGGGCAGTGACCCCGCGCTGGTTCGCGCCATCAGCCAGGTCAAGGTCCGCCGCCTCGAGCATCAGATCGCCCAGCTGGATGCCACCGCGCCGGACCACGCCGAACAACTGGCCACCTTGGAAGCGGAGAAACTGGAATTCCAGTTGGCTGAAACCAGGAAGCGCGTGGACCAGTTTCCCACCGACCTGGCATTAAGGTTCGAACTGGGCGCGCTGTATTTGCAGACCGGCAAAATCGGCGAGGCCATCCAGGAGTTCCAGAGAGCGCAGGGCAACCCCCACAAGCGCATCGCCGCCATGAGCGGCCTGGCCCGCTGCTTCGCGCAACGCAAGATGTTCGATCTCGCCGCCCGCACCCTGCAAAACGCCCTCAAGGAAAAACCCATGATGGATGAGGAAAAGAAGGATCTCCTCTACACCCTGGGCGAGGTGCTGGAAAAGATGGGCCGAAAGGACGAGGCGGTCGAGCAGCTCAAGCTGATCTACGAGGTGGACATCGGCTACCGGGACGTGGCCGCCAAAGTGGATGCCTATTACGCCGGCCAGTAAAGGCCGATCAGCAGTCCCGGTTCAGGAGAAACCCGGCCAGCGATTCCAACGCCACCGCCCGGCCTTTGAAAGGCTTCAAGGCGGCGAAGGCCTTGTCCGTCAACTGCTGCGCGATCTTCCTGGACTTCTCCAATCCCACCATGGCTGGATACGTCGCCTTCTGCGCCGCCGTGTCTTTTCCGGCAGTCTTCCCGAGCTTCTCCGAACTCTGCGTCACGTCCAGAATGTCGTCGATGACTTGGAACGCCAGGCCGACGTGGTAGCCGAACTGGGTCAGCGCCTTGAGCCGGGCCGCGGTGCAGTTGGCGCTCATGCCGCCCAGCCGTACCGAACAGCAAAGCAGGGCGGAAGTCTTGCGCTCGTGAATGTAGCGCAGGTCGGCGACTGAAATCCTGCGTCCCTCCCCCTCGAGATCCGCCACCTGCCCGGCGATCAGTTGCAGCGAGCCCGAGGCGCGGGCCAGTTCCAAAACGACATCCTGGTGAGCATAGCGGGGCCAGCCGCGACACTGCGCCGCCAGCTCGAAGGCCTGGGTCAGGAGCGCGTCCCCCGCCAGCACCGCGATGCCCTCGCCGAACACCTTGTGATTCGTCGGCTTGCCCCGGCGGAAATCGTCGTTGTCCATCGCCGGCAAGTCATCGTGGATCAGGGAATAGGTGTGGATGCACTCGACCGCGCAGGCCAGCGGCAGGGCGTCCGCGATCTGGCCTCCACAGGCTTGGGCCGCCGCCAGGCAAAGGGCCGGCCGCATGCGCTTGCCCCCGGCGAACAGGGAGTAGCGCATGGCCTTGTGAATCGTCGCCGGGCGGGTGCGCTCACTGGGCAGCGCCCGATCCAACGTCCGATTGACCTGCGCCGTGCTCTCTTCAAGAAAACGGTTCAGGTCAAACTCCGTGACGGCTTGGCGTTGGCTCTGGCGTGATGCAGACATCGGGCTTTCTTGTAGGAAATGCAACCGGTTGCGGCAAGCGGTTTTCCGGAGCGCGGTTCCGCGAACCGCAGCAGCTTCGCCTGGAACAAAGCCACTGGAAGATTGAGAACGGCCTCCCGTGGCGGGGGTGCTGCGGCTCATGGAGCCGCGCTCGACAACGGACCGCGGGTCCATGACCCGCAGCAGCCACGCTGCTCCACTCGCCCACGACCAGATCGAGAGCCTCCCGCACCGGCGCAGCCGCTGCGGCTCACGAAGCCGCCTGGCGGACCAGAATGAGAATGGCTGGGAGTCCGGAGCCGATCTTGACCCGCTACCGGATCGGTAGGATGCTGCCGCCCTGTGCTGCCGCGGCTGGCCAAGGCGTTGGTGATCGTGGCGCTGACGATCTCGCTCGGCGCGCACTGGGCCTTTCTGCAATCGCTCGCCTGGGCGGGCATGCTCTACACCTACTCGAAGCAGGTCGGGCTTTCCCAGGGCCTCGCGATGACGTTCGACGGAGATCATCCGTGCGGCCTGTGCAAGACGATCCAAAAGGGCAAGGCCCAGGAGCGGAAGCAGGAGCAGGAATCCGCCCCGGTCTCGAAGGAACTCAAGCTGGACCTGCCGCCGATGAACTTCGTGTTCGACCATCCGCCCCACCCTGCTCTCCCGATCTCTGTTCTACAACGGGAGACGGAATGGGACTGCCCGCCCGAACTCCCTCCTCCACGTCCGGTCTGACCGCCCTCCACATCGTCTGAAACTCCGCCCGTGAGCCGCCGGGAGCGGTCCCGGGGGAAGTCCTGTTCATCCCGTTGAAATTGAGTCCGCGCCGCATGCGCCGTGCGCGGACTTTCCAGAGGACAAGTTCCCGCACACTGACGTGCTTCCGAACCTGTCCCCCGCCGATGCCGCTATGAAGACTGAGAATGCCCGCTGTCCCCTGCTCTGCCTGGTCGGTCTGATCACCGCCAGCCCTGCACCTGCACAAACCAACCTGCCCGTTACCAATCCCACCCTGGAGACGGCCCCGCAACTGCCCGCGGTGATGGTCACCGCCGCCCCTTGGGAAACGGACGTTCCCGCCGGATCCCCGCTGGCCACGCAATCGGCTGATTGCGCGGCGCCAACACGCTGGCGGGCGCCGGACAGCGCCACGCTGCTCACCACCACGCCGGGGGTCGCGGTGATCCGGAACGGGCCGCAGACCGGGATTGTCCAACTGCGGGGTCTGTCCGGAGACCGCGTGAAAGTGTCGCTGGACGGCATGACTATCACGCCGGCGTGCCCGAACCACATGGATCCGCCCCTGCATTACGCGGCCCCCGGCAGCGTGGAGTCCCTGCTCGTCATGGCCGGCATCACCCCCGTCAGCCAGGGGGGAGACAGCATTGGCGGGACCGTGCTGGTCAAGCCGCCCGAGCCGCGGTTTTCGACCAACGACCATGGGCTGGGTTTCGGAACTGTGAGCGGTTCCTACCGCAGCAGCAATGACGGGTTCGGCACCAGCGCGGATGCCGGGGTGGCAGACCGCAACGTGAGCGCGGCGTATGTCGGATCCTGGCAAACTGCCGATGACCTGCGCTTCCCCGGCGGTCGCGTGAAGGATAGCGGCTACGACACCCAGCAACACGGCCTGCGGGCTGGATGGCAGGCGGCGCGGGGCTTGTGGACGCTCGACGGCGGTTACCTTCGCACGCGGGACGCCGGAACGCCGGCCCTGCCCATGGACATGATCGAGGACGACGGGTATCGCGCCGGACTGAAGTATGAGGGCGACCGCGAGTTCGGATCCGTGTCCGGCAAGGCGTTCTTCCACCACATCGATCACCTGATGGACAACTACTCGCTGCGACCGGTGGCGCCGGGGGCGATGCCGATGTTCTCCCCTGCCACCAGTGACGACACCGGGTTGAACCTGGATTTGGCCCTGCCACGCGGGCCACACACGTGGCGCACCGGGGTGGGCTTTCATCTGAACGCGTTTGACGCCTACCAGCAAAACGCCGCCAACAACCTCCCACAGGACACGTTCAATGACGTCGTGCGAACCGTGGCCGGCGCCTACCTGGAATGGCAGGCGGATTGGTCGGACACCTGGACCACCATGGTGGGGTTGCGGAATGACGAGGTGATCAGCGATGCGGGGAACATCAACCGGTTCTTTCCACAACCTCCCGTCGTCGCGGATGCCAACCGGTTCAACGCCAGTGCCCATGACTTTCTGGACGTGAGCTTCGACGTCTCCGCCGCCCTCCGGTGCGCGCCCAACCCTTGGAGCCGCTACGAGCTGGGCTTTGCCCGCAAGAACCGCGCGCCCGGCATCGTGGAGCGGTATCTGTGGACACCGCTCAACGCGAGCGCGGGGCAGGCCGACGGCCGCACCTATCTGGGAAGTCTGGATCTCGACTCCGAGGTGTCGCACCAGGTGGCGCTGACGGGGGACTGGCACGGGAACCGGTGGCAATTCCAGGTGACGCCGTTCTACAACTTCGTGACGGACTATATCCAGGGAACGCCCATCGCCCGCGTGGATCCGGCGGGACAACCGGTGCTTCAGTTCCAAAACCTCGACCGCGCCGACCTGTACGGCGTGGATGCGCTGGCCCGCTACTCATTCACCACCAACCTGGCGGCCCGCGGCACCCTGAGCTACGTGCGCGGCATCAACCGGGACAATGACGACAACCTCTACCGCATCGCACCCCTGCACGGGTTGGTGGCCTTGGATCACCTTCTCGGCGCCTGGAAGAGCGCGGTCGAAGTCGCTCTGGTCAACAGCCAGGACGAGGTCTCCGCCTACAACAACGAACCCACCACGCCGGGATACGTCCTGCTGAACCTGCGCACCGGCTATACCTTCTGGAACCGGCTCTCCCTCGAGGTTGGACTGGAAAACCTGACGGACGAGTACTATGCGGATCATCTGGGAGGTATCAATCGGGTGGGCGGCAGCGACGTGGCGGTGGGCCAGCGCATCCCGGGAGCCGGACGGTTTGTTTACGTGGTGGCGGGAGTGAAGTTCTGAGCCATGCGACCGCCGCACCTCAGCCGCACGATGACTCTCGCCCTGGGCTTGTCCTTGGGCTTGCATGCGGCGGTCTTCACCGGCCTGAAGCTGCTTCCGACCCACCCCACAGTCCCGGGTGCCGCCGACCACCCGCCGGCCACCCTGACCTTGGTGGAAATCGGCGAGGAGAATCCACCGGCTTCAGAAGGGTTCCGGTCAAAAACTCCAAACGAGACACACCCGTCCCCCATCGAACCGCTTCTCGCACCTGAGCCTGCACTGCACGAAGCGCCCACCCCGGTCGAGCCGATACCCGAGCAGGTCGTCGAGGCGCCGGCGCCCCTCGATGACCAATCGGCCGGCCAGGAATCGGCGGGGAATGATTCGGAGGCGGCACCGACCCCCACCCCCGATGCCGGACCAGCCGTCACGCCGCTGCAGCCGTCCATCACGACGGCGGTCGCCACTGCCGATGCGGCCCTGAGGATTGGCTCCGCGCAGACCACGGCCCCGGTTGCCGCCACCGCGGACGCCCTTCCCACTTACCGGTTCAATCCCAAACCGGCTTATCCCGCCATGGCCCGCCGGCATCATCAGGAAGGCTTGGTCGTCCTGCACGTGGTGGTCACGCCCGAGGGCCGGCCGGCCTCGGTGCGGGTCAGCCAAAGTTCCGGATACCCCCTGCTGGACGATGCGGCTCAAAGCGCGGTTTGCCGATGGCGGTTCACGCCCGGCCGGGTCGGCTGGCGCGCCGTGACCCGCGACGTCCAGGTGCCCATCCAGTTCAATCTGGTCGAGCACTGAGCCGGCGCTGGCCCGCCGGTTCGAGGCCGCCACCTCGAGCGGTGTCTCCGGCCACCGAACCTGCCGGGATTGAAGCGGTTGGGCTTGTGAAAAAAATCCCAAATCGACCTTGCGAGACCACGGTCCCGTCCCTAGCTTGACGCGGTCGAATGCAGGCGGTTTCCGAACTCGGTTACAACACCAAGATTGAAGGCGATGTCATCCACACCCGCGTGGACGCCGCCATCAATTGGTTCCGGAAATACTCCCTCTGGCCGATGCCGATGGGGCTGGCCTGCTGCGCGATCGAGCTCATGGCCACGGGGGCGAGCCGGTTCGACATCTCGCGCTTCGGCGCCGAGGTGATGCGGTTTTCCCCACGGCAGTCGGACGTCATGATCGTGTCCGGCACGGTGACCTACAAGATGGCGCTGTCGGTGAAGCGGATTTACGAGCAGATGGCGGCGCCCAAGTGGGTCATCGCCATGGGCGCCTGCGCCTCCACAGGGGGCATGTACCGGAGTTACTCGGTGCTGCAAGGGGTGGACCGGATCGTGCCTGTCGATTTCTACGTCGCGGGCTGTCCGCCACGTCCCGAGGCCCTGCTGGATGCGCTGCTGGCGCTGCAAGAGAAGGTCTCGAAGGAACCGGTTTTATCCGTATGGAAAAAGGCCCAATAGCCGGCTCCAGTCTCCCCCCATCTCCGAGCGCATGACCGCCCAGCAAGCTGCAGAACAAGTGAAGACCCGGTTCGGAAACTTGATCTCCGAACCGACGGAGTTCCGTGGCGAATGGACGGTGTGGGTGAGGGAGTCGGCGCGCATCGCGGACGTCTGCCGCGCCTGCAGGCAGGATCTGGGGTTCGACTACCTGGCGGACATCTCCAGCCTGGACAACTATGGCGAGGATCCCCGCTGGACGATCGTTTACGAACTCTACAGCCTGGCCCAGCGCTGTTACCTGCGCCTGAAAACTCGCGTCGGCGAGGAACGGTCCGCCCTGCCCAGCGTGACCGGCGTTTGGAAAACGGCCGACTGGCATGAACGCGAGATCTTCGACATGATGGGCGTCCGCTTCGACGGCCATCCCGACCTCCGCCGCATCCTGATGTGGGAGGGCTATCCCTACCACCCGCTTCGCAAAGATTTCCCGCTGTCCGGCAAGCCCACCGACCTGCCCGAGGTGGCGTTCAGCAATGCCGCACCGCTGGAGGGCGGCCCGTTTGTCACCGTCGCCGGCGCGAAAGGCGCGGGGGAACGCGAACCGCGCATCCGCATCCCCGAGGACTGAGGCATGCCCACGATCCAGGAATTTCAGTCCAGCGACAACGCCGCACGGGCCGCCCAGGCCGCCGAGGAGGAACTGTCCGATCTGCGTGGCGACCGGATGGTCCTGAACATGGGGCCGTCCCACCCGTCCACCCATGGCGTCCTGCGCGTGGTGCTCGAACTGGACGGGGAAGTCATCACCAAGGCCACCCCGCACGTCGGCTACCTGCATCGCGGCGACGAGAAGATCGCCGAGAACATGACCTGGAACCAGTTCGTGCCCTACACGGACCGGCTGGATTACCTGGCGCCCCTGGCCAACAACGTGGCGTATGCGCTGGCGGTCGAGAAACTCATGGGCCTCGACCGCGCCTTGCCGCCACGCTGCCAGTTCATTCGCACGATCGTCGCCGAGCTTTCGCGCATCTCGTCCCACCTCCTGGGCATTGGCTGCTATGCAATGGATGTGGGCGCGATGACGGTGTTCCTGCACACGTTCACCGAGCGCGAGAAGATCTACAATCTGTGGGAATCCCTCACCGGCGCGCGGCTGACCACCAGTTACACGCGCATTGGCGGGGTGTCCCGGGACCTGCCGCCCGGCTGGGTGGCGCAATGCCGGGCGTTCCTTGCCGGCGTCGGGCCGGTCATCCAGGACGTGTCCGAGTTGCTCGACCGCAACCGCATCTGGATCGATCGCACCCGGGACGTGGGCGTGATTCCGAAGGACGTGGCCATCGACTTCGCCTTGAGCGGGCCGAACCTGCGGGCCAGCGGGGTGGACTACGACCTGCGCCGGGCGCAACCTTACCTGATTTACGAGCAGCTCGAGTTCGAAGTGCCCCTCGGCTCGGTCGGCGACTGCTACGATCGCTATCTGGTGCGCATGGAGGAGATGCGCCAGAGCGTCCGCATTCTGCACCAGTGTCTCGACCGCCTGCCGGGCGGAGCGGACAACGCAGCCGGGGAACCGGTCTGCATCCAGGACGGCAAGGTTTCCCTCCCGCCCAAGCACAAGGTGCTCACCCGCATGGAGGAGTTGATTCACCAGTTCATGCTGGTCACCCAGGGCGTGAACGCGCCGCCGGGCGAGATCTACTTCGGACACGAGAACCCCAAAGGCGAACTCGGTTTCTACATCCACAGCACCGGCGGCGGCACCCCGCACCGGCTCAAGATCCGCGCCCCCTCGTTCGTCAACCTCAGCATCCTGCCGTGGCTGGCCCCGGGACACATGCTCACGGACATGACCACCATCCTGGGCTCGCTGGATTTCGTGATGGGAGAATGCGACCGATGACCGAGATCCAACCATTGGAGGCCGTCCCGAATCCGCTGCAATCGCAGCCGGACTTCGCCGTCCCCACGGAACTCGAGTCAGCCTTGGACCAGGTCATCACGCACTACCCGCAAAAGCGCAGCGCGTCGCTGATGCTGCTGCATGCCATCCAGGAACGTTACGGCTTCGTGTCCGAGCAGGCGGTTCACTGGGTGGCCGGGAAGCTGGACCTCCAGCCCATTCACCTGCTGGAGTTGGTGACGTTCTACCCGATGTTCCATCGCCGACCGGTCGGGAAATGGCATCTGAAGGTGTGCCGGACCCTCAGTTGCGCCCTGGCCGGCTCGTACGGGATTCACCGGCACTTTTGCGAGACGCTGGGACTGGACGCGCACGCGCACGGTCCGCAGACGACGAAGGACGGGAAGTTCACGGTCGAATTCGTCGAGTGCCTCGCCGCCTGCGGCACCGCGCCCGTGCTGATGTGCAACGAAACCCTGCACGAACAGGTGACCGAGGAGAAAGCCCGGCAAATCCTGGGAGGCTGCGCATGAAGGTCGCAACTTGTTCCCTCGGCCCTCGGCCTTCTGCCTTCGAGAAGTTGGCTGCCCGACTAGGATTTGAACCTAGACAAAGTGATCCAGAGTCACTTGTGCTACCATTACACCATCGGGCAAGCGATGAGTGTGTCAGGGTAGGAGCAAACGCCCCCCAGTCAAGCCGCCAAAGCCCGCAGCGGGCGGCACCTGGATGTCCCGCCGCGAATCGTCAATCGTCAATCACCAATCCGAAATCGTAGATGCCCTCCGAACATCGCCTCATCCTCAAGTACATCGATCAGCCGGGGTACACCCCGGACCTCGACTGCTATTTGAAGCATGGCGGCTACCGCGGGCTCCAGAAGGCGCTTACACTCCCCCCCAGGCCCCTCGGCGACGGCAAATCGCTGTCCGGACCAGAGCAGATCCGGGAAGACGTCAAGTTGTCCGGCCTGCGCGGGCGCGGCGGCGCGGGGTTCTCCTGCGGCCTGAAGTGGTCCTTTGTGGACCGCCGGAGTGGCAAGCCCATTTACCTGATCTGCAACGCGGACGAGTCCGAGCCGGGCACGTTCAAGGACCGCCAGATCATCCACAAGGACCCGCACCAGTTGATCGAGGGGATGATCATCGCCTGCTACGCCAACGACGTCCATCTGGCCTACATCTACATCCGGGGCGAGATGCCGGAGGGCGCGCGGATCCTCGAGAAGTCGATCTCCGAGGCCAAAGCCCGGGGATTCCTGGGCCCCAACATCTGCGGCTCCGGCTACCCCCTCGAGATCCACGTCCACCGCGGTGCCGGCGCCTACATCTGCGGGGAGGAAACCGGCCTGATCGAATCGCTGGAGGGCAAGCGTCCCTATCCCCGCATCAAGCCCCCCTACTTCCCCGCCGTGCTCGGGCTTTACCAGTGCCCGACCATCGTCAACAACGTCGAGACGCTGTGCAACATCAAGCACATCGTCGAGATGGGGGGCGCCGCCTTCGCCCAACTGGGCACGCCCAACAACACCGGGACCCGCGTCGTCAGCCTGAGCGGCCAAGTGAGGCGTCCGGGTTATTACGAGATCGAGGTGGGCAAGGCCACCCTCGGCGAATTGATCTTCGACCCGAACTTCGGCGGCGGACTCCGCGCGGGCCGCGCGCTCAAGGCCGTCATCCCCGGCGGCTCCTCGGCCAAGGTGTTCAAGGCGGGTGAAAAGTTCGCCCTCAAGCGAAAGGGACCCGACGGCAAGGAAGTCGAGGAGCCAGTGGACATGCTCGATCTGCCCTACGATTTCGACACGCTTATCAAGGCCGGATCCATGTCGGGGTCCAGCGCCATCATCGTGCTGGACGACTCGGCGGACATCGTCGGGGCCCTGGCGAACATCAGCGAGTTCTACGCGCACGAGAGTTGCGGCCAGTGCACTCCCTGCCGCGAGGGATCCCTCTGGATGAGCAAGGCGCTGCACCGGCTCACCCACGGCGAGGGCCGGGCCATGGACGCGGATTACCTGCTGCAGATTGCCAACCACATCCCGGGCGGACGAACCATCTGCGCCTTCGGCGAAGCCTGCTCCTGGCCGGTGCAGAGTTTCGTGACCAAGTTCAAGGACGAGTTCGTGGCCCGGGGCCGGGCGGACGAGGTGAAGCGGGTGAAGGAAGAGGTCGATCCAAGCGCCGGCTCAGCCAGCCGTCACGGCGCGGTGGCAAAGGCACCCTGAAATGAACGCTTTCAACGCAAAGACGCAGAGGCGCCCAGTCGCAAAGGATTTTGGGGCTTTGCGTCTCCGCGTCCATGCGCCTTTGCGTTAAACCAAAATGTCAGCCGCACCCACATCTGAAACCAAGCCCGCCCCGCCGCCGGTCGAGACCCTGACCGTCAAAGTGGACGATCGTAGGGTGACGGTGCCGAAGCTTTCGCCCGATCACACCGGCAAACTGGTGCCGACGACGATGATCCAGGCCTGTTTCGCGGCCGGCACGATGGTCCCGCACTATTGCTACCATCCCAAGCTGCCCGTCGCCGGCAACTGCCGCATGTGCCTGGTGGAGTTCGGCACCCCCGCCCTGGGGCCGGACCGCAAGCCCATCCTGAACCCCGATGGCACACCCAAGATCACCAAGTCGCCACGCCCCGCCATCGCCTGCGCCACCCCGATCTCGCCGGGCATGGAGATCTATTGCAGCACCCCCAGCGTGAAGCAGATGCGGGAGGGCGTACTGGAGTCGCTGCTCATCAATCACCCGCTCGACTGCCCCATCTGCGACCAGGCCGGCGAGTGCAAGCTGCAGGAGTATTCGGTGGACTACGGCCAGTCGGCCAGCCGGTTCGTCGAGGCCAAGGTGCACAAGCCCAAGCGCATTGACCTGGGGCCGCGGATCGTGTTCGACGCCGAGCGCTGCATCCTCTGCACCCGCTGCATCCGGTTCACCCGGGACGTCGCCGGAGACGACGCGCTGGGCATCGTCAATCGCGGCAGTTACAACACCATCTCCACCTTCCCGGGCCAGCCGTTCGACAACAACTACACGCTGAACACGGTGGACCTCTGCCCGGTGGGCGCGCTGACGTCCAAGGATTTCCGGTTCCAGATGCGAGTCTGGTTCCTCAAGGAAACCAAGTCCCTCTGCACCAGTTGCGCCACCGGCTGCAATGTGACCGTGGGTTCGCGTGAGAACCGGGTTTACCGGTATGAACCGCGCGAGAACGAGGCGGTCAACGGCCCCTGGATGTGCGACGCCGGACGGCTCCATTACAAGTGGATCAACCGCGAGGATCGGCTGAAGGAAGTGCGGGTGCGCGGAGAGAAGTCCACCTGGACCGCCGCCTTGCAGGAGATCGCCGGCAAGCTCAAGTCCGCCCCGAAAGGGTCGGTGGCCATCGTCGCGTCCGCCCGCCAGACCAACGAGGAGTTGTTCCTGCTCAAGAAACTGGCCACCCGGCTCGAGGCAATCACGGATTCCGTCCCACGTCTCGGACGCAAGGATGCCCTGCTGCTGGACGCCGACAAGAACCCCAACACGAACGGCGCCCGGCTCAACGGAATGTGCTTCACCGAGGTGGGCATCAACCTTTCAAAAATCGCGGCGGGCATCGAGTCGGGCCAGATCAAGACCCTGCTCGTCTTCGGCGAGAACCTGCTCCAGCACGGCGTACGGGCCGATGAACTCGCCGCCGCGGAAATCACGAGCGAGACGGTGCAGAAGCACGGCCTGACCGCGGAGCTGCTAAGCCGGCTGGAGACCTTGATCGTCAGCGACATCCTGCCCGGGCCGACGACCCTCCTGGCACACTACCTCCTGCCCGGCTGCGCGCACGTTGAGAAGCGCGGCACGTTTACGAACACCAAGGGCCGGGTGCAGAAGTTCATGAAGGCCATTGAACCGCCCGGCGACGCCCGGCCGGAATGGGAGTTCCTGCTCGAACTGGTTCAGTCCGTGGCGGGCCGCGAGGACCTGCGAACCCTCGAGGGGTTGTTCAACCGCATGGCCCGGGAAGTCCCGGCGTTCCAGGGGCTGACCTGGGCTGGCCTGGGCGACACGGGAACCACGGTGGAGATTTGACGCATGATGGATTGGATCGACAACCTGAACGACCCCGCGCAATTCGCGCTGTTCAGCGGCGTGAAGATCCTAGGGGTGTTCTCGGTGCTCATGTTCATCGTCGCCTATGCCGTCTGGGTCGAGCGCAAAGTGGCCGCGGCCATCCAGGGACGCATCGGACCCAACCGCGCCGGACCCTTCGGTCTGCTCCAGCCGGCGGCGGACGCCATCAAGGCGTTCCTGAAGGAGGACTTCACGCCCGGGCACGTGCGCAAGGTGTGGTACTGGCTGGCGCCCGCCATCGTGATGATTCCGGCCCTGCTGACCTCCGCGGTGATCCCGTTCGGGTCGCAGATCGGGGAACAGAAGATGGTCATCGCGGATCTCAACGTCGGCGTGCTCTACACCTTCGGCATCGTGTCGCTGGGCGTCTATGGGATCGTGCTGGCCGGGTATGCGGCCAATTCCAAGTATCCGTTCCTCGGCGGTATCCGCTCCAGCGCACAGATGATTTCCTACGAAATCGCCATGGGCCTGGCCGTGATCCCGCTGTTCCTGTGGGTGGGTGAACTGAACCTGAGCCAGATCATCCAGTCGCAAACGGGGTTCGTCGGCTGGCTGCCTTCGGCGCTCGGGGGCTTGCGCCTGCCCAACTGGCTGGCGTTCCAGAGTCCGATGCTGGCGCTGTCGTTCTTCATTTTTGTCGTCGCGGCCTTCGCCGAAACCAACCGGCTGCCCTTCGACATGCCGGAGGCGGAGCAGGAGCTGGCCGGCGGTTACAACGTGGAATACAGCTCGATCAAGTTTGCCCTGTTTTTCATGGGCGAATACGCCAACATGGTGGCGGCCTCGGCCATGATGGTGACGCTGTTCTTTGGCGGCTGGACGCTGCCCTGGTTCGGGTTGGACCAGCCCGCCGCCGGCCTGGTGGGGGGGCTGCTGCACATCGGCATCTTCCTGGGCAAGATGCTGTGCTTTGTTTTCCTGATCATCTGGGTGCGCTGGATGTGGCCGCGCTTCCGGTATGATCAGTTGATGGACCTGGGCTGGCGCCGTTTCATCCCGCTGGCCCTGGTGAACATCGTGGCCACCGCCCTCTGGCTGTGGTGGAGCGCGTGATCCGCCGGATCCGTCCGATCCGACGGATCACACAACAGATGATCGTAGAACGCAAAAAGCTGAGCTTGTGGGAGCGCCTGTATCTGCCGGCGGTGATCGGCGGGTTCAAGGTGACGCTGCGCCTTTTCTTTCGGAAGAAGGTGACCCTGCAGTATCCCGAACAGCGCTGGATGGTGCCGGACGGCTATCGCGGCGCGCCCTACCTGGTGAAGGATCAGGAAGGCAACACCAAGTGCGTCTCCTGCCAGCTCTGCGAGTTCATCTGCCCGCCCAAAGCCATCAAGATCATCCCCCCCGGGCCGGCCGCACAGCTGGCCGACCGCCCCAACGCGGAGAAGATGCCGCTCGAATTCGAGATCAACATGCTGCGGTGCATCTTCTGCGGCTACTGCCAGGAGGTTTGCCCCGAGGAAGCCATCTTCCTGCTCAAGGACTGGTCCCATGTGGGCACCCACCGCGCGGAGATGGTGTACCACAAGGAAAAGCTCCTCGCCCTGGGCGGCACTCACCGCGGCCTCCAGAAGTGGAAGCACAAACTCGAGGAAGCCGGAAACCAGGAGAACTTTCCGGTGAAACCGTGACGGTGAACATGGAAACCGCCCTCTTCTACATCCTGGCCGCCCTCGCAGTGCTGAGCGCCCTGCTGGTGGTGGCCAACCCGTTTAGCCGGAATCCGGTCACCAGCGCCATGTTCCTCGTGCTGACCATGGTGTCGCTGACCGGCCTGTTCGTCCTGCTGCACGCCTTCTTCCTGGCCGCAGTCCAGATCCTGGTTTACGCCGGCGCCGTGATGGTGCTGTTCCTTTTCGTCATCATGCTCCTGGACCTCAAGGAGGAGGAACGTCGGCGTGTCCGCTGGACCGGTCTGGCCGCCGGCTTGATCTCGGTCGGCACCATCCTGACGATTTTCGTTCTCCGCCTGGGCGAGTTCGAAGCCGGCGCGTCCGCAGCGCCGACCTTGGAAGGCCAGACCCCGGAACTGGGCCGGCTTTTGTTCGAGCGCTACCTGCTGCCGCTGGAGATCGTCGGCGTCCTGTTGCTGGTCGCCATGGTCGGTGTGGTGCTGTTGAGCAAGAAGGAGCTGAAATGAAACCGCACCAGGCAGCCTTGGAATACTGGAGTATTGGAGGGGAGCATGAGCCCCATGCCCACCACTCCACCACTTTACCACCCCACCCCTTCCCCAGCCCATGACCCCCGCCCTGCACCATTACCTGATCGTGAGCGCCCTGCTCTTCAGCCTGGGCCTGCTCGGCGTGGTGACGCGCCGCAGCCTGCTGATCATCTACATGTCGCTCGAGCTGATGCTCAACGCCGCCAACCTGGCCCTGGTTGCCTTCTCCCGCTTCAACAACCACCTCGACGGCCAGGTGATGGTGTTTTTCATCATCACGGTCGCCGCCGCCGAAGTGGCCGTGGGCCTGGCCCTGATCGTGGCCATCTTCCGCCGCCGCCAGACCACCCACGTTGAGGACCTGGCCACCCTGAAGCTCTAAGCGCGTGAAAGAACATTCAACACTCAACATTCAACACTCAACGCGCAAAGGCGCGCGGCTGCATGGCTTGGGCGTTGAATGTTCAACGTTGGATGTTGAGTGTTTGCGATTCCCCCAATGAAACTGGCTTTCCTCCCCTGGCTGATCCTCTTCCTGCCACTGCTCGCGGCAGCGTGGATCATGCTGTTCACCCGGGCCAACCGCTGCCGCAGCGCCGCCCTGTCGATCAGCGCCGTGGTGCTCGGCTTTGTGGGCACCCTGACTTTCGTCGGCGCCAACGGATTTCACCCCGTCCAACCCGAGGTGTCCGTGACCTGGCTGGCGGTTGGCGGTCTCGACATCGCCTTCGGCCTGCGGTTGGACGCGCTGAGCCTGCTGATGATGCTCGTGGTGACCGGCGTCGGGGGAGCCATTCACATCTATTCGTGGGGCTACATGGAGGAGGACCGCTGTTTCAGCCGCTACTTTGCGAGCCTGAGCCTGTTCACGTTCTCCATGCTGGGCGTCGTGCTCGCCAACAATTTCCTCCAGATGTTTATCTTCTGGGAGTTGGTGGGTGTGTCCAGCTACCTGCTCATCGGCTTCTGGTACGAACGCGCCTCGGCGGCGGATGCGGCCAAGAAGGCTTTCCTGACCAATCGCGTCGGGGACTTTGGGTTCCTGCTCGGCATCCTGACGTTCTGGGGGTTGGCCGGCTCGCTGAATTTTGAGGCCATCAAAGAGTGGATGGACAACGGGATCGGCTTTGGCTCGACGGATCCGATCATTGTCCAAAGCGGCCTGACCTTGGCTGGACTGCTCGTCTTCTGCGGTGCCATGGGCAAGTCCGCCCAGTTTCCGCTGCACGTGTGGTTGCCTGACGCGATGGAAGGTCCCACGCCGGTCAGCGCGCTTATCCATGCAGCCACGATGGTCGCGGCGGGCGTTTACATGCTCTCACGGACGTTCTTCATCTACACCCCGGACGCGTTGAGCGTGATCGCCTGGGTGGGCGGCTTCACGGCCCTGCTGGCCGCGGTGGTCGCGGTCCAGCAGAACGACATCAAACGCATTCTCGCCTACTCGACGCTGTCGCAGCTCGGTTACATGGTCATGGCCGTGGGCGTTTATGCGCCATCCGCAGGCATGTTCCACCTGGTCACGCACGCGTTTTTCAAAGCGCTGCTGTTCCTGGGTGCCGGCTCGGTGATCCACGCCCTGCACCATGAACAGGACATCTGGCGCATGGGCGGACTGCGCCGGAGGATGCCGGTCACCTTCTGGACGTTCATGGTGGGCACCTTGGCCCTGGCCGGGGTCTGGCCATTCAGCGGGTTCTTCAGCAAGGACTCGATCCTGGCCACCGCCCAGCACCACAGCCCGGCGCTGTTTGTCTTGGGCGCGGCCGTGGCCGCGTTGACCACCTTCTACATGTTCCGCCTGGTCTTCGTCGCGTTCCTTGGACCGGAGCGGACCTCCGAGGCAAGTCACGCGCACGAATCGCCCTGGGTGATGACCTGGCCGCTGCGCCTGCTCGCCACCTTCAGCCTCATCGGCGGTGTCCTGGGCATCGAAGGGTTGTTGACTGGATTCTACGACCCGGTGGGCAGCGAGCATCCGAATGGCCTGGCAGCCCAGGTCTTCTATCCCTTTGCCCACGCGCCGGTCGCGGCCTCGGTGGGCCTGGCGTCCGTCGCCGCGGGTTTCCTCGCCGCCCACTGGCTCTATCGCAACGTGGCTGAGGATCCCCTGCCCGCGAGGATCGGCGCCCTGTCGCGCTGGATGCGGAACAAGTTCTACTTTGATGAACTCTACGAGGCCACGGTCATCCGTCTGCAGGACACCGCAGCAACCGTCATCGACTGGTTCGACCGCTGGCTGGTGGCGGGCGCGGCGGTGCGCGGCACCGCAGGAGTCACCCGGCTCGTGGGCCAGGCGTTGCGTTTGGTGCAGACCGGAAGCCTGCAGACCTACACCTTCCTGTTCGTGCTGGGTGTGGCTATCGTATTGTTTGCTGTGCTGGGAAGATAACATGGGTATTCCACGCAAAGGCACAAAGACGCCAGGGCGCAAGGCCGTCAAAGAGGGCTCCCTCCATCCCTCGTTGCCCCTTTCCGTCCTTGCGTCCCGGCGCCAAGAAAAATGTCGATCCTAACCTACATCCTGGGCTGGCCGCTGCTGGCGGCGTTGGCGCTGGCGTTCGTGCCGCGCGACCTGCGTGTCGTGATGCGCGCCGTTGCCATCCTGGCCACCGGCCTTTCCGCCCTGCTGGCCCTCAAACTCTTCCTCCTGTTCCCCGGCGCGCCTGCCGACGCGGACGGCTACCGCTTCGTCCAGCAGGTGCCGTGGGTGGAATCGCTCGGAATCAGCTACTGCGTGGGGGTGGACGGGATCAACGTCGGGCTTGTGCTCATGGGCGCGATCGTGGCTTTTGCGGCGGCGTGCTGCTCGTGGGAGATCAAGGATCGCGAAAAGGAGTTTTACATCCTGCTGTTGATCATGACCGGCGGCATCCTCGGCGCCTTTGCGTCACTGGACCTTTTCTTTTTCTACGCCTTCCATGAACTGGCGCTGGTGCCCACGTTCATCATGATCGGCGTCTGGGGCCGGGGTGAACGGAGGAATTTTGCCACCTTCCAGATCACGCTCTACCTGAGCCTCGGCGCGCTGATAGCTCTGGCGGGCCTGATCCTGCTCTACCTCGACTCGGGCGCGAACACCTTCAGCATCCCGGACCTGACCCGGCACATCGCCGAGCACCCGCTGCCACCGGTGGCGCAGAAGCTGATGTTCCCCCTGCTGCTGTTCGGGTTCGGCATCCTGGTGTCCCTTTGGCCCTTCCACACCTGGGCCCCGCTGGGCTACGGGGCGGCCCCCACCGCCACCGCGATGCTCCACGCCGGGGTGCTTAAGAAGTTCGGCCTCTACGGCCTGATCCGCGTGGCCCTGCCGCTGATGCCCGAAGCCGCGGAAAGTTGGATGAGTGTGCTGTCCTGGCTTTGCCTGGGCAACATCCTCTGGTGCGGCTTCGTCGCCGTCCGCCAGCGCGACTTGAACCTGTTGATCGGCAACTCGAGCGTGGCACACATGGGCTTCGCGTTCCTGGGCATCGCCAGTCTCAACCTGATCGGGTTGACGGGTGCCATCCTGGTAATGATCGCGCACGGTTTTCTGGCCGCGCTCTCCTTCGGGCTCAGCGGCTACCTGTATCAGCAGACCGGCACCCTGGACATGAACCAACTGGGCGGGCTGCTGCGCCGACTGCCCTTCATCGGCGCCGCCCTGGTCATGGCCATGCTGGCGGGGTGCGGCCTGCCGGGCTTCGCGAATTTCGCCGGCGAGGTCACCGTGTTCTTCGGTGCCTGGAAGGTGTTCCGGGCGGTGACGATCCTGGCCTGCTGGGGAGCGTTGATCATCGGCGCGGTGTACATGCTCCGCGCCGTGCGCTCGATCCTCCACGGACCGCTCAACGCCGAATGGCCGCAGGTCGCCGATGCCGCCAACCCCTGGCGCAAGCTCCCTTTCGCCCTCCTGCTCGCCAGTCTGCTGGTGTTCGGTTTCTTCCCTCGCCTGTTGTCGGACAAGATCACCCCGGACGCGGAGCGGATCATCGAAAGGGTGGACTCGCCTTACGGTAACGGAAATGTCTGCCTCCCCGGGTACGATGGGGCTGCAGTTCTGACTGCGGCGGCGTTGGAGCTCCGAGTCGAAACGGATCACAGCCCATGAACCTTGCCCTGATCAGTCACGAAATCCTGCTTCTCCTGCTGGGTGTGGGCGTGCTGCTCGCCGACCTCTGGCTGCCGGCGGCGCGAAAGCGCAGCCTGGGCTATGTGGCGGCCGGCGGCGTGGGAATCATCCTGCTGGTCAGCCTGCTGGGACTCCTCCCCGGCACCGTCGGGGCCGATCCCACCGCACACGCCTTCGGGCGGATGTTTGTGCTCGACGACCTGGCACTCTTCTTCAAGCGGTTCTTCCTGATCGCCACGCTGATCGTGCTCTTGATGACGGTGGAGTTTGCCGATCGAGTGCCGGCAGGCATCGCCGAGTATTACTCGCTGATCCTGTTCGCGGCGTCGGGCATGCTGTTCGCCGCCTCCGCGAACGACTTTGTGCTGCTGTTTGTCTCGCTGGAGCTGATCACCGTGACGTTTTATGTGCTGACCGGGTTTGCGCGTTCACGGACGGAATCGCTGGAGGCCAGCGTGAAGTACCTGATCATGGGGGCGCTGTCCTCGGCGTTCCTGGTGTACGGGATTGCGCTGGTGTACGGGATGACCGGCGCGTTCAACTTTCAAGATCTGGCCGCCGTGGACGCGCCGCACCTGGAGGATCCCATCTTCCTCTTTGGCCTGCTCTTTGTTTTTGTGGGTTTGGGCTTCAAGATCGCCGCGGTGCCGTTCCAGATGTGGGCGCCGGACGTCTATCAGGGCGCTCCGACCCCCACGACCGCGTTCCTGGCGGTCGGATCGAAGGCCGCAGGGGTGGTGTTGCTGCTGCGTGTCCTGTTCACCGCCGTCCCGGCGGTGGCTGCGGAATGGGCGCCGGTGATCGCGGTGGTGGCCAGCCTGACGATGCTGTACGGAAACCTGTGCGCACTGCCCCAAACCAACCTGAAGCGCTTGCTGGGCTATTCGAGCATCGCGCACGCGGGCTACCTGCTGCTGGGTGTCGCCTCGCTGACCCAGTCCGGACAAGCCGCCGTGCTGTTCTACCTGGGCGGCTACCTCTTCACCGTGCTGGCTGCGTTCATGGTCGCCGCCGCGGTTCTGCGGGAAACTGGGGCTGAGGATATCGAGAGCCTGCGCGGCCTGTATCATCGTTCCCCGCTCCTCGCCACCGGGCTCACGTTCAGCATGGTCTCCCTGGCCGGAATCCCGCCCCTGGTCGGTTTCTTCGGAAAATTCCTCCTCATCCAGGCCGCCCTTGCGGCAGCGGCAGCGGCACCCATCCTCTACGCAGCCGTGGGTGTGGCGATTGTGGGGGTGGTGGTCTCTCTTTGCTACTATTTCGGGGTCATCCGCGCCATCTACTGGCGAACGGACTCGACGGGACACCCCCTCACGCCTTCCATGACGGCCCGACTCACCGTGGGGGCCTGCCTGGCCGGCATCGTGATTCTGGGAATCTTTCCGTCCGGGCTCTGGGAATCTGCCCGCCAGGCGGTGGCCACCCTGTCCTTGAACTGAGTTCCAGACCCGCCCTCGCGTGGGGTGAGTCCAAGTGTTTGCGGGAGGCCCCGTCGCTCCAACCTCCCATCCCCACCCCTCCCCTCACTCCACGATCCGCATCTGCACAGCGTCCACGATCTCGTCGCCCGCCGAGATGGATCCGATCACCACCACCGTGTTGCCCGCGTGGAGCTGGCCCTGCTCGACCAGCATGCGGAACGCCGCGCGAATGGTTTCCTCCGGCCGGCTCTCGTGGAAGCGGGACACCACCGGGATCACGCCCCAGTGCAGGCTCAGGCTGCGGGCCACGGTGTCACTCTCGCACACCCCGATGATCTTCGAGTATTGCGGCCGCATCCAGGACGTGTAACGGGCCAGATGCCCCTTGCGCGTCACCACCACCATGGCCTCAGCCCGGAGTTCATTGGCCATCACCACCGCGCTCTTGGCCAGCTTCTGCCGCGGACTGGTCAACTCCGCGTCCTTGAAATAGCCCGCTCCCCCGCTGCGCTCGATGCGCCGGGCGATGCGGTCGAAAACCTCGATACACTTGACCGGGTACTTGCCCACCGTGGTCTCGCCGCTGAGCATGATCGCGTCAGCCTGCTCGTACACCGCGTTGGCCACGTCCGTGACCTCGGCGCGCGTCGGCATGGGCGACTGGATCATGCTTTCCAGCATGTGGGTGGCGACAATCACGGGTTTGCCCACCCGCAGGCAGGCCTTGACGATGCGGCGCTGCACGATGGGCAGTTCCTCGTAGGGGATCTCGATGCCCAGATCCCCGCGTGCCGCCATAATCCCGTCCGCTTCCCGCACGATTTCCTCGAGGTTCTCGACGGCCTGATGATCCTCGATCTTGGCAATCACCACCGGGCGGTGCGGGCTGCCATGGAACAGTTCCTTAAGCTGGAGCAGGTCACGCGCTTCGCGGACGAAAGACAGCGCGATGTAATCGACCTGCAACTCCAACCCCAGCTGGATGTCCTTGATGTCCTTGGCGGTGAGCGCGGGCAGGCTCACCTTGACCCCGGGCAGATTGATGTGGCGCCGGCTGCCGAGCTTGCCTTCGGTCATCACCTCGCACTCGACGCGATGCCCGCTCTTGGCCAGGACCTTCATCTGGATGGCCCCGTTGTCGATCAGCACCACGTCCCCCACCGAGATGTCATTGACGAAGTTCTCGTAATTGACGTCCACGGACTGTTCCTCCTCGCTGTGCTCCCCGCGGACGGTCAGGGTGAATTTCTGGCCTGGCTGGAGATCGAGCGGCACGGGCAGATCGCCCGTGCGGATGGCCGGCCCTTGGGTGTCCAGGAGGATGCCCACCTGGGCCTTGCAGGCGCGTGCGACACTCCGAATGTGAGCGACCATTTCGCGGACCCAATCATGCGGCGCATGGGACATGTTCAAACGAAGCACATTCGCACCTGCAACAATCAGTTGGTGAAGCACTTCGGGCAACTCGGTGGCCGGACCCAGCGTGGCCACAATCTTCGTCTTGCGTTTCGAGATCTCCGGCACGAGCGGGAGGTTAGGTGGTCCCGGAGCGAAGAAAAGCACACTTTTGCTTGGCGTCAGCCGGGGTTGGGATAGGATCCAATCCACTCAAGAAAGGTTCGCAGCAACATGAAACCCGGTAGTCTTGGAGAACCCCACATCGCCGCGTTGATCGGATCGAGCATCGGTTCCATCACCGGCCTGTTCGCCATCGGCATCGCTCCCGCCATCCTCGAACAGAATGCGCGGCTCATGATTGCTCACCCGACCATCGGACTCCTTTGCTTTGTTGTGGGAGGCGTGGTGGGCTGGATCGCGGGAGGCCTGCTGGGATCCACGCTGGGCCGCACCCGAGGCTTCCAACAGGGTTACATCACTGGAGGCGTGATCGGCGGAACCCTGCCTTTCGCAGCCTTTGTCCTGCTCGGCTGGCTGCTTTGGACCCAGTAACCGCCCCGGACGAAGGAAGAAGGCGGACCGCCGATTGGAGAATGAGGGGATGGAAACCCGCTGAATTCCTCACTCTGCATTCTGCATTCTTCATTCCGCCTTCGGCTTTTCCCTACCCTCCCCGGTTGGCCCGCCACAGCAGGATGCCGCCCACAATCTGGAAGAGGAAATTGGGAATCCACAGGATCAGGTGCGGGCTGTATTGGGGGTCCATCTCGAAGGCCTGACCGAGGATGAAGAAGCTGTAATAGACCGCGACCAGCACCAGGCCGATGGCCACCCCCACGTTGGTCTCGCGCCGGTGCACCCGAATCCCCAGCGGAATCCCGATCAAGGTGAACCCGATGCAGGCAAACGAAAAGGACACCTGGCGGTGGATCTGAACTCGCAATGGGGTGGTGACGGCCGATTGCACCTCCCGCATCGCGAGCTGCGCTTCCGCTGGATTTCGCGCATCGGTTTCGCCTCCCCCCGCCACCCCTCCGCCCATTCGATCTTGAACGTCGCGCAGTTCGCGGCGCAACTGGCGAAAGGTCATGTCCGTGATGTTGACCTCCTCCTGTTGCGGCCGGCGAATCGGCAGCTTGAGACTCCAATCCCCGGTCGGCCCCACATGCGACCCGTCGTCCTGGATGATCACGCTCTTGGCATCAAACAAATCCAGGGAGATTTCGGCGTTGGCGAGATCCACGCGCAGTTCGGCACGCTCCGCGCGCACGGTGCTCGCCACGTTGGTCTCATGCTGGAGCACGAACACCATCACCTCCTTCATCTGTCCGTCGTGGTTCTCTCCAATATAGAAGATGTAGTCCTTGAAATCCTTGATGAACCGACCGGCGGGCAGTTGCTCGGTCGTGGCCCGCAGGGCCGCCTCGTGAAGAATCTCCTTGTAGGCCACCCGGCTTCGGGGCCCCAAATCCAAGGTCACCCACGCGCTCAAACCGCTGAGGACCACGCTGAGCAGCAGGATGGGCCCCACCAGGGACAACAAGCTGACCCCGCTGGCCCGCGCCGCCGTCAGTTCCTGGTCCGCACTGAACCGGCCGAATGTCAGCAGCGTGGCGGTGAGCATGCCCATGGGCAGGGCGAAGACCCACACGAAGGGAATCAGCAACCCGATTGACTGCGCCACCATCCAGAACGAAGCCCGCCCGCTGACCAGCAGCACCAGCACCTCCTTCAACACGTTGCCCAGCAGAAGCACAAATGTGAACACCGCCACCGTCAGCAGCAGCGAGCCGATCACCTGGCGCAACAAATAGAAGTGCAGCGTCCTCATCAGATCGTTCGCAAGGACATGAACACGAGAAGTGGTGGCTGGAGACGGAATTGAACCGCCGACACAAGGATTTTCAGTCCTCTGCTCTACCGACTGAGCTATCCAGCCCACCGTGGCCGCAAACCTTACCCCGCGCCTCCCAGCCCGCGCAAGGCTGGATTCGGAACCCGGCGCTTACTTTCCACAGCATTGCTTGTACTTTTTACCGCTGCCGCAGGGGCAGGGATCGTTGCGGCCCACCTTGGGGCCGGTGCGCACAGGGCGGGCCTTCTCGAGGGCTTCGGCGGCCTCGCTGACAATGTCGCTGGCCTGCTTCTGCGCGGCCTGGGCGGCCGCGGCGCCGGTGGGGGTGCCCCCGAAGGCGCTGGTCTCCTGGTGCAGCGTCTTCTGGGGCGCGTTGCGCAGGAAGTTTTCAAACGCCATCAGGCTGGAGGCGCTCCGGAAGATGTTGTGGCAGATCTCCGTCTTGATGCCGACCATCAACTGGTCGAACATCTTGAACGCCTCCGCCTTGTACTCGATCAACGGATCCCGCTGTCCATACCCGCGCAACCCGATGCTGTAGCGCAGGCTGTCCATGTCATACAGATGCTCCTGCCACCGCTTGTCGATCGCGCTCAAAATGGTGAAACGCTCGACCGTCTCCAACGCGGCGGGTTCCTCGAAACTGATCTTCAGCTCATAGGAACGCTTGACCGCGTCGGTGATGAAAGCGCAGACGGCGAACTGGGCCGGGGTCAGGCCGTCGTAAAGCGACCCCGCCACCGGACTTTCGCTGCCCGAGCCGGCCGCCTTGATCAACTCCGCCTCCGGCACGCCCAGCGGGAAGTTCAGGTTGATCCAGTCGGCCAGCGCCCGCACCTGCCAGCCTTCCACCTCCCCTTCCGTGGTGAACTCCTCCACCTTCTGCACCACCACCTCCTCCATGATGTCCATGAGGCGGTCGCGCACATCCGCGCCGTGGATGATCTCGTTGCGGAAGCCGTAGATGACCTCACGCTGCTTGTTCATCACGTCGTCGTATTCAAGCGTGCGCTTGCGGATCTGGAAATTGTGCTGCTCGACCCGCTTCTGCGCCTGCTGGATGGACCGGTTGAGCAGCGGATGCTCGAGTTCCTGCCCCTCCTCGAGCCCCATCTTCTCCATGTACTTGACGATGCGATCCGAGCCGAACAGCCGCATCAGGTCGTCCTCCAACCCGATGAAGAAGTGCGAGGAACCCGGGTCGCCCTGCCTCGCGCAGCGCCCGCGCAACTGCCGGTCAATGCGCCGGGCCTCATGCCGCTCCGTGGCCAGCACGTGCAGCCCCCCCAGCTCCGCGATGCCCGGCCCCAGTTTGATGTCCGTGCCGCGGCCGGCCATGTTGGTGGCGATCGTAACCGCGCTGCGCTGGCCGGCGCGTGCGACGATCTCGGCCTCCTGCTGGTGGTACTTGGCGTTCAGCACGGAATGGACGATACCGGCCTTCTTGAGCATGCGGGACAGATGCTCGCTGACCTCGACCGAGATGGTGCCGACCAGGATCGGGCGGCCTTGGGCGTGGATATCCTGGATCTCCTTGAGCACCGCGTTGTATTTCTCGCGCTTGGTCTTGTAAACCGAGTCGTTGGCGTCCTTGCGGACGCAGGGGCGGTTGGTGGGCACCACCAGCACGCCCAGCTTGTAGATGTCGAAGAACTCCTGTGCCTCGGTTTCCGCCGTGCCGGTCATGCCGGCCAGCTTCTGGTAGAGCCGGAAGTAGTTCTGAATGGTGACGGTGGCCAGCGTTTGCGTCTCGCGCTCGATGACCACGCCTTCCTTGGCCTCGACCGCCTGGTGCAACCCGTCGCTCCAGCGCCGGCCGGTCATCAGGCGGCCCGTGTTCTCGTCCACAATGATGACCTTGTTGTCCTGCACGACGTATTGGACATCCTTCTGGTACAGGCTGTAAGCCTTCAGCAACTGGCTGATGGCATGGATCTTCTGCGCCTTGGCCTCGAAATCCGACTGGAGCTTCTGCTTGAGCTCCATCCGCTTCCGCACATCCTGCTCGGGACCGGAATCGATGTTGTGAATCTCGGTGGCGATGTCCGGCATCATGAACGCATCGGGATCGTTGGGGTTGATCAGGGCGCGGCCCTTCTCCGTCAGATCCGCTTCGTGCCCCTTCTCGTCCATGGCAAAGAACAAATGCTCCTTTTCGGCGTAGAGCTGGATCTTCCTTTGATCGGCATGCAGGGTCAGCTCGGCCTTGTTCATCAGGCGCAGGTTGTCCGGTTCCTCCAGCAGACGCAGCAAGGCCTCGGACCTGGGCTGGCCCATCTTCACCCGGTAGAGCAGCAACCCGATTTCCTGTTCCAGCGCCTCGCGGTTCTCCGGATTGGACCCGTCCGTCGGCCGCAGCTTTTTCATCAGGTCCTCACTCTCCGTGAGGAATCGGGCGCACAGGCGTTCCTGGTTGCGGACCAGATTTTCCACCGGCCCCTTCCACTGCGCGTATTGCTCGTCATAGGTATGGACGGCCGGACCGCTGATGATCAAGGGGGTGCGCGCCTCGTCGATCAGGATCGAGTCCACTTCATCAACGATCGCGAAGTAATGGCCGCGTTGCACCTGCTCCTCCTTGCGCGTGGCCATGCCATTGTCGCGCAGGTAATCGAAGCCGAACTCGGCGTTGGTGCCATAGGTGATGTCGCAGGCGTATTGCTCGCGTCGGACCCGCGGCGGCTGATCGTGCAGGATGCAGCCCACGGTAAGCCCGAGGAACCGGTAGATGGCGCCCATCCATTCGCTGTCACGCGCCGCCAGGTAATCGTTCACGGTCACCACATGCACCCCCCGCCCGCTGAGCGCGTTGAGATAGACCGGCATGGTGGCGACCAGCGTCTTGCCTTCGCCGGTGGCCATCTCCGCGATCTTGCCCAGGTGCAGTCCCATGCCGCCGACGAGCTGCACGTCAAACGGAATCATCGCCCAGGGCAGCTCATGACCGCGCACCGTGATGACCGCCTTCCGGTCCGTCAGCCGGCGGCAGACATTCTTGACCACCGCAAACGCCTCGGGCAGCAGCGCCTCCAGTTCCCGGGTCAGTTCGGCGTCGTCTTGAATGGCCGAAAGGCGCGCCTTCCAATCGGCGGTCTTCTGCCGCAGGTCGTCGTCGGAAGCCGAGTGCAGGCCCTGTTCGATCTCGTTGATCTTGGCCACCAGGGGCCGAAGCCGGCGTATCTCGCGGTCGTTCTTGGAGCCGAAAACCTTTTTGACCAGAAATCCAATCATGATATGACCCCACTATCGGGGCCGGATACCTTACGAACGAACGCCCACACCGTCAAAACCTTTGCAGAGGTAATCGGCTCTTGACGCCCCTCGAAGCCGGAAGCTAAGGTATCGCCAAGAACGGTAAAGTTGCTGGGGTTGCCAGCGCGCCAAGTCGGAAGACTAACCATCTGCCGGCTTTTTTGTTCCCCGCAATCAGCCGTCGATTGATCTATGAACGCAGACTTAGTTGCAGTCTTGGAATACTGGGAGAAGGAGAAGGGCATCTCTCGCGAGGCCCTGATTTCGGCTGTACAGGATGCGCTGCTTCAAGCCGCCAAGAAGGCGGTTGGACCAGCCCGCGAGCTGCGTGTCTCCATCCATCCCCAATCAGGCGACATCAAGGCCTTTGCGCGGCTGCTGGTCTCCGAACAGGTGATTTCCAAGCACGACCAGATTTCCGTGTTCGACGCGCGCCGGATCAAGCCTGACGCCAAACCCGGTGACGAGTTGGAACTGGAGGTCACCCCGGCTGGATTCGGACGCATTGCCGCCCAGAACGCCAAGCAGGCGTTGATCCAGCAGCTTCGCAAGGCGGAGAAGTCTCTCATCTTGACGGAATTCAAGGATCGCGTCGGCGAAATCATCAGCGGCACCGTGCGCCGGTTTGACCGTTCCGATGTCATCATCGACCTCGGACGATACGAGGGTTTGTTGCCGCACAACGAGCGCGCCCCCACCGAGGAGTACCAGATCGGCGAGCGTATCCGCTGCTATGTCCAGGAAGTGCGCCAGGGACCGTCCGGGCCGGACATCATTCTTTCCCGCGCGGATCCGCAGTTCGTGATCAAGTTGTTCCAATTGGAGGTGTCCGAGATCAACGACGGCACCATCCAGATCAAGGGGATTGCACGCGAGCCCGGCTTTCGCACCAAACTGGCGGTCTGGACACGTGACGAACGGGTGGATCCGGTGGGAGCCTGCGTGGGGTTGCGTGGACAGCGCGTCAAGAGCATCGTCCGTGAACTGAACAACGAGAAGGTGGACATCATCCGTTGGGACCCCGACATTCGGACCTTTGTCACCAACGCCCTGGCTCCCGCCCAGCTCAAGGCCTTTGACATTGACGAGGTGCGGCGCCGGGTCAGGATTCTGGTGAGTGAAGATCAGTTGTCACTGGCCATCGGCAAGCGTGGTCAAAACGCCCGGCTGACGGCCAAACTGACGGGTTGGCAGATCGATATCGAGCCCGAGGTGGTGGTGACCAAAGGCTTTGAGCAGAAGGTGGCCGAGGCCGTGCAGGCCTTGGCGGGCATTCCGGGCATCACCCAGGCTCAGGCCGATTCGCTCGTGCACCATGGGATGACCCGGCTGGAGGATTTGCTCGAGGCGGAGCAGGCGGATCTGGAATCGATTCCCGATCTGGCCGAGCACGCCGGCGCCATCCTGGAGGCGGCCAAGGCCGAGGCCGCGCGCCGCACCATCAGTATCAGCGATGCGACAGTGTCGGGCTAACTGTGCGCCATGGAGTGAACCCATGAGCGTTTCGGGGGCATGAGCCGTTCGCTGGAGAATCCGCTGCCCAGGTCATTGTTTTATGCCGGTTCGTATTTACGAAATCTCGAAGAAATTGGGCTTGGCGAACAAAGATGTTCTCGCCAAGGCCAAGGCGCTGGACATTCCCCAGGCCAAGGTGGCTTCCAGTTCGCTGGATAAGATCACCGCCGAATACCTCGAGCAGCAGCTTCGCGCCGACCACCCGGAATTGGAGGCTCCGACCGCCGCGCCGGAGCCGGAATCCGCACCGACGGCACTGGAACCCATCGTGATTGTTTCGGCTCCGGAGGCAGCGGAACCCGTGGCTGCCTCACAGCCCGAAGCCGCTCCTGAACCGGAGCCGGCCCTCGTTGTTGAAGCAACCGTTCAGCCTGTCGAAACCCAGGCCGAGGCGCGGCCCCTGCCGCCCCCCCAGATCTCAGAAGAGGAAGCGGAACCGGAGCTCGTCGTCGCAAAAGGTCCACGGATTGGTGAAAAGGTGGGGTTCATCAAGCTGACTCCACCCCTGCAACGGCAGCGGCCTTGGGAACGCCCCCGCAAGGAAGAGCCGCCACGCCAACCCCAGCCCGCCCGCCCCGAGGATCGGATCAGCCGCGGACCTCAGCCTGTGCGCGGCCCCTTACCCGGACGCAAGCCAGGCAAGCCCGCCGGCCCTCCCCCCGCGGAATCCAAGCGTGAACCCGAGTTCAAGCCCCCGACCACGGGCGAAATCATCCGCCTGAAACCGCCGGTGGTCATCCGGGAACTGGCAGAGCAGATCCGGCAGAAACCGTTCAGCGTGATTGCCACCCTGATGGAACTGGGGATCTTTGCCACCGTCAACCAGGCCATCGATGAACTGGCCGCCCAGAAGGTCTGCGCCAAGTTTGGGTTCCGTTTTGAACTCGAAAAGCGTGATCGCACGGCCAAGCCCGTCGTCCAACGCAGGAAAGAGGTCGAGCTGGATTTCGAGGACAAACCCGAGGACCTGAAGCCCCGTCCGCCGGTGGTGACCATCATGGGCCACGTGGACCACGGCAAGACCACGTTGCTCGACGTCATCCGCAAGTCCAATGTGGTGGCAGGTGAGGCGGGCGGGATCACACAACACATCGGGGCTTACACCATTTCGTTTCCGCATCCCGACGACAAGAAGCGCCTGCAGCAGATCACTTTCCTGGACACCCCCGGTCACGCCGCCTTCAGCTCGATGCGCGCGCGCGGCGCGGACGTCACGGATATCGTGGTGTTGGTGGTCGCCGCCAACGACGGCGTGATGCCTCAGACCCTCGAAGCGCTCAATCACGCCAAGGCAGCCAATGTCCCCATCATGGTGGCGGTCAACAAATGTGACCTCCCGGGGGCGAACCCGCTGCGGGTCCGCCAGCAGTTGCAGGACAAGGGGCTCACCCCCGATGAATGGGGCGGGGAAACGATCTATGTGGATTGCTCGGCGGTCGCCCAACAGGGCGTGGACAAATTGATCGAGATGATCCTTCTGCAGGCCGACCTGCTGGAACTCAAGGCCAACCCCAACCGGCGCGCCATGGGCAATGTCATCGAGTCCGGCCTGGAACCCGGCGGCCCCACCGCCACGGTCCTGGTGCGCAAAGGCACACTCAAGGTCGGCGATGTGATGATTTGCGGCCATTTCTACGGGCGCGTCCGTGCCTTGATCAGTGAGGAAGGCACACGCATGAAGAGCGCCGGGCCCTCGCACGCGGTCAAGGTGCTCGGGGTCAACGGGGTTCCCGAGGCCGGACTGGAGTTTGTGATCGTGGACAACGAGCGCGCCGCGCGTGAACTGGCCGAGAAGCGGGGCGCGGAATTCAAGGCGGACCAACTCGAAGCCCGTTCCCGGGTGACGCTGGAAAACCTGTTCGACACCCTGGCCGCCCAGCAAAGCAAGGCGCTCAAGGTTATCGTCAAAGCCGATACCCAGGGGTCCGTCGAGGCGATCGTCAGCGAACTGGGCAAGATCCAATCCGAGAAGGTCGCGCTCGAAGTGGTACACGCCGCCGTGGGCACCGTCACCGAGTCCGACGTGCTGCTCGCCGCGGCGTCCAAGGCGGTGGTGCTGGGCTTCCACACCCGGGTGGATTCGGGGGTGTCGGAGACGGCCAAGCATCACGGGGTGCAGGTCAAGCTCTACGCGATCATTTACGAGCTGGTGGATGAGATCAAGCTGGCCATGGCCGGCTTGCTCGAACCGGTCCTCAAGGAAGTGGTCACGGGAACCGCCGAAATCCGCAAGATCTTCGAACTGTCCAAGGGCGTGCCGGTGGCAGGCTGCATGGTCACCTCCGGACGCATCGCCCGCGGCAAAGTGCGGGTCCGCCGTCACAAGGAACTCATCTACGAGGGCATCACCCAGTCCCTGCGCCGATTCCAGGACGAAGTCAACGAGGTGCGCGCCGGCATGGAGTGCGGCATCCGCATCGATGGATTCGGCGAGTTTGTGGAGGGCGACCTCATCGAATGTTACACCCTGGAGAAGGTCGCCCAGACGCTCTAGGCCGGTAATCCCACGGCGGAACAATCCTCCCGGTCCAGCCCAACGCCTCCCACACCCAACCGCCAGCGCTGCATGCCGTCGCTCCGCACCCAACGCATCCGTGAACTGCTCAAACGCGAGATCGGGGAGATCCTGCGCCGCGAACTGCCCGTGCACGAAGCCGGCTTGATCAGTGTCAACGACGTGGAGGTCTCCGGGGATCTGCAGTCGGCCAAGGTCTTTGTCAGCGTCCTGGGCAGCGCCGACCAACAGAAACAGGCCGTCCGCCTGATGTCGGAGGGCCGCACCCGGGTGCAGTCGCAGATCGGACGCAGCCTCTTCCTGAAATACACCCCGGTGCTGTCCTTTGTGATGGACGACTCCATCGAGAAGGGCAACCGCGTGCTCCAGATCATCGACGAGCTGGAGCAAACGGATCCGGCCTCCGGCTCCGCCTGACGCCGCCCTCCAAGCCGATGAGCTCCCAGCCCAGAATCGTCCGCAAACTCCTGGAAACCATCCGCGAACACCAGACGTTCTGCGTGGTCGGACACATGCGGCCCGATGGCGATTGCATCGGTTCCCAACTGGCCATGACGCTGGCGCTGCGCAACGAAGGCAAGGAGGCGGTGTGCTGGAACCAGGATCCGCTGCCCCAGAAATACCGGTTCCTCGACCCGGAGCGCGTGATTGAATCCCCCAAGCGCGGAAAGGCGTTTGATTGCGTGATTGCCACGGACGCCGCCACGTTCGATCGACTTGGGACCGTGGCGGACTGTGTGCAGGACCGCAAGGTGCTGCTCAACATTGATCATCACGAGAGCAACACCCGCTACGGAGATGTGAACTGGGTATCCTCCCGAAGCCCCTCGACCGCCGAACTGGTGTATCGACTGCTGCGCGCGGGACGTTTTGCCATCACCAAGCCCATGGCCGACTGCCTGTTCACGGGGGTCTCGACCGACACGGGTTCGTTCCAATACCCGACCACCCGTCCATCCACCTACCACGTCGCCGGCGACCTGGTGGCCCGCGGCGCCAACCTGGCCCTGATCTGTGACGAGGTGTACCAGTCCTATCCGCTGTCCCGTGCCCGGCTCCTGAAGCACATCTACAGCACCTTCCGGCTCACGGACGACGATCGCATCGCGTATTTCTGGCTCAAGAAGGCGGACTTCGCCCGCACGGGCGCCGAAAGCGCGGACACCGAGGGGCTCATCGATCATATCCGCGACATCGAACCGGTGATTGTCGCCTGCGTTTTCGAGGAGCTCGATCCCGAGCGGACCCGGATCAGTCTCCGCAGCAAGAGTCATCTGGTCAACGTGAGCAGCATCGCCTCGGAGTTCGGCGGGGGGGGACACTCGGCCGCAGCGGGCGCGACCATCCCTGGCAAACCACTCTCGGTCCAACGCCGCGTTGTGGCCGCCATTCGCCGGGCCCTCCACCATTCACACTAGGCTCAATGCAGGAATTCAGTCCACTCGATGGCGCCTTGCTGATCGACAAACCGGCGGGCCCCACTTCCCATGACGTCGTGGATGCCATTCGCCGCAAGTTCGGCATCAAGAAAGTCGGCCACTGCGGCACCCTCGACCCCAACGCCACCGGCCTGCTCATCATCGTGCTCGGGCGGGGCACCAAGCTGTCCGAGAAACTGATGTCCGACGACAAGGTGTATGAAGGCACCGCCCGATTTGGGGAAACCACCAACAGCTACGATGCGGACGGCGAACGGGTGTCGTCCCTGCCGGTCCCGCCTCTGACCGCAGATCAACTGAACGAGGCGGCCAAGGCGTTTGTCGGGGACTTGATGCAAACGCCGCCCATGGTCTCCGCCATCAAGAAGAATGGTGTGCCGCTTTACAAGCTCGCCCGGAAAGGGGTCGAAGTGGAACGCGAGCCCCGGCTGGTCCATGTCTATTCCTTCCGCTTCAGCGCCTACGCCGAGCCGCTGGGCAGCTTTCGCGTCGCCTGCACCAAGGGCACTTACGTGCGCAGCCTGGTCCACGATCTCGGCCAGAACCTCGGCTGCGGCGCGCATCTGGCCAGCCTGCGCCGCAGCGCCTCCGGCAAGTTCAACGTTCAGGACGCCCAACCGCTCGACCGTGTTCTCCAATGGTCCGGATCGGAACTCGAGGCGCACGTGATCCCGTTCCTCAAACTGTCCACCGGTTCTCCCGCCTGAAGCCCCGGACAACGGAATCCGGCCTCCTTGGGAGCCTGTCTTGCGTAGAGTTTCGGATTGCCCGGCCAGGCGTCCCTTGCTATAGAGCAAACCGTAACCAAAGGCTTTCCGGCCGTTGTCGGGAAGCGGCAACCCAGTCAAGAGGAGCAAGGAATAACATGAAATCTATCGCGGTATTATTGGCCAGCGCTGCGGCCTGTCAGGCCTTGGTGTTGGAATTCGACCTGTCCCCCGAGGGCACCGACCAGGCCCTGGGATTGAGTCCATCCAACGCAGTTCCAGCCGTCACCAACAGCATCGGAGCAGGCAACGAATTGGGTGAAGGCATCTATCTGGATACCGACACCGGCATTTTGATGATGAATTTCGGCTACGGTTCCGCAGGCGGATTCACCAACAACCTCACCGGGGCCGTGACCCTCGCCGCCATCTATGGACCGGCCGCCGCCGGGCAGGCCTCGAGCAATCTCGTGGCAGACCTGGCTGAGATCCACTTCCTGGCTTTCACCGGCCCCACTAACGGAGGCATCGTCCAGGGAGCAGTCGAAGTGACCGACACCAACCAAGTGAAGGAACTTCGCGATGGCCTCTGGTATGTGAACCTTGCCACCGATGCCAATCCGGAGGGCGAGATCCGCGGACAACTCATCCTGGCCAACGCCGCCCCGGTCATCGCATGCCCGGGCGATGTCACCACCGAGTGCGGCGAACTGACCCGAACCGAGATCACGGTGAGCGATGCCGATGGCGACGACGTGACGATTCAATGGATGGTGAACGGGGTGGCCATGAACACCGTGGTGATCCCGGGAGACGCGGCGCTGGCGAGCACCAATCTGGTCATCGAGGCGGAGTATCCCCTGGGCACCAACCTGCTTGAGTTCGTGGCCACGGACACCGTGGGCGAAACCAGTCGTTGCTCGGCCACCGTGTTTGTGGAAGACACGACCCCGCCGGAGATCACCGGCGTTACGGCCAGTCCGACCACCCTCTGGCCGCCCAACCACCAGATGGTCGAGGTGAACGTGCAGGCCATCGTCGAGGATGCGTGCGGGGAAGCCGAATGGACCATCCTGAACGTGACCAGCAACGAACCCATCAACGGGACTGGCGACGGAAACACAGATCCCGATTGGGTCAAGCTCGACAGCGACACTGTCGAACTGCGCGCGGAACGCTCGGGCAACCTGAGCGGACGCGTTTACACCATCTGGGTGGGCGCCGAGGATGCCTCAGGCAACACGGCGGAGCCCGAGGGCGTCGCGGTGACCGTGCCCCATGATCAGAAGCAGGACCAGCCCGCCAAGAAATCGGGCTTGAGCAAGTGGCTCTGGTTCCGCTGGCGCTAGCCCTGGGGTCCAGCTTCATCCTCAACATTTCAACTGTCGAGGGGAAGGGGTTCCGGCCCCTTCCCTTTTTCATGCCTGTCAACCGTCCTGAATCTCCGAAGCCCGATGGCATCCGTCGGGCCGGACATCGGGCGATTGGGATGCCGTTGCGCAGCAGCGCCCCGCGGACACACTGGTCGATTTGCACCCGTCCCCCTGCGGGAAGCCTCCAGGATTCCATCCCGAGCCCACGCGCACGCTCGACGCCACACGCGAAACCGAGCAAGATCCGGCATGCTCGTCGCCCGATCCGCCCAAGCTCTGGCCACACCCGGACGCAAAGTCTGCCTGGCCATCGGATTTTTCGACGGGGTGCATCTGGGCCATCAACAGATCATCCGACAGGCTGAAGAAGACGCCCGGCAACACGACGCCACCTCGGTGGTGGTCACGTTCGACCGACACCCGGCGTCCGTGGTGGACCCGGACCGCGCCCCGGCCCTCATCCAAACCACCGAGCACCGTCTCCGCACCCTGAAGACCCTGGGGCCGGACGCGGTGTTGCTGCTTCCGTTTGACACCCCATTGCGCGAGCAGTCGGGGGAACAGTTCATCCGCCAGTTGCATCAGGCCCTGGGAGGACTCCAAAGCATCTGCATCGGCGCGGATTTTCATTTTGGCTATCAGCGATCCGGCAACGTATCCCTGTTGCGCGAGTTGGGCCGCCAACTGGGATTCCAGGTCCACGGCATCGCCGGCGTGGCTCTCGAAGGCCGAACCATCAGCAGCACCCGCATTCGTGAAGCGATTCGCAGCGGTGAGTTGGAAACGGCGGGTCAGATGCTTGGACGCTCCTACTCCATTTCCAGCCGGGTCATCCGTGGGGATCAACTCGGACACCAACTCAGGTTTCCAACCGCCAACCTGGAGGTCGCGGGTTTGGCCTTGCCGCCCGACGGCGTTTACATGGCCCAGGCGGAAGTGGAGGGCCGGCGTCATCATGCCGTGGTGAACATTGGAAACCGTCCCACCATCACCCCGAAGGCTTCGGATACCCGGCTGGAAGCGCACCTGCTGGACTTTGACGGGAACCTTTACGGCCGGGAACTGGAGGTGATCTTTGTGGAACGCCTGCGGGAAGAGCGGCGTTTCGCCTCCCGCGATGAACTTCAGCAACAGATCGAACGGGATGTCGCGGAAGCCCGCCACCGGTTTGGCTGACCCCGCCGCGCACGGGCTTGACCAACCCAGGGGCACGGAAAACCGCGAGGCGATCACCCACAAAGAATCGGCCCGCGCTGATTCTCACGCGCCATCACCAGGTAAACGCCCCCTGTCATCCTCTTCATCCCCGCGGCGGGCCTCGTAACCTCGGCGCCTGCGGGAAGGTCAGGCTTTGAGCACGATCTTTCCGGACAGTTCGCCGGACTTGTGCAAGGTACTGCCTTCCTGAAGGCGATGGGCCTCGGCGGCCGCCGCCAGGGGCAACACACGATCAATGCACGCCTTGAGCGTCCCGTCCGCCAGCCAACCATTGATCGCGTCCGCCGCCGCCCCGATTTCAACGGAGCTGGCGTTGAACATGGCAAAGCCGTGGAGCGAGCAGTCCTTGACGTAAAATGGCCCCACCGGAAACGCCGGCCGGGCCTCGCGTCCCGCCATAACCACCATCCGTCCGCGCATCGCGAGGAGAGCGACGCCGTTTTCGAAGTCCGGCTCCCGCAAGGTTTCCCACCAGACGTGCACCCCGTCGGGGGCAAGTTCCTTCACCCGCGCGGAGACATCCTCGGTTTTGTAGAGGATGACCTGATCCGCCCCGAGTTTGCGGCAGAGGCTGGCTTTGTGATCCGATCCGGCCGTGGTGATGACGGTGGCCCCCAGGCGTTTGGCCATTTGCACCACGCACGATCCGACGCCGCCCGTCCCCCCGTTCACAAACAGCACTTCGCCGGCCTGTAACCGGGCGTGTCGCATCAGCCCCAGATAGGCCGTCACCCCCACGAGCGACACCGCCACCACGTCCTCGTCACGGACGTTTTTAGGGGTCGGGAACAGCCATTCCTCGTCCACCGCCACCTCCTCCGCGAAAGTGCCCGAGCGTCCGCCAAAACCCAGGTTCGTGGCCCAGACGCGGTCGCCGGGTCTGAAGCGCGTGATCCCCTGTCCCACCTCCATCACCGTCCCTGCGAGATCACGTCCGAGGACAAACGGAAACTCCATCCGCGCCGGCACCAGGCCCGCGCGCCAATACACGTCGATGGGGTTGACGTCCACCGCCGTCACTTGGACCCGGCATTGCCCGGGCTCGAGCATGGGTGCGGGCAGGTCCCCATAGGTGATGACTTCGGGCGGGCCGGTGCGGGTGATGTAGGCGGCTTTCATTGGCTCGTGGAAGTCACGGATACAGGAAACCCGGGGAAAACAAAAGCGCCGTTCGCGGCGGGCCTCCGTTAATCGGCTTCAGGCCGCACCATTCAAGTGCGCGGCCAAGGGGGACGTGGGCTCTGGAACTGCACACAGCCTGGAATCACAGAGGAAAGCTCGCGCGATCTGAAGGCCACCCCGGGTCAGCGCCGACTCACGCGCAGCGGATACCAGGCTCAGGAGAACGAGCAGTTCCGCCGCAAGGCCTTCGACAGCCGTTCGAGATACTCGGCGCGGGGGATCTCGGCGCCCCCCATGAGACGCGTCACCGGCGTCAGCATCTGCACATCGAAAAGAACAAACCCCTGCGCCCGCAGGTGTTCCGCCAGCCGGACCAAGGCAACCTTGGAGGCGTTGCTGACCCGATGAAACATGGATTCGCCGGCGAACAATCCCCCCTGGCACACGCCGTAGATGCCCCCTGCCAGTTGATCGCCCAGCCAGACCTCGAGGCTGTGCGCGTGCCCGGCCCGATGCATCGCTTCGTAGGCTTCGATGAACTCCTTGGTAATCCACGTGCTCCGGCGCCCGCGCCTGGGCCCGGCGCAAGCCGACATCACACCCCGAAAATCCCGGTCCAGGGTCACGGTGAACTCGCCAGCGCGGAGCACCCGTCGCAGACTCCGCGGAATGTGGATCGCCTCAAGCTCGAGGATGCCGCGCGGATCTGGCGACCACCAGGTGACCGGGTTCACCGTCCAGGGAAACACCCCGTGCCGATAAGCCGCCTGAAGTCGATGGACCGAGAGGTCCCCACCAACCGCCACCAATCCATCCGGACCCGCGCCCCGCGGATCGGGAAACGCTGCGCGTCCGGTCAACACGGCCGGCAACGCGACGGATAGCGGCTGTGACGGGGTTCCCATGGGCCGTCCGCTCAATCCGGGTCGGGCGGCCCGTGCCGTGCCTGGAGGAACTGCATCTGGAACATGCCGGCGGCTTCCATGTAGAAGAACGCGGCGGGATCTTGTCGCAGCAAGGATTCCGGGTCATGGATGTCCTCGGGGCATCCCAGTTTGAGCCAATGCCCCACCCGGATGTCATTGAGCACCTGGAGCATCCAATCCAGGTCGGTCCGTGCCAGGTTGAACTGCCATTCCTGCTCGCAGGGCCGGAAGCGTGACCCACTTCTGAGCCACCGACGGAGCCGGGCTTGGTGCGCCCCGCGCTGCTCGGCCAGCGCGTCATGCAGGAGATGCAGGTCCTCGGGTGAAACTCGATCTGCCGAGTCGCGGCTCAACGGCTGATAATCCGGCGGCAGGACTGGATAGGCCCGGAGCACGGCCAGGAGGAACTCCCGTTCGCGATCGGTCAACGCGAAGGTCCAGGCCCGGGAGGTGGCTTTGAGCTGCCTCACGCGTTGCGTTCCAGGCTGGCGTGCAGGCTGAACTGCTGGAGCTGGTGCACGTAGAATTCAGCCTTCTCGAGGCTCTCGCGGACCAGCACGCTGCGGCCCTTTTCATGCACCTCCCGCATGTGGCGCTCGGCCTGCTGCCGGTTCCAGCCAAAAACGGTCTGAAACACGTGTGTCACGTAATCCATGAAATTGACCGGATCATTCCAGCACACCACCAGATACCCCGGTTCCAAAGCGTCCTTGGAATCCGACTGCTGGTCCGGCACGATCTCGGGAACTGTCAGGGGCGGAGCAACCTGCGCCATGGAGGCAAGACTAGCCCCGGGAGCCCGGGGTGTCGAGTCGCGCAAACTGAACACTTGGGGCTGCAACCCCTCTAATCTATGGTATTCTGGCAAGGTCAAACTGGACTGAATCACATGCGTAACCAACTGAACTGGAGATTGGGCGTCTGCCTGGGGTGGCTGGCGGCGGGGTGGATCGGAGCCCACGCGGACATCAGCTATAACCGCAAGGGATCGCTGGTTCCGGGACCGGATGACGGGCGGATCGCCTACGTGACCGCGCAGTTGCTGGCCCAGAAGCATTACCGGCAGATGGCCTTCGACGACGCGGTCTCGAGCAACTTCTTCCACAACTACCTGACCACCCTGGACCCGCAGCATCTGCACTTCCTGCAGACCGACGTGGACGGGTTTCGCCCGTTTGAAACCACGCTGGACGACCTGACGCAGGAGCGCAATGCGGGACCAGGATTCGACATCTTCGAGCGCTTCTTCCAGCGGTTGGAACAACGAGCGGAGTATGTCCGTGAACTGCTGAAGAGCGGACCGTTTCAATTCGAAGACACCAAACCCATCCTGCTCAACCGGCGCGACGCGGCCTTCCCGGCCACTCTGGATGAGGCCAGGGCACTCTGGCGGGACCGGTTGCGCTACGAGTATCTCGAGGAGAAGCTGGCCTTGCTGGAAGAACGCAAACAGGCCGAGGCCAAGCGCAAACCGGCCAAGCAGAACGCCCCGAACAAGGAAACCATGCCGGAAGCGCCCCTAAAGCCGCCCGGACCAATGACCGTGGACGAGGAGGTCCGGGACAAGCTCGATCGACGTTATGCGCGCAACCTGAAGTACTTCGCCGAGTGGGATAGCGACGATGTCATCCAGCTCTACCTCACCACGCTGGGGCATGTCTATGATCCCCACACCGACTACATGGGCCGCGCCGCGCTCGATCAGTTTGCCATCAACATGAACCTGTCCTTGTTCGGAATTGGCGCCCAACTGCGCGCGGTGGACGGCTATTGCACCATCGACCGCCTGCTTCCCGGCGGCCCGGCCGAGAAGAGCAAGAAACTCAAGGAAAAGGAGCGGATTGTCGCGGTGGCCCAGGCCGACGGTGAACCGGTGGATGTGGTGGACATGAGCTTGAACAAGGTCGTGCAGTTGATCCGCGGGGCGAAAGGCACCGAGGTCCAGCTCACGGTCATCGCCCCCGAGGGCGAACCCGCCTCGGAACGTCGCGTGGTCTCGCTGATCCGCGACGAGATTCCCCTGGAGGAACAGGCGGCGAAGGCGCGTCTCATCGCTATTCCCGGTGACGATGGGCAGACCAACCGGATCGGGGTGATCGACTTGCCAACCTTTTACGCCCCCATGGACATTGTGGCGCGCAAGGAGGCCGCGCAGACCCGGCACAGCACCAGCGAAGACGTGGCCCGGTTGATTCAGAAACTCAAGGCCGAGGGGATCGAGGGACTGGTTCTTGATCTGCGCCGCAACGGCGGCGGATCGCTCGAAGAAGCCATCCGGCTCACCGGCCTGTTCATCAAGGAAGGTCCGGTGGTGCAGGTCCGGGATTTCAGCGGCGAGATCGGCGTGGACAAGGACATGGATGCCTCGGTGCTCTACGACGGCCCCATGGTGGTGCTCACCAGCCGGGGCAGCGCGTCGGCCTCCGAGATCGTGGCCGGGGCGCTGCAGGATTACGGACGGGCCCTTGTGGTTGGGGACATCTCCACGCACGGCAAGGGCACGGTGCAGAGCCTGAACCAGCTGGCGCCACTGTTCCGATTCCTCCACACCCAGGAGGATCCCGGGGCGCTCAAAGTCACCATCCGGAAGTTCTACCGCGCCAACGGCGAGTCCACCCAGTTGCGGGGCGTCAGTCCCCACATCGTGCTGCCGTCCGTCGCCAACGTCCTGGAGGATGTCGGGGAGGCCGGACTGGAGAACCCCCTCAACTGGGACACCATCCCGAGCGCCTCGTTTGAGGCCGTCAACCGCGTCCAGCCCCACCTTTCAGAACTGCGCCGGCTTTCCGAAGCACGGGTTTCCCTCTCGAAAGACTTCGACTACATCCGGGAGGACATGGAACGCATCCGGGAAACGCAGGACCGAAAGACTGTGCTGTTGAACGAAGCGGAGCGGGCCCGGGAACTCCAGGAGGCGCGCGATCGTGACCAGGCGCGCAAGGCCGAACAGGCGGCACGATCCCACAACGGCCGTCTGATTTACGAAATCACGCTCAAGAATGCTGATCTCCCCGGCCTGCCCGCACCGCTCAAGCCAGCCGCCGCAGCGTCCGCGACGGATTCCCAGCCTTTCCCGGACGATTCCCTAGCCGAGGTCAAGCTGGATGAGGACGAAGAGTCCGGTCTGCAGATCGATCCCACCCTGGACGAGACTGAGCAGATCCTCCTGGACTACATTCCGCTCCTCGAAAAGGCCAACGTGCTGACCGCGGTGAAGCAGGACTCCTAACATCAACTCCATTCCAGGCCCGATGCAGCCCAAGAGCGCTTCCTCCGACGTCAAGTGCCCGAGCTGCGGCAAGCGCGGCGCGTGGTTCCAAACGCCTTACGGCCCGTTCTGCTGCCATCGCTGCAAGCTGATCGACCTGGGCAAGTGGCTGGGCGAGGAACACATCATTTCTGAACCGCTGCGTCCCGAACACTTCGCGCCTTATGCCGACTTGCCTCCGGGAAAGAATCTCGACCAATTGGGAGGCGAACCATGACGCGGACAACCGGTTCGGCCATACGCCACTCCCTTCGCTGGCTGACCGCGTGCGCCACGCTCCTGACCATGACAACTCATGCCCAGACCATGAACACGAACAAGACCGAACTGGCCACGCTCGGAGGCGGCTGCTTCTGGTGCACGGAGGCCCTCTACCAGATGCTGCCCGGGGTCAAATCCGCGGTGAGCGGGTATGCCGGTGGCGAGCAGCCCAACCCGACCTACCAGGAGGTGTGCAGCGGCAGGACCGGCCATGCCGAGGTGATCCAGATCGAGTTTGACCCGGCAATCCTTTCTTACGCGAAGGTGCTGAAGACGTTTTGGGAGGCGCACGACCCCACCACGCTGAACCGGCAGGGCGCCGATGTGGGCACGCAGTATCGTTCCATCATCCTCTACCACAGTGACGAGCAGAAGGCCGCGGCGGAGAAATCGAAAGCTGAGGCCCAGAAGCAGTTCAAGGATCCCATCGTCACCCAGATCGCGCCTCTGACGAAGTTCTGGCCCGCCGAGGATTATCACCAGCAGTATTATGCGCGGAACCCGAACGCCGGCTATTGCCGCGCCGTCATCCGCCCCAAAGTCGAGAAGTTCCAGAAGAAGCTGAAAGCGGAGAAGAATTGACCGGCGGACGGAACGAGTGTCAGGGGGCACCCCCCTGCATCCGGCCGAATCCAACCGTTGTGGCGGACGGTTCGCCTGACCCGGCGGGCGCTGACGGCGCCCAAGTGGGCTCCCTGATCCGTTTGGACCTGCTCACAGGCCATGAACTCGTTCCAGTTCAGGGGGAGCCTCCACGATCAAGAGATCGCGCGTTGGGACCATGAACCGGGCGCCGGTGCCCCGGCGCCGGGCCGCGCGCAGCGCAGCCCCACCTTCCCACCGGTTCATGGGAAGAATGGCTGCACCCCCCGCAGACAGAAAAACGGCGGTTGCTGTTCCCAGCAACCGCCGTTTGTGAAGTCAGTCTCGGGACGGCCTTACAGCCCCTTGCTGAGCATGAGCTTGATCAGATCGCCCACGCGGCAGCTGTAGCCCCACTCGTTGTCATACCAGCTCACCAGCTTGAAAAAGTTCTTGTTCAACTCGATCCCGGAGCCGGCGTCGAAAATGGACGACAGTTCGCAGTGGATGAAGTCCGAGCTGACCACTTCGTCCTCGGTGTAACCCAGGATGCCCTTCATGTAGGTCTCGCTGGCCTTCTTCATCGCCGCACAGATCTCCTTGTAGCTGGTTTCCTTGACCGTCTTGACGGTGAGGTCCACCACGGAAACCGTCGGCGTCGGCACGCGGAACGCCATGCCCGTGAGTTTGCCTTTGACTTCCGGCAACACCAGGCCGACCGCTTTCGCCGCGCCCGTGCTGGAGGGGATCAGATTCTGCGCCGCAGTGCGTCCGCCCTTCCAGTCCTTCTTGCTCGGGCCATCCACGGTCTTCTGGGTGGCGGTGTAGCTGTGGACGGTGGTCATCAGCCCCTCGGCGATGCCGAACCCTTCCTTGAGCAACACGTGGCAGATCGGCGCCAGACAGTTCGTGGTGCAGGACGCGTTCGAGACAATGTGGTGCTGCTTGGCGTCGTACTTGCCATCATTCACGCCCATGACCACGGTCAGGCAATCGCCCTTGGCCGGGGCGGAGATGATCACCTTCTTGGCGCCCGCCGTGATGTGCCCCTGCGCCTTCTCGACGTCGGTGAACAGCCCGGTGGATTCAATCACCAGGTCCACCCCCATCGCCTTCCAGGGCAGTTCCGCGGGCGATTTGGCGCTCACCACCTTGATGTCCTTGCCGTTGACAATCAGGACATCGTCCTCGGCCTTGTCGGCGGCGGATTTCTTGGAGCCGACCTCACCCTTGAACCGACCCTGGATGGAGTCGTATTTGAGGAGGTAGGCGAGATTGTCGGCGGGCACGATGTCGCCGACGGCGACCACTTCGATGTCCTTGCCGACGAGACCTTGTTCGACCAGGGCGCGAAAGACCAGGCGCCCGATGCGGCCGAACCCGTTGATGGCTACTTTGACTGGCATAGATGTTTCAATAGTTCAGTATCAGTTTCCGTGGAATAACCGGACGCGCCATCCTAGCGGGAGGCACCCTCCGGTCAACGCGGAAGTGTAAGGGGAGCCGGGCAGGAGGCTTGACATTTTTTGTGAATTTCCATCCGCAGTTTGCTGCTTGGGCCGCCGGGAGTTCCCTCCGAGTGGGGTGGCGAATTCCGTTGTCTGCACCCCCGCGAGTCGGTAAATAGTCTGCCACTTGAACCCGATTGACAAGCTGGTCTGGGGCAGCGCCAACCGCCGCATCGCGATGTTTGCGCTGGCGATTTACGCCCTGGATCAGGCCGCCAAGTGGCTGGTGCTGAACCGGCTGCCGGAAGGGGGCGAACACGTGGTCATCGAGGGCTTCTTCCGCCTCGTGCACTGGGGCAACACCGGCGCAGCCTGGAGCCTGTTGCGCGGCAACAACGACCTGCTGGCCATCATCGCTTTGGTGGCGCTGCTGGTCCTCTTTCTGAGCCGGCACCATTTCGAATCGCGCACCCTGGCCGGACAGGTGGCGTTCGGCATGATCTTCGGCGGCATTGTGGGCAACCTGACCGATCGGTTGCTGCCCTCGCGTCGGCATGTGATCGATTTCCTCTATTTCTACGTTCACCGTCCGGACGGCAGCGAGATCGGGTTTCCCGCCTTCAACGTGGCGGACAGTGCCATTTGCATGGGGGTGGCCCTGGTGTTCTGGATCACATGGCAGGCGGACCGGGCGTCCAAACGCAAGCCCGGCGAAGCCGTGGACAGCCCGTGACGACCCGACCTGGCCGCCGTGAACGATCGGGCTGAGAGCTTTGTCATCGAACAGTCGCTTCCGAACGAGCGTCTGGACACCTTTCTGCGCCGACGTTATCCCGCCGCCTCGCGCAGCGCCTTTCAGCGTTTGATCGAAGAGGGGCACGTCACGGTCAATGGGTTGCGGACCAAACCGACGCACAGCCCCCGGGCCGGGGAGCGGGTGGAAGTGTCCTGGCCGGACCCGCGTCCTTCCGAGGTGGAGCCGGAGTCGATTCCGTTGGACATCCTGTTTGAGGACGAGGTTCTCCTGGTTCTCAACAAGCCGCCCGGGATGGTGGTGCATCCAGCCGTCGGGCACGGCAAACATACGCTGGTGAACGCCCTGCTCCACCACTGCCAGGGTCAACTCAGCGGCGTCGGGGGGGTGGCGCGACCGGGAATTGTTCATCGGCTGGACAAGGACACCAGCGGGTGCCTGGTGGTGGCCAAGACGGATGAGGCCCACGTGGCGCTGTCGAACCAGTTTGCGGGACGGAGTGTCCACAAGATCTATCACGCCATCCTTTGCGGCGAACTGCGAATGGAGCGGGGCGAAATACGCGCCGCCATCGCCCGCCACCCCTCGCATCGCAAGCGGATGGCGGTGGACGAGGATCGGGGTCGGAGCGCCCGGACAAGTTTTCAGGTCTTGCAGCGTCTCGACAGTGCCACCCTGGTGGAGGTCATCCTGCACACGGGTCGCACACACCAGGTGCGGGTCCACTTCCAATCGCTGGGCCATCCCTTGGTGGGTGACCTCACGTATGGGCAGCGCCAGAACCGGCGGCTGGCCGAATTGACCGACTACCAGGCGCCGCGCCAGATGCTGCATGCCCATGAACTGGGGTTCATCCATCCGCGAACTGCCCAGCGCCTGACCTTCCAGGCGCCTCGTCCGCAGGATTTTCGGGAAGCGATTGAGGCGCTTCGTGGTCCGGGCTGGCGGTGATCTCCCACCGCGGTACTCGCCCGGGCTTGGGCCAGCCCGTTACGGACCAGCAGGAACGGCATCCACCCTCACATCCTCGCCATTCTCCAAGACCGCCACGCCTTGCAACCGTCCGGCGATGCCCCCGCCGTCCTTGGGGAAAGGTACGTCCACCGTCTGGCCGGTCGTTCGCGCCAAGGTGTTGGAAAAGATGTTCCGGCCCGACTGCACCTGCTGTTCAGTCAACACGAGGGTGCCGCTGAATCGCAGCGCCTGTCCCAGGCTCCGATTCGTGCCGGAAGCGGTGATGTGGTAGTTCAGGACGGCTAGATGGCCGAATTCGCCACCCGCCAACCGATCGGCGACTGCCGGTGCGCTCCCGGCCAGCGGCGCCGTATCCATCAGTCCGGCGGCTGAACCGGATGCAGGCCTCGCAACCGCCATAACCTGTCCTTCGTAAGTGGATCCGTCGCCATCCACAATCCACAGCCGATCCCCCTCGTGGATGATCGTGAAACTCTGGAGCACCGTCCGCGGCGTCGGCATCACAGCCGCATCGCTTTCATCCTTGGCTACATTCTCCGTGGCGGGCAGAGGCGCGGTCATCAAAGTGGCCACTGCGATCTCGCGCTTGCGATCGACTGATTCACCGGGTTGCGGGTCGAGGGTGGCTGTCCCCATGTACATCGCTTCCCGATCCGCCTTGAAATACTCGGTGCCCACAGCGCTCCCGGCCCCTGCTTCCGCCGCCGGCTCAGCGAGAAACGATGCGGCCTGCCTGGCGGACAGCTCGGAGGCGCGCGCGTCGGCTTCCACGCGCGCCGGCGTGACAGGGGACGCCTGAGGCGCAGGCTGGCTGGTGGATGTCACAGGAGCATCAGATCTCTGGAGCGCCATCGGGCCAGGAGCCTCCGCCGCCGGATGGAACCAGACCCACCAGGCGCTAACCGTCAGCGCCAGGAACACGGCCAGCTTGGGCAGCCAGCCTGTCAGCCATTGGAATCCGCTCCCGGACTCGCGGCGCGCGGGAGCGTATTGCCGGTGAACTTCGGTCTGCAGCACCTCGCGCATGGCCGGATGCATTTGTGGAGAACCCGCCTGCTGCCGGCGTTTGGCGCCGGCAACCTTCAACAGCTTCTCAGCATGGCGTTCGCTCGTGTCCGACATGGTGCACCACGGGTTGTTAGACGGGGAAGAACGCGATGTTCTCCCGGTCCAAGGCAGCCTGGAACAGCGCTTCGAGGCGGTCCAGGCAGCGGCTCAGGCGCGAACTCACGGTCTTGGCATTCACACCGAGGGCCGCCGCCAATTCATCATAGCTCAATTCGCCGAAGTAGCGCAGTTCGACCAGTTCCCGGCAAGACAGATCCAACTGAGCCACGGCCTGATGCACCAGGCCGAGCTGTTCCGCGCGCGCCAACGCCACATCGGGTGCCTGAGCGGGGTCCGGCGGGTCCAGCGTGAGACCGGTCCCGGGATCCTCGGCATTCAAGGACACGGCAACCTGTCCCCCGCCCCGCTTGGCAGCGGATTGCTTTTGCATGAAGTCGCGCGCCTTGTTGGCGGCAATCCGGAACAGCCACGTCTGAAAGGTGCTGCCGCCCTGAAAGGATGCCAGGTTGCGGATCACCGAGAGGAAGGCTTCCTGGCAAATCTCCTCCGCATCCTCGTGCGTCAGGTGGAACCCGAGCTGAAAGACGAAGCGGTAGGCGGGGGCATAGTGGCGATCGAACAAATCGTCCCAAGCCCCGGGGTCTCCAGCCCGGCACCGGGCGAGCAGTCTGTCTTCCGTGGGATCCTTCATCAAGCCGCAGCCGTATGGTCATTCAATCGTGTTTGTTGACCGTCGGCAAGGCTGGCTGAGAATTCGCCAAAGCGAGATTGAAAAGCGCCAGCCCTTGGAAGAGGCTCGTGCGATGAACTGGATGAACCTCCCTTCCACCCTGGGATTGATGGTGCTGCTCTGGTCCGGCTGTTCCCGGCAACCGGAGGCGGCGCCCCCCGCCCCCTCCCCACCCTCTCTTCCCTCCCTCCCGACCCGCGCCCAACCACGCCTGGCCACCATGAAACTCTACGTCGGGCCTGCGGAAATCGCCGCCGAACTGGCCCAAAAGCCTCAGGAGATCATGACCGGCATGATGTTCCGCACCAACGTCACTGAGGGGGACGCCATGCTGTTCGTGTTGGGCCGTCCGCAGCAGGCGTCGTTCTGGATGCTAAACTGCCCCACGCCGCTCTCCTGCGCCTACATCGACCCCGAGGGAATCATTCAGGAAATCCATTCCATGGAGCCCTTCAACACGAACGCAATCGTGGCCGGCTCGGCGAACATTCTCTTCGTGCTGGAAACGGCGGAGGGCTGGTTCGACCGCAACAACGTTCGGACCGGGATGCTGGTTCGCACCGAGCGCGGGTCCCTGGTCGAAACCTTCTTCCAGCGGCGAACGCAGTGACCGGGCTTCGCATGCGGGAGCGCAAGGCTGTGAAATCGGCTGTTGACAGGGTGGAGCTGTTCCATCAACTTATCCGCATCCGTTGATACGACGGACTCATAGAGAGTGGCTGAGGGATCTGGCCCGATGAAGCCACGGCAACCGGTTGCGGCGCGTCTCGCAATGGCTAGGTGCCAAATCCAGCCCGGCCGGTTGCCGGGGAAGATGAGAAGAGCACACGCGCGGTTCCGCCTCTTCTCAAATCGTTGGGAAGGGGCTTTTTGCTGCCCCGGCCCAAGACGCGGAAACGGCAACTATGGACTCAAAGACTGGTTTCATGCATGCGCTGAAGTGCCGCGAGTGCGGGCGGGAATATCCGCTCACCGCAAACCACGTATGCGAATATGACTTCGGTCCGCTCGAGGTGGTCTATGATTACGACCGCATCAAGCGCACCCTCACCCACGCGGCCATTGAATCGCGTCCGAAATCCATGTGGCGTTACCGCGAACTGCTGCCCATCACCGGCGAACCGACGGTGGGTCGGCAAGTGGGTTTCACGCCACTGGTGAAGGCGGACCGTCTGGCGGCGCGGCTCGGGATTCGGGAATTGTGGGTCAAGAACGATACCGTCAACTACCCCACGCTTTCCTTCAAGGACCGGGTGGTCAGTGTGGCGTTGAGCCGGTCGAAGGAACTGGGGTTCAAGGTGGTGGCTTGCGCCTCGACCGGCAACCTGGCCAACTCCGTTGCCGCCAATGCCGCCTCCGCCGGACTCCAGGCGTACGTGTTCATTCCCTCGGACCTCGAACAGGGCAAGGTGTTGAACTCCCTGATCTACGGCGCGCGTGTGGTGGGGATCAAGGGGCACTACGACGAGGTCAACCGGTTGTGCGCGGAGATTGCCGGCAAGTTTGGCTGGGCCTTTGTCAACGTGAACATGCGCCCCTACTATGCCGAAGGCTCGAAGAGCCTGGGCTACGAGATCGCCGAGCAACTCGGCTGGAGGATCCCCCAGCACACCGTCGTCCCCATGGCGTCGGGTTCGCTCCTGACCAAGGTGCACAAAGCCTATCAGGAGCTGGCCAAGCTGGGATTGGTCAAGGCCACCCCGCACCGCATGCATGGGGCGCAGGCCACCGGCTGCTCACCGATCTCGACCGCCCAGAAGGCTGGACTCGACTTCTTCAAGCCAGTCAAGCCCAACACTATCGCCAAGTCGCTGGCCATCGGAACCCCTGCCGACGGTTTCTACGCGCTGCGCGTCATGAGTGAAACCGGCGGGGCTGCCGATGACGTCACGGACGACGAAATCCGCGAAGGCATCCGCCTGCTGGCCGAATGTGAAGGCATCTTCGCGGAGACAGCCGGCGGAGTCACCGTGGGGGTGGCGAAGAAACTGATTGCTTCCGGCAGGATTCCGGCGGATGAATCCGCCGTGCTCTGCATCACCGGTCACGGTCTCAAGACGCTGGATGCCGTGGCCGGCCATGTGGGCCGTGCGGCGGAAATCAAGCCCAGCCTGCGCGAGTTCGAGGCCCTGACGGCCCATGACGACCACCCCCTGGTTAATGCCTGATTATGTCTAAAAAAGTCCGCATCCCTACGCCCCTGCGTAAACTCACCAACAACGAGGAACTGGTCGAGGTCAACGGCTCCACCGTCGGCGAGATCATCGCCGAGCTCCAGACCCGCTATCCGGGATTCCAGGAGCGGCTGCTCGACGACAAGGGCCAGATCCGCCGCTTTGTCAATGTGTACGTCAACGAGGAGGACGTGCGTTTCCTCGATAACCAGAACACCGTGCTCAAGGAAGGCGACGAGGTCAGCATCATCCCCGCCATCGCCGGAGGTTAGATTCCCGCCATGCCAGCCAAAAAGAAGACCGCCCGCCCGGGCAGCCGGACCACCCCGGCCACACCGCAGCAAACGCGGCTGTGGCTGATGTATCCCGCCCGCCTGATCCGCGAGCCCATCATCTGGAAGCTCGGACACAAGTTCCCCGTGGTCACGAACATCCGCCAGGTCAGTGTGACCGACGAGATCGGCATCGTCTGCCTCGAAATCGACGGCAAGCGTCAGGATGTGAAGCGAGCCATCCGCTGGCTCGAATCCCTCGGCGTCAGCGTCGAGCCGGTCGAGATCAACGTGATCGAGAGTTAGAGTCGGCTGGCATGCTCGCAGCGCCGACGGCAACTCAGATAACGAACTGTAAACAGGAATCGCAGCGGGGTGGGATTCGTCGTTGAACGTCGCCAGCCGGTTGTCCTCGTCAAACGTCATCGTCCTCGCCGGCGGCGCATTCGTGTGCGGCAGCGGCGCGGCAAACTCCCACCCCACCC
>JALOTZ010000026.1 GCA_025457615.1 Verrucomicrobiota bacterium
TATGCCGTTTGCGTTTGGCTTTCATCGTCTGCTTTCTCTCCAGCAGACCTCCGAAAGTCCATCTTAACCCGTGGTCCAATTATTGGGGTCCACCTCAGTGTGCTTCGTCTCGAACATCCAGCCACACTCCGCTTCGACCTCACCAAGAATCCGCTTTGCCTGCTGCTCGAACGCTGGCGGGTCAACAGCTATGTTGTAGTTGGATGCAATAAATGTGGCGGCAGGCGAAAGGTCATTCAAAATGGCTCGCCGTGAACCGAGCTTTGAAATTGCTTTGCCTTCTTCATTTAGAATTGTGCCATCATCTTTGATGCGATAGCCAAGAGACTGAATTTCTGCCCGGTTGCCACATAGTTGCGCGGCTACGCCAGTCATTCCAGTGCCGCAGAAGTCGTCGAACACAACATCACCCGGCTGCGTGTAATGAAGCAGGTAACGCATGATCGCTTGGTGCGGCACCTTGGTGTGGTAAGAGTGCGCGTTGTAAATGGGATGATTCTTGCCTTCGCTCACATCCGCTGCGAACGGCTCACGATGGTAGGGCTGCTTGGGATCGTAAGGCGTGCCGTAGCCTTTTACAAAATCCGCGAGCCACGGATTCGGGCAGGCGGTGTAGTAAGGGGGGTCGGACATCGCGAGAATGTCCTCGTCCTTGCCGATGGGGAAACCCTCGATCTTGCGGAACTCCGGGTCTTTCAACTTCTGCGCGAGCAATTTCAGGAAGTGCTCGCGCCGCGCTTCCTCGCTGGGAAACTTCTGGCCGAGACATTCCACCGGCCCGGTGGTTTTTGTTGCAAGATTGAGGTTGGATTGGCTCATTTGGTTTGTGCCGCAGCGACGCGGTTTGCCGGTCAGTTGCGTTTTTGCCGGCGCATGTTCTCAACAGCCTTTCCCAAATCCGGTGGGACAGCCTTCTTTTGCCATTCATCCCAAAAGTCAATCGTTGCGCTCAATGGCCGCTGGGAAGGCGGATTGATCTTTATGCGACTGGGAAGAAGCACAGCGTCACCAACAATTAGCGCTTCGCCGACATCAAGAACTGGCAACGTATCAATCAAGCCTTCCAGACTTTCTGGCATGAGCCGACGGACGGTGGCCTGGTCGTCCCCGTTGGTGAGGCGGAGGGCGATCACATTGTTGCATTGGCTTAGGATTGTGGTGCTGACATCAGATGGACGCTGACTGATAATCAGCAAAGCCACTCCATACTTTCGGCCTTCCTTGGCAATGCGCTCGAAGTTTTCAACAGCACGTTGCTCGACCGGGTTGCAGCCCTCTTTTTTCGGGAGATATAGATGGGCCTCGTCGCACACTAGAGCCAGAGGCTTTCGCTTGTCCCTGTCTGTCCAAAACTGGACCTGATAGATAAGCCTTGCCACCAGGCCAACAATGACGGGGAGAACGTCGGCAGGTACCTCCGAGAAATCGATTACTTTGATTTGGTGCTTCGCCGTGGAGTAATCCATCAGGCGCTTCATAAGGGCGGCCATTGCCTCGTATTGATGTTGTGAGGCAGGTGCCTGAAAAAGAAAACCATAGCGTTTGTCATCTACTTTGCTGCCGATTCGCAGCAAGAAGCGGCTCAATTGTCCGAAGAATGGTCCTTGTTTCTCCGTTCCGGCCTTTGCGCCTGGCACCATCTCAGTATTTAGGCGAGCGATCTCCGCAATGACTTTGGAAAGTTCAAACGGGATGGGGCTGTCCAACGTAAAGGCATTCAGCACCTCGGGCTTCTTCAACACTTCAAGGGTGTTCTTTTTTTCACGAACCACTGTGTCTTGGAAGATCATGACCTGGTTATGGGCGCTAAACTCGCCCCGATCAATGAACATGGCCTGGAGCTCCTCGGCATTCAGCAGCCAATAAGGCAGGTAGAGAAACTTATCCTCGTCCTTGCCCAAGTCCTCCGGTCCTGGAATGCGGTAATGTTGGGCGTAATCGAGATTTCTGTATTCACCATGAAGGTCAAAAACCACCATGTTCGCCGACGGAAGGACCGCCGCTCTCTCCAAGATGGACGCCACAGTCCAGGATTTTCCGGACCCCGTGCTTCCCAAGAGAGCTGCATGCCGTTGAAAGAACTTGTTGCCGTCCAGGAACGCCTTTGCAGACTCGTCGATAGCGTATTTGCCGAGATCAAGTGATTTTGTGGGATCGCCCGCTGCCGTGAGCAGGGCCATGAACCCTTGAAGCTGAGCGTCCCTGAGCACAAAACAATCGCAGTCGATCTCTGGTACCTGGAGAAGGGAGCGGGAGAACTTCGGGCTACCCGCCGGTATGGCGGCGACCGTGCCGACGAGCGCAAGATGCACAGTGTTCAAGACACTCTCGCGTTCAAGACTCAACTCCGTTGCAGTCGCACCTTGGTCGGCATCATCCTCTGCGCCCGACAGAACGGGTGTCTTGATCACCTTTTCGATGATCCCCACCAACCATGCTTCGAGGGCACCAGGTAGCGATAGCGCCACGAGTTGGCCCACCCGAGCACGGCGAAGGTCTTCATCGGTGCTGACTTGAATCACTACGCGCCGAGTGTCAACAGCGCGGACTTTGCCCAGCAGATGCGATGCGTCGAATGTAAAGATAGCCATAATTATGATTTCAGTATGTGTGATGTGAATTCATCGACTTTCCAAAGCTCGCATCCAGTCAACACGAGTGGTGCGTTGAATGCCTCGTTGAGAATACGTGTAGCCGGTCCCCCGCCGGCGGGATCCCGAGAGACGACCCACATTTGCTCCGCTTCGCGGGCCAGGGAGTCAATGCGTGCATTTGTGTCGCGGGTAATCACCAGCGCCAGCGATTTTTGGGTCACCAATTTTCGCCGAATGTATTCTTCGAGATGCACGTCATTGAATCCATAGCCCAGGAAGAGGAACCTGGAGGCCCCGTCGATGGCGGCGTCCGCCGGGCCTTGAAGTTCCTGCCTAAACCGTTGAAGCACGGCGAATTTGGATTGTCCTGGCGTAATCATGACGCGTTGGACAGAGGGGGGTGGCTGCCATATCCAAGCATTGTTTTCTACGACAGCGTTCCTGTAGAAGAAATAGCTCAAGGAACCGTGGACCTTGTAAAGACGCGCATGCTTCCTGGGTTTTGCGAGGTTCCGAAGCCGGCGGCTCATCAAGTTGGTCCCGACTGAATACGTGTCCAAAGCGGCCAGGTCCCAATTCAAACGGCGCTGCACACACCCATGAAAACCGTTTGTGTATTCAACTCCCCGGACGTCCATCTCGTATTCAAAGAGCAAATCGTAATTCGGCGTCAGAACGTGGAGAACAGGGTCGCCTGGAGGAAGGGTGTCCACCAACTTTTGAAGGAGATCGCCGGCTGGCCAGGATACGCTGCCTTCTGCGATCCGGTAGGCATACTTCCTGTCCTGCTCCGCCATGAGCTGCGCTGAGGTTGAGGTGATCCTCTGGAGTAAAGGCTCGGTTGAAACCTGGTTCATCGCGTTTTCCAGGTCTATGCCGTTGGCAATGTCATTGCGGACAGCCGTCCATTCGACCAGGTCCTGACCTGACAAACTGGAATCAGGAATCCCCGCCAGGAGCGCATCCTTTAACGCGGGCATGCCGAAACAAGCATCAATGGCGCAGGACATGCCGCTGCCGATGAAGACGAACGGCTTGTCCCGGAAGAATTCCCCCAGGGCTTTGAACGCAATATCTTCGGTAAGCGCGGGTTTCGACATCAGAGCCTTTCCTGAAGATTGAAAAACGTTGCCGCCTCCAGCCCTCGATAACGCTCAGGGTGGCAGGTTAAAATCACGATTTGAAGGCGGTCGGCACATTCCTCGAAGAGGTTTAGCACGCGGGCGAGACGGCCTGTATCAGTCGCATTAAGCACGTCGTCGAGTACAACGAGTTGGCGCTCTTCTTTGGCCAGCACCTGCCCGAGCGCGAGCCGAATAATGAGAAAGAGTTGTTCCTGCTCGCCCCCGGACAGGTTGGTCAGTTCCACCGGTTCAGGAGCAATTTCCGGCCGAACGCCCGCTGGGACGAAGTTCTCGGTCAAGCGAACGGTGCCCAAACGGGGGCCGGCGATGCGGCTGAGCATGTGCGTGGCCGTTCGCTCGACCGGTGCTGCCACTGCCGCCACGATTGCGGCCTTGCAGGATGTGACGGTGTCGTAAAGCAGCTTGGTGGCATCCATGCGGAGTCGCTCGCGCTGAATGCGAGACTTGAGATCGGCCAATGTCTCTTCACAAGCGGCCAGTTTCGAGTAGGCGCCCTCGGCAGCCAGGGTTTGCAGTCGGCCTTCCGCTTGATTCTCCTCGTCGCGAGCCTGGGTTTCCGCCTCTTCCAACGCCTTGAGCTGCCGTCCGAGTTTTTGCAGGTCCTTCTGCGGATCACCGGGGATTTCGTTGAGCTTGGTCTCGCATTCCTTAGCTCTTGTCTTGGCTGCTTCCCACGCCATGAGGGCTTCCTGACGAGCGTTTGCCCGTGCCGCATCGGACTGGCCGTCCTTGGTCAGGTCCTTCATGCGTCCCTGCGCTGCTTCGAGATTGAGGCGCGCGTTCTTTAGCTCCCCATCTGCTTTGCCATGACGTTTTTCAACCGCCTGGGCGGCAGACTGCGCTTTGTCATATTCATCCTCTGCTGTCTCGATGGTTGCCTCAATCGTCTTGCGCTGTTTCTCCAGAGCGGATTTCAGGTCGCTGACGGTGGGCGGCTGCTTTTCCCAAGTCGGGAATCGTCCAAGTCGTTCGCGAATGCGGGCAAGAAGCTCGGCGGATTGCTGGTTGAGTTCGTCTGCGCTGTCTTCGTCCAGCACTTCCGAACTCTGTTCCTCCAGTTGTTTGATGTTCCGATCAAGCTCGTCGGCTTGCTCGCGCAGGAGTTGCAGTCGGTCCGGGTCTTGCGTTCCGTAGGGTTGGGTCAGTTTGGTGAGCTTGCTCTCGGCTTCACGCAGTGCTTCTGCATTTGCCTCAGCGTCGCCTTCAGGACCGGATGCTTGAATGGTTCCAAATCCTTCTATCTCGATGGTGACTTCCGGAGAGCCCGAAAACGTGGCTGCCTTTCCAGCGGCCACCGTTTGTGATTCATTGGGCGACCGTTGGTGGATTTTGGTTTTTTTGTCAGGTTTGACGGTCAGGTGAATCAGGGATGCCCGCAGAGCGGCTTGTGCCTTTTCAAGGGCCGTCAGATTTTTCCGCACTTCCCGGATGGTCTTGTCGTCTGGAGCAACCAAAGCCGTCCGCCTTTCCTTCCCCTGTTTCAAGTCCGTCTCGAAACGACGCAACTTTTCGATTCGTGCGGCGAGCGCCTGATGAGCCTTGTTATCGTCAACAAAAGCCTGGGCATCCTCGACCTCAGCCGTGCTCTGAACCAAGGAAGACCGCTGGCGGCGAGACTCATCTCGCTTTCGGCGAGCCTCTTCAGCCGCATTAGCGGTGTTCTTCACCTCGGTTGCGAGGTCGGTCACCAGTGTTTCGCTGCTGCGAATCTTGACTTCGAGTCCGGTGATTTCCTCGCGGGTATTGCCAATCAGTTCCAGGGATTTTCCGATAGCATCAAAGCGTTCCTTGGCCCCCTGTTCCGTCAGCCGTTTCTGCTCCAGTTCACTTTGAAGAAGCAGATAGGTTTCGGCCTGTTTACTGGTTTGAGCGACCGCATCACGAAGCGCGTCAGCCTCGACTCTGGCTTGGCCGCGTTTCTGGCGAGCGTCTTCGACCGCGCGGCTTGTCTCCTCGAACCGCTGCTGATGTTCGAGTCGTTGCTGGCGCTCGGCCACGGCGGCATCGTGTTCTGATTCCAATGCGAGAATCGGGGCAGCCTGCTTACCCGTGCGTGGCTTGCCGCCCTTGGTGAAATAGGTTTGATAGCGTTCTTCGAGCAACTCTTCCAGGCGGCTGCCACTCTCGCCGGTCAACTGGACGCCGAGCGCGGCGCGGAGATTCTCGGTGACACTTGAAGAAAGAGAATCCAGGTGAAGAGCTCCTTGCGGCGCCCACAAAACTTCAGACAGCCCCCAGTGTTCGTGTTTGGAAAGCCCGCGACCGGGAGCATCTGACGCTGCGATAATCTCTCGCAACTTGCTGTCGGCGTTCCGGCTGTCAGCCAACGGTTGGAACTTTCCCTCCTCAAATCGAAACAAGTGTGCGGACGCTCCGTCGAGAAAAGTCTTCTCCACCCGATAACGGACGCCCGACTGGATGAATTCCACCTGAACCTGTGGGGCCAAGGATCGTCCCCACGGGCGGACTGCTTCAATCTCCTCGCCGGAAACATGGTGTGCATCAAACAGGGCGCGGCGCATCGCCTCGAACAGGGACGACTTGCCGGTGCCGTTGGGCGCATGGATGACATTGAGCCGGTCGCTAAATGGTCCCAATTCCACCGGATTGAGCAGACTCCGCCAGTTGGCCACGCGCAGGCTGTGAAGAATCATGCGCGGCTCCTTTCGTAGAGTTCGAAAAGTTGGAGAAGGGCCTGTGTGGCCACGGCACGTTCTTCAGGGTTGGCTGATTGAGCCGCTTGGGAACGCAGTTTGACAGCAGCGTCGCGAAAAGAACCGGACGCCAGCGACTCAATCCAACCTTCGCCATCGGGGGCTGGAATGAGGGCGCTTGTGTCGAGCGAGCCGAAAAGAAACCGGCTGGCAAGAAGCTCTTCGATGCGAACCAAGGAGTGGCGGTCTTCCGGAAACAAAACCCCTCCGATGATAACACGAACCAGCGTAGCGTCTGGCGGGTCGAGCTTGCCGAGTTCTTGTATGACGGCTTCCAGCGATTGAGGTTGATCAACCGTGCGTTCGACCGTGCGCCAATCGAGTCGGCCCGTTTTGACAGGTGTCAGTTTTGGTGGTGTCCCGTGATGGGCAATTTCCACAACAACCACATTGCCGCTGTCCCGTTCTCCAAATTTGGTCGTTTCGTGAGTGCCCGCATAGGCCATGCGACAAGCACCGTCGTCCGCGTCATAGCGAGCAAACGAATGCCAATGACCGAGCGCCAAGTAGTCCAGGCCCAGTCGGTTGGCAGCGTCCCTAGGAATCGGATAATCAGGTTCTCCATTGGGAATCCCCTCAACGTTCCCGTGAGCCAGCCCAATCGCCGGCTTGGTGACATCTCTCGCGTCTATCCAGGCCGTTGGAGTTTTTGTCGAGTATTTCTCGTGCAGCGGGCAAGGAAAGAGAATGCACTGATCCAGTTCGACAGGCTCGGACTTGCTGAAAACTGTAATGTTGGCCGCATCCTTCCAGACGCTGTGCTCCCACACGGAGCCGGGCACGAGGGGGTCGTGGTTGCCGGGAATGATGTAAACCGGACCGGGGAACGCACGAAGGATTTCGCCTACTTTTCGAACAAGCAGGCGGTCCACCGCGTTGTCCTCGAACACGTCGCCAGACAAGAAGATCATCTCAGCTCCGTTGTCCCGAGCGGCATGGACCACCCGTTTTGCAGCCTCCAGTCGCTCCTCGCGGACGCGCTCGGCCATGCGGCCGACCGATTCGGCCTTCATCCCGATTTGCCAATCAGAGGTGTGGAGGAATTTCATTCTTGGGCTTGGTTCGTTCAGAATGACTTTACTCAATCACGAGGCGAACCTTACTGGCGTCGCGGGCTTTGAGAATGTTTTCAAGATAAGCTGCGAAGCGTTCTTTGAACTCGGCTGGCGTGGCTGGGCTGCCGTCGGGGAACAAAGCCTTCTTCAAATCGTCGAGCCGCACGGTCAACTTGGCCAGGCCGGACAGTGCCTGTTGGATGGCCGTGAGAAATTCCTGGGAGATTTCATCGGGCAATTCCTTGGCCGCCATGAATTCCTTAAGCAATTTCTTCTGCGGCGCTTTTAGTAGCTCGAAATTGCCCTGGATGACCGGATCATCAAGGTCTTTAAGGAGATTCTTGGTCCAACTTTTGTGAATTTTTTCCAAATCGGATTTCAGACTGGCGAGCCGCGCCTCGGAAGACACGCTGGTGTCCTCCATGCCGGGCCAGAAGCCATCCGGCGATTTTGGATCGTTTTCCAGGTCCTTTTCGGTCAGCACTGTGCCGGTGCGGAGCTTGCCAACTTGGTTGTCGAATTCGGTGAGCTGGACGGAATTGATGGAATTGACGGTAGCAAGCCGGCGCAGATGCTTGAGCCGGTAATCCTGGAGCAAGTCTTTCTTTTCCTTGTCCTGCGTGAGGTTGAGCCGGGCTTTGGCGTAGAGACCGAGATAGACCTTGATGTAGCCCGCTTTGAGTTTTTTCAATTGCTTCAATGCGTCCGCCTTGAAGGTTTCGGATTCGCGCTGGGCGGGCTTGCGAATTTCGGTGAGCAACTCGGTGCGCTTCTGTTTGCTCTCCGCGACCCACGGATGATTTTCGGGCAGGATGGCTTCGGCGGCAGATAGATACTGGGTGAACTGTGCGAGCTCACCGCAGTATGCCTGAAGCTGTTCAACTTCCTTCAGCCGTGCAAACGTGGCCTGGTAGCCCTTGATGTCGTCGGCGTCGTACTTGAAGTTCTTGAGTTTGCCGGGCGTGTTGTAGGCTTGGAGGCTTTCGAGGAACTCTTTGGCTTTGACGAGTTGGGCGGAGGTTTTTTCAACCTCCGGCTCGCTGAGGAGGTTTTGTCCCCAGAACGGGATGCCGCTGGCAAGCTGCTGGTTGGCACGGACGAGTTTTTCGACGCGCTCGTTGATGACCTTGTGAAGCTGCTGGACGGCCTCCGCGCTGTTCTGCGTCACCATCACGGCCTGACCGGGGGACAAATCCATCAACTCGAACAGGGCCTTGAGGCTGGGAATATTCCAGTCTTTGGGGCGCTCAAGATGCTTGAAGTTCTGGAGATCCGCCACAGGCGTGCCGGCGAGATTGGCGAGACTGGTGGCGTCGAATTTGGCGCCAGGGATGGCCAGCACTCCGTCGCCATTATAGACGAGCGCGGCCAAGGTGACGCTGACCCAGATGGGTTCAAGGCGGTATTTATCCGGTAACATGAACTCGATGCCCGGCTCCAGCGTGGTGATGATTTCCGGGCGGTTGACGACCTGACCCTGACCCTTGGACTTGAGGATGGACAGAATGTGTTTGGCGTAGCGGGATTTCGAGGGGTCAATTTTGTCGCCATCGAGGAGTTCCAAGGCATCGAGCACCGCATTGGCCTGCTTGGTGCGGTTGGGCTGCGCGACACCCCGCAACGCTTCCTGCGCGGCCTGTTGGGCGTTGCCACCCTGCCCGTAAGTCACGAGCGCGGAAAAGTGCGGATATTCCGGGGCGCAATTGCTGAAATGCTCGGCGAGACATTTCGAGGCGACGGCGTTCACCGCGTCGCGGATGTTCAGCGAGCCGCCGGCGCCGGCAACCTTGAGCCATTCCACAAACTTCTTGCGCGAACCCTGATAGGTGATTTCTACCGCCTTAAAAATATTCTCGCGCAACCATTTAGTGAGGTCGTCAAGGTGCTGGAGAGCCTTCTTTTCGTAGGTCTGTTTTTTGATGCCCGACGAAATCGAACCGAGTTCCAGCGCGGCGGCGTAGAGCCTCAAGCTCTGGGTGAACTGCTCGTCCTTGCCGGTGAGCCGGAAAAAGACTTCGTCCTGCCGCTTCTCGTCCGTGTAATCCGGTTTGTCGAACGGCTGGATGAAGTAGAGATAAAACTCGCGGGTGGGGACAGCCGTCGAGCGGTCATTGGGAGCACCAAAAAACAAATAGCCGAGCCGACCTGCTTTGCGATCCTGCCATTCAATTTCATGCTGCCAGATTTGGAAGCCGGTAATATGGGTGGGGATGTCGGTGCATTCGAGCACTTGACGGAGCGCGTCGTAGTAATAGCGATCAAGAACATCATCACTGAGGGTTTCGCTGCGTTTCTCCACGAGAGCGTCGTAGTCGTCAGTCTTTTTGAGGTCGAGGAAATACTGACGATTGTCCTTGTTGGACGAAATGAACTGACCGCTGACGGTTTTGTGAACTTCGCGGAGCGTGTTTTCAATGAGCGACAGCAAATCGTCGGCGGGGTCGCCGCCCATTTCCGCCGCGCCTGGATGGTAGAGGCAGAGCTTGTCCCGGAGTTCCTCCGGCGTCAGGCCAATGGGGGCATCGCCGGTGGTCAGGCGATGGACGGAAAGCCCTTCGATGATCCGAATGGCCATCGGCTTGTAGGTTTTTTTGGGGAACGCGCTCTGGACTTTGTCTTCGAGGGTGGTGCTGCATTCGATGATGCCTTTCACCTCCGGCAACGCCCGGTGGGCGGCATTGTCCTTGAGCGCCTTCCAATAGCCGTCAAAGGCGATGACGCCGGGCCGGTCGGTCGGCACGGGCTGGCCAACGAGTTCCTTGATGGCGAAGGAAATGATTTGCAGGACGCCACGCTTTTCGACAATGGGGATGCGTTCGAACGTCTCGACGTAGTCAGGATGAATCGGGAACAGCGAGGCGTAGTCGTCCATCCGCTCGGTCATATTGCTATAGAACTTGGCGAACGGGGTGAGATACTCGCGGATCGCCGCGATTTGTTTGGGGGTTTTATGCAACAGGCGATGTGACACGACGAACTTGACGTCGGTAGTGGCAATCTTCACCTGCTGGAAGCGGTCTTTGACGCGGCTGATGGCGTCGGCGACATGGGCAAACCGGCCACTGTCGAAGATGGCTTCCTGGACGCCGGCCATGCAACGGAAGCGGAGTTCCTTGCAGACCTCGCCAATCTCGCGGAGAAAACCAAGGTCGAGGATCAATGGCTTGTCGCTGCGGCTGCGGAGGTAGTCGAGCAGCTCGTCCACGACGAGCAGAAGGCCATGATTAGGGAATTTCTTCTGGAAAGCGGCCATCATGGCTTCCAGGGAAGTCTTGTTTTCGCGGACTTTGTTGGCAGCCGGGAATTGGAAAGTCACACCCCACTCGGCCAGCTTCTCCTCCAGGTGTCCGGTGATGATGTCGCGCAGGGACATTTCGGTTGAGCCAATTTCCAGCCGGATGACTTTGAATTTGCCCGCAATGACCGGGGCGGCTTTGCGGACCTTCTCATTGGTCAACAGCGCAATGAACTCCTCGTTTTCCGCGATACTGGAAATGACAGACATCAAATGTGATTTACCCGTGCCGTAGTTGCCGACGATAAGCAGACCGTGATTGTCATGCGGCTTGGAGTATTGAAGCTGGGGAAAGACCAGGTCGCAAAGCCGGTCGGCCATGTCATCGGAAATCACATAGGTCGAGACAAGCTCGCGCGCCTTGGCGCTTTTGTTTGCCTGGCGCAGTTCGATGACCGATTCAATCGGTTGGAACTGGATCAATTCGCTATATTTCATGTGGTGAAATGGAGTTGGAGTTTGTCTTCAGCAACGGAAACAACGGGATAACCGTTCACGGGCTGGCGGAAAAAATCGGGATGGCCGGTGTGACCGAAGCGCAACTCGCCACCGGCGAGGATGCCATTCCATGTCGCCACGATGAGGCGATTGCGCGAAACATCTTGAAGGAAACCCAGCGGGTTCAGCCGCAGCGTGGAGTCGAACAGGAGTTCGGTGTCGTCCAGGCACAGACCGGACTTGTAATTTTCATCAATCACTTCGGTGGCTACATCCTCGGCATTGAGCGCCCGCTGGCGGCGGTTCTGGCTGAGCAAACGTTGGCTGAGCAGCAGGCTTAAATTGATGATGGGCAGGTCAAGCTGGGTGGCGACCTGTTTGAGCAAATGGGTTTTGCCCGCACGCGCGCTGCCAGCGAGAATGGTGAGCTTGTAATATCCACCCTGGGTGGCGCGGATGGTGTCGAGGAGCTGGGGAAAGGGCACGTCAGTCATGGTGTTCTCCCTTTCTGAGAAGATGGACACGCAGCCAGCGGTTTGATGATTCCTTGGAGCAACACACGCTGGCAGGGTTGCCTATCCGGCGTGGTGGTGGATTCGGCCCATGACCCTGTTTGCAGACCATCCTCGTCCAGAAGGACTCGGCTCTTCTGGATAAGCAGGTGGGGGGTGGGGGTGGCGTAGTGCATTGAGGGTGATTCAGCGCCGCGGCTGCTTCACTTTCGTGGGTGTGACAGGCTTGTCCGTGGTGACATCCGCCGCCGCGCGGCCTGCCTTGACCCACTGGTCAACCTCGGATGCCAGAAACTTCCACAGCCGCCCGACCTTGTGCGCGGGCAACTTCTTCCGCTCGATCCATTTGTAAATAGTGTCTGGATTGACGCCGAGATGCGCGGCAATTTCATCGACCGATAGCCAGCGTTCTTGCATACTCTTGTGCTCCGCTTCAGGTTGGTCAGCACCGCTTTATCGACGGCGCATTCGCCAGAGATTCTAGGCAGTGTGTCCACGAACACCAGCCAAAACAGGAGGGAATCCACCCAAATCGTCATCCAGCAACATGGGTTATTCACGGTAATAGCGACGACGATTTCTCAGCGAAGCCATGTCGCGGGGGCTTTCCTGACGGGGCGCGTCGAGCTGGAAGAAGGCGGCGTGGATGACTTCATCCGCATGGACGAGGGCCGCGCCGGCGATCGTGTCGCCCCGGTAGCGATAGTCGAAGCCACAGCCGACGGAGGGGAAGCGGCGTTCGCCACAGGCAACCACGCGATCCACGAAACTCTTGGCCATGCCGCCGAAATCGTGGGCGGGGGCATCCGCCGGTGCGGATTGGAGCAGGCTTTCGAGCGCGTAGCTGCGGACGAGTTTGGGATGGATGGTGGCGTAAGCCGCGCCGAGGGAAACGAGGTCGAAGCCTGCTGGGCGGGTGTCGGTGAAGGCGAGCAAGCCGATCTGGCCGGGGACGCACTGGAAGATTTCCGTGCAATGACGCAAGTCGTCCTCGCGCGCCTTGAACACATCGTTCATGGCCGATGTGGGCGAATAGCAGCACGCCTTGACCTGCAACTCGGAGATCTCGTTCCAGACCTCGCCCTGGTCGGAGTGATATGAAGCGGAGGCATCAAGCGAATGCGAGACTGAGCGGGATTTCATGGCGCGAGCCTTTTGCGCCATCACGTTGCCGGAGGGGGCGAACGCGGGCGAGGCGTAGGACCAGCGGCCCTGCTCGGTGCAACTGACCGGGATGCGGGTCTCGGAGAGTCCCTTGACGAGGATGGAAGTATTGAGCACACGGTTTTGTTTCGCCCCGGCGAGTTCCTCCCCGTCAATCAGGAGGACGGGCGTTTTGCCACGATTGATGACCAACAGTTCGGGCACGGAGCCGGACGCGGAAATCTCCGTGATGGTAATATCGGAGGTGGCGAGAGCCTCGCCGAGCATGCGATACCGAAATGCGCCATCGGGTGCTATCAGTGGCACGATGGCGATATTCTTGTAGCGTTGGACTGCTCCGAACTGCACCGACTGCAAACGACCGGCAATGACATTTTCCATAATGATCCTTTCATTCGGCGGAGGGTTCTGTTCCGCCGTCAAATATGGAATCGCAACAGGCAAAGATCTTCTTACATCGGGTTGCAGGCGGTGAACCACGGCGCACACCATGCTTGCGAGCGCGCTGAGTGCGTTTCACACTGTCGGGCATGCTCAAACCAGATATTCGCAGCCTGCAAGCCGGTGACGCCCGGATGTGGGACGTTGCGTTTTACTGGCTTTGGCCGGTGGCCTGCGCAGCGGCCAACCGGCGGTTGGCCACCTTCGCTCCGGCGGAGGTGGAAGACGTCGCGGTTGGAGCGATCCGAGAGGCCGCGGAGCAGGTGCAAGCGGGCAAAGTGGAAAGTTTTGAGGATTTGAAGGCGCTGACCGGGGTGGTTGCGAGCCGACGGGCGCTGGACCTGGTCCGCCGGATGCAGGCCGAGCGACGGGCGGCGGGCATGACGGAGACGATGGAGGGACGCGATGACCTCGCCTCGACCGAGCCCGGGCCGCTGGAACGAGTGGATTCTCACGAACTGGCGAAACTGCTAACTGCCCTCGCGGCGAAGTTGCCGGAGCGCCAGCGACAACTCTTGCAGGCGTATTATGTAGAGGGTTTGAAGCAGGCCGAACTGGCGAAAGCGTTCGGCATGCCAATGGGCACAGTCGGGGTTACCTTATCGAGGGCACTGGAGTCATTGCGGGAAGAACTGCGGAAGCAACCGCAATTGATGAAAGAATTGCTGGAGGCACTGCGATGAATATGAGTAACGAAGAACGCTTTCATGAACTCGCGCACAAGGCGCTCGCCCAAGAGGCCGAGGCGGCGGAACGGGCGGAATTGCAGGCGTTGATCGCGGAGAATCCGAAATTGAAGGAAGAATTCGAACAGTTGGGGGCGGAGAGCGCCGCAGTGCGGGACATTCTACCGCTGCTGGAGGACATCGAGCATCCTCAGGGGAGAATTCCGCCGCCGCCGATGGCGCGTTTGCAAAAGGCGGTGCGGGAAGTATTTGAGTCGCGGAAGGAATCGGCTGGCGAATTGCGCGAACTGCTGGCGAGACTGGAACAGTGGGCGAGCCGGCTGGTCGGGACGGAGCGAGCGCGGTTGAAAGAACTCATCGCCGGGCTGCGCGAATCCCTTTCGGCGCAAGGCGGCGCGCCGGAGGCGGGAGAGATGGCCACGCTGCGTTCGCGGCGGGTGCGGTATGCAGCCGCGCCGGTGCTGCAAGAAGAAGTCATGGCGTGCGCACTTCCCGAGGAGCGGGAGGAGGCCAAGTCGGAGGAGGCCGAATTGGAGAGCCGGTTGCGTGCGCTGGAGGCGCGGATCCGCCGGGCCGAAGAAATCACTCACGAATGTCGGGACGAAGTGCGAGGCTTACTGGAGGCGTTCGCCCGCAGCCGGGAAGCGAAGGCGGAAAGGCGCGGAAAACATCCGAAGTCAACCAGCCCGGAACAGGAATAGCGGCACGATCCTTCAGCGACACGAGCGTGGCAAACGAGGAGCGACGGCGGATGCCGCACGACCCGGTAGCCCGTGGAGCAAAGCAAACCGGGCGTTGGTTACAGCGGCTAGAATAACCGCCTCCACATTGAAAACCATCTGGAGACAGTCCCGTCAAACTCCAATGGAGGCAGTGTGACCCGGCGGAAGCCGCGTTCGCAATGCACCAGGACGCACTCATGATCGCGCAAATTGCGGAGTTTGTGGGGTTTGATTTTGTGTTCCTCGGTTTCGGAGTAGTTGACGTTGCGTTTGCCGGCGCTGAAGCCCCAGGAGCGCTTCACCACGCGCTTCTTGCCGAGAAAATCGGCGGCTTGGACGGCATCGGCCTCGTCGGCGGCGCGAAAGATCATCCGGTTGCGGAGATTCAGGGTGAGCACTTTCGATTTGTCGTTGCCGAGCGGCGGCACGAATGAGGTCGTGCTTTGCGCAGCGGCAACGATTGTCGCGCCCGCTTCGCGGATCACATCCACGCAGTTGTAGTCGCTCGTGCCGTCTTCGCTCGCGGTCATGAATCGCTGCGCTTCGTCGGCCCACAGGATGAGCAGATTGTTCTTCGCGCGGTCGGCCTTGGGTTTGTCAAAGCGGCGCAGTGCGTGGTTGTAATAGAGCAGTTTGAGGAAGGTGTTTACGTAACGCCGCTCGGTCTGGAACTTTTGCGGCATGGTCGTGAGGATGATTTTGCCCTGGTCAATCGCGGCGAAATCGAACGTGCTTTCCTCGGTGCAAAAGACCTCGGCGACCTCGGGCGTCAGGAAGTATTGCAGGTAGTTCCCAATGGTTTCGCGGACGCCGCCGGATTGCTCGTCGGGCTGGTTGAGAAAGCGGTTTGCGAAATGTGCGTAAACGGCCTCCCGGCGGGGCGTTTCAAGAAGTGCTTCAAGGTTCTCCATTTCCTCCTCCAGCAATTCGCGGTCGGACAGCAACTCAAACACTCCGAGCAATGTGACCGGGCGTTTTAATTCGTAGAGCATTTCGAGCGCGTGGGCGATGTGGGTTTGCGCCTGGCTCTTGAAGAACCCTTTGTCTCCGCCCTGGCCGAGACTCGTGGCAGTATCCACGATGAACTTGGCGTAGGTTGTGAAAGGGATGCTACGGTCACCGGTCAAGTTGAAGCGGTGCTGCGGCGTCCAATTCACGTCCGCGCTGTCCGTGCGGATTCGTAATTGAATCAGATCGCTCTCGCGCCCGTAATGCTCCGCCATCGCGGTGAGTGTTTCCCAATACACACCCTTTTCATCAATGCACAGCCCTCCCCATGTTGGCTCATTCTTGAAGACCTGGTGCGCCAGTTGATTGATGCCGGAACTGGTTTTTCCTGAGCCGGTGTCGCCGGTAATGAGCCAGCCGCGACAGAATTGCGTCCGTTTCCACCTCAACCCGCCGAGCCTCGCCACATAGCTCTTTCGATTGCGCGGAGCGAACAACAGCCAAGCCGCAATAAGCGCCAGCAGGATACCGCCCACGACCATGAGGTATTTCGGATTCTTCATCGCGAGCAGGAGGTCTGGCGGTGGCATGATTGGACCAAACGGGATTACGTCGAGTTTCACGGCCAAGCCCTCCCGATCAGGTAGCCCGCAAGCAATCCTGCAATGGTCGCAAAGACAGCGGTGGCACGGGTGATTCTGGCGGCACGATGCACCGGGGTCTGATTGCGCATGATTTCGAGAAAGACCGCCGATTGTCCCTGAAAGGTCCGTGCGGCTTCGACCAGCTTCGTGATATCCGAGCGGAACTGTTCAAACGACGGAAGCTCTCGGCGTCGGACTTCATCCCAATGCCGCTGGTGGATTCGGAACAACTCGACAAGGAGCATCACCGCGTCGTCCTCTCGCAGCCGATGCTTATCCCGCCACTCGGCGACCGCCTCGTCGAAGTCTTCGTCGAAGTTGGGCTGTTCGTTGCTCGGCATGGGATTATTTGGCAGGCAACAAGAGGCCGGTGACGGATTCGATCTCGGCGTAAAGCTTCCGTTGCCACGTTTGAAGGCGTTGCCGGTCAAGAAGGCTGAACGCCGGGTGTTTCGTCGCAGCCGTAATGGTCAGGTTCTCGGCGTTGAGGGCTTCCACCAACCAATCCTGCAACCGGCTCATGGCAATTTCCCGTCCGTTGAGCTTGTCCTTGAGTTGAGCGCGAACCTCCGACGCCTCAAACAATGCAAAACTGTCGCTGTGCGCGGCGTTGCGAACCACGACATAGCTGCATTGCTTTCCGAACTGGTCGGCAAGCCGTTGAATCTGGTCCACGCTGTCCGCCTCGTGGTTGACCGGCATGACAAGTGTGAGTGCCGCGCCCATCGTGGATAGCACGGCGGGCAGGTCAATCTCGGCGAAGTAGTCAATAAACAGGTCGGTGGACGCGGCGCGGCAATCCAAGGCCACGAGATTGGCCCTCTCCAGTGCCGTGAATATCCCGTCGAGTTCCCGGCGATTGTCCAAATCGAGGAATCGCGTGTCGGGGTGAAATCGCTTCAGCGTGGAGTTCTCGTTGTCGGAATCGATCGCCATATGGGCGATGCTTTTGTCCTTGAGGAACTGGACGAAGTTCACGGCAAAGAAGCTCTTGCCGACCCCGCCTTTGCCATTGAGTATCAAATCGATTCGTTTCATGTGGTTTGAGGTTTGAGCATCCGCACCTGGGCAATGCGCGGGCCGCGAGCCCGAGCCGGCGTCGCGTCAGTGCCGTCGAGATTCGTGACTGGTTCAGCCAATACTCCCGCCTCGGTGGTTGGCGTTAATGCAGGAACTGTCCCATCTCCGTTTGCGGACACGGGCATGGGTGGGCGCTTGCGCCCTGGCCGCCTTCGTGGCCGGACATTTTCGCCAAGCACCTGATGGCAAAACTGCGCGATGGCCGTCTTGCTCGTTGGCAGGCAATGCTGCGTGAGCAGGTCGGCGATGGACCGATACGACGCGTGCTTCTGGCGCAACTCCGTGATGACGTCCTTTGCCGGGAGCAAATCCTGGAATTTCTGCGGACGGCGGGGTGTGAATTCTTCGACCGCCTTTCGGACTGTTGCGGGATCAAACGAGGACATAGGATTAGTTGGTGCGGATGTGAACCGGGAAACGGATAGGCCGCCTGGCGGCCACGGCAATGCGGCGACTTGGACTGCCCTGTGGCTGTTCGAGTTCCCGGCCAAGCCTGGTTGGGAATGAGGCTTCGGACGTGGAAAATCCTAGATTGCGGCCTGTCTGTGGACCATTCGCGGCTCTTGCCGTTGTCATCTGAGAACGTGTCGAGGCCGTGTCTTTATCGGGGCTGCGGACTGACTGTTGCCGCGCCTGTTGGCGTGTCCTGGACGCGGCTGCGGACTGTTCGGGGACAGGGATCAGTCGCAACTGCGGCTTGTCCGCTGCCTGTCCATGCTCGCGGATTTGCCGCGTCTGTGGTCGTGAGTGATTCATATCGCGTGGCTGTGTTCCGTATTGATCGCGACTCCTTCGCGGACGCAGAAACCTTCGGCACGAAGGGGTAACGCGTGCCTTGTCTTAAACATGATGAGCAACACACTGCCTTCTCTGTTGCAGCAGATCATCGCGCCACTTCTCCAACTGCGCGGCTACGGTCTGAATTCGGGTGATCTGGTCGATGCTCACCACTTTGGCCCGTGCGGCGACATGCTCGCCAAAGCGGGTTTCCGGCAGGTCAATGATGATGTTAGCGGCGTTGTGATTGATGTGTTCGCCATACTTCTTCAGCACTTGGATGGCGGTTCGGATTTGGGCTGTGGTCGGTGTTTGCATAATCAGACGTGGAGGCCGCGTGACGATTTGTGGGCGAACCTCTGCCGATGCGCTGGTCGGATTCTTGGAAGCCACTCCGCTCGCTGCGCTTGCTCAGTGGTTACGGGATGCGCCCAGGGGTCGTTGAAGCCGAGTCGGGCAGCGGTTTCCTCGGCGGCCTGTTTGGTGGGGGCTTCGACAACCGTGCGAAGTGGATCGCGCATCTCGCGGGCATATTCACGGTCCGTGTGATAGATGCCCCACAGTTGGTTTCCCGGTTTCAGAGTCGCGGTTGTGCTCATGCCGACAGTTCAGCACAAGGCGGCGTCGGGCTGGTGTATCTGTTACACAGGATGCGCGCACAGTCCGTGTAGTGTCCGGCGTGTGGTCACAGCAAAGACGCAATACAACATCAAAAACGCGCGGGAATACTTCGAGGAACACCTCTGCGTCGGCGATTACTACAACGAAGGGCAGCGTGTGGCCGGCGGATGGACTGGGTTGGGCGCGGAACGTCTCGGCTTGTCCGGCAAAGTCCGCGCCGATGACTTTCTACGGCTGTGCGAGAACCAACATCCTGCCACGGGTGAAACGCTGACGCAGCGATTGAACACGACGCGGACGGAGGACGGCGAGAACGCGGCCAATCGGCGGATATTTTTCGACTTCACATTCTCTCCGCCCAAGTCTGTGTCACTGGCTGGATTCCTCGGCAAAGACGAGCGGATTCTTGAGGCCCATGCACGATCCGTGAAGGCGGCGGTCAGAGAATTCGAGGCGTTTGCTGCGACCCGTATTCGGACCAGCGGGGCACAGAGCGATCGGTTTACGGGCAATTTTGCGGCGGCCCTGTTCACTCACGACACGTCACGTGCTCTTGACCCGCACCTGCACACACATTGCATCGTCTTCAACGCGACCTTCGATCCTGTGGAGAATCGCTGGAAGGCTCTCCAGAATTACGAACTCCTGCGCGCCCGGAAGTTCGCCGAGAACGCCTACTATCACGAGCTTGCCCGTGAACTGCGCAGCTTCGGCTACCGGATTCGCAACCGGGCGCGGGGAGATTTTCAAGTCGAGGGCATCTCGGATGAGCTATGCGAACGGTTTTCAAAGCGGCGTGCGGAGATTGATGAAGCACTGGCCAAGCTCCTGGAGGAAAAGCCTGAAATCGCGGCTGGAGACTTGATGGCCGCTCGCCGGCTGATTGCGACGGCCGAGCGGGCACGCAAGCAGCGAGACTTGAGCCGGGAAGAACTGTTGGAACTGTGGGAGTCGCAGTTGACGCGGGATGAGCGGCAGACAATCGGGCGTCTCCACAACCAGTCCACGCAAAGTCCATCTGACGAAAACAGGGTGTCCTTGGCCGATGCCGTGCAATGGGCAGAAGAGCACCTATTCGACCGAAACTCCGTCGTGCTGGAATGTCAGGTGTGGCAGGAGGCGCTCGGTCGAGCACGAGGCGGGGGCTTCTCGGTGGGCGAACTGACCGAGTTCACGCGGCAGCGTGGCTACATCCGGGATACAGAGCGCCCAGGTGAAGTGACCTTGCGGGATGTCCTGCTTCGCGAATGGGAGATTGTCCGGACCGCGAAAGATGGCGTTGCCGCCTGCCATCCCCTGGTGGCCAATCCGCGACCAGTGAAGGCGGCATTGGACGATGAGCAACGCAAGGCGCTCGATGCACTTTTGTCCTCAACAAACGCGGTATCCGTGTTTCGTGGCGGCGCGGGCACAGGCAAAAGTTACGTCCTGCGTGAACTGGTCGAACAACTCCGAGAGTCTGGCCGACGCGTTGTTGTTCTCGCCCCGCAGCGTCAGCAAGTCGTGGACATGGGAAAGGCGGGACTGCCGTCACCGTCAACGGTCGCGAATTTCCTCCTCAAGGGCGAACTTGCCACGGGGGCGGTCGTGGTCGTGGATGAGGCGGGGCAGATTGGTGGACGGCAGATGCTCGAACTGCTGCGGCTGGCCCGTGACCAGAACGCGCGGGTAATTCTCTCCGGTGACACGCGGCAGCATGGGGCTGTCGAGGCATCGAACGCTTTGCTCGCTATCGAGCGCCATTCCGGCGTCAAACCCGTCGAATTACATAAGATTCGCCGGCAAGATCCGGCGTTGGGGCGGGACTACCGTGAGCGTAACCGGATTCGGGCATATCGCAAAGCCGTCGAATCGGCGGCGGCGGGCAAGGTGGGCGAGTCATTCGGTCGCCTCGATAAGATGGGCGCGGTAGTGTCGTGCGGTCTAGCAGATCAAGCCGACAGGCTTGCCGACGAATACCTCCGGCTCACCGAACGAGACGCTTCGGCAGTGGTCGTCTCGCAGACCTGGGCGGAGGTCCACCGAGTCAATTCGCGTGTTCGTGATGCCCTGAAAGCAAAGGGTCTGCTTGGTTCGACTGACGCGACGATTCAAGTTCTGGACAGGCTGGATCTGACGAACGCGCAGAAGCGCGATGAACGGTTTTATCCGAAGGATGCGGTTGTAGTTTTCAACCAGAAGATTCGCGAGGCCGATCCGGGCGCAAAGGGAAAGCTGGCGGGCATCGTCAAAGCAGGCGTGCTCGTCGAGGTCGGCGGAAGATTCGTCACCGTCTCGAACAAGATGCTCGACCGCATTTCGGTCTGCCTGACGCGCGAATTGGCCGTTGCCCCTGGCGACCGGCTGCACCTGAAAGCCAATCGGAAACTGGCATCCGGCGGGCGGGTCACCAATGGGGAACTGGTGATCGTGAAGTCGGTTTGTGCGGATGGGGGCATTGAACTCACGGATGGCCGGGTGCTGGACAGGGAATTCCGGGAATTCCTGCCCGGCTACGCCGTCACGTCCTACGGGTCGCAAGGCAAGACCGTGGATTACGTGTTGTTCTCGGACTCGACCATCAAGGCCGCCACAAATGCGCAGCAGTGGTATGTGACCATTTCGCGCGGACGGCGCGGTATCCGCATCTTCACGCCCGACAAGGAACAACTACGTGAGAACGTGACCCGCACCGGCCACCGGCCACTGGCACTGGAACTCGCACCTGGAATCGCGCCACGTGCCGGCGTTCGACTTTGGGATCGGTTGCACCGCTACCTGTTGCGTTTTGGTCGCCGCGCGGCGGACAACTTTTGCCGGCTGAAGCTTTCCCGTCGTCGCAATCATCAACCTGCACAAACACATGAGCACAAAATCACCCGAATGTTGGGCGAGCGACCCGAACGCTCGCGCGGTCAAAATCGAAGTATCGGCTGAACAGAGTCTTCTGCTGCCATTCGACCAGTTCGCCTTCGCCGAACTCAAGAGCGAGGGAAAGCAGCAACAACTTCGTTTGGTCTTCGCCACACACGAAGTTCTGTTGTATGGCCATTCCCTGCGGCGCGTCGAAACCGCGATGCAGCGGATGGAACTTGCCTCCTTGTCCGCGTTGTCCGGTAACCAACGGTCACTCGTTCCAGACGGGCAGCCCGTGGTTATCGAGATTGCTGTGACGGAGATCGCCGCGATTGACAAGCAACCTCAAGCCGGCAAGGAATGAATGCCTCACGCGGGCAGTAGGTTCAGCAGGTGGGTTTTGACGTACTTCCCAGCCGCTTGCGGATCGTAGGTGATGTCGGCGCGAAGCAGCGGTTGCATGTCCGAACAGAATCCGCGGTCTTTGAGATGGTCTTCGAGGATTCCGATGAACTCCGCCCGGCCCGCTTTCGTGCCTTCCTGTTTCAGGTAGTGCTCGAAGGAAGCGATGATCGCCGCCGGGTCAACGGGCAGCGGCGATTTGGTCAGCGCCCAATACAGGTCAAACAAATCTCGCCCACGCGTGCGCTGGAACATCGCTCGCATCTTCGTGCCCAGCATTTCGTGAATGTCGAAGCCCTTAATGCGCGTTTGAACCGGCTTGTCTCGGAAAGGGAAGCTGAACGGCATTTCAACCACGGCCCGGTGCGGCTTTCGCTCAGTCACATTCGCTTCGACGACGATTTCCAGCGTGCGGTTGGGTTCAATGATTGAGCGCGCCGAGTAAGTCATGCGCAACACGCGCGAAGGCTTGACGGTGTTGCGGATCGCCAATACGAGGGTGTCCCAAACAGATGCTTTGGGAGCTCCCAAGACATCGGTGAGCACGCGACGAATGGCGCGACGGATGTGATCTGGCGGGCGTGTGCCGACCACGACCAGATCAATGTCCTCGCTGTAACGGGCGGGTGGCGCGAGATGGACCTTGTGCAGGAGCGTGCCGCCACGCATGGCGATTTGGGAACTCAGGAATTTGTCATCAAACAGCGCGACCATCGTGCGGCACAGCAGGAGGTCTTGTTCGACCTGATACTGCGCCCCCCACGGCACAATGGCTTGGTGCGCCAGAATATCCTGACGGGTGATCGGCGTCATACGTTCAACTCACTGGAGTTGTTGAACACCTGCCAGCGTTTGACGAGGGGGAGGTTGTCGTGCTTACCCTTGGCCGGAGAGAGTGTCACAGGTGTCAATTCATCGGGCAGCCAGGCGCGGACAACTTTCGCCAGTGACTTGTTGCGGCACGCTTCGATGACAAACCCCAACCGCTGCGCGACGGCAGGCTCGTTTTCCGCATCCAGCACACGCCTGAGTTCGCGCGAGCGCAATAGCGGGAGCAGCGGGCGGATGGTTTCTGCGGCGCGCTCGATGCCGCCGATGCTGGTCGCATAGCGGACCAAGTCATACGCCGTCGCCTCGGGCGTGCTGACCAAAAGTGGCGCGACCGCTCCGGCGGGTTGCTGTGTCGGCGTCCGCTCAATCCCCCGCTTGACAAAGAACCTGACTTGAATTCGCCCAACCTTGATCGTGCGGCAAGGACGGTTGGTCATCACCTGTGTGACTTGGAGCGCTTGCGGGTTTGAACCAAACGAGCTGGCGGCGGATTGCAGCGCCAGATAATACGGGCGGCCCAGCCAGTGGAAATAATCCTGCAACCACCAGTTCGTCGGCGGTGCGCTCATGCTGCGATGTTCGGGGCTGACAATCAGGTAGAACGGCTGCCTAGGGGAAACCCGGACGACTTTACCCCGCAGTCGTGACAACTGGCGCTTGGCGGCAATTGCCGACAACCCCGTTTCCTTGACCAAATCCTCCAGCACAATCGTGACACGCCCCAAGGCGAGGCGTGCATCGCAAAAAGCCTCTGCTGCGCCGATCCGGCGGAGTTCGGAAGCACTATTGGTCTGCTTTTGCATTTCCGTATCGTATCGTCTGACGGTTCATTATGCAAACGCTATTGTTGCCGTCTTCAGCGTTGTTGCGCGAGCAGCTGCGAACAGATCGCCCCATGACGATTAGAAATCGGCCTTCAATCGAAGGCAAAGCCGCTATCGGCTAGGAATAGAAATACCCAAGGGTTCGAAGACTGGTCTGGGTAGAATGTCCGAGGATGATGTGATCGAGAACTTCGATCTTCAGGAGTTGCCCGGCTCGAATGAGGTCGCGAGTGATTTTGATGTCGGCTTCAGATGGGGTCGCTTCACCGCTAGGATGATTATGCGCGATGATAATTGCGGCGGCACTCGCCATGACGGCTAAACGGAATACTTCCCTGGGATGACAGAGGATTGTGTCCATCGTTCCAATTGATACCAGGTAGTGACCCTTGATGCGGCGACGGGTGTTGAGGATGAAAACCACCAAACATTCGCATTCAGGATTGAAGTAAGGATGATTCGCAATATGCGCTCTCCAATAGGCGGCTGCCTGATCCGGCGTCTCGCATTGTTGCATGGTGTCGGGTGTGGGACATTCCCGAAGTGATACAATTTTCCATTCCTGTGGTTGTGGTGGGAACTTGAGTGGTTTGACGATCTTGTTTTCGGGTTGCGGAGCGATTGCGGGGCATCCAGTGGCGATGAGGTTTTCCGTTGTGTTCATGTTTTGCGTTTCGTTCTGAAGGAGCGGGACTGCTCTCTTCACCTCCACCCCGAGAGAGCAGCCCCGCTCCGGACGAAACGCACCCGCGTGTAGCCGCGCCCGTTACGCGGAGCATCAGCAACTGAGTGACGGCAGGCGCAAACTCTTCCCCCTCTTTTTCGCCTGCCGGCACGATGTTGCGCGGAGCACCCAGAAGCGCGGGCACACGCGGGTGAACACGACGGAAAATCTCATCGGATGACCGATCCCATCTGGAATCGGGTCGTGTGCAGAATAATCTAAGAAGGGATGAACGATCAGGACACGGGCGTCACATTGCGGTTTCGCAAGCCGTGGCTCTTTGTGCTACGACGCGATGGAGTGCAACGCAAGATTGGTGGGCCTGCTCGGACTTGAACCGAGAACCCCGGCATTATGAGTGCCATGCTCTAACCGATTGAGCTACAGGCCCGCGCAATCAACCGCGTCGTGTCATTGTGATAGCTTCCTTCCGAACGTCAACTTTTTCACGCGGCCTGGGCCTAGGTTTGCACCTTGGACAGTTCCATTGCCATTCCCGTCTTCCTCATGTTCCTGCGACAGCCGGCGAGACCTGAAACTGCGGCGAGGGGTCTTGTCCGAGAACAGGCGGCCGACCGGAAGCGCGGCGCGTTGTCGCGGATCAGTGTAGTGATTCGCCGTCATTTGGATTGTGGAATGACGCAATTGCGCGCTCCCCGCGAAAATGCCTTCGCGTTTCACGATGGCGTCACCAAACAGCTTCCGCAGTTCGTGAACTTTCTTTCGGGCCGAGATGCCGTTCGTTTCCAACCAGTCCAACAACGTTCGCCAGTGCGGCTCGCAGCGGTAACGCACGTACGCCGTCGCCTTCCATTCCAGATGGGATTGCACCACAAAACCCTCCTGGCCATCTGCCCTAAAACTCAGCAACTCCTTCATGAGGGCTGGATCGACGTAAACAGTACCTCCTGAACCGTGCTTCGGTTCAATGAACTCGGTGGCTTCAACCCGAATGGAACAGTCATCCGGCCTCAATTGCGACCACAAGCACACGTCGGCTTCCCCGCGTCGCAATCCTGCGCACATGCACAGAAGAAAGAGCTTGTACGCCTCGGGACTGGCCGCTCGCAACTCCTTTTGCGCTTTCATCACCAGGTCCTCATAGGTAATCCCGGCGGGCGCTTGGAATTTCATCGAACCCATCTTCTCGAAGTCCACCGTCTCGAACCAGTAAACCTCACGCTCTCCGCGCTGGCTATCTGGCATTTTGAACTTGGGTACTTTGATTCCGAAATTTGGTTTGTTGATGATCGCCGAACTGAAAAGGCTTTTTGTGTTGCGCAGCCAAGTGTTGAACGAGCGATTCACTTCGAGCTTTCGCCGAGGGTCGTTGGGCGCTCGTCGCAGATAATGAATCTTCCAGTCCGCAACAGCTGCGGGGGTGATGGCCGAGAGTGGAATCACGTCCACCTGCTTCCGCCAGGCGAGTAAGCCACCGGTCCTGTAGTCGTACCGTGACTCGTCCGTTTTGACTCCCCGAATGTGGGCTGCCACTCGTCGCAGGCATTGTGAATAGCGGCGGAATGTTTTCGGCTTCAGACTCGATGTTCTTTCCACTTCGGCCAGGAATTCGCCAATGGTTGCTTCCCCGGCAACAACCTCGATTGCCTGAACGGCCTTCGGGTTGAGATCGGCGAGAGTCGCGGACCAACCCTTCGCGATCAGGGACAGGTAAATGTCCCGTGCTTTGGCGGCGGCTTCCTCTTTGCTCCCTGTCTCCAAATTGAAGCTTTTGCGGTTGCCGCCGAAATGAATCCTCACGGACCACTCAGGCACCTCGTAGGTCTTGCCGTCCCGCGTGTACGTCCGATGCTCCAGACGGGCTTTCCAATAATTCGCGTGGGTCTTGGGATACGATCGCTTCGCCTCGCGTTCCTTCGCAATGGCACTCGGCGCGTTTACCTGCTCGATCAGTCCAGAGGCGCTGCTCATACATGTCCTCTCTGAACTGCCATCTCACCACACCCCAGAAACCGATTGGTGCATGAGCTACACAAAGCGCGCCGCCAGATCGCAGCGTATCCGAGTGGCGCTCTTGCAACGACTCCTAATGGCGCTTGACGCCTCCGAATGCTTGGCCAATGCTTGGCCAATTTTCCGGTCCTGAGTGGTTGTGTCGGGTTGTGGGGGGTAGCGGTCCTCCAACGCAAAACCCAATGAAAATAGGGTTTTCGCAACTTGTGACGACCGGAGGCGACTCGGAACAACCGGGCAGGATGCGACTCATAATCGCTTGGTCACAGGTTCAAATCCTGTTGGGCCCACCAGTTTTCGATGAAGATCATCACCGACGAAGCCTGCACCGGGTATCACTCGGCGGGACATCCGGAGCGCCCGACCCGGATCACGCGCACGACGGCCCATTTCCGGAAGCAGGCGTCGCTCCCCATCGAATGGCAGGCGCCGGGACCATGCACGGACGGCCAACTTTTGCGCGCCCACACCCCGCATCACCTGGCCCGGCTGGAGCAACCCATTGATTTCGACGGCGACACCGCCTACCACGAGGGTATCGCCGGATACGCGCGGACGTCGGTGGGCGCGGCTCTCGAGGCGTTGCGCTTGGCCAGGTCGGGTGAGGCCGTCTTCAGCCTGATGCGTCCGCCTGGACATCATGCGACGCGGGATCAGGCGATGGGTTTCTGTTACCTGAACAACGTGGCCATCGCGGTGCTGGAGGGGCTGGCCACCGGTTGCAAGCGGGTGGCGGTGTTTGATTTTGACGTGCACCACGGCAACGGCACCGAGGCCATCCTGCTCAATCGCCAGGGAGCGGCGTTCTATTCCGTGCACCAATCCCCCTGCTATCCCGGCACCGGCCTGGCCAACTCCGGGCACAACTGTTTCAACTACCCCGTGCCCCCCTACACGCCACGAGAACAATACCGCCACCGCCTCCAGGAGGCGTTCGAGGCTATGATGGCCGGCAAACCCGAGCTGGTCGCCGTGTCCGCCGGCTTCGATGCCTATGCCCGGGATCCGCTGGCCCAGGGCACGCTCGAGCCCGAGGATTTCCACTGGCTGGGCGGGTTGATGCGGTCGATGGACACGCCGGTGTTCAGTCTCCTCGAGGGCGGCTACAGCACCGACCTGCCCGAGTTGATCCACGCCTACCTGGCCGGACTGACCGGACTCTGACCACCACGAGCAAGGAGGAAGCGCAAGCGCGCAGGGGGCATCCGCAGCTCCCCCTGAACCCCGTCGCCGTGGACCCGTCCTCCGTAGCCGGCAATCAAGTCGTGGGCGTCGGAAGCGGCGTGGCTGCTGCGGGTCGTGGACCCGCGGTCCGTTGTCGGGGCGCGGCTCCGTGAGCCGCAGCAGCGGCGCAGGTGCCGGTGGCCTCCGATCAAGTCGTGGGCGTCGGAAGCGGCGCGGTCTGCACCAGGCGGTCGCGGATCATGCGCAGGATGAGGAACGATTCGCGCTCGCGTTCCTCCAAGGCGCCCACGATGTAGCCAATCGTCTCGCGGTAGTCCGGGATGAACCGTTTCGACAGCGCGTTGCAACGGCGCTGGGTCTTGCGCAATTCACCGGCCAGACGAAATACGGCATTCTGCAATTCCGCCAACTCGACCAGCCGGGGCAGGAGTTCAGCGAAACGGCGCCTCGCCCAATCCGTGCTGGCCGACGTGCCGCCCACGCCGAACGGCAGCTCCGCAGGCTCCACCCGCACTTGAACCCGGGCTATCTTCAACCCCATCAGGTGCTGCACTGAAACCGTGAGGTCAGGCCCCGTCGGCACGCCCACCAGGGCCCGATCCAACGCCGCTGCCCCGATGTCCAGAGTCGCCTCCCGCAAAGCCGCGCGGGCATTGCGCAAGGCGTCGGCCACGCCCGTTTCGACCTCCTGGGCGCGCTGCACCCGGCTCATCAGTTCCAGCACCAGGATCTGGCGCTTCTGTTCGAGCAGGTCGTAGCCTTCCTCGGCAAAGGCCAGTTGCCGCTTGAGCTGCAGGAGGCTCGACTTGGTCGGGGGGATGTTGAGTTTGGGCATGAGCGCTCCTACGGGGTGCGGGGTGCGGGGGGGGTGTCCGGCGGCCCGTCGGGCTGGCGATAGTGCTGTTCCAACAGGGTGTCGCTGATGCGGTGCAGTTCGTCGCGGGGCAGCAGGGAGAGCATGTCCCAGCCCAGGTCCAGGGTTGTTTCAATGCGGCGATTCTCGTCTTCGCCCTGGTTCAGGAACCGCGTTTCGAAGGCGGTGCCGAATGTCAGGTATTGCTTGTCGAGCGGACCGAGTTCCTCCTCGCCGATCACATCGGCCAGGCCGCGCACACGTTTGACATAGGCATAGGCCGCAAACAACTGGCTGGCCAGCGACGGATGATCCTCGCGGGTGTAGCCCTTGCCCACCCCGTCCTTCATCAGCCGTGACAGGCTCGGCAGTCCGGCAATGGGCGGATAAACACCCCGTTGGAACAGATCGCGGTCCAGCACGATCTGTCCTTCGGTGATGTACCCGGTGAGATCCGGCACCGGATGACTGATGTCGTCGGCCGGCATCGTCAGGATGGCCATCTGGGTGATCGATCCCTGCGACCCCTCGATGCGACCGGCGCGTTCATAAAGGCTGGCAAGGTCGGAATAGAGATAGCCCGGATACCCTTTGCGTCCGGGGATCTCGCCGCGGGCGGTCCCCACCTCGCGCAGGCTTTCGCAGTAGTTGGTCATGTCGGTGAGCAGCACCAGCACGTGCTGGCCGCAGTCAAAGGCGAGATGCTCGGCCAGGGTCAGCGCCACGCGCGGGGTGAGCAGCCGTTCCACACTGGGCGCGTCGGCCAGCGAGAAGAACATCACCGCGCGGGCCAGGGCACCGGACTCGCGGAAGTTGCGCATGAAGAATTCCGCCACGTCATGTTTCACCCCCATCGCCGCGAACACCATGGAGAATTCGACCCGTTCCTCGATCAACCGCGCCTGCCGGACGATCTGCGCCGAAACCCGGTCGTGCGGCAGTCCGTTGCCGCTGAAGATGGGCAGCTTCTGACCGCGCACCAGGGCGTTCATCCCATCGATGGCCGAGAGCCCGGTCTGGATGAACTCGCGCGGATACCGCCGCGCGTAGGGGTTGATGGGCAGGCCATTGACGTCGCGCCGCTCGGCCGCCAGCGCGGGCGGACCGCCATCCACCGGCCGGCCCAGGCCGTCGAACACGCGACCCAACATCTGGCGGGACACGGGCAGCCGAAAACTCTCGCCCAGAAAGCGCACGCGCACCGTCTGGTTGGAAAGGCCGGGGGTGCCTTCCAGCACCTGCACGACGGCTTGCGCATCGGAAATGTCCAACACCCGACCCAGCCGCGGCTGGCCGCCGGGATCGATGATCTCGACCAACTCGTCGTAGCCCACGTCCCGGACGCGCTCCACCACCACCAACGGCCCCTCGATGCGCGCCGCACCGGCGTATTGCAGTCCGGGGTCCGCCACCTTGAGCGTTGGGACATTCATCGCTTCTCCTTGGCCAGCGCGTCCAGTTCGTCCCGCACGCGTCGCTCCAGTTCGGCCCAGCGCCCGGCTTCCTGGTTGCCCAGGGCGGACTTGGCGCGCAGCACTTGGGACACGGAGGGCAGCTCACGCACCCGGGCCAGCGGCACCCCCCCCTGGATCAACGCCTGCCCTTGGCGGTAGAGCACGAGCATGATGCGCAGCAGCGCCACCTGCCGCTCCGGAGTGCAATACATGTCGTTCTCGTCGTAGGCACTCTGGGAGAGGAACCCGTCCTTGAGAAGCTCCGCGATGAACAGGATCACGCGTTGCGAATCCGGCAGAGCGTCCGGCCCGACCAGCCTGGCGATCTGCTGCAACCGCTCCTCGCGCTGCAGCAACGTCAGCGCCTCGGTCCGCAAGGCGCTCCAGTCCGGCGCCCGCCGTTGCCACCAGGCGCTCACGTCCTCGACGTATTCCGAGTACGAGCGCAGCCAATGGATCGAGGGGTAATGCCGCGCGTTGGCCAGTTCGGTATCCAGAGCCCAGAAGCAGCGGATGAAGCGGCGCGTGTGCTGCGTGACCGGCTCGGAAAAATCGCCGCCCGGCGGGCTGACCGCGCCCACGATGCTGACCGACCCGCGTGTTCCCGCCAGCGTGGTCACCACCCCACCCCGTTCGTAGAACTGGGCCAGGCGCGTGGGCAGCGAGGCGGGAAAGCCTTCCTCAGCCGGCATTTCCTCCAGCCGCGCCGCCAACTCCCGCAACGCCTCGGCCCAACGGCTGGTCGAGTCGGCAAACACCGCCACGTCCAGCCCCATGTCTCGGTAGTACTCGGCCAGCGTAATGCCGGTGTAGATGGACACCTCCCGGGCCGCCACGGGCATGTTCGAGGTGTTGGCGATCAGGATCGTGCGCTCCATCAGCGGCCGACCTGACCGCGGATCCTTCAACTCCGGAAACTCGCGCAGCACCTCGGTCATCTCGTTGCCGCGTTCGCCGCACCCGATGAACACGATGATGTCGGCGTCGCACCACTTGGCGAGCTGATGCTGGGCAATGGTCTTGCCGGTGCCGAACCCGCCCGGGATGGCCGCCGCCCCGCCCTTGCCGAGCGGGAAGAAGGTGTCGATGATGCGTTGCCCGGTGATGAGGGGCTCGGTGACGCGCAACCGTTCCCGCATCGGGCGCGCGACGCGCACCGGCCAGTGCTGAAGCATCGTCAGCTCGCGCAGTCCTGCGTCCGTTTCAAGCACCGCCACCGGATCGCGCAACCGGTAATCGCCCTTGCCCACCATCGAACGCACCCGTCCGGACAGGCCGGGCGGCACGAGCACGCGATGCCGGACCAGCGGCGTCTCCGCCACCTGACCGACAGGCTGTCCGGCAATCAGGATGTCGCCGGGTTGAACCTGCGGCTCGAACGTCCAGCGTCTGGACGTATCGAGCGGCTCCACCTTTTCGCCGCGCCGAATCCACGCCCCGCTATGGGCCTGGATGCCGGGCAGCGGACGCTGGATGCCATCGTAGATGTTGCCAATCAGGCCCGGGCCGAGCCAGACGGACAAGGGAGCCTGCGTCCGCCGCACCGGAGCGCCCGGCTTCAGCATCGTGGTGTCCTCGTACACCTGGATGGTCGCGCGATCGCCGATCAACCGGACCACCTCACCAATCAATCCCAACTCGCCGACCTGCACGACTTCATACATCTGGGCCCCGGCCAACCCGGTGGCCGTGACGGTCGGACCACTGATCCGGGTGACCACGGGGTCAACGCTTTGGAGCCCGGCATTCATGCCCCGACTCCTTTCGGGGGGTTGGACGGAACCAGCCCCGCTTGCACGGCCACCTGGCGGCGGAGTTCCGGCCAAAGGCGATCGAGCCGCGCCTCCAGGCGGTTGTCCCAGAGCTGCCTGCCCGCCGGGTCCAGCACCATCACCCCACCTCCCCCGAGCGCCGGGTCTTCCTCCACGGTAACCTCGAGTGAACCCCCTCCCGCACTCTGGGCCAGGTCCTCAATCAGATTCTGCCCCAACGCGGCACGATCGGACGGATTCAGTCTCACCACAAATGCGGTCCCCTCCATCCGCTCCACCGCCTCCCTGGCCAGCGTCCGCAGGCATTGGCGGTAATCGAAGTCCTGGCGCTCGACCAACCGCCGCCACGCCTCATCACGGACCGCTTGCAGCAACGACTCCACCCGCGCCAGCCGGAGGAGATGCGCCTCGACGTTCACCGCCGCCCGGGTCAGTTCACTCCGGCGCGCCGCTTCGGCCCGCGCGTGTTCAAGCTCGTGCTGACGCCATTGGTCAGCTTCAATCTTCACTTTGGACAGCAGGGCTGCGGCTTGTTGAGCGGCCTGCCGGAGGATTTCCTCCCGCTCCCGCCGGCCTTGAGCGAGGATTTCCTCGCGCAGGAGCTCAGGGGATTGGGCATTGGAAGAGGTCACAAGCCGCCTTTCTCAGGGACCCACCCGCACGCCCACGGCTTCCTGGACCAGCCGCCGCAAACTCCGGTGCCCGGGCCACGGCCCCTCCGGACCGGGAATCTCGACGACCAGCGGCCGGGATTGGTCCGACCGAAGCTCGTCCACCTGCGAGCGAATTCCCGCCGCGACGGCCTCGGTGAGGATGATCAGCGCGCAATCCGACCGTGCCGCAGCCCTGGCCAAAGCCTCCGCCGCCTCCTCGCGGCAGCGAACCCTCTCACCGGCAACCCCGGCCAGGCGAAAGCCGCGCACCGTGTCCTCGTCCGCGATACAATACATGTTCACCGATTCCCCCACTCAGATTTTCTGCAGCAACATCATGGCGATGGCGAAGCCCAGAACAGCGAGCCCTTCCGCCAGGGCCACGAACAGGATGCTGCGGGGAAGCAACTCCGGTTTCTCCGCCGCCGCGCCCAGCGCCGCTGACCCAATGCGCCCCACCGCGTAGGCGGCGCCGAGCACACCCGCCCCCACGGCAAACGCGGCCGCCGCACCCAGGCCGATGGCCCGGTAATCCGACCCCGCGTCACCGAAGACTGCGTCGGACCCCACTTCAGCACCCAGGACCGCCGCGCCGCACAGGAGACCCGCGGCCACCAAAACACCCAGCGTGTATCGAATCCATTTCATGACACCTCACCTCCGATCCGTTGTTTGTCCGTTCAACCAGGCAATGCCTCCGCCCCGGCCGCCAGACGGAACGGCCTGAAGGGTCGGCCACTGCCCAGGAAGAATTTTCCGAAAAACTCGTAATACTCGAGACGCAGCGCCTGCACAGAGGCGATGAGACCTTCCAACACCAGCGCCACCAGATTGCCCGACACGATGACCAGCACCGCCAGGGTGTCCCCGGCGAAGGGGACCGGCCGAAGCTCGGCGGCCATGGCGAAAGCCGCCGCCAGCAGCGCGGCGTGACTCATGGCATAGGCGGCCAGACGCACAAAGCTGATGGTGTTGGCCAGGTAACTGAGCACCGCCTCGAAAGCGCCCACCCAGGATTCGGCAACCGCGCTGAACCAGCCCTCACCGGCCTCCAAGGGGGCACCGATCCGACGCTTGAGCCGGTAAACCAGCGGTTCCCTGACCGCCCAGCCCATCAGCGGCACCGCCACAAAGCACAGCACCGCCACTCCCCACAGCCCGAGGGACCGGATAAAATCCGCGCACAAGATCAGCACGAGCGCGCCCCAATAAAAGAGCGCGCCAGCCAGACCAAACTTGTCCAGGCAAGCGCCGAGCCAGTCGCCGCGCCGCAGGTGATTGATGATATTGAGAATCAACCCGAGACTGATCAGCACCACGCCCACCGCAAGCGCCCCCCGAATCAACCTCATCGGATCGCCGTTGATCGGCTCCTGCCAGAGCGCGAAACGCTGGAAACACTCGAGCCCGAAACAACTCCCATACGCCCAGCCAAACCCCAGGCTCGCCCCCCCGCCCGCCATCATCAACACCCCCGCCTCGCGCAGTCCTTCATTCCGCCCCGAGTTCGAGGTGGTTGGTTCGAGGCGGTTGGTTCGAGGTTCCAGCCCTCCCTTCCTCCACAGCCACCATCCCGCCAGCACCAGCAATGCCCCGTGCCCGACATCCCCAAACATCATGCCGAACATCAGCACGAAGCTGAGCGCCACGAAAAGGGTGGGTTCGAGCTCGCCGTATTCGGGAAGGCCGTAAGCCGAAACCAGCCGACCGAAGGGACGCAACCACCGCGGATGCCAGAACAGGACCGGCACTTGTTCGCCGGGGCGGGTCTCGGCTGCCCCCACGTCCAGCACGTATCGCCCAGAGGTCACCTGGCGAAGCCGCTGCTCCAGCCAGGCAACGGTGTCGGCGGGCAGCCATCCGCTGAGCAGCACGGCGGTTCCGGTGCGGGAGACCAGGGACTCGGCTTCGAGCAGGCGCCGCCCGGTCTCGACCCCCCGTTCCACGGCTCGCAGCGGCGCAGCCAACTCGGCTGCCAGACCCTGAATCGCCGCGTCCACTCGTTCTAACTCGTCAGCCGCTGCCGTGAGTTCGCGCTGGCTTTGCTCGGACAATGCACTGGACGTCCTGCCCCCGGCCACCGGCAGCGTCTCCGCTTCAAACCCGGCCTCGCGCAGAAGGACTTCGGCTGCCGGCCAGGCGCGATGCGTGGTCATGGCAATCAACGGCTGACGACCTTTCTGGACAGGCAGCGGAAGCAACACCAGCGATTCGGCTGCGCGGGGCTGCAACGGCTCCCAGTTCTCAGCCGGCACACTGCCGGTGACAAAGTGCAGGAACGCAAACCGGTCGAAACCGTCGAGCGGCAGGTCCACATCGCGAACGGAGGACAGTTGTGCGCAGGTTGCGTCCAGGGTGGCGCACCGCTCCACGAGCTGTCGGCGGCGCTTGAGCCACTCGTCGGCACGGGCCTCCATTTCCCGCAGCCTTTCTTCGGCCTGGTCAAGCGTCATGGGAGGGACAGAGGCACCGGCTGCGGGAAGCCGCGCGAAGCGGGTGGGGCCACGCTGCGTGCGGCCTGGGCGACGATGCCATGGCGCCCCGCCAGAGCGGAAGCCATCCTCACCGACCGGGGGTATTTCGAGCGAGCGGCGCAGCTCTGCGATGCGCGCCCGCAACCGCTCCCCGCGGGCTAGTTCCGTACTCCGATCCCGCGGCGGCAGCGGGGCGCTCTCCGGGCCGGGCAAGGTGCGCGTCAGTTCGACCGCGCCCAATTCCCCCCAGTCCTGCAGCACGGAATGCGCGTCGCGCTCCAGCACCAGCGCCCTCAAGCGTCGCATGGGCGCCACGCTAAACATGGGCCACCTCCAGGCTGCCCCGTGGGATCAGGCGTGCGCGGAGCGGTACGGGCTCCAGTCCCAGCCGCAGGCCCTCGGAGACTGTGATCAGGTTGGCCGCCTCCAGGCGACGCAACCCCGTGTAGCCAAACACCGCGCCCACGCCCACGGGCCCCTGCCGGAAGGCGCGGTTCGCAAGCCGGCGGAATCGATTCCACGCGAGCGCCTCGATGTCGCTGGACCTCGGGGTTGATGCAGCCTGAGGCGCGCCTCGATCCCGGGGCAGTTCATCGAGGACCCGACCCAACGCGCGTCGCATCGCCGATGGAGGATCCGGATCCCGCAGCATGGCCGCGAACCGGGCACGCGGAAGTTGCGTTCCCGGGATGTGCAGCGACCGGAGTTGCTCGGCGGGGAGACCGTGATCAAACCTTCCCCGCGCCACCAGCATGAGGTGAAAGATGTCGGCTTCCTGTTGAACCATCGCCACCACCGCCGCCACGCCGTCCCCGGTCAAGCGCTCCACGCGCGCCAACAATTCCTCGAAGTAGAACCGGTCCAGCGCAGCCTCGAGGAAGAACAGTCGGGGCGTTGCCCCCCGCTCCCCCCAGGCCTTCTCGATGCGCTTGCGGAAGGAACCACGCGGGAGCAGGGACGTGAAAGCGGCGGGCGAACCGGCCGCCGCCAAAGCTGGGGCGTTCCAGTCGAGGTGCCGGGGCAGAGCCACCAACGATTCGCGCCAGACAGGCTCCGGGGCCTTCGCGACGCAGGCACGGAGCAGCACCTTGAGATTTTCCATCTGAAACCGGACCAGTATCCACTCCAACAGATCGGCCCCCGCCCCATCGAGCAGTGAACGCAGGCCGGACAACTCGCCCACCAGCCTCTCGACGGAATGCCGTTGAATCGGAACTGCGGAATCAGGCCCACCTTCGGAATGAATCGCCTGCGCGAGCTCGGGAAGACTGTGAAGCGCACACAACGCGTCCAGGCGCTCCGCCTCGGCCATTCGGCTGCGACGTCCATGCACTCGCGCCGCGAGCCACTCCCAGTCCCTGGGCCATGCGCCAATCATGTCGCCTCCTCTCCCGATCGGGCCGCTCCACACACCACCCGGATCACCTCGGCGACCAACGCCTCGCGGACGTCCGGATCCAGCTGCACTTCCCGTTCGTACTCGTGTCGGGCTTGGTCGAGGCAGAGTTGCTTATCCTGACCGGCCTGGCGGACGGCGGCAGCCAGGATGCGTTCCGCTTCCGCACGGGTTTCCTGACGGGCACGTTCCAGTGCGGCCTGCGCCTGGCACCGGGCGTCGGACACGACGCATTCTGCCTCCTTGCGGGCCGCAGCGACCATTTCCTTGGCCGCAGCCTCGCTGGCGATGACCCGTTGAATCGCATCGCGCATGGCACATGGCTCCTCGCCCTGCCGACCCGTTGAAGCGTCCGGCCACTGCCCTAGACGGCGCTGGCGGCCGGAGTCCGCTGGGTCAACCGGAACCGGTGGATCACAGCCTCACCGATCAACCGGGCCGCGTCTTCGTAACGCAGGCGATCGGTGTTGAGCACCAGGTCGTAGAGCAGCGGATCATCGATTTCCTTCTGGTAATGATCCTTCAGATAACGCCGCCGCCCCTTGTCCTCGGTCTTGACAAATTCGAGCGCGGCCTTGGGCTCCAGATGATACACCTCCTGTGCGCGCCGGGTGCGGTGTTCGAGCGACCCCACCAGACGCACATGAAAGGCATTGTCCAGTTTGGCCGTGACGACATTCGACGCGCGCCCCACCAGAATCACAAAGCCCATGCTGGCCAGCTTGAGGATTGTCTCCTGGGTTTGCTGGACGATGGTCCAGGTGGACGGATGCAATCCCAGGATCTCCTCCATGGCATCCTGAAGGAACGGCTTGTGCGCCTCGGGTTCATACTTGGACACCCGCCGGGATAGGTGATGATCCTCCAGCACCCGCTCCATCAATCCCTTGTCGAAGACGGTCCACTGACACTGAATGGGCACTCGCGCCTGCAGGTAGGCCGCAAGCTCGGCGGCCACGGTCCGTCCCCCGGCGCCGGTCATCCGTGAGATGGTGATCGCCGGGCGCACGGCCGGTTCACCGTGGGGTCTGACCGGTTCCAACTGGCAGTTGATAAACGTCAGACACTGATCGAAACCAATGTTCTTCCACATAACGCCTCCGCTTTCCAGCAGCACCCCTGGGTTCCCTGCCCTCCCGGGTCCGGGCTGAACCGGGGCGGCTGAAACTTCACCACCCCCCCACCGCCTCGTTGCCGGCGCGTGCTGCCTCGCCGGACAGAGCCCGAACCCGATTCCTGGGCGATCTGCCCCTGCAGACCGCCCCCCTCTCCCGGCCCGCTTCTCACCCTGAACCCACTCTCAGAATAGTCCCCGGTTGGTGCCCGTCAAATGGCTTGGCCGCACCGGGATGGAAGGAGGGCTCCTGCGGCTCCTGCGTCTGGAAAGGCCACGGGCGCCTCCGGGATCCGGAGGCGCCCGCGCCGTGACGATAGGAGGACTCAGGCGGCGGCCACACCCACCTGGAAGCGCGCGAAGCGGCGGATGACGAGTTTGTCCCCAAGCTTCTTGGACGTTTCATCCAGGTAGGTTTGAACCGTCTTCTCGGGGTCTTTGACGAAGCCCTGGTCAACGAGGCAGACGGTTTGGAAGAAGCTGTTGAGCTTGCCTTCCACGATCTTGGCGATCGCCTGCGGGGGCTTGTTCTTGAACTGTTCCCGGGCAATCTCCTGTTCCTTGGCAATGATCTTCGCGTCCACCTGGTCCCGGCTGACGGCGATCGGATGGGCCGCGGCGATCTGCAGGGTGATGTCCTTGACGATCTGCTTGAATTCGCCAGTCGCGGTGGTCTCGGGCTTGTCGCATCCGACCTCCACCAGCACGCCCACCTTGGCGCCGGTGTGGATGTAGGCGGCGACGGCGCCGTTGCCGGACACCTCCATGCGCTGGTTGCGGGCGATGACGATGTTCTCACCCATCGTGGCCACCATCTGCTGGCGGCGCGCGTCGAGATCCGCCGCCGGGTTGGCGACGATGGCTTCCGCAACTTCATCACAGAACTTGCGGAAATCCGGGTTGCGTGCCACGAAATCGGTCTGACAGTTGACTTCGACGATCACGCCCAGCTTGCCGCCCGGTTGGATGGAGGTGGCGATGACGCCTTCTGTGGCTTCCTTGAGCGCCTTGGTGGCGGCGGTGGCTGCGCCTTGTTTGCGCAGGATGTCCACGGCGGTCTGGAAGTCGCCGTGGGCTTCCACCAGGGCCTTCTTGGATTGGAGCATGCCGGCGCCGGTGGCTTCACGGAGTTTCGCAACGAGTGCGGGTGTAATCTCTGCCATATTGCGTATTCCCTTCGTCTTGATCTGCGTTCTGGATGAGAGAGGGGGGCGCGGGGGACCGCTAGTTCCCGCCGCGCCCGTCCCTCGAAAATCGACTAGGCCGCGGGGGCGGACGGCGCGGGCTGGCTGTCGCTGGCCGCCACCGTCAGGCGGGCTTCAGCCTCGGCCACGTCGGCCTGGGCCGGTTGGCGGGACTTGGAGGACTCGAACTCCGCGCGCGCCTGGGTAATGGCGGCGGAGATGGCGCCGAGGATGACACGCACCGATCGGATGGCGTCGTCGTTGCCGGCGATCGGGAAATCCGCCTCGAGCGGGTCGCAGTTGGTGTCCACGATGGCCACCACCGGGATCTTGAGTTTGCGCGCCTCGGCCACGGCGTTGTGTTCGCGCTTGATGTCCACCACGAAGAGGGCGGCGGGGTGCGACGTCATTTCGCGGATGCCGCTGAAATACTTGGCCAGCCGGGCGGCTTCACGGCGCAGGGACGACTGTTCCTGCTTCACGTAATTGTTGATCGAGCCGTCGGCCTCCATCCGTTCCAGCTCCTTCATGCGGGCGATGGAGCGTTTGATGGTGGCGATGTTGGTCAGGGTGCCCCCGAGCCAGCGTTCGGTGACGTAAAACTGGCCGCATTCGACGGCGGTTTCCTTGATGGCCTGCTGGGCCTGTTTCTTGGTGCCCACGAAGGCGACCCGGCCGCCTTTGCGCACCGTGTTCGCGAGAAAGTTGCAGGCGGCTTCCAATTGGGTGGCCGTCTTGCTCAGGTCAATGATGTGAATGCCGTGGCGGGCGTCGAAGATGTACGGCTTCATGCGCGGGTTCCAGCGCTTGGTCTGGTGCCCAAAGTGAACGCCTGCATCCAACAATTCCTTCACTCCAATCGTGCTCAATCGATTCCTTTCAGTTGATCAACCGGCGGTGTGGCCAGTCATCCCACGGAACATGGGATTGTGTTTGGTGTTCTTGTGGCCGCCCGGGTTTCCTGACCCCGGATTTCATGGCCGTTCGTCCTCCTCCTACCTTGGGGGCAAAAGTCGGACGGGCAAGCTACCAGAGGCCGCCCGGGTGGCAAACGTAATTTTGGGGGGGCAGCGCCTTCGAATTGCCGCACTTGCGCCCCCCCCGCATCCACCTCCGGCGATGCTCCGGTGCCGCCCGATACCCGCCCAACCGGCTTGTCACCCAACCCTCGCCGGTCGGTCACACGATTGTAACAGTCTTGTCGCACGGGTGCCGTTGTGTGACACTTCCGGGCATGGTAGCCAAACCGCACGATATTGTGAAAATCCTGGTGGTCGATGATGAGCAGGATGCGGTGGACCTGGTTGCTTTCAACCTCAAGCAGGCGGGGTTTCAGGTCATTACGGCGGAGAACGGGGCGGAAGCGTTGGACAAGGTCCACAAGCACCAACCCGACCTCATCGTGCTGGACATCATGATGCCGGAACTGGACGGGTTGGAGGTGTGCAAACTGCTCCGGCGCGACCCGGCCACGGCGGGCATTCCGCTCCTGATGCTCACCGCCAAGGCCACCGAGGTGGATCGGGTGCTGGGGCTCGAACTGGGCGCGGATGACTACGTCACGAAGCCCTTCAGTCCGCGCGAACTGGTGCTCCGCGTCCGCAAACTCCTGGCGCGCGGCAAACCCAAAGAGGACCGGTCGGAACGCCTGGTGTTCGGCGATCTGACGATCGACATTCCGCGCCACCTGGTCAGTTGGAAGGGGGATTCCCTCGAACTGACCGCCACGGAATTCAAGCTGCTCACCACGCTGGCCGGAAGACGCGGCCGGGTTCAGTCGCGGGACCAGCTGCTGCGCGACGTCTGGGGTTACGAGAGCATGATCGACACGCGGACCGTCGATACCCACATGCGGCGGTTGCGCGAGAAGCTGGGTCCGGCCGCGCGGCATCTGGACACCGTCCGGGGCGTCGGCTACCGCTTTGTGGATCAATAAGCCGTCCCTTTCGGCGCATGGTGTGGTCTTTTCTGGCAATGGCGGCCCTCGCGGGCCTGTTGCTGCATCATCTCTGGTGGCGGCGCCGGCACGCCTTGCTGCGGCAGGAACACCGGGAGGCCATCGCCCGGCTGGCCAGGGACTCCCAGTTCGCCGCTGAACAGTCGGTCTCCCGCCAGCGCGCCGTGTTCGACAGCATGGTGGAAGGCCTGTTGGTGCTGGATCGCCAGGGCCGGGTCCAACTGGCCAATCGCAAGTTCATCCAGTCCTTCGGCCTCGGCGACGAGGTGCAAGGCCGGACGGTGCTCGAGGCCACCCGATCCCATGAACTGGCGGAACTGGCCTCCGTGGCTGCCGAAAATTCCGGGATGATCAGCCGCACCCTGCGCCTGCCCGGCCCCCAGGAGCGACACGTCGAGGTCAATGCCGCCCCCATCATCGGCCGGAGCGGGGAACAGGAAGGCCTGGTGATCGTGCTGCACGATGTCAGCCGGTTGCGACGGCTCGAGAAAACCCGCGAGGAGTTCGTCGCCAATGTCAGCCACGAGCTTCGTACCCCGCTCTCCCTGATCAAGGGCTATGCCGAAACCCTGCTGGACGAAACCGACAAGAGCCCGGAGGTGATCGAGAAATTCCTCAAAACCATCGACCGCAACGCCCGCCGCCTCCAGTTCCTGATCGAGGATCTGCTCGCCATCTCCTCGCTCGAATCCGGCCGGCTCCAGATGGAACTGCGCCCCATCGCCCTCCGCGAACTGGTCGAGTCCGCCCTCGCCGACTATCAACCCGCCGCCAGGACGCGCGAGGTCCAGTTCCACGTGGACCTGCCTGATCTCCGGGTCAACGTGGACAAAGAACGGCTTCACCAGGTGTTGGGCAACCTGTTGGACAACGCCATCAAATATGGCCGCCCCAGGGGCAATGTCACTGTGACGGCGCGCGCGCTCCCCGAGAATACCGTCGAGGTCTGCGTGCGGGACGATGGTCCGGGCATTCCCTCCGATTGCCTGGGCCGGATCTTCGAGCGGTTCTATCGGGTGGACAAGGCGCGGTCGCGGGACCAGGGCGGCACCGGGCTGGGCCTTTCGATCGTCAAGCACATCATCCAGAACCACGGCGGACAGGTCTGGGCTGAGAGCCAGTTGGGCAAGGGCGCCGCCATCTTTTTCACCGTGCCGAAAGCGTTTTCCGTCGCCGAGGCCCAGGCTTGAAACCCTGGATAGCAGCCATTCTCATTTTGGCTTGGCGCGGCTCCATGAGCCGCAGCACCCCCGCAACGGAAGACCGTTCTCCATCTTGCAGCGGCCTGGTTCCAGGCGAAGCTGCTGCGGGTCGCCCGTCCTCCGTCGCAGAGCCACGGCGGAGGGTGGACGGACCCACGCTCCAAACTGAGAACTGCGGCGCGGACAGCCGCGCTTGAGCTCGCGCCCGGCCTCGCCTAGATTCCCCGTTCACATGAGTCCATTGGACAACGAACAGGTGCAGGCGACGGCCGGGTGGATCAAGAGCCTGCGGGCCGAAATCGGACGGATCATCGTGGGTCAGTCCGCACTGGTGGACCGCCTGCTGGTCGGGTTGCTCGCCAACGGCCACGTGCTCCTGGAAGGTGTGCCCGGCCTGGCCAAAACCATGAGCGTCCGCACCCTGGCCGACTGCGTCCAAGCCTCCTTCCACCGCATCCAGTTCACCCCCGACCTGCTGCCCGCCGACATCATCGGCACCCTCATCTACAATCCGCAGGACGGCCGTTACCATGCCACCAAGGGGCCGGTGTTCGCCAACTTCGTGCTCGCGGATGAAATCAACCGCGCCCCGGCCAAGGTGCAATCGGCGCTGCTCGAGGCGATGCAGGAACGGCAGGTGACGCTGGGCGGCGAGACCATGCCCCTGCCCAAACCGTTCCTGGTGCTGGCCACCGAAAACCCCATCGACCAGGAGGGCACCTATCCGCTGCCGGAAGCGCAGGTGGACCGGTTCATGTTCAAGGTGTTGCTCGATTACCCGGCTTTCCACGAGGAACGGGCCATCCTCGACCGCATGGCGTTCACCGCGCCGGAGATGCAGGTGAACCCGGTGGTGGACACCGACGCCATCCTGCGCGCGCGCAAGCTCGTGGACCAGATCCGCGTGGATGACCGGATCCGTGATTACATCGTCCAACTGGTGTTCGCCACGCGGAAACCGGCGGGCTACAAGCTGGACATCCAGCATTACATCCAGTTTGGCGCCTCCCCCCGGGCCACCATTTACCTGACCGTGGCCAGCAAGGCGTGGGCGCTGTTGCAGGGACGGGCGTATGTGATCCCCGATGACGTCAAGAGCATCGCCCCGGATGTGTTGCGCCACCGCATCATTCCCACCTACGAAGCCGAGGCGCAGGCCGTCACCACGGACAACCTCATCCAACGCATCCTGAACACCGTACCCGTCCCGTGACCGCCCAGGAGATTCTGGCCGGCGTCCGCCGCGTCGAAGTCCGCACCAACCGTCTGGTCAACGACATGATGGTGGGGGCCTACCTCAGCCATTTCAAAGGCCGGGGCATGGACTTCGAGGAGCTGCGCGAATACATGCCTGGCGACGACGTGCGGGACATCGATTGGAACGTCACCTACCGCATGGGGCGTCCCTTCGTGAAGCGGTTCCGCGAGGAACGTGAACTGGCCATGGCCCTGGTGGTGGATGTCTCGTCCTCCTCCGCGTTCGGCTCCGCCGACAAGTCCAAACGCGAGTTCGCCACCGAGGTGGCCGCCACCCTGGCGGTGTCGGCGGCGCGCAGCAGCGACAAGGTTTCCCTGCTGCTGTTCAGCGACCGCGTCGAGCTCTTCGTCCCGCCGCGCAAGGGCCGGCGCCATATCCTCCGGCTTGTCCGCGAACTGCTGGCCCATCCGCCCCGCGGACGCGGCACCGACATCCCCGGCGCGCTGGCTTACCTCAACCGGGTGCTGCACCGGCGGTCGATTGTCTTCCTGCTGACCGATTTCCTGCACAGCTTCGGGTCCTGGGAGGCCCGGAACGCCGCCGGACGCGGCACGGTGCGCGAGATCGGCCTGACCCAGGCCCGGCACGACCTGGTCTGCGTGCACCTGTGCGACCCGCGCGAGAAGGAACTGCCCTCGGCCGGACTGCTCACGGTCGAGGATGCCGAGACCGGCGAGACGCTCGAAGTGGACACCCTGAGACCGTCCGTGCGCCAGACCTACGCGCGTGCCAACGAACAACGCCTCGAGGATCTCGATGCCACGCTGCGCCAATCGGGCGTGGACACCCTCCGGTTCAACACCGCCGAGGAATTCCTGCCCACCCTCCAGCGCTTCTTCGAGACCCGGCGGGGAAGGAGGAGCGGATGAGAGGGGGAAGGCGGAAGGCAGAGGGCGGAAGGCGGAGGGCGGAAAACCGACGCCCCACCCTCCAAACACCCCATGCGTCCCATCAGTCCGTTTCGGCCCAATGGTCCCTTCTTCCCCTGGCCCTCAGCTCGCCGGACGCCATCCCCCCGCTCCGCCCGCCCAAGCTCGCGCTCCCGCCAGGCTTCTGGGAACAAAACGGCCTCTGGATCTCGCTCACGGGGCTCGCCGCCCTCGGCGCGATCTTCCTGCTGTGGCGGGTGGTCTCACGGAAAACTGCCCCCACCATTCCTCCTCCCGCCACCACCGCGCGCGCCGCGCTGCAGGCCCTGGATCCTGCGCTCGATGATGCCGGCCGGCTGGCCGCGGTCAGCGGCATCCTGCGCTCCTACTTCATCGCGGTGTTGGGGCTGCCCCAGGCGGAGCTCACCAGCACCGAACTGTGCCAGGCGCTGGCCACCCACCGGAAAGTTCAACCCCAGCTCCACCACGCGGTCACCCAACTCTTGGACGCGATGGAACACCAACGGTTCAGCGCTCGAACGCCCGCGCCGGCGGTCGTCGAAAGAGCCCTGGCCTTGATTGACCAGACCGAGCAGGCGCTGCTGCCACCGCCCTCTCGGGCCACCGCATGAGCACGCACTTCGAGTTCCAGTATTCCGGGGTGCTGCTCCTGCTGGCCCTGCTTCCGCTCTACGCACTGCTGCGCGGAAAACAAGGCCGCCACGCGGCGCTGCAATTTCCCAGTGCCGACCTCGTCCGGGCGGCGGGCGGCGTGGCGCGGCACGCGGCCGGACGCCTCCTGCTGTTCCTGCGCCTGCTGGTGGTCGCCCTCGGCCTCGTCGCCCTGGCCGGACCGCGCTTTGCCAACGAACGCACCGAAACCAAGGCCAGCGGCGTGGACATCATGCTGGTGCTGGATTTGTCCTGGTCCATGATGGCCCTGGACATGAGCGGATCCGGCGAGCGGGTGACCCGCATGGACATCGCGCGCACCGTGATCGAGGAGTTCATCCGTAAACGGCCCAGCGACCGCCTGGGCCTGATCGTGTTCTCGGCCGTGCCCTACCTGGCCAGCCCGCTCACCCTGAACCACGACTGGCTGATCCGGAACCTGCAGCGCCTTCACGTGGGTCTGATCCGAGAACTGGGCACCGCCATCGGCGACGCCACCGCGTCCGCCGCCCGACGGCTGGAATCCCAGCGCGACAGCAAGAGCCGGATCATCATCGTGCTGACAGATGGGGACAACAACCGGGGCGAGATTGATCCCGTCCCCGCCGCGCAACTGGCCGCCGCGCTGAAAGCGAGGGTGTACACGATCGGCATCGGCATCGATCAACCCTGCAAGCTCCCCAAGTTCTCGCCCATGACCGGGCAACTCGAACTGGATCCGTCCGGCCAGGTGATCCCCACCATCCTGTTGCAGCCCGCCAATTACTCGATGCTCGGACGCATGGCGCAGTTGTCCGGCGGACGGTTCTATCGGGCCACCAACCTGCGCGAGTTGCAGAGCATCTACCGGGAGATCGATCGGCTGGAAAAAACCGAGGTCACGCTGAGCCGCTCCACGACGTTCACCCCGCTGTTCCAATGGCCGCTGCTGGCCGCCGGCGCGCTGTTGGGACTGGAACTGTTGCTGGCCGCAACCCGATTCCGGAGGGTGCCGTGATGGAGGGTAGAAGGCAGATTGCAGAGTGCAGAAGTCGGTTGAGGCGCGGAGCGCCCTCTCAACACACCGGACCCGCCCGGTTCCGCCTGGCCAGCGAGGCGGCCCAATCGGAAATGCTCATGAACACTTTGCACTTCTGCACTCTGCAATCTGCATTCTGACTTCCCCTCCCATGGACTTCACCGACCCTCATTTTGCCGAACCGGCCTGGCTGTGGCTGGCGGTGCTGGGACCGGCGGCCTTGCTCGGCCTGCAGGCCTACGCCTCGCGGCTTCGGCTCAGACAGTTGGAGCATCTTGCCTCCTCCCGCTTCCTCGCCAGCTTGTTGGAATCCGTCAGCCCGGCACGCCGCCGGATGAAGCAGGGCCTGCTGCTGCTGGCGCTGGCCGGCCTCGGCATAACCCTCGCCCGGCCGCAGTGGGGCCGGTTGCCGGAGTCGGTTCAAACCGCGTCCGAGGACGTCCTGTTCCTGCTCGATGCCTCGCGCAGCATGCTGGCCGAGGATGTCCGGCCCAACCGGCTCGAACGCGCCAAACTCGCCATCCTCGACTTCCTGCAAACCCATCCCGGCGGACGCGTCGGCCTGGTGGTGTTTGCCGGACAAGCCTTCCTGCAATGCCCGCTGACCTTCGACCACGAGGCCTTCCGCGAATCACTCGTCGCCGTGGACACCGGCTCCATCCCCGTCGGCGGCACCGACCTCGGTCGGGCCCTCGACGAAGCCCGCCACGCCCTCGAAAACCCCGGGGACCGTCAGATCATGATCATCCTGAGCGACGGCGAGGACCTTGCCGAACAGGGCATCAAGGTCGCCGGGGAGCTGGCCCGGCAAAGCCTGGTGCTCCATACCGTCGGCATCGGCACCGCCACCGGCGGCGAGATCCGCATCACCAACCCGCAAGGGCAGCCCGAGGTGGTCCGGGACGAGGTGGGACGCATCGTGCGCACCCGCCTGGACGAGGACACGCTGCGCCGGATCGCCGCCGCCACTGGCGGCACCTACCAACCCCTCGGAACGCTGGGCGAAGGACTCGTGAAGATCCAGTTGGAACTGGAGACGGCGCGCACCCGTGACACACGGCCCGGCACCGGAGGAGGCGTGGAACGGTTTCACGCTCCGCTCGCGGCGGTCCTCCTGCTGCTGGTCGCCGAATCCCTCGTCGGCACCCGGCGTTCAAGACAGGAAACCAAGGCCCCATGAAGCCCACCGTTCAGACCCTGTGGTTCGCCCTGATGCTCGCCACCCTTTTGGGCACGGGGGCGGGCCGCCAAGCGCAATCCGTCACCGATCGGGAAACCTACAACCAAGGCACCGCCAAGCTCCACGAAAAGGACTTCACGACCGCCGAGATGCTCCTCTTTTCCGCCGTCATCGGAAATGATGCACACCTCCAGCCCGCCGCCCTCTACAACCTGGGCCTGACGCGCTTCGCGCTGGGCGCCGAAGCGCTCGAGAAGGGACCGGACACCCGAAGCGTGAGCCGACGGGCCGTGTCCGCGTCCGCCCATGCGGACGCCGCGCTCCAAGAGGGTCTCACCGCGATCCAACAGAACGAGCAGGCGGCTTTGATCCGCGCCTACCTCCGCGGCCGGGGCGCGCGCCGGGAACTCAAGGACGCCATGAAAGCGCTGCAGGAGGCGCTCGATGTCCACGACAACGTGCTCTCACGCTGGCAACGGGCGTCGGGCGATTTTCACAGCACCGTCGAGCTGCGTCCGGACGACGCCGATGCCGCCCACAACGCCGAGGTGGTGGATCGCCACATCGCCCGGCTCGTGGACAGCATCCGCCAGATGCAATCCATGATGCAGGGCATGAGCCAGCAGATGGACGGGCTCAAGCAGATGACCGAATGCCTGCGCGGCATGATCCCGGACACCGAGGGCAGTCCGGGTCCGGGCGAGGAGGACGAGGATTGGCCGGAGGGACCGGAACCCGGCATGGAGGAGGCCAAGGGACGCGAGGGCGGCGATCGGCCCATTTCACCCGAGGACGCCCAGCGCCTCCTCGAATCCTTCCAGTTGGACCGTGGCCGGCCGCTGCCGATGGGCTTCGAGGAAGGCGCAAAACCTGAGGATCGGAAGGAGGGCAGGAACTGGTGAACGAAATCCCCCACAAGTTGGCAACGCCCCAGGGCATTCCGCGTCAAACCCCACCCCGTAGGAGCCGACGTGAGGAGGCCGGGCCTGGAGGTTCCAGGTTGCAGGTTGCAGGGTTCATTGCGCGAAGATTTCCTCTTCGGGGAATTTTCCCCCTGTTCCTGGCCTCCACCCTCGGTTGGGCCCAACCGATCGTCACCGCCCCACGCCCGGCCTCGCCCAATGTGCCTGACCCGCTTTCAGCCTACATGGTCGCCCAGCCGCCGGTGGACACCACCTCGCCCCTCGCACCCAGCGTCGAGTTCGAGCCTCCTGTCATCACCAACGGCCAATCCACCGTCTATCGCGTCGTCCTCAACGCCCTGCGGCAGGCGGTGGAATGGCCGGAGTCCATCCCCTTGCCGGACGGATGCACCGTGCGTGAGGGAGCTTCGGGCGAACTCTTGCAAACCGTGGGCGGCGCCGTCATCCCCCACACCTCATTCCTTTACCACCTCACCCCCTCCTCCACCGGCACGTTCACCCTGCCCGCCTACTCGATCCGCGCCCGGGGCGAAACCGTCCAGATCCCCGCCGCCACCTTCACGGTCGTCCCGACGGGGTCCACGCCCGTCGAGCCCGCGCCGCGCATCCAGTTGACCGCCAAGGCCGGCGAATTCTTTGTCGGCCAGCCCGTCGAATTGCAGGTCGCGTTTCCCGGAAGACCCGACGGCACCGTCGAAACGTTGTCACAGGTGAATGTCGTCGGAGACGCGTTGATCGTGGACCGCGACTTCCGGACCCAGCGCGTGGAGACGCGGGTGCAGGACGGCGTGTCGCGCCCGGTGTTCCTCTACGACGCGCTGGTCACCCCGATGCGTGCGGGACCCCTGACGGTGACGGCCCAGGGTTACGCCTTTGGAAACCGGGTCCAAGGGCTGATTGTCATCACCGGCCAGGCCACGCTCCCGGGCGGAGCCCCGGCTTACAAACTGGTGGATTCCGAACCCCTCACCCTCAACATCCTGCCCCTGCCCCGCCCGTCCGAACTCCCCGGCTTTACCGGCGCCATCGGCTCGTTCAGCGTGGATCCGCCAACGCTCTCCACCAACCGTGTCCTGGCCGGCGACCTGATCACCCTCATCGTGACCGTCCGCGGCCAAGGCAACCTGGAACGCGTGCTGCCCCCGAAGCTCGAGCCGCAACCGCAATGGCAGGTGTTCCCGCCGCGCAAGGAAAACCTCCTCCCCGCCATCCTCCGGCAACGCGGGTTCGTGCAGTTCGAATACAAGCTCATCCCGCTCGACCCCACCGTCACCGCCACCCCCCCCATCCCCTTCTGCGCCTTCGATCCCAGCACCCGGCAATACGTGGACCTGACCATCGAACCTCTGCCAATCACCGTCGAGCCGTCGGCTTTTTCAACACCTCCGGTGCCGGGGGAAGTGTCCGTGATCGAGGCGCGATCGTTCCTGCGGGAATTGCTCCAGAAACCCGGTCCGCCCACCGCCTTGGCCGGCACGCTCGAATCCCCGGGCCGCACCGCGCGGACCCTCCGCCCCCTGCATCAGCAACCGTGGTTTGCCGCAATTCAACTCATCCCGGCCCTGCTGCTGGGCGGACTCTGGTCCTGGGACCGGCGCCGCCGGTTCTTCGAACTACACCCCGAAGCGCTGCTCCGGTTGCGCGCCCGACGCGCCATCCGCCACCACGCCCGGCACGCCCGGAAGGCGGCTCGACAGGCCGACGCCCGCGACTTTCTCCATCACGCCATCCAAGGCTTCCGCGAGGCGTGCGCCCCGTCGGCTCCGGCGGATCCCCGAGCGCTCGTCTGCGACGACGTGCTCCGGGCGTTGCCGGCGGATCCGGCCGTGGCTCAGACGCGTGACGTGGTCAAGAACCTGTTCACGGCCGCGAATGAGTGGCGGTTCGGCGACGTGCCACCGGACCCCGAGGCGCTGCTCGACCTTTCACAGCAGGTGGACCAGCAACTCGAGGTGTTGAGGGATAAACTATGAGGGAGACCCGCGCGACACCCAGGGACCGGCTTGATCACGCCGGGGCTGATGCGAGGAGACCGCCATTCCTCTGGCGGCTGGTGAAAGCCTCCTCACGTCGTCTTCTCCCCTGCAGTCTGTGGTCGGTGGGAATCTCCAAAGATTGGATTCCGGTTGAGGCCATGAACCTCGCAGCCGCCCATGGGAATTGGCGGATGGGCACCCACGCGCAGCGCTGCCCGCGCTTTCACAAGCGCGGCTACGAAGGCGCTTGTTCATGGAACGCCATGACCAGGCCGCCACACCGTGTAACCTTGAATGAATTCCTGCGCCTCGGGCTCCTGGCCTGCCTGTGCCTCGGAACCTCACTCGCCACCCAGGCTGGAACCGACGTCGCCACCCGCTGCTTCGATCAGGG
>JALOTZ010000027.1 GCA_025457615.1 Verrucomicrobiota bacterium
TATGAACGATTGGCCTCCACCTTGGCCGGTTATCACTGGCTGGCCTTCGCCCTGCTTATGCTCCAATCTCTCTTTGCCAAAAGTGCATGACAGGCTCTAAGCGCAGCGCAGCCCGTCCCGGCTGCCGCCTTGGCCCGAGTCGCGCAGTCCGTGCCGGCTGCGGGTTGCTTCGAGCAGTGCAGTGGGTTCCGGCTGCGCGAACTCCAGGAGGGAGCCGGTCCTGCGCGGGTCTCTGCCGGAGCAATCCGGCATTCGCGGAGGCCGTCCGCGGATCCCCGCAGGCGGGACAGCCGCGCTGCGGGCTCGACTCGACTCAGGGTGGTTGGTTCAATGCGCTTCAGCAAGACCACCATGACGGATTCCCCGGATAACGCCCCCACGGTCACCGTCGATTCCAGCGACCGATCCGTCACCCGGGTCCGGCTGGCGGGCGATTGGCGCGCCTCGGAATCGCTGCCTCCGCTGGAACCGGTGGACCTCGCCCTCGCCGCACGTCCGGTGCCGAGTGTCCTGCAATTCGATGCCTCGGCCCTGACCGGTTGGAATACGGGCTTGGTGGCTTTCGTCCTGCGCTGTCGGGAACGGTGCGAGCCGCGGAAGATTCGGTTTGATCCGGGGGAATTGCCGGCCGGGTTGCAGCGCCTGATCCGGCTTTCGCTGGCCGTGCCGGAGAAGACTGATGCGCGCCGGGCTGCCGCCACGTCCTCCTGGCTGCATCAGCTCGGGGCACGCACCCTGGGCGTGGGTGGGACCGCGCAAGACCTGGTCACGTTCATTGGCGAGAGCCTGATCGCGCTGGGCCAGGGGGTGCGTGGCCGGGCCCGATTCCGGTGGTCGGACGTGTTTTTGGTCATGGAACAGACCGGTCCGCAGGCGCTGGGGATCGTGGCGCTGATCAACTTCCTGGTCGGGTTGATCCTGGCGTTTGTGGGCGCGGTGCAGCTCCGGCAGTTCGGCGCGGCGATCTACGTGGCGGACCTGGTGGCCGTCGGCACGGTGCGCGAGATGGGGTGCATCATGACCGGCATCATCCTGTGCGGGCGCACGGGTGCGGCGTTTGCCGCCCAACTGGGCACCATGAAGGTCAACGAGGAAATCGACGCCTTCACCGCGTTCGGGTTTCCCCCGGTCGAGTTCCTCGTCCTGCCACGCCTCATCGCCCTGTTGGTGATGATGCCGTTGCTGTGCGTGTTTGCCGACCTGATCGCCATCCTGGGCGGGTTCACGGTGGCGACGTTGATGTTGGACGTGTCATCCACGGAATACCTGAATCGGACCCTCGAGGCCGTGACCCTGAACAGTTTCCTGCTGGGGATTGGCAAGGGCGCCTTCTTTGGGCTGTTGGTGGGGGTGGTGGGTTGCTGGCGGGGCATGCGCTGCGGGAGCAACGCCGCCGCGGTGGGCGAGGCCACCACCTCGGCGGTCGTCGCGGGCATTGCCGGCATCGTGGCCGCCGACGGGATCTTTGCCGTGATCTGCAACGCTTTGGGGATTTGAACGCGCATGAACTCCGCCGAGATCAAGATCGAGGTGCGCGACCTGACCATGGCCTACGGGTCGTTCGTCCTGATGCGCGGGGTGAACGCGCGGGTGCGGCGCGGCGAGGTGTTCATCATCATGGGCGGGTCGGGCTGCGGCAAGAGCACCTTGCTGAAGCACATGATCGGATTGAAGGCCCCGGCGGCGGGCGACGTGCTCTACGACGGCCGGAGTTTCTGGCAGTCCAGCGAGGCCGAGCGCCAGGCCATGCTGCGCCGCTTCGGGGTGTTGTTTCAGAATGGGGCGTTGTGGAGCTCGATGACCCTGGCCGAGAATGTCAGCCTGCCCTTGGCGCAATACACCGCCTTCAGCCGCCGTGACATCACCGAGCTCGCGCGGGTGAAGCTCGCGCTGGTGGGGCTCTCCGGATTCGAGGACTATTACCCCTCGGAACTCTCCGGCGGCATGCGCAAGCGCGCCGCCCTGGCCCGCGCCATGGCGCTGGATCCCGAGGTGTTGTTCTTCGACGAACCCTCCGCCGGCCTGGACCCGGTCAGCTCCCGGCGCCTCGACGACCTGATCCTGGAACTGCGCGACAGCTTGGGGGCGACGATTGTCGTGGTGACGCACGAGCTGCAGAGCATCTTTGCCATCGGCGACAACTCGGTCTATCTGGACCCCGTCAGCCGCACCATGACGGCGGGCGGCAACCCGAAGGCACTGCGGGAAACCACCACGGACCCGGGCCTGCGTGAGTTCCTGACCCGGGGCGAACCCGCGGCTCGGTCCGCAATCGCGGCTTCCTGAACCCCGCCGCTCCCACTACCCTCCCTCCAGATCATGAGCAAGAAAGCCAATCCCACGGCCATCGGCCTCTTCGTGGTCCTCGGCGTGACGCTGGCGGTGGCCGGCGTGGTCCTGTTCGCTTCCGGCACCTGGTTCAAGCAGACGCAGACCTTCATCGTTTACTTCGACAGCTCCGTACGCGGCCTCAACGCCGGTTCGGCGGTCATGGTTTCGGGCGTGAAGGTCGGCACCGTCAAGGAGGTGCTCATCCACTTCAACCAGCAGGACCTCGACGCCTTCATGCCGGTCATCCTTGAAATCGACCACCAGTTGCTGCAGAGCAAGACGGACAAGCGCTATCGACTCGACGAACCGGAGGTCGTCCGGGATCTCGTGGACAAGGGCCTGCGCGCCCGCCTGCAGGCCGAAAGCCTGGTGACCGGACTGCTCTACGTGGACCTCTCCCTCCTGTCCGATCCGCCCCCCGCGGTCTATCACCAGGTCAAGCCGATCCACGAGGAAATCCCGTCCGCGCCCAACGACATCCAGTTGCTCATGGAAAACCTGGCCCGGCTGGACCTCAAGGGCTTGTCCGACCGGCTGGATCGCGTGCTGGCGAGCATCGAAACCAATCTGGGCCAGTTGCAGATGCGCGAGATCAGTGGCGGCCTCACCAACCTGCTCGGCTCGTTGAACCAGGTGGTGGACGCGCCCCATCTGACCAACGCCCTGGCCTCCCTGGACCGGACACTCGAGGAAACCCGACGGCTGGCCGAGCGATTGAATTCAAAGGTGGATCCCCTTGCCAGCGGCGCCGAACAAACCCTCGCGGAACTGCGCCTCGCCCTCGAGGATCTCCGGGGGATGCTGGCACCCGAGGCTCCGCTCAAACGGGAGCTGGCCGAGGCCCTGACCCAAATCAGCCTGGCCGCCCGCTCCATCGGAGACCTGTCCGACTACTTGTCCCGCAACCCCAATGCCCTGCTTTCGGGCCGAAAACCCCAGGAGACTGCGCCATGACCCGCCCCCCCTCACTGGCCCTTGCCCTCGTCGGCCTGCTCGTCAGCCTCGCCGCCAGCGGTTGCTTGAACCTGAAACCCGTCGAGGATCCCGTCCGCTACTTCCTGCTCACCCCGGTCGAATCCCCCTCGTCACCGGAAGCGGCCCCCCGTGAGGGGATCGCGCTGGGCCTCGAACGCGTCACCGTGCCCGCCTACCTGTCGCGCCCCTGGATGGTGGTGCGGACCGGCCCCACAGAGATCCGCTACTCGGACTACCACAAATGGGGGGAACATCTCGACCAGGGGATTCAGCGTGTGCTGGGCGAAAACCTGGCCCGCCGGCTGGACACCGCGCGCCTGCACCTCGGCACCTGGCGCAAGGAAGCCGTGGACGTCGAACTGAGCGTGAGCATCCAGCAGTTCGACGTGGATGCCCAGGGTCAGGTGGTGCTCGAAGCGCAGTGGAGGATCCAGGGAGCCCGGACGGCCGCGGGCCAGGCAGTCATCCGAAAGCGCGGGCCCGCGCCCGATGCCGACCCCGGCGGTGCGGCTGCGGCCATGAGCGAAGCGCTGGGCGAACTCAGCCGCATCCTGGCGTCCGAACTTCAACCGTGACCGTCGCCTGATGCACTGTGTCGTCACAGCCGGCCCGACGATTGAACCGCTGGATCAGGTTCGGCGCCTGACGAACTTCTCCACCGGTCGGCTGGGGATGGAGCTGGCGGCCTTCTTCACCGAGTGCGGCCACCAAGTGACGCTGCTGCTCAGTCGCCAGGCGGTGCATCAGCGGACGCTGGAGGGCATGGCGGTCGTCCCGTTCACCACCACCACGAGCCTGCGCGAAGCCCTGCTGGCGGTGAGCCGTCAGGGGGTGGATGCGGTGTTCCACGCGGCGGCCGTGTGCGATTTCGCCTTCGGCCGGGTCTGGCGCGAGGACGGGCGGGGCGGCCGGGTGCCCATCGAGGGCGGCAAGATTTCCACACGCGAGGGACATCTGCTGGCTGAACTGGTGCCCACCCCGAAGCTCATCGGCGAATTGCGCGGGCTCTATCCGCAGGCCCGGCTGGTGGGATGGAAGTATGAAGTGGAAGGGGACCCAACCGGCGCGCTGGCGGCGGCCACCGCACAGATTCAACAGTGCCGGACCAACGCGTGTGTGGCCAATGGACCCGCCTATGGCCCGGGATTCGGCCTGGTGTTCGAGCGCGGTCAACCGCTCCACCTGGAGGACCCCGTCCGGCTGTTTCGGGCGCTGCTCGACTTCGCAGCCGCATAGTGCGCTTTCCTCCTCTTGCTCCTGACCACCGGCTCCGCCGGGATCAGGGCCACCGGATCAAGACCGGAAGATCACGACGGGCCCTCACCCACCCGCCAGCTCCAGCCGGTGGAGCAGCCCGCGGGCAATGCGCAGCGGCAGCATCCCGGTGAGCACTGAGAGCGCACCGAAAAGCAGCAGGGCCGCGAAGGCCACGGCGGTATTGACATGGAATCCGCCGGAAGCCACCACCATCAGCAGCACGGACATCAGGATGTAAACAAAGCTCACCACCAGGCACAGGGTTCCGCCGAACCCGCTGACAATGCGGCTGGCATTCGGATCCTTCAAATTCGGATAGATCACACCCAGCCCGATGGCCAGACCGTTCAGGGACAGCGTCATCAGCATGATGACCACGTCGAAGAACGCGATCCGATCCCAGCCCATCTTGAGCAGGACACAGGAAATCGTCGTCAGGGTGAGCGTGATGGCCAGGGACGTGGCGCTGGCCAGCCAGTATTTGACCCGGACCACATGGTCGAGCCCCATCGGAGCCAGGCCGATGATCCACAGGCGCTGCGCCTCGAGCGAAAACTGCGGGAAGACGAAGCGCGTGGTCAGCGTCGCCAGGGTCAGCGAGCAGGTGCCCAGGTTGAGGTAGGCAATGAGGTTGATCCAGAATGGGCTGTTCAATTGGTGGGTGAAGTGGCGCAGGTTCAGGATGTAGGCGCCCAACAACCCGAACAACACCACCGTCTGCCCCCATTGCGTCGTGTCCCGCCAGAAAAGCACAATGTCCTTGTACAGGAGCGCCGCCGTCTCCGGCGAAAGCCCAGGGACTCGTTCAACCAGGCGCTCCAACCAGGAGGGCCCCCCCGGCGAGGGGGCGGATCCACACCACGGCTTCAGCCAGCCCCAACCGACCCGGGCCCCCTGACGTGACTGCGCCACGGAGATGCTCGCGACGAACAACCGCCCAAACCGCGTGAGCGCCAGCGTGCCAAAGAACAAGGTGCTGCTCAACAGGGTCAGCATGTAAAACACCGCCGGACGGAACAGCCCTTCCGACCAATGCAGAATCGCGGTGGTCAGCTGGTAGCTCGGCAGGAACGGAAACATCGCAAACCGCGTCCGGCCCAACAACTGGTCCAGGACCACCAGCATGCGGGACTCGAGCATCTGGTCCGTGGCCACCGGCGACTGCCACACGAAGGCCACCAGCAGCAGCAGGCCCAGGGCGCCGGTGATCAAGCTGACCTGGAAGCTGCGCCGATCCAGGTAACGGGCGAGGTGCAAGGCGCCCCACGCCCCCACCACCCCGGGCAGCACAATCAACAGGGCCGTCAAAACCCCCGTCACCCCGTAGAAGTGCCACGCCACACCGCGGGCCATCCCGTAGGCGGCCAGCAGCGGCGCCGCCAGGAACACAAAGGCCCAGGAGGCGAGCACCGCGGATTCGATGAACTTCCATTGAAACACCACCTCGTTCGGCACGGGCAGCGTCAGCAGAAACAGCGTCTCGCGGTTCCGGAAGAAATTGCCGTAACAAATGATCAGGCTGCTGAGCAACAGGAGTCCAAACAGGAAGGCGAACAACAGATAGAGCAGCCGCTCGGTCAACATCATCCCCAGACCGGGAAATCCCGACACAAACTCCAGCCCCCGCTGGAACAGGAGGAAGGCCAGCACCAGGTAACCGATCACAAACGCGCTGATCACCCCCACCATCAAGCGGGACTGCTCCTTCATCGACAGGACGCGGCGCCACCCCTGCTTCAGATTGACCTGAAGCAGGAGCCACAACGGCGGAGTCCGCGCGCTGGCCCGGGCCGGCATGCGTCCACCCTAACCGTTCCCCACTCCCACAGCAATCATCCCCAAACACCACCATTGTCCACCCCGCTCACCTGTGCGAGCCTGCCGCCGTTCATGGCATGAGCCTCCAGGTCAAGATTTGCGGGATCACCAGCGCGGTCGATGCGCAGACCGCCGTCCAAGCCGGGGCGGACCTGATCGGCCTGGTCTTCTACGAACCAAGCGCCAGAGCCGTCACGGTCGAGTCCGCGGCGGCGATCGCCCGGACGATTCCCCCCACCGTCGTGCGCGTGGGGCTTTTCGTGAACCCCGATCCCGGGCGGGTGTTGGAAGCCATCAGCGCCTGCGGTCTGCAAATGCTGCAGTTTCATGGGGACGAATCGCCCGACTTCTGCCGCCAGTTCGGGCTGCTCACGATGAAGGCGTTTCGCATCCAAAGCGCCGAAACCCTGGACGTGCTCCGCCATTATCCGGCCGACGCGTGGCTCCTGGATGCGCATGTTCCGGGACAATATGGCGGAACCGGGCGGACCTTCGATTGGGCGCTCGCAGCCCGGGCCACGCAACTGGGCAAACCGGTGTTCCTCGCCGGCGGACTCACCCCCGACAACGTGGCCGAAGCCGTGCGCACGGTGCGTCCCTACGGAGTGGATGTGTCGGGCGGGGTCGAAGCCGCGCCGGGACGAAAGGATCCAGCCAAAGTGCGGGCCTTCATCAGTGCCGCCAAACGGGCCGCCGGGGAACAGACCTGACCCGGCTGGTTGGCCCGGCACCGGTCCGGATGCGCGGAACGCCCGCGCGCCGGGCCTCACGCGCCGGGCTTGCGGAACAGCACGATGCGGTTGGTGTTCGTGCCCTTGGCGTTGTTGTCCACGCCCCAACAATTGGCGGTCTTGGTGAACTCCTGGTCGTTGATCAGCACCAGCCGGGGCTCGAGTCCGGCCTCGACGCCACACGGCAGCACCGCCTCCTCGAGCTTCAGCAAGCCGCCTCGCACCTCGCCCACTTCAAATGCCACATGCCCGCCCGGACGCAACACCCGCTTCAACTCGCGGAACACCCGGGTCATGTTGTCCTGCCATTGCCCCAAATCCTTGTGAATGGAGATTGGCACCCCCGCCGGATCGACGCCGATGAACCAGCACCGCAACCAGTTGTCGGCGGCATAATCCACGACGTCCAGAAACGGCGGGGAGGTCACCACCAACGCCACCGAGTCGTCGGCCATGTCCGGCGTGGCCGAGGCCGCCTGGGTGAGCAGCCGGGCTTGCGGCCCGATGCCCGCCAGCCGCATCCGCGTGCGGGAATCGCAATCCGACAGGAGCTGCTTCGACTTCTTCAGGATCAACCGGGCAACGTCCCGGGGCGGGGGAGTCTGGTTGCGCTTCTCGTTGATCTTGCGCTGGGCGCGGGCGCTGGTGGCCTGGTTGGGCGGCAGGGTGTAAACGGAGAAGAACCCGTTGGAATGTCCGGTCAGCCGGTTCAACGCCACCATCCAGATCCATTCATCCACAGCATCCAGCGAACCCGCAGCCTGGCGCCCGAGCAGATACGCGCGCAGCGAACAAAGCTGCTGCAGGGTGTGCGGATGATAGAACACCAGCAGGTCTTCGGGGTGTGGATGGTCGCCGTCCAGTGGAATCCCGCCCAACCGATGCGCAATGGCCTCGAGCGCGGGCGGGTGGAGCCGCGGCTGGACCAGGAAACGGCTGAGGGGATTGATGTCGCACCCGCAGGGCACCCGTCCCAGAAGCGCGGCTTCGAGGACGGTGGTCCCGCGGCCCATGAAGGGGTCATAGACGCGGTCGCCCGGCGCCGTCAGCCGTTCGATGAAGAAACGCGGGAGCTGCGGCTTGAAACAGGCCCGATAGGACACCTCGTGCAGACTGGAAGCCTGGCGTTGCCGGGCGGTCCAGAATTCGTTCACATACGCGGGCACCACCAGGTCCTCCCGCGAAAACGAGGCGCTCCGCGTCTCGATCACCCGCGTGCCGGTGCCGAACTCGCAGAACGCGCGCAACTGTTGCTCCAACAGTGACGTCTGCGCCGTCTCCGCGGGTGCGTCGGTCTCAAACCTCAGATCAAGTTGGGCGGTCACCACCGGCACGACGAAGATTCCAACTGCTGGCAGGGCTCTTGGCGAGCCGTTTTCGCGGCGGTTGAGGGGAAACGAGGGCGTCGCTTCAGAGAATCCAAGCGGTGCAGGGCCACCACAGCCGAGGACGCTTCCCAAACCCAGGCGTCATCGCACCACGCACCAGCGTCCTGGAAGGCGCCCGCCCTCTGGAGCTATCGAAACAGACGGTAATGCACGTCAGGGAACAGATTGTCCTGTTGCTCCCAGCCGGCCAGTTCGCCTGCTTCCACGTGGCCCGCCATGAGCTGCTCATGCAGCCGGTTGAACCGCAACAGATGCTCCGTCACCCGCCGGCGCGCGTAGTCCGGACTGGTCGCCGCCCGCAGGATGAAAGGCCAATCACTGGCCTGGGCCAGCATCAGTTCGCGCGCCGCCTGATTCAAAGCGCGCCGCTCCAATCCATCCGGCGCCTCGAACCGCCAGGCCAGCGCGGTCATGCGCTGCTGCGCGGCCTCCAGATGCGGCAGGATCCAGTCGTTGGTCTCGTTCAGCCACACCTCGAAATAGCCGTGTTCACCCCAACTCGAAGCCGCCGGGGCGGCCACCTGGTGCGTGGGATGCGCCCGGAGATAATCGTCGGGTGTCATGAGCCGCAACTCCCCGGGATGGCGGCTCGCCTCCCGGACCAACAGGTCCAGAAACTCCAAGCCTTCATGCCACCAATGCCCGAACAGCTCGGCGTCGTAGGGCATCAGCAAGCACGGCGGACGGCCCAGCACCGGCCCGAGCTCGCGCACCTGGCGCCGGCGCGACTCGAGAAAATGTTGCGCATGCGCGGCCGCCGCCGCCAGCGCCGCGCCGCGTTCATAGAGTTCCTTGCGCTCGGTGGGACCCGTGATGCGGTGATACTTGAGCCCGGTGAACCCGCGATGATGCGGCGAGGGCAGATGCGGCTGCAGGTAATCGAACTCCAGGTCGTAACCGATGTCGCGGTAGAAATCCCGGTAGCGCGGATCGCCGGGGTACCCCTCGGTCCGGCTCCACACCTGGCGGGCGGAGTGTGGGTCGCGACCGAACGCCGCCAGACCCCGGGGCGTGAGGACCGGGGCGTAGATGCCGAGTCGCGGCTGCGGGGTGGCATGCAAGAGCCCGTGGCTTTCCAACGCAAACCATCGCAACCCCGCCTCTTTCAGGATCGGTTCCACGGCTTCGACGTAGGCACATTCCGGCAGCCAGATCCCGCGCGGATCGCGCCCGAAGCAGCGGCGGTAATCGTGGCTGGCGGTGAGGATCTGCGCCCGCAGCGACGGCTCGTGCGACGCCAGCAACGGCAGGAGGGCGTGGGTGGCCGCGCAGGTGACAATCTCCAACCGCCCCACTTCCTGGAGCTGGCCGAACGCGCGCACCAGATCGCGTGAGCTGTCGGTCCAGAGCTGCCGGAGCTTCCGAAAGCGCTCGTGATGATCCGCCGCCAGAGCCTGCACGGCGGGCTCGAGCATCGTGCGGCGGATCTCGGACCCGGCCAGCGCAATCAGGCTGTCGAGGCGGCGGCTGAACCGATCCTGCAGCAGGGGATCCTGCAACATGCCGCAGAGCGTGGGGCTGAGGGTGAGGGTGATCGAGGCCGGCAACTGATCGCGCTGCCAGCCCTGCAGCACCTGCAGGAGCGGAAGGTAGGTTTCGACCATGGCCTCGTAGAGCCAGCTCTCCTCCAGGAAACGTTCGTGCTCGGGATGCCGGACGAACGGCAGATGCGCGTGGAGCAGGAATAACAGGTAACCGTGCATGAACCTCGAATCGTTCTCACTCGTAATCCCGGGTGAGCGCGCGCGCCAGACGGGAGCTGAAAACCAGAAGCATCAACCCGACCAGGAAGCTCCCCCCACCGACCAGCCATTGCCCGAAGCCGCCTTCCCCCTGGCGACTCCCCGCATAGGCCAGGACCAGCAGGACCACGCCAAGCAGCAGCAGTCCCACCGCCACCAATCGCAGCAGCGAGGCCACCGCACTTCGCAGAGACGTCATGCCTCCCATTGCGCGAAGCCCCACGGCTCCTGTCAAAGATTTTCCGCACCCCCCAGTCCGTAACTGAGCCCGTCCAAGGGGCTGTCCTACTGGGCCTTCTCGTCCTCGGTCAGCTTGCGATACAAGGTGGCCAGGCTGACTCCCAGAAGGATCGCCGCCTGTTCCTTGTCTCCGCCCGCCAGCTCGATTACCCGGTTCATATAGGCGGTCTCCTGCTCACGCGAGAAGATGCGCAGCGGTTTGACGTCGTCCACCGTCTCCGGCAACACGCCGCCACCGCGCGGGGCCTCCGCAATATCCGCCCCGGGGGCCCCCACCGGTCCGGACTCGGTGGCTGTGGGCAGTTCGGCTTCCGCGGAGTCGTCCAAAGCCGCGGGGTCCTTGCCCGCCGCCTTGAGAATGGCCGGGGGCAAATCCCGCAGGCGGATGACATTGCCTTCGCAGAGGGTGGCGGAGCGTTCGACGGCGTTTTCGAGCTCCCGCACGTTGCCGGGCCAGTCGTAAGTGTTGAGCACATCCATCACCTGACGGCTGACGCGGCGCGGCTTGCCGGTGCGGCCGAGGGGCTTGGACCGCAGGAAATGCGCGACCAGCAGGGGGATATCCTCGCGCCGTTCCCGGAGGCTGGGCAGGTGCAGGGGAATGACGTTGAGCCGGTAATAGAGGTCCTCCCGGAAGCCGCCGTCCCGGATGCGGTTCTCGAGGGGTTCGTTGGTGGCGGCCACCACGCGGACGTTGACGCGAATGGGTGTGTTTTCGCCCACGCGACGAATCTCGCGTTCCTGGAGCACGCGCAGGAGCCGGCTTTGCAGCAGCGGCGGCATCGCCCCCACCTCATCGAGGAAAATCGTCCCGCCATCCGCCTCCTGGAACAGACCCTTCTTGTCCGCGATCGCCCCGGTGAACGCGCCGCGGCAATGGCCGAACAGTTCCGATTCCAGGAGCGCCTCGGGCAGCGCGCTGCAGTTGATGGGGATGAACGGGGCGTGCTGGCGCCGGCTGTTCTGGTGGAGCGCCTTGGCCACCAGTTCCTTGCCGGTGCCGCTTTCCCCCAGAATGAGAATCGTGCTCTCCGTGTCCGCCACCCGTTCCAACATCCTGAACACGGCCTGCATCTTCTCGGCGGTGCCGATGATCCGGGTGAACTGGTATTTCTTCTTCAGCTCACGCCGCAGAAACGTCGTTTCGCTGACCGCTTCCCCGAACGACAACGCCCGGCGGATGGTGAAGCGGAAATCCTCCACCTTGAACGGTTTCTCCAGGTAATCGAACGCCCCGGACCGCATGGCCTCGATGGCGGTGTCCAGCGTGCCAAACCCGGTCACCACAATCACCACCGGAGGCGGGGAAAGGCTGCGCGCCTTGCGCAGGACGTCCAGCCCCTTGGCGCCGGACTTGTCGAGATAGAGGTCCGTGATGACCAGATCCGGGGAGTGCTCGGCGATGCCGTCCAGGGCGGACTCGAGGTTGGAGAAGGGGATGACCTCGTGCCCTTCCTTGCGCAGAAGATCCCCGATCATCTGCACCATCGTCAGCTCATCGTCAACCAGAACAACCTTGGCCATGCCCCAAGCTAGGGAGGGTCCCCACCCAGAGCAAGTGGGGAATCCACCCGGTTACTTGACGATCTCGCTGAGCTTGAAGATCGGCAGGAACATGCAAACCACCATGCTCCCAATCACCACGCCCAGGAACACGATCAGGATGGGCTCGATCATGGACGTCAAGCCCGCCAGCGTGGTTTCAATCTCCTCGTCCAGAAAGTCCGAGATGCGCTCGAGCATGTCGTCCACCTTGCCCGTCTGCTCGCCGGCGGTGATCATGCGGATGATCATGTTGGGAAACACCGGGTGCTTCGAAAGCGCGTTGGCCAGGCTCTCGCCACGCTCGATGTCGGAAGACGACACGCGCACGGCCTTCTCCATCACCACGTTGCCCACCGTTTGGGAAACGATGTTCAACACCTCGAGAATCGGCACCCCGCTGCGCACCAGGGACGCCAGCGTGCGGGTGAACCGCGCCAGGCAGATCTTGTGGGCAATGCCCCCGAAAACGGGCATGCGGATCCGATAGGCGTCCCAGAAGGCCCGGCCTTTCTTGGTCTTGATGAAATGCAGCCACCCGTAAACGCCCGCGCCTCCGGCCACCAGGATCAGGAGGATGTAGCTCTTCACGAATTCACTGATGCCGATCATGAATTGCGTCGGGCCCGGCAGCTTGGCTCCGAAGCCCGAGTAGATCTCCCCGAACACCGGGATCACCTTCACCATCAGGAACAACGTGATCAGAATCGCCACCACGGTCACCACGGTGGGATACATCATCGCCGACTTCACCTTCCGGCGCAGTTTGGCGGTGTTTTCGAGGTAGGTGGCCAGGCGGGCCAGAATCTCGGCCAGCAAACCGCCCTTCTCACCCGCGCAGACCATGGCCACATACAGCTTGGAGAACGCCTTCGGATGCTTCTGTAGCGCCTCGGAAAAGCTGTCGCCCGACTCGACCCGGGAACAGACGTCCCGGATGACATCCTTCATGACTTTATTGGGCGACTGCTCGGCGAGGGCCTGGAGGGACTGGACCATGGCCAGACCGGCGTCAATCATGGTGGCCAATTGGCGGGTGAACACGACCAAGTCCTGGAGCGACACCTTGCCTCCGGCGGTTTTCCCCTTCTTGGAAAGCTTTTCCTGAATTGAGACAACCAGGAGGTTGCGCTTCAACAAGGCGGCCACCGCGGCCTGCTCGTTTCCGGCTTCGACCACGCTGCGAATCTCCCGGCCGGAGGCCGTATCTCGTGCTACATACGCAAAGGATGGCATAGTTGACTGGTCTTTCTTGCGGTTCTCAATCCGGCCTGATTCCAAATCAGGCACTTGGGTACGTCTGTTTGCCGGGTCGGTTTTAGCAGGGGGCGTTCCATGAAACCACGGAGGCCACCTGCCCCACCCTCGAGATTCCCGGAGATTCCGGCCAACACCCGGCGGGTCGTGTCCCGCCCAGCCTCTGCGGGGACTGGGCCACCGAAGCCGGATCAAAACGGCCTTCGATTATTGGCCTTTTCTTGGGAATCTGACTGATCTTGGCGATGTCAAAAGGCTGAAAAGTCCTCGCAAGCCGATTCGTAAATCGTTGATTATCAACGGTCGTCAGGAAAATCACACGTTCAAAGGGGCCGGGGCAAAAAAAACTTGTTGCATTTGAAAGGCGTTTACAGAGAATCCGGCCAGAAACGCCATTCCGGCGGCGGAGCAAACTGTGTTTGTTCCGTGTCGTTCTGTAAGAAGAACACAGAAAAACCAAACAAATCGGAGGAACAAGAAGATGAAGCTAAATAAATGGACAGTCGGTCTGGCTGCCGTGGGAGCGATCAGTCTCTCGAGCGCCGTCCAGGCTGAAGAAGCAGCGACAGAAATGAACGTGGTCAACGCCATGACGAGCGGGACCACCATCAGTGGCTACGTCAATACCTCGTTCAGCTACAACCTGAACACCGCCAACGGCGGCGTGGACCGCGCGGACATACTGGGTTCCGGCAAAGCCAACGGGTTCAACCTCGATGTGGTCAACCTGACCCTCGAGAAGCCGCTGGATGAGTCTGAATGGGCCGCGGGTTACAAGGCAGAGCTTTTGTTTGGCCCTGACGCAGTCGGCTGGAATCCCTCCGTGGTGGGCGACTCGGATCAAGACGTGGGCTTGAAGCAGGCCTATGTGAACTTGCGCACTCCGGTCGGCAACGGCCTGGAGTGGAAGATGGGCGTGTTCGACACCATCATCGGCTACGAATCCTTCAACGCAAATGCCAATCCGAACTATACCCGCTCGATCGCTTGGTCGATTGAACCGACCCAGCACACTGGATTGCTTGCGAAGTACGTGGTCAGCGACGTCGTCTCTGTGACTGCTGGCGTTGCGGATACCATGGACGCCGGCATCAACAACCGTGCTGCTTACAGCGGTGGGGCCAACTCCACCAAGGATCAGTGGAACCTGACCTACATGGCTGCGGTGGCGGTTACTGCTCCCGAAGACATGGGCGCGTTGGCTGGCTCGACGCTCTACGGCGGCGTGCTCTATGGCCGAAGCGACATCTGGGGTGCCGGCGGAAACCAGACCAGTTGGTATTCCGGCTTGACCTTGGCGACGGGTGTTGAAGGGTTGAGCGTTGGGGCTGCGTTCGATTACCTCGACTATCAGGAGACTTCAACCGGCGGCGTCGGGACCGGCTCCACTTGGGTGGGCGGTCTTTATGCCTCCTTCCAGGCCACGGAGAAGTTGAGCCTTCACGCTCGTGGTGAGTACGCTCGCGGCAACAGCGGGTTTGACTCGGATCCTACCGACAATGCCAAGGAAGAGTGGTTCGAAGGAACTCTGACTGCCCAGTATGACCTGTGGCAGAACGTCATCACCCGTCTGGAAGCCCGCTGGGATAACCGCAACTACAGGGATGTTAACGGGTTCGGAGACTCAAACCAGCCTGGTGCTGATGACCTGAGCAACGCCTACTCGCTCATGTTGAACGTGATCTACGTGTTCTAAGAGTCGTCTGACTCCTTTCAAACCCCTTCCGGGCAACCGGAAGGGGTTTTTGTTTCGGCAAAGCGGGAACTGCCCCGCAGCAGCAACCGGCTGATCCTTGAACCTCGAAACCGCAGTTCAACCACAGAGAACACAAAGAACACAGAGAAAGACAATCGCTTACGGCGGCAGACTCATTCATCCGTTGGAGGAGGTGTTGACATCGCCCAAGCCCTTTTTTTTGTGACCTTTGTGATCTTCGTGGTTTATCAAGTGCCGTTTTTTGGATGAACGGCCCGACTCGCGTCAATGCCTGGAGGTATTCCCCCCTGAACCTCGTAGCCGTGGACGCCTGCCTGTGCGTGGCACGCAGACAGGTGAGTCCACGCCATTCTTCTCCCCGAGAGCGGAAGGGCGGCTGGATGGCTGAAGGCGGCGTCCAGTTTGGAACAATGGCGCCGACTCACTTCGGCGGCCACGGTTGAGCCCAAGAACCGCAGTTCAGCAGCCACCAAGAGGCAAAAGGCGCAAGAGCACGAGTCATCCGCTCGGTCTTGTTCCTGGAACTTCCTCACCAGTGCGGCGAAGCCTGTAGGGGTGCGTCCGACGCATTCATCTACTCGCTCTTGTGCTCCTTTGCGTTGTTTCTCGCAACTTCGTCACGCCCTGCGAAGATTGGCCCGGACCGTGGGTCCACGACCCGCAGCAGCCTCGCTCCTCCACTCGCCCACGACCAACTCGCAGCCCACCCGCACTTGCGCCCCCGCTGCGGCTCACGGAGCCGCGCCCCCCGACAACGGACCGTGGGTCCAACGGATTCTGGATATTGGGCTGGTCGTTGTGCTTGCGCACTGAGCATGGTGGCGGCGCGAGGAACAGCCTTTGACCCGAGCCGAAGCGTTTGGTAATGTGCGCTGGTCATGGGATCCAGGATGCCCCAATCACTTTCCGCTTCAGGCTGCCAGGCCGGGCTGGCGCTGGTGGCCGTGCTGCTGTGGCTGGGCGCCGGCTTCCCGGCCCAGGGCCAGAGTGACGGATCCCGGCCGATTGAATTCTCTGAGCCGCGGGATCCGCGCAGCCAGACCAATAGCGTTCGAAGCGTGGGGGCCGAGCGACGCCGGTTGACCGAGTTGGAAGATCGCCTCTCCAAGGCCTTCCATTTCCTGGATTTCGACGACTCCATGAGTGGCGTGCCGGCGCCCAACCCGGTCCGCCGGGCGCCCGTTCAACCCAAGCCAGCGAAACCCGCCGGTCTGCTGACCGATGAGGAAAACTGGGGATTGAGCAAGAAATCCCTCGAACCCGAAGGTCCCGACCGCAAGAGGAGCCGATCGGAGCTGCCGTCCGAGTCGGTGCCGATGGAAGATGCCCGTTCGAGCCAGGACGACCTGCTGGACTCGTTGAGACGGGAGGATTGGCTGGTGAACGAGATGACCAGTGAGACCTTCTGGGAGATGCCGCTGACCGCGCGGCCCGAGGCCATGGGGCGCAATCCGCCGACGGGCCCCGACGCCAGGGAGAAGCCCAAGTTCGACTCGAGCCCGCCCACGGCCACAGGCTCGCGCCCCGGGTGGTGGACGAGTCGTGACAGCCCGCGGGACGCTTTCGTTGAGCCGCGGGACTTGGGGGGGGCGAGCAAGGATCGCGGGGAGGTTTATGAGCTTGGGCGCCCCGCCCGCCGGGAATCGGGCGCCAGCGTGGACGCCTACCGCACCCTGTTGGGTCTTGGGGCTCAATCAGTCCCCAGTGGCGGCGCCGGGGTTGGCGCGACCAGCGAGGCCTGGTCCAAGCGGTACGGTTCGAGTGGCGCGGCGATCACCCCGCAGGCGCCGGGCCTGGAGACGGGCGCGAGCCGGTTGCGGACCGGCTCCCTGCAACCCCTGCGTTCGGTGGACCAGAGTTTGTTTGCGCCGACGGCTCCGGTTGCTCCCCCGCGGCCCTCGGTGTTTGATGCGCTCGAGGTGGAGGCCGCCTTTCGTTCCACTCCAGAGTCTGGGAGTTCGTTGAGCAAACCTTTCTACGAACCCCCTCGCAGGCAGTTCTGACGGAGGGGCCGGCGGCCACGGCTTCCTGCGGCTTCAGGCGGCTGAAGTGAGCACGAGCACCTGTTCGAGCGTGGACAATCCCTCGCGCACCCGGTCCAAGGCGACCATGCGGAGGGTTCGCATTCCCTGGCCCAAAGCCACCTTGCCCATGTCCCGGGCGCTGGATCTGGAGATGATCAGCTTGCGGATTTCATCCGTCACGGTCATCGCCTCGATGATGGCCAAACGCCCGGCATAACCGGAGTTCTTGCAGCGATCGCAGCCGCGTCCACGATACAGGGTCACACCGTCGAAGATGCTCGGGTCGATGTTGAGGTCCTGATACATCTTGGCCGGGTAGGTCACGGGCTCCTTGCAGTGAGAACAGATGCGGCGCATCAGCCGCTGGGCACAAGCCAGGATCACGGAGGAGGAGATCAGGAAGGGGGCGATGCCCATGTCGTCCAGGCGCGTGATGGCTCCCGGGGCGTCGTTACAGTGCATGGTGCTCAGCACCTGGTGGCCGGTGAGGGCGGCCTCGACGGCGATTTCCGCGGTCTCGGTATCCCGAATCTCACCGATCATCACGATATCCGGATCCTGACGCAGGATGGAGCGCAGGGCATTGGCGAAGGTGAGACCGATTTCCTTCTTGGTGGGAACCTGGTTGATGCCGGGGACCTGGAACTCGACCGGATCCTCAACGGTCACGATGTTGTAGATCGGGTTGTTGAGCTCGTTCAACGCCGAATAGAGCGTGGTGGTCTTGCCGGAGCCCGTCGGGCCCGTCACGAGAATGAGCCCATGCGGCGCATCCACCGCCGCTCGCACCTGCTGGAAAGTGTCCGGATCCAGACCGAGCTTGTCCAGGCTGGCGGAGAGGTTGCCCTTGTCGAGCACGCGCATCACGACCTTCTCGCCATGGACGGTGGGCAGCACCGACACACGGATGTCGTAGTCCTTACCGCCGACCTTGACCCGCATGCGTCCGTCCTGGGGCAGACGGCGTTCCGCGATGTCCAGGCTGCTCATGATCTTGAGGCGGGAGGCCAGGGCCAGTTGCATCGATTTCGGGGGCGGGGTGGCGTCCACCAACACGCCATCGAGCCGGTAGCGCAAACGCATGGATTTCTCGAAGGGCTCCAGGTGAATGTCGCTGGCGCGGTCCTTGATCGCCTGCACCAGGATGAGGTTGGCCAGCTTGATCACCGGGGCCTCCTCGGTCGAAGCCGCCAGTTGATCCAGGTTCACTTCCTCCAGGCTTTCCTTGGCCAGTTGGACGTCCTCCGAGTCGGTGCCGTCCCCGCGCTCCTTGGCGTCATTGATGATGTCCTCGAGGCTGCCGCTGCGGGCGGCGTCCAGGCTGTTGAGCTTGTCCAGGATGGACTTCTCGGAAGCAATCAACGGGGCGACTTCGTGCCGGGTGATCCTGCGAACGTCGTCCAAGGCCAGGACGTTCAGCGGATCGGCCATGGCGAGATAGATTTTGTTCTCGAGGCGGGAGACCGGGATCACCTTGTGATTGACGGCGACTTCGCGCGGCAGCAGATCGGCCACCTCCAGGGGAATGGAGATGCGGGCCAGATTGACCGGGGGAACGCTCAGCACCCGTCCCATGGACACGGACAGGTCGTATTCGCTGACGTAGGACTTCTCGACCAGGAGCTTGAGCAGCCGCACCCCGCTGGCCTTCTGCTGTTGTTGGAGTTCCGCGAACTGGTTTGTGCTGAGCAGCCCGTCCTCGAGGAGGGCGTCAGCGATCCGTTCACCAAATGTTTTGACGGGAGGCATGGGATTAACGGAAGGCTTTGCGCAGATGCTTGGTGATCTCGACGGGGTGGGCCAGGAACCAGACCAGGCGGTTCCCGGTGTAGGCGGCCACCTCTCGGGCCGCCTGCTGGGAGAACGGGTTCGCCGTGACCACCAGAACCGACTTGCTCATCCGGTCAAACGGCAGCACGCACCAGCGGCGGCAGACCTCCGCCGGAAAACTGCGGGCCAGATCGATATCCGTGTCGTAACGCTCGATGGGCAGATAGGCCATGCGCGTCTTGTCCGAAAGCAGCTTCAACGATCGGTCCACCGGCAGGATCGCCTTGTCGGCGAGGCGCTGAATGAAAGGTTCGATGACATCCTCCGGTTCCTGCGTGAGATCCGGGGTTTTCCAGTACGCTTCGAAGTCGTCCTTGGTGATGATCTTACTCTCCACGAACACCTTGAACATCGACTTGCGCCCGTCATCCACGCTCTCGGGCGAGACGGTGATGCCTTTCCGGCGCAGCATCGCCGTGTGACCGGATTCCTCGGGCTGGCTGCCGCCGAGGGAGCCGCTTTGGTCCACCAAGTTGGTGAGCGTGGCCTGGACTTCCGCGTCGTCCGGGCTCTGCTGCAAAAGCGTTTCGTACTCGAGGATCGCCGAGGAAACCTGGCCCAGATGGACATAGGCTTCCGCGATGCGCTTGGAGGTGGCCAGGACGTCGTCCTGACGGCCCACCTGCGAGTAGGCCTCGCGCAGAATCTCGAGGGACTGGTAATCCAGGGGCTGCGACTGAGTGATGACCTCGAACATCTCAATCGTCTGCTGGATCTGGGCCTGTTCGTCTTGAGTCAGAGTGTCTGCCATGGTTATGCCAAGTCTGTTTCGCCCGGGACCGCCCAGTCGACGGCAGCGGTCAGGCACTGTTCAGCCTTAGCAATCCGCTGGCCAGCATCCGTAGAAGCCACGCCACTGATCGATTCCGGCGAGGTCCGGCGGGAAAGTGTCTCATTCCTAAGCTGCCGGTTTGCGTTTATTGACGCTCTGACCAACTATACCCGCCGCACGTGGACTGCTGAAACTATGGAAAAGAAGGTGATCAGGATGATTCCCGCGCCGGGCGCGAACCTGGTGAGGTTTGTCGGGGATCGGATTCGATTCGAGCTGCGCGACGCCGAGGGCGGAGCCCCGGCGCCGAACGACCGCGCGTTCCTGCGCACCAACCTCGGGCGGGCGAAGGTCCTGCGCCAGGAAATCATCAAGGCCCACAGCGAGGGGGCCTCTCCGGCCGGGGCCTCCATGCATGACATTCCCATGCTCCCGGGCGAGCACGGGTGGCATGTCGAACTCGCCCTGGCGGAAACGGGGTTTTTTCAGGCCAAGGCTTATCGGGTGGATGGCCACGGCTGGCAGCATTGGCCTGAGGGGCCCAACTTTGGGCTGAGCGTTCATCCGGATTACACCCGCTCTGGCAATACCATCTACTGCGCCTTCGTCCGGATGTTCGGCGCGACCAGGCACAAGCTCGACACCGGCGAGCCCGGGTTGGAGGACGCGATCCGGCAACTGGACCAGAGCGGTTACACCGTCATCCCGCCCTCCGGCACGCTGCGCGATCTCCTGCGGGAGCTGCCGCACATGGTGAACACCCTCGGCTGCCGTATCGTCCATCTGTTGCCCGTCAACCGCGTCCCGACCACCTACGCCCGCTTTGGACGGTTTGGCAGCCCCTACGCCGCGCTGGATCTCGCCGGGATTGATCCGGCCCTGGTCGAGTTCGACCGCCGGACGACCGGGGTGGACCAGTTCCGCGAACTGACGGCTGCGACGCATGACCTGGGCGCGCGGGTCTTCCTCGACATCGTCATCAACCACACCGGCTGGGGATCGGTGTACCACGAGGCGCATCCGGAATGGTTTCTGCGCAACACCGATGGCACCTTCAAGAGTCCCGGAGCCTGGGGAAACACGTGGGAAGATCTGGTCGAGCTTCGACACCAGAACGTTTCCTTGTGGGATGAGATTTCCGGGGCGCTGCTCACCTGGTGCCGGCGCGGAGTGGACGGCTTTCGCTGCGACGCCGGTTACATGGTTCCGGTGACGGCGTGGCAGTACATCATCGCGCGGGTGCAGCAGGAATTCCCGGATGCCGTCTTCTTGCTCGAGGGCTTGGGGGGCGCCTGGGAGGCGACCCGGGCCCTGCTCACCCAGGGGGGCATGCAGTGGGCCTACAGCGAGCTGTTCCAGAACCAGGATGGAGTCCAGGTCAGCGGCTACCTCGATCACGCCCTCACCCACAGCCCGGCGGTGGGGACCCTGGTGCACTACAGCGAGACACATGACAATGACCGGCTCGCCAAGCGGGGACGCCGCTGGTCGCTCCTGCGCAACCGCCTGTGCGCGCTGTCAAGCAGCCAGGGCGCGTTCGGCTTCACCTGCGGCGTGGAGTGGCTGGCCCCGGAAAAGGTCAACGTCCATTCCAGTCGCGGCCTGGCCTGGGGCAATCCCGACAACCTCCTGCCGGAGTTGTCCAGCCTGACCCGGCTGCTGGCGGAGCATCCGTGCTTTTTTGATGGCGCCACGGTGAAACGGCTCAGCCCCGCCGGCTCGCCCATCCTGGTGTTGTGGCGCGAGTCCGAATCCCGGCAAGACGCCGTGCTGGTCCTAGTGAACCTGGATGAGCGCCAGACGCAAACCCTGACCCTGAAACGCGCTTCCCTTCCGGAAACCCTTCGCAGCCGCCTGAGCGAGGCGTCCCTGGACGTCTGGGTGGAATTACTGGGACAGAGTCTGCCCCATCGACTGAGCGGCGGGGCGGAGGAGATTCACCTCAAACTCGATGCCGCCTTCGCCGGCTGCCTCTCCCCCACCAGGACGCCAGCCGGTTTGAGTGGGGACTCGTATCGCGCGGCGCGCGCCCGGGCCGCTTGGGCGCTGCAGGCCCTTTGCACAGGCGTGCCCGCCGAACAATGCGGCTCGCTGGACTGGCAATGGCTGGCCGACCAGGTGGACCACGATCCCGCCGCTCTGCTGTGCACCACCTCCCAGTTGTCGCGCCGCAACCCGAAAGCCCCGGGAGTCCCGCTTCAACACGAGGACATCGCCCGGCAGATCGAATCCGTTCATGACGGAAAGACCTACCCCAATGTGGTGGTTTGGACGCTGCGGGATGCGACCCGTGTGACCCCGGTTCCGTCCGGGCACTGGCTGCTGCTCGAGGATGAGCATCCGTTCCGGGTGACGCTGGAACTGCCCGCGGGCGGCGATGCGGTTGAGTCGATACACCTCGAGTCGATCGCGGCGGCCGGACGTCACATCGCCTGCGTCAGCCCGCGGGATCGCGAGGGATCCGCACCGCTTCAGTGGCACCGACGCGGATCCCGGGCGGGGGCCGTCGAAGCCACGCTCTCGTTCCTGGCCTCGGGCAGTCCGGCCCTGAACCCGTCGCGCGAGGCGCTGGCGGATGGATTGGTGTTGCTGACCAACGGCCGCGGAGGCATGGCCCGGATTTGTGTGGATCTCGGACGCGTCCGGTCGAAGTACGACTGCGTGCTGGGAGCCAACCTGCACCCGGCCTTTCCGGTGGATCGACACGTGTTGGCCAAGCGGATCCGGGTGTGGGTGAACGCCAATGGGTTCCTCTCGGCTTTGGACGCGCGCAACCTGATGCGGTTTGAACCGGGGCCTCCCGCGCGCTGGCACTTCGCCGCGCACGCCGGGGACGGGCACTGTGTCGATGTGGTCGTCGAGGCTCGCATGGTGGCGGAGCGCAACACCACCGTGTTCAGGTTCAGCCGCCCGCTCGACACCCGAAGCGACCCGCGCTGCCTGCCCACGGAGGCGGATGTGCGGCTGACGGTGCGGGTGGACATCGAGGACCGCAATTTCCATTGGGAGACCAGGCGCAACGGGGCCGCGGAACATCACTTCCAGTCCAACCTCAGCCGGCTGAAAGGCGCCGCCGGCTTCTTGTTCAAGCCCGCGCGCGATCGACACCTCTCGGTCGGATGCACCGCCGGCAATTATCATCCGGCGCCGGAGTGGAGCGAGAACCTGCCGCATCCCGTCGAACAAAGCCGCGGGCAAACCGGCTCGGGCGATGCCTTCAGTCCGGGCTGGTTCGAGATCCCGCTGGGAGCCGGCTCGGAGACCTCCCTCGTGGTTTCCGCGGAGAGCGATGCCGCCGCGGACGCCGAGCGAAGCTGGCCGCCGCCCTCCGCCCATCCAACCGGCGACGCCGGTGTCTTCGGCCGTCAGGACGCCTTTGGACGAGGGTTGCTCCAGGCAGCCAGGGCGTTCGTGGTCCGACGCGATGACGGCCGGACCGTCATTGCCGGGTATCCGTGGTTTCTGGATTGGGGGCGTGACTCATTGATTGCCGCGCGCGGCCTGCTGGCCGGCGGACTCGTGGAGGAGGTTCGCGATCTGGCCGTCGTGTTTGCGCGCTTTGAAGAGCGCGGCACGCTGCCGAACACCATTCATGGCAGTGACGCCTCCAATCGCGACACCTCCGACGCTCCCCTCTGGTTCGGCGTGGTGTGCGAGGAGTTGGCGGCGACGCTGGGCCAGACGTTCTATCAGACCGTGGTTGGTCCCAAGCGGCGCACCATCCACGAGGTTCTCACGAGCATCGCCGCCCACTTCATCGAGGGTACGCCGAACCGTATCCGCATGGATCCCGCGTCCGCCCTCATCTGGAGTCCGAGTCATTTCACCTGGATGGACACCAATTACCCGGCCGGCACGCCGCGCGAAGGTTATCCGGTGGAGATCCAGGCCCTGTGGATCCGCCTGCTGCGGCAATTGGCCCGGCTCAACACCGACGGCGAGGCGAAACGCTGGTCGGACCTTGCCCGCCAGGCCGAGGAATCCTTGAACCGCTGGTTCTGGTCGGATCAAGCCGGGTGGTTTGCCGACGTGTTGCTGGCGGAACAAGGCAAGCCTGCCGCCCAAGCCACCCGGGACGACGCGCTGCGCAGCAATTGCCTCGCGGTGGTGGGTCTGGGTTTGGTGGGAGGCGACCGCGCCAGGAAGACGGTGGAAGCGGCCCGGCGCCATCTGGTGATTCCCGGCGCCCTCCGGTCCCTGGCGCCGCTGCCGGTCGCCGTGCCCCTGCCCATCCGCGCCCCCCACGGGGAGCTGCTGAACGATCCCAAGCATCCGTATTGGAGGCGCTACGAGGGCGATGAAGACACCCGGCGAAAGCCGGCGTATCACAACGGCACGGCCTGGACCTGGACCTTTCCCCTGTTCTGCGAGGCGATGGCGATGGCGTGGGAGTTTGAACCCGCGGCGGTTCGCGCGGCACAGGGGTACCTGGCCAGCCTGTCCCAGTTGATGGAAGCCGGCTGCCTGGGGCAGATTCCCGAGATCCTGGACGGCGACGTTCCCCACACCCAGCGCGGATGCGACGCCCAGGCGTGGGGAGTCACCGAGGCCATTCGTGTCTGGCGCCTGCTCTGGGAGCGCCAGGCACCCTGATCGACAACGGCTGCCGCGCGCCGGGGATCCGCGGGCGACAGGGAGATTGCCGGTGCGTCCTGGAGGGTGGGGTCCGGGAACAGCCGGTTATTCCGCCGCTGAAAAGACCACCCCCTCCCGCGCTTCCGACCCTTCGAGCTACATCTGCTCCAGGACCTCGATGCCCAGGACATGGAGTCCCTGGCGCAGAACGGAGGCCACCAAGCTGCACAGCGCCAATCGACTGGCGCGAGTTGGGGCCTCCGCCTTGAGCACGGGACAGTTCTCGTAGAAGCGCGTGAAGTGCGAGGACAACTCGTAGAGATAATTGCAGAGGTAGTTGGGCCGCTGCTCGGTGGCGAGGGATTCGATCACGAGCCCGAAGTTCAACAGGTGGCGTCCCAAAGCCCGCTCCTCCACGGTGCCCAAGGCAATCGCCGATGGCCGATCGCCGATGGCCGAGTCCTCCGCTTTGCGCAGGATGCTCTGGATTCGCGCGTAGGCGTATTGCAGGTAGGGCGCGGTGTTGCCGTTCAGCGCGAGCATCTTGTCCCAACTGAACACGTAATCCGTCTGGCGATTGGGCAGCAGATCCGCGTATTTCACCGCGCCGATCCCCACCCTCCGCGCAATCTCGCGTCGCTGGGCCTCCGGCAGCTCGGGATTCTTCTCGGAAACGAGGCGCAGCGCGCGTTGCTCGGCTTCGTCCAGCAATTCAGCCAGCTTGACGTTCTCACCGGACCGGGTTTTCAGCGGCTTCCCGTCCTCGCCCAGGATGGATCCAAACCAGACATGAATGAGCTTCACGCGCCGGGCAAGTTCCGGATGCCAGCGTTGGAAGGTGGCGAACACCTGCTGGAAATGAAGCTGCTGGCGTCCGTCGGTGACGTAAATGATCTCGTCCGGGGACCAGGTTTCGAGACGGTAGGCGAGGGTGGCCAGGTCGGTGGCCGCGTAGTTGAAACCCCCGTCGCGCTTCTGGATGAGCTGCGGGTTGTCCTGCCATTCGCCGTCGCGATGGATGAGCAGCGGATCCTCCTTGGGCGGCAGCCCGCGGTCGCTGAACACACATTTCGCCCCGTCGCTCTCCCGGGCAATGCCCCGTCCCATCAACTCGTCCACCACCGCCTGGAGCCGGGGATTGTAGAAGCTCTCGCCCAGGGCGTGGTCGAAGGTCACGCCGAGCCGGCCGTAAATGGCCTCAAACTGCACCTGGGACAGGCGGATCATCTCGTGCCAGATGGCGAGATTCCCGGCATCACCCGCTTGGAGCTTCACCAGTTCGGCGCGCGCCGATGCGTGAAGGGCGGCATTGTATCCCGGCTGGCCCTCGTCACATTGCGCGTTGATGGCCTTGTAGATTCGCTCCAGCTCCGCGATGGCATCCCGTTCAAGCGCAGCCCGGTCGAGCAGGGTCTTCCATCCGACCAGCAACATGCCGAACTGCGTTCCCCAGTCGCCGATGTGATTGTCACTGACGACGCGGTGGCCGAGGAGGCGATTGGCCCGCACCAGGCAGTCGCCGAGGATGGTGGAGCGGATGTGCCCGACGTGCATGGGCTTGGCCACGTTGGGCGAGCTGAAGTCGATGACGATCGTCTTGGGCTGTTCGGCCCGGGCGACCAGGGGATGATCCGCCCGGCTGGCGCCGTGCAGGGTTTCCTGCAAAGCCTCCACCCGCAGCCGGAAATTCAGGAATCCGGCCCCGGCGATGTCCACCGAGTCGCAGCAATCCCGGACCTCGAGGTGTTCGAGGACCTGGGTGGCGAGCTGGCGCGGGTTCATCTGACGCGCCTTGGCCAGTCCGATCAACGCGGTGGCCTGGTAATCCCCAAACCGCGGGTCCGCGCAAGGCCGGACCTGCACCGAGGCGAGGTCGGCATCCGGAAGCAGGCGGGAGACGACCTGGCGGAGCCGCTCTTGGATGGTGCGGTAGGGGAACACGTTGGGGAGGGGCGAGGGCGGACGCACGCGGGGCCCCGGGGGATCAGCGGGCGGGCTGGGTCTTGATGATGCTCACCATGGCCCCTTCATCCGGCGCGGTTTCGAGTGCCTGACGAAACTCCGCCTTGTGCAGCAGCTTGGCGATGTTGGCCAGGGTGTGGAGGTGCTTCTGGAAATGGCCCTGCGGAACGAGGAAGAGCATGACGAGATTCACCGGCTGGTTGTCGAGCGCTTCGAACTGCACCCCCGTCCGGCTGCGCCCGAGCGCACCAACCACCTCGTAAATCAAATCCGTCGAGGTGTGCGGGATGCCGATGCCGAACCCGATGCCGGTGCTCATGGATTTCTCGCGCTTCTTCACCGCAGCGATGATGGCTTCGCGATGCTCGGCGGCGATCTTGCCGTTCGCCACCAGATGATCGACCAGCTCGTCGATCGCTTCCCATCGGTCTTTGGCGCGTAGCTCCGGAATGATCAATTCTTTGCTGAGGATGTCACCGAGTTCCATAGCCAGATACAGCATGGCGATTTCGCCGCAAATACACGGGCAAGGCAAGAATGAAATCAAATCAAGGCCGCCAAGGCGGGATGGATTGCAGCAAGCGCGCGGTTTCCTGCCCCCACCACACGAAGCCGGTGCAAACCGCGGGGCGGCCCGTGAGCCACGGAAGCGCGAGCACCAACCCCAGCAGGTTGCCCAGCAGAATGATGACCCCGGAGAAAATGCAGCCGTGGTCGGTGATGTCCGACTGCCGGGTCTTGAGCACATGCCCGGTCAGGGTGACGTGAAAAGCGTACGCCGCGCCCAGCAGCAGTAGAAACCAGACCTCCACCCGGTCCCAGGGCAGCAGGAGCCGGGCACTCAGACCCGCCACGATCACCAAGGCCCCGTAGAATGGGAAGAAATAGGGGGCCAGCGCGATGAGGAAGTTGGTCTTCGACACCACCACGTGGCCCCCCGCGGAACTGACCTTCAAGGCCCGGACCTTTCCGCCGAAGAGCCAGGCCCAGAACGCATGGGTCAGCTCGTGTCCAGCCACGTAAAGCCACATGGGACGCGGAAGGAGCAGGTAAACAACCGCCCAACACACCACGCCGGCCACCAGCGGCACCCAGATGGCATCCGCTCCGCCCGAGGCTTCCAGGATCCGCCACACGGCCACCAGGCCACCCCAACACCAGGGCAGCAGGAGCAGGCCGATCAGCATCTTCAAGAACTTCCGCACCGCCGGATTCTCGGACTCCCGCAGCGCCGCCTCCAGTTTTTTCGCTTTGTCGCGCGCCTTGCACCCGTAGCATGAGCGCATGACATCGGACGAGGTCTTGCAGGTGTTCAAGGAAACCGGCGCGCTGTTGCAAGGGCATTTCATCCTCCGAAGCGGGTTGCACAGCCGCCAGTTCTTCCAGTGCGCCTTGGCCTTGCAGCACATGCCCACGGTCGAGCGACTCGGCGGGGCCCTCGCCGACCGGGTGCGTTCACTGGCCCCGGCTACCGTGATTGCCCCGGCCATGGGGGGGCTGGTTTTGGGCCAGGAGGTGGCGCGTCAGCTCCGATGCCGGTTCATCTTCGCGGAGAAAGAAGAAGGCCGACTGGTCCTGCGTCGAGGATTCCAGATCGCCCAAGGCGAACGCGTCCTGGTGGCCGAGGATGTGGTCACCCAAGGCGGACGGGTGCAGGAGACCATCGAGATCGTCCGCGCCCGCGGCGGCGAAGTCGTCGGGGTGGCCATGGCGGTGGATCGGTCCAACGGCCGGCTATCCCTGGGAACACCCACCTTCGCCCTGCTCCAACTCCAGGTGGAAACCTTTCCCCCCGATCAACTGCCACCCGATCTGGCCGCAATCCCGGCCATCAAACCCGGAAGCAAATAGGGCCGAACCTCGGGGGGGTGCAGTCACCACGCCCACGATTTCTGGAGCGATGAACTCTGCTGGATCGCACAGAATCAACGCGGGTTTACCAACCGGGATGAACCCCACCTGTGCCATCCAAGTGTGACAGGCCTTGGAGAATGTGCGCCACTATGGCGCTTTTATCCTGCCCGAAGCCACAGCCGCACAGCCAACAATTACCGTACAAATCATTTGTTAACAAGTGTTTGTGATATGTGAAGGCTCCTTGGTACCACCACTGCTCAAATTAAAGTGGATTTTAAGAAAGCGCACGCATGGCAAAGATTCTTGGCATTGACTTGGGGACGACGAATTCCTGCATGGCCGTCATGGAGGGGGGCGACCCTGTGGTGTTGGAGAACAGCGAGGGCAAGCGCACAACGCCGTCGGTGGTGGCGTTCACCAAGACGGGTGAGCGCGTGGTGGGAGACGCCGCGAAACGTCAAGCCGTCACCAACCCCAGCAACACGGTCTATTCGATCAAGCGCTTCATGGGGCGGAAATTCGAGGAGATCTCCGAGGAGGTCAAGCGGGTGCCTTACAAGGTGGTCAAGGCCGCCAATGGGGACGCCCATGTCGAGGTGGAGATCGAGGGCAAGCGCAAGGCTTTCAGTCCGCCCGAAATCTCGGCGATGATCCTGGCGAAGCTCAAATCAGACGCGGAGACGCGGTTGGGCGAGAAGATCACCCAGGCGGTCATCACGGTTCCGGCCTATTTCAACGATTCCCAGCGCCAGGCCACCAAGGACGCGGGACGGATCGCCGGGCTGGAGGTCCTGCGCATCATCAACGAGCCCACCGCCGCATCACTGGCCTACGGGCTGGACAAGAAGAAGGACGAGAAGATCGCAGTGTACGATCTGGGTGGCGGCACGTTTGACATTTCGGTGCTCGAGATCGGCGATGGCGTGTTCGAGGTCAAGGCCACCAACGGGGACACGCACCTGGGCGGCGACGACTGGGACAACCGGATCATGGACTGGATCCTGGATGAGTTTAAGAAGGACCAGGGCATGGACTTGCGCAAGCAGGCGGATGCCCTGCAGCGCATCAAGGAGGAGGCGGAGAAGGCCAAGATTGCGCTGTCCAGCAGCCAGCAGTACGACATCAACCTCCCGTTCATCACCGCCGACGCCAGCGGGCCCAAGCACATCTCCCTCAAACTGACACGGGCGAAGATGGAACAGTTGTGTGACTCGCTGTTCGAGCGCACCATCGGCCCGGTCCGGTCCTGCTTGAAGGATGCGGACGTGGAGTCCAGCAAGATTGACGAACTGGTGTTGGTCGGGGGCATGACGCGCATGCCGAAGGTGGTGGAGACCGCGCACTCACTGGTCAACAAGCCGCCGCACCAAGGGGTGAACCCGGACGAGGTGGTGGCGGTGGGCGCCGCGATCCAAGGCGGTGTGCTCAAGGGCGAGGTGAAGGACGTGCTGCTGCTGGACGTCACCCCGCTGTCCCTGGGCATCGAGACGCTGGGCGGCGTGTTCACGCGGCTGATCGAGCGGAACACCACGATCCCCACCAAGAAATCCGAGATTTTTTCGACGGCCTCCGACAGCCAGCCCGGCGTGGAGATCCACGTGCTCCAGGGCGAGCGGCAGTTCGCGCGCGACAACAAGTCGCTGGGCAAGTTTCACCTCACCGAAATCCCGCCCGCTCCCCGGGGCGTGCCGCAGATCGAAGTCACGTTCGACATCGACGCCAACGGCATCCTCCATGTGACCGCCAAGGATTTGGGCACGAACAAGGAGCAGAAGATCCGCATCGAAGCGGGCAGCGGCCTGACCAAGGACGACATCGAGCGCATGCGCAAGGACGCCGAGGCGCACGCCGAAGAGGACAAGAAGCAGCGGGAAGAGGTCGAGCTCCGCAACAGCGCGGACAGCTCGATCTACCGGTCCGAGAAGATGCTCAAGGACAATGCCGACAAGATTTCCGCCGATGACAAGCACAAGATCGAAACGGCGGTCAGCAGCCTCAAGGAAGCCCTGAAGGGCGGCGAGGGGGAGGCGATCCGGTCGGCTAGCGACCAGTTGAACGAGGCCTGGCAGGCGGTTTCCGCCGAGCTCTACAAGCAGGCCCAGCAGCACGCCAAGGGGGGCGCGGGCGGGGCGGCAGGCCCGGCACCCCAGCCGGGCGGACCGGCCGGCGAAACGAAGCCGGACGAGGGTCCGATCATCGATGCGGAAGTCGTGGACGACTCCAAGAAATAGTTCCGCCTGCCGCGGGTGCGGCCGGGCTTTCATTCCATCCGAAACAACCAAAGAAACAAACAAGAAACCAAACTATGGCCATCAAGCTCAAACCTCTCGGCGACCGCGTTCTCGTGGAGCCAGTCGAGGAAAAGGAAGTAAAGAAGGGCGGCATCATCATCCCCGATACCGCCAAGGAAAAACCCATGGAATCCATCGTGCGCGCCCTGGGCACCGGCAAGACCGATGACAACGGCAAGAAGATCCCGTTCGAGGTCAAGGTGGGTGACCGCGTGCTGACCAGCAAGTATGGCGGCACGGAGATCAAACTGGACGGCAAGGAATACAAGATCCTGAGCTCGGACGACATCCTCGGAGTGATCGAGTAACCGGAATTCATTTAAGAAAGGAACAAGCAAGATTATGGCAGCGAAACAATTGTTATTTGATGAAGCCGCGCGTCAGGCCATCCTGCGCGGGGTGAGCAAGCTCTCCAAGGCGGTCGTCGCCACCCTCGGCCCGAAAGGCCGCAACGTCGTGCTGGACAAGAAGTTCGGCTCGCCCACGGTCACCAAGGACGGCGTCACCGTCGCCAAGGAGATCGAGCTGGAGGATCCGTACGAGAACATGGGCGCCCAGATGGTGCGCGAGGTGGCCAGCAAGACCAGCGATGCGGCTGGCGACGGCACCACCACCGCCACCGTGCTGGCCGAGGCCATCTACCGCGAAGGCCTCAAGTACGTGACCAGCGGGGCCAACCCCATCAGCATCCAGCGCGGCATCCAGAAGGGTGTCGAAGCCGCCGTGGCGCAACTGGACAAGATCGCCAAGAAGGTCAAGGACAAGGAGGAGATCAAGCAGGTGGCCACCGTGTCCGCCAACTGGGATACCACCATCGGCGAGATCATCGCCGATGCGATGGACAAGGTCGGCAAGGACGGCACGATCACGGTCGAGGAAGCCAAGTCCATCGAGACCACGCTGGAAGTGGTCGAGGGCATGCAGTTCGACAAGGGTTACCTCTCGCCGTACTTCGTGACCAACACCGAGGCGATGGAATGCAAGCTGGAGGACGCCTACATCCTGCTGTTCGAGAAGAAGATCAGCAGCCTCAAGGACCTGCTGCCGATCCTCGAGAAGACCGCCAAGGTGGGCAAACCCCTGTTGATCATCGCCGAGGAAGTCGAGGGCGAAGCCCTGGCCACGCTCGTGGTCAACAAACTGCGCGGCACGCTCAACGTCTGCGCCGTCAAGGCGCCGGGCTTCGGCGACCGGCGCAAGGCCATGTGCGAAGACATCGCCATCCTGACCGGCGGCCGCTTCGTCACCGAGGACCTCGGCATCAAGCTCGAGAGCCTGGAACTCAATGACCTGGGCCGGGCCAAGAACATCGTGGTGGACAAGGAAAACACCACCATCGTCGAGGGCAACGGCAGTCCGAAGGAAATCCAGGGTCGCGTCGTGCAGATCCGCCGCCAGATCGAGGAAACCACCTCGGATTACGACCGCGAGAAACTGCAGGAACGCCTGGCCAAGCTGGCCGGCGGCGTGGCCGTCATTAATGTCGGCGCGGCCACCGAATCCGAAATGAAGGAGAAGAAGGCGCGCGTCGAAGACGCCCTGCACGCCACCCGCGCGGCCGTCGAGGAAGGCATCGTCGCCGGGGGCGGGGTGGCCCTGCTCCGCACCCTGCCGGCCATCGACGCCGTCAAGGGAGGCAACGACGACGAACAGATCGGCGTCACCATCCTCAAGCGCGCCGTCGAGGCGCCCCTGCGCTGGCTGGCCGCCAATGCGGGCGTGGAAGGTTCGGTGGTGGTCGAGGAGGTCAAGAAGCGCAAGGCCAACGAGGGTTACAACGTCGCCACCGGCGACTACGAGGACCTCGTCAAAGCGGGCGTCGTGGATCCCAAGAAGGTCACCCGCACCGCCCTGCAGAACGCCTCTTCCATCGCGGGCCTGTTGTTGACCACCGAGTGCCTCATCACTGAGATTCCGGAGAAGGAAAAGCCTGCCCCGGCCGGCCACGGTCCCGGCGGCATGGGCGGCATGGATTACTAATCGACCCAAGGTCGGAGGAACCGATACAGCCAGCGAGACGGACGCCTGTCCGTCTCGCTTTTTTTTATTCGGCGCTTGCCGCCGGCGCGGGGTCCCGGCAACGATGCGGGCATGTTCAAACCGGGGGATTTGTTCGACCTCTCCCAGACGGAGCATGCCTCGCTGTTCGAGGGATGCGAGCACGCCTGGGAGGCGCTGGCGCGCATCGCCGACTATCTCAAGGCCCACCTCAAGCCCGGGCTCCACAATCAGTGCCAAGGGGTGGCTTGGGTGGGGGATGACGTCTTTATCGGGGAAGGCACGGTGCTGGAGGACGGGGTGATGATCAAGGGCCCGGCGATCATCGGGCGTCATTGCGAGATCCGGCACAACGCCTACCTGCGGGGGAACGTGTTGGTCGGGGACCACTGCGTGGTGGGAAACGCCACCGAACTCAAGAACACTCTCCTGTTCAACCACTGCGAAGCGCCCCATTACAACTACGTGGGCGACTCCATCCTCGGCTACAAGGCGCACCTGGGCGCCGGGGTCAAAATCTCCAACCTCAAGGTGACCCGCACCCCGGTGGTGGTGGAGCACGCAGGCCGGCGTTTCGAAACCGGCCTGCGCAAATTCGGCGCCCTCATCGGGGACCGCACCGAGGTCGGCTGCAACGCCGTCCTCAACCCGGGAAGCATCCTCGGACGCGATTGCCTGGTCTATCCCAACGTCAACTGGCGCGGGGTGCTGGCCGCCGGTCATATCGCCAAGAACCGGGCGGCGGTGGAAGTGGGTCCGCGCAAGGCCTGATCTGGAACTCCACCACCCTCCCCCACGCGGCAACCGGCAGACTGTCCGCCCCCGTCCTCAACGCTCCCTGCCGCCTGGTTGGAAGACAGGCTGGTCGAGCGGGACCCCAGTCCTTACTGTGCCGCTGTGCGAACGGTTTACCTGGATTACAACGCCACCACGCCCCTCGATCCGGGGGTCCGTGAAGCCATGGCTCCGTTCTTGGACGAAATCTGGGGAAATCCATCCAGCATCCACCACGTCGGGCGCCGGGCGCGCGCCTGCTTGGACGAGTTGCGTGAACGGATGTCCTCCCTGTTCCGTTGCCGACCCAGTGAAATCGTGTTTACCAGCGGAGGCACCGAGAGTAACAACCTGGCGATTCTGGGCACGGCCCGAAAGCTCCAGGACCGGGGCCGGCACCTGATCACCAGCTCGGTCGAACACCACGCCGTCCTCCAGTGCTTCAGGGAACTCGAACAGCAGGAAGGGTTTCAGGTGACGTATCTGCCTGTGGATCAGGAGGGCCGTCTGAATCCAGACTCGCTGAAGGCGGCCCTCCGGCCGGAGACCATCCTGGTCTCCGTGATGGCTGCCAATAACGAGATCGGCACCCTTCAACCGGTTTCAACCCTGGGAACCCTTTGCCGGGAAGCGGGGGTCTGCTTCCACACCGATGCGGTTCAGTGGTTTGGGAAGGAGCCTTTTCAGGGCATTGATCAATTCCAAGCCGACTTGGTGTCCATCTGCGCGCACAAGGTCCATGGGCCGAAAGGTGCCGGCGCGCTCTACATTCGATCTCCATTGCAACCACGCGCCATCGCCTTGGGTGGACCCCACGAGAACGAGCGCCGGGCCGGAACTGAGAATCTGGCGGCCATTTGCGGCCTTGTCTGTGCGGCGGAGCGGTTCATCCCTCAACCGGTCTTTGACTCCGCACGGCTGGATCCGCTCAGCAAACAACTGGAATCTCTTTGGAAGTCCATTCCCAACTGCACAATTGTAAGCCCGCCTTGCGGACGGCTCTGCAACACGGTGTCCGCGGTTGTGGACGGTGCGGACGGAATGACCCTGCTGGCCAACCTGGACCTGGAGGGCCTCTGCGCGTCCAGCGGGGCGGCGTGCGCGGCCGGTTCACTGGAGCCCTCCCATGTCATCTCCTGCCTGGGTCTGCCGGAGCCTCTGTGCCATTCCCTGGTTCGTTTTTCCATCGGCCGCGCGACCACCCAGGAGGACATTGATTACATCACCGCGGTCCTTCCCCGGGTCGTGGAGCGTTCAATAAGCGCTTAATAAGGGTCGGATTTGTCTTGAACAGGGTGTGAACAGATCGAACAACTCAAGCTGGCCTGGATTGTCGGCTGGGCCTCGTGGGTTTGTTCACAGCGGCAACTTGCTGGCAAGGGGCTGTGATTCTTGACACCCCAAGTTGTTTGCCTTATTCACAGCCCATAATACGAAGACGTTGGGGCAGTTAAAGTACCACCTATATAGCCATCCATGAACCTGACCATCACCAAGGACGCCCTGATCAACGGGCTGCAAGCTGTTCAAAATGTCGTCAGTACCCGCACCACGCTTCCGATTCTTTCCAATGTGTTGCTCCGGGCTGACAGCGGGCGTTTGGAACTCACGGCGACCGATCTGGATGTCACGGTCACCTGTTCCGTGGAAGCCCAGGTGCGAAAACCCGGTCAAACCACCATTCCCGTCAAGCGCTTGTTCGGGATTGTTCGCGAGCTTTCCAACAACGAAGTGGACATGGAAGTGGATGAAAAAAACACCGCCAGCCTCCGTTGCGGTCCCTCCTTCTTCAAGGTGAATGGCTTGAGCGCCGAAGAATTTCCGCCTCCGCCCAAGTTCAAAGAGGATAAGAAGGTGGTTCTGAAGCAGGATTCGGTTCGTTCCATGATGTGCAAGACGTCTTACGCCATCTCCACCGATGAGGCGCGCTATGTCTTGAATGGCATCTTCTTCAGCTTGCGGGACCACAAACTGACCATGGTGGCCACCGATGGACGCCGCCTGGCCATGGTGGGTGAGGAAGTGGACGTTTCGGACAAGAGTGAAGGGGAGTTCATTGTTCCCGCCAAGGCCGTCAATGAATTGAACCGGCTGCTGCAGGAGAACGGAGATCTGGAAATCAGGTATAGCGAGAATCAGGCCGCGTTTGAGCTCCGGGCCGAAAAGGGGTTCCCCGTCATCATCGTGACCAAACTGATCGAAGGCAACTATCCGAACTATCGTCAGGTCATCCCGGGGGAGGCCAAGGAGCGCGTCGCTCTGGTGCGCGAGGAACTCCTGCACGCCTTGAAGCGGGCCGACATCATGACCAGTGACAAGGCCAACTCCGTAAAGATGGCCTTCACCAAGAACAATCTCGCCATCACCGCCAATTCCCCGGACGTCGGAGAGGCGCGTGAGAGCCTGGCCATCAATTACAAGGGACCCGATATCGCCGTTGCCTTCAACCCCAAGTATCTCATCGATCCGCTGAATGCCTTGTCCGAAGATGAGGTTTACATGGAACTGATCGACGAACTGAGTCCCGGGGTGCTCAAGATCAATGGGCCGTTCTTGTACGTCGTCATGCCCATGCGCTTGAGTTGACGGGCGCGGGAGTCCGACGGGCTTCCGAACCAAGCTTCCCGGTGCCAGGGACCCTCGGCGGAGTTCCCCGACGGCCTGTTCCCAGCGCCCGTTGAAAGAGTTGCGTTCGTCCGGCTGTTGGCCTATTGGATGGCCCGCATGAACATGGAGGGTCGGCTTGTCGTTCTGGTGGGCATGCTGTCCGGTGCTCTCTCACTCAACGCAGTCAACTACTCGGGGACCAATCAACCCGGCGCCAGACAGGATTATCCGTTCACCGTCCCCGTCGGTTCGAGCAACGCCGCCTTTGCGGTGACCGGGAGCGGCACCGCGTTCTCGCACCTGCGTCTCCGGGCGGGCGCGGCGCCCACGGACATCGAATGCGATTTCCTGGCGGCGCAAAGCGGCACCAGCAACGCCATCCATCTGGAATGGCCCGACCTGCGGATCACCAACTACGTCCTCCAGGTCAGCACCCCGTCCAACTCCGCCGCGCACGCCTTCACCGTGACGCTCACCAACAACGTGAGCGGCATCCGCAGCGCCAGCCGCCCCGCCTCCAAGGCCATCGTCTCGGCCAGCACGAACACGATCGCCGCCTCGTCGTGGCAGTATTTCCGGGTGGACATCCCGACCAACGTGACGGGGTGGCGGATTACGCTCACCTCCTCCAATGTTGGCCCCAACCTCTATGTCCAGCGCGACACCCTGCCCACCACGACGAGTTCGTTGAGGGCCAGCACCGGGACCAGCAACGACCTGGTGGCGTTGACGTCCGCAGAAGTGACGCCCGGCGCCTACTTCATTGGCGTCAACCAGGGGACCGGCGCCTCTGATTATGTGTTGCGCACGGAGTTGATCGACTTCCTCCCGCTGGCCTGGGACCCGGGCGCCACGCATCTGGGCACGGCGGGTTACCGCCCGCCGGACACCAACGGCGGCGACTACTATTTCCGGATCACCACCCAGAACACCTCGCTGGGTGCGTGGCGCAACGCCCTGACGATGGAGACGGGCGAAGCCGACCTCTACCTGGCCAAGGGCGCGCCGCCCAGCCCCGCCAGCCACCTCTACAAGTCCGAGCGGATCGGTTCCGACGGATTCATCGTGCCGGCCTCGGCCTTCAATGCGGGTGAAGACTGGTATCTGCTGGTGCGCGCCGCGCCGGGTTCGAGGTGGAGTCTGGTGTCGGGTGAACCGTTTGTGACCGACCTGGGCGTGGTGGCGACGGATGGATCGAGCGGCAGCGGCCATCTCGAGATCGGGGCGGAAGGCTCGCGGTTCTTCCGCACCACGGCGGCCGCGGACCAAGTCGCCTGGCGCCTCTGGCTGAACGGCGCGCCGAACACCCTCTACGTCCGGAAGAACGCCGTTCCCCTGCCGGGCGCCTCGGATCTGAGCCAGGCCGGACAGTTGCTGGTCGTGCCGACTTACCTTGTCGGCGGGCAACTCTATTTTGTCGGGGTGGCCGGGGCGCCCGGCGACCTGATCAACCTCGATTCCCGCGCGCACGGATTCACCACCCTCGATTACACGGGCAGCACCCCTGTCACGGCCAGCGGGTTTCCCTACACCACCTTCCGCGTCCAGGTTCCCCCCGATCAACTGGCGTGGCAGGTGAGCGCCATTGCCAGCAATGGCAACCCCAACCTCGCCTTGCGCCGGAACTTCATCCCGAACGAGTCGAACAACGATGCCTACTCGGAGGTGCCGGGCAGCGTGACCGACAGCCTCACGCTCGTGCCGGACACCCTGAGCGACGGCACGTTCTACATCACGGTTTACAGCACCAACGCCCACGCCTGCACATTGGTCAGCGGCCCGCCGGTCATTCCCGACGTGGATTACACCACGACCGTCTTCAACACCGACAGCAACCGGGTCGGCTGGAGCATCTTCAAAGTGACGGATATCAATGCCCAAGTGGGATCGCTGGGTTGGGATCTCGAGGTCAGCAACGCCGCGCCCGGCACCCGCATCGCGCTCCGGCAGAATCGCGCGCCCGGCATCTGGAATTACCGCAACCCGACCGCCGGTTCGGCTGGCTTCTACACCCTCCTGAGCACGACCAATTTCCTTCAGGCCCCCGACAATCCGGCGGAGGTCTGGTATGTGGGCGTTTACAACCCGTCCAACGCCCTCGGGGCCTTCACGCTGGTGCTGCGCGAACTCACGGCCAGTCCCGTCAGTTTCGACGGCGGGTCGCTGGCCCGCGCGGAGGTGCCCGCCGGCAAGTGGCAGTTCTTCCGCGTGGACGTCCCGCCGAACATCGTGGGTTGGGACGCGCGGCTGACGGACATCACGAGCGGGTCCCCGCAATTGGTCATCCGGCGCGAGCGCCTGCCCAACTCGCTCTCGGGCATCGGCTTCTCCGGCACCGTCACGGCCACCAACTGGCTCACGGGCAACCAATGGGCCGCCGGCTCCGACTGGACGGGACGCAACAACTCGCCCGACGGCGTCCCCGAAAGCGGGCGGATCTTCACGGCGGGCCTGGGCCGTCCGCTGGAGGCGGGAACCTATTATCTGGGGGTGTTGAGCGCCTCCGGGTCGAGCGCCCCGATGAGCTACACCCTGCGCAGCCGCGGCATCGGGACGGGTTTGACGATCCCCGTGCTCGATCTCGACTACCTCGGCGGCAGCGTCACCAACCCCGCCCTGGCAGCCCGCGACCTCGCAGTGTACCGGGTCAACGTGCCGTCCAACTCCCCCACGTGGAAGGTGAAGCTGGCGGTTTCATCCGGCGACGCCCTGCTGGCCATCGCGCGTGGCAGCATGCCCAACCTCACCGCCACCGCCACCGGCAGCGCCACCAACGTCACCACCGCGGGGCGCAAGATGAGCAAGGCCCTCGAGACGGGCAATGAACACTTTTTCCTGCTGCCCGGCGGTGCCAACACCAACGTCACCCCCGGCTCTTACTATGCGGTCGTGGTCAGCGAAGGCCAGGTGACAACGGACACCACGCGCATTGGCACCGGCTCGTCCGCCTTTATCCTGACCAGTCTCGGTGCGGCCCCCATCATCGACCTGGGGTTGCTCGACGCGAACGACCTCTATTACAACGGCGCATTGGAGGGCGGGGACGCCGACCTGCTGCGCTTCGATAATCTGCCGGAGACGCTGGGCTACGAACTCTCCCTGCCCGTGAGCACCGGCGATCCGTGGGTGACCTCGCCCGTCTCGGAAGGCTCCTTCCCCAATCCGGGAAGCAAGACCCCGTCGGACACCTACGGCAATGAGGGCGGGTTGGACGGTGTCGCCAGCCCGGATCTCATCACGGTGAGCGGCGCGCTGCCGGGGGAGGTCCTGGCCGTCAAGGCGCGCGGCTCCGGCAACCAGTATCCCGATGCCACCTACACGTTGCGCATCCGCAAGCTGACGGCGGATCCGCTGGCCTTTGATGGCGGGATGGCCACGGTTACCGGTCAGTCGAACATCTATCAGTTCTTCGAGGTCATCGTGCCGGAGAACGCGTTGGGCTGGGACATCCGGTTGACCAACGTGACCGCGGGGGATCCGCTGCTGATTGTTTGCAGGGACTATCTGGCGCTCGACATCACGACGTCGGGCTGGCAGCCCGGCGAGGACGACTTCTGGCCCAGCGGCGCCAACTGGATTGCCGGTGAGGACTGGACGCAGCGTCCGCTGTCAGCCAGCGGGGTGAACGAGGACGGGCGCATTCTGGCCATGGGCCTGGGCCAGCCGCTCGAACCCGGCACCTACTATGTGGCTGTCAAGGGCGGTTCGTCCTTTGCGCCGATCAGCTACACGATTGTCAGCCGCGGCATCGGCGATGGTTTCTCGGTTCCCGTCGTGGATCTGCCGTTCGCGGGCGGGACCATCACCAACACCGCTTTGCCCCCGCGCGAGGCGGCCTATTACCGCCTTGTGATTCCACCGGAGGCGGCGAGCTGGCAGGGGCGGCTGCTGGTGACCGATGGCGAGGCCATGCTGCTCGTGGTTTCCAACGCCCTGCCCAACGTGCTGACTGGAACCAGCTCCGGCCGCGGCAAGTCGATGCAGAAGCCGGGCCATGAACAATACGTCAACCTCGCCCGCAACACCCAGCTCTTCCTCCCGTCCGGCACCCACTACCTGGCCGTGGTCAGCGAGGGCCAGGCGGGCACCAACCTCACGCGGATCGGCCCCGGCACCAGCAGTTTCATCCTCGAAAGCCGCGGACCGGTGTGGCCCCTGGATCTGGGCGCCGCCAGCAGCACCGGACTCCGCCATACCAACGCCCTCGAGGCGGGGGAAGTCTTTGCGTACCAGTTCTCCGTGCCGCCCGACACCACGAGCGTCGAGGTCGAGCTCCTGAACCGCACCGGCAATCCAGCCATGGTTCTGCGCGCGGGTGCGCCGCTGCCCAATCCCGGCGCCTCCTCCCCAGCCAGCGGCCCCGGCTCGGTCAGCACCGACAACTACGGGAACGAAGGCGGTTGGACCATCACCTCGAGCACCGGCAACGCCAATACCAGCCTGATCACCGTGGCCAACCCGTCGAATGGCGTTTACACCGTCATGGTCAAGGCGCGGCCGCTGGGCAGCCTCCACACCAACGCCACTTATGAACTCACGGTGCGTGCCGTCAGCGTGGTCCCGCTGGCTTTCGACGGCGGGAGCGGGTCTGCGACCAACCAGAACGCCGGATCGTGGCGCTTCTTCCAGTTCACGGTGCCGCCGGAAGCGCTGGGCTGGGACGTGCGCCTTGCCCAGGTGACGGGCGGCGTGGCCAAGCTGGTGGTGCGACGCGACGCACTGCCCATCTCCCTCTCCTCCTTCGCCTGGAGTTCGCCCGGCAATACCACCAACTGGCCGGGCACCAACCAGTGGGCGGCCGGCAAGGACTGGACCGAGCGCACGTCCTCGGCGGACGGCGTGAACGAGGACAACCGTATCCTGGCCATGGGCTCGGGCCAGCCCCTGGAACCCGGCACCTACTTCGCCGGGGTGTTTAACAGCACCACCTCCAACTCGCTCTCCTACACCCTCACCAGCCGCGGCATCGGCCCCGGTTTCACGCTCCCGGTGCGGGACCTGGCTTTCGCCGGCGGCACGGCGACCAATGCGGCACTGCCGCCGCGGGAGGCGGACTATTACCGTGTCCAGGTGCCCGAGGGGGTGCGCGGCTGGAAGGTGCGCCTGACTTCCCTGTCCGGCGAAGCCCTTCTGCTCTCGCTCAAGGACCATGTGCCCAACGTCGCCACCGGCCGCTCCACCAGTGCACTCGCTGGCAAAGCCATGCAGAAGGCTGGCAATGAACACTTCGTTCTCCTGCCCCCGGCCGGCCAGACCAACCTCCCTGCCGGAACCTACCACCTCGCCGTCGTCGGCGAAGGCTTGAACCCGTCCGCCGCCACGCGCGTCGGCACCGGCGTCACCAGCTACGAGCTCAAGTCCGAAGGCGAAGTCAACGTCTTGGACCTCGGGACCGTCGGCGGACCGGATCTGGTCCGCACCAACACGCTGCAGGGCGGTGAGAGCGCCTTTTTCAGCTTCGTGGTTCCCACCAATACGCTGGCCATCGAGCTGCGCCTCGAGGAACGCGTCGGCAATCCGCAGCTTGTGCTGGCGACGAATGTCACCCTGCCCGATCCCGGCGGCGTCCTGAGCGGCACACGCGACGCCTACGGCAACGACGGCGGCGTCACCCCCCAGTTCCTGGCCAGCAACATCGTCACCGTCGCCAATCCCACACCCGGTGTCTATCAACTCGCGCTTAAGGCCCGCCCCGGCAGCACCGGCGTGTATCCGGATGCGGCCTGCACGTTGCGTGTCCGCCATCGGCTCGCGCCCGACCTCAACTTCACCGCCGAGCTCAACACCAACGGCCTCAGCCATGCCGCCGCCGGCACGCTCATTGACCGGCAGCGCGCCTATTATCGCGTCAACGTGCCGCCCCAGGTGAACAACCAGCCGGTCATCGGCTGGGAGTTGAACGTGTCGCAATCTTCGGGAACCGCAGCCATCCGCGTGCGCAAGGATGCCCTGCCCAGCGACACGGCCACCAGCACCATGCCCTTCGCCCCCGCCTCCGCCGTCGTGGTCCCGCCGTTCCTCACGCCGGGGACATGGTTTGTCGAGGTCATCGGAACCAACTCGACCGCCTACACGCTGGCCAGCAGCCAGCTGGCGGTGCAGCGGCCCGGCTGGATCATGCCCGGCCAGGGCGACCCTGTCCTCACGCCCGGTCTGAGCGCCCCCGAGTTCGGCGACACCGGGGTGGACACCAACGGCGCGGCGCTGCCGGGGGATCAGGGCACGGACCTCGAAGCGGGCCGGTACCACTATTATGCGGTTGACGTCCCAACCAACAATGTGGGGCTCATGGCCGTGCAGTTGGTGGCGATCAGCGGGAATCCCGATTTCTGCCTGCGCACCAACCTGCCGCCCACCTTTTCGCACCGCACCAATGGCGTCGCCGGGAGCATCTACGACCGTTCGCTCACGGGCAGCGGCACCGATTACGCCAACTGGGTCCCGCTCAACGGCCTCACCGAATCCCGTCTGACGCCCGGCCCCTGGTACCTCGCCGTGCGGGCGGGCGCCGCCGCCAACGCGCGCTACCGGCTGCGCCTCTCGACGGGGCTGGTGCAGGATCTTGACCTGGCCACCGGCTCCGCCCTCGACCAGAGCGTGGCCAGCAACAACTGGCGCTATTACCGCTTCCAGGTGCCGCTCACCCCGCCGGACAACTGGCACCTGAGCTTCAGCCAACTGTCGGGCGACGTGATCATGCACCTGCGCGATGTGATTCCGCCGGGCAACGGCACCAACAACGCGTCCAATGCCATCAAGGATTGGACCACCGATCAGAAGAACGCCGGGCCCTACGCGAGCTACGATAATCCGGGCACCTACACCTTCAGCGTTCCGCCGCTGCGGCCGGGCAATGTGTACTACGTCGGCATGCGCGGGAAGCGCGACTCGACGTTCTCCCTGACCTCGAGTGTCAGCGGCGCCACCCAACCCTTGCCCCCCGAGATCGCGTTCTATGGCGGGTTCGTCACCAACACGATCCCGGCCGGCGGCCTGATCGCCTACCGCATCCTGACCCCGGCCGACGCGCTGCGCTGGCGCCACACCTCCACCCACTCGAATGTCGTGCAGGTCTATCTCGAGAACGGTTCGCTCCCCACCCGCAGCACGGCGGACGACTGGCGCAGCGCCGGGGTCGCAAACAGTTCCTTGTCGAGTCAGTTCCTCACGGCCTACCCGTGGCTGCCCCTGCAGACCTACTACCTGGTGGCCACCAACACCTCGGCCCTGCCCCAGCCGTTCAGTCTCACCCTGAATGGCAGCAGCCTCACCGCCGATGACGACGCCGACGGCATGCTCGACGTCTGGGAGGTCCGGTATTTCGGGAGCCTCAGCCAGGGTCCGACGGCCGATTCGGACAATGATGGCGTCAACAATCTCAATGAATTCCTCGAGGGGACCAACCCCACGGACCGCACTTCACTCCGTCCGCGCCTGACGGTCAACGCGACCAACGGGGCCGTGGCGGTCGATCCGCTGGCCAGCAACTACACCAGCGGTGTCAGCGTGACCCTGAGCGCCACGCCGAACACGGGATACGATTTCACCGGCTGGACCGGCGCCTGGAGCACCCAAACCAACCCCCTGACCCTGGTGCTGGTCTCGAACGTGACCGTGACGGCCAAGTTCCGCGTGCCCGGGGATGACTTCGAGCAACGCATCCTGCTGTCCGGCCTGGGCGCCGCGGCCGCGCCGTTGTTCAGCGCCGGCGCCACCAAGGAGAGTGGGGAACCGAACCACGCGGGCAACGCCGGGGGCCGGAGTCTCTGGTGGACTTGGACGGCGCCCGCGACCGACACGGTGCGGGTCTCGACGGTCGGTTCGTCGTTCCGCACGCTGCTGGCGGCCTACACGGGTGCCGCGGTCAACGCCCTCACGCTGGTCAGCAACAGCGCCGCTCCCTCCGGATCCAATGGGACCAGTCTGACCTTCAGCGCGGTTACCGGTGTGACCTATCATTTCGCGGTGGACGGCTTTGGCGGGGCTACCGGCACGGTGGCGCTGGCCCTCGCGACCGCCACCCCGTTCATGCTCACCCAGCCGGCCCGCCTGACGAACGACCAGTTCCGATTCACCATCCTCAGTGCGCCCGACCTGGTGCTTCGTGTGGAGGCCGGCTCTGTTCCCGGCGGTTGGACCACGCTGGCCGTGATCACCAACACCACCGGCAGCTACGAGTTTGTGGATGCCGCGTCCTCGGGTCTTCCCATCCGCGTCTATCGCGGGGTAGTGGGCGCGGGCGCGGTGGGCAGCACCAACCCACCCGTGCTCGCCGCCGCCACGCGTTTGCCGGATGGCACGTTCCAGTTCACCATCCTGGGGGTGATCAGCCGCTCCGTGCAGATCGAGGCGGGAACCAGTCCGCATTCCCTCGTCCCAGTGAGCACGCTCACCAACATCAGCAGTCCGGTCATCTTCACGGACACAAACGCGGCCGGGACGGCTGTGAGATTCTACCGCGCCCGGCTTCAGTGATGCCCGTCCCAGGAAGCGCGTCCACAGCCACGGAATCGCTCGTCGGGTCCCGGAACCCGGCGCGCCCTCACCCAAGGGTTTGGCGTTCTGCCTTCATTCAGGCAGCCCAGCCCGCCCCAACGCAGGACCCTGAACAGCCAGTTCATCGGTGGAACGCCACCATGTCAGGGCAGGCTCCGCGGTGGGGCTCCGTCGCACGCGGAGCCTTCGTGGAGTTCGGCGAGCCATCGTTCCAGTGTACCCGCCAGTTCTCCGGACGCCTGCCGCAGCCGGGACTGAAAACGGATCAATTCCGGAATCACGCCTGGGGATCGTGCCAGCCCCCACAGGAGCCGAGGCAGGCTTAGACTGCCGTCCGGACGGCAGTAGCGGTTGAAGTCCATGGGCAGATCCTCGGCGGCGGTGTCCGAAATCACCCGAAGCACCAGCACCGGCAAGTTCGCAGCTCGACAAACGGATACGATGCCGGACGACTCCATCTCGACTGCATCTCCTCCGCTCGATTGAAACAATCGCGCCTTGTCCGCAACGCTGGCGAGCACCCGGTCTGCATGCACAAAGCGACCCGGTTGGGCGCCGCAACCGGGCCGTCGATCGCGAAAGATCCCGGCGTGGGTGTCGTCGAAGAGCACCGTCCCCAGCGAATGTTTCGGGTTGAGCCCTCCGGCAAAGCCGCAGCTCAACACCAGGGTGGGCCGGCGGCCCGCGAGGTAACGCTCCACGGACGCGCGCGCCTGCCGCAGCCCCATGCCAGTGATGAGCACCTCCGTCACCGGTCGAACGGGCGGGGTGAATCCACGGGCCTCCGCCGCCACCGCAAAGCACACCAACACCCGACCGGCGGAGGCGATGGCGGTCCGGCTGTTGTATTCGCGGGGTTCGCTCATGGCTGCGAGTGACTCCGAACGAGCAAGTTCGCGCAATTCAAACCTTGAACCCTGGCAGGGCGCCCGGTGCTCCGGCGCCCAGGCCCGCGCGCCGCGTGGCCCTGCCTTCCGGTTCATCAATCGCCGACCGACCCCGGCGCTACTTGATGCCCTGCAGGCGGTCCTGCCAGATCCGGTGCAGTTGCACTGTGGCCCGGACGTCGCGCAGGCAATACTCGGCGATCTCCTGATGCCGGCCTTCCTCGATCAACCGCCCGACGTCCATGCCGGTGACCCCCTGCGCCTTGGGTGACTCGATGCCGAAGGCCCTGCAATAGAAATCCAGGTTGAACCGGCGCGCTGCCCCCTCGCGGCCGCTGACGTTGTAGAAGGTCAGTTGCTCCGCGAGGTCGCAATGCGGTTCGGTTTGAAACCGGTAGCCCAGCCAGTCCTTGCGGGTGATGGGCACATTCAACACGGCCGAGCGCAGGTACATGAACGGCACGTCGAACCCCCTTCCATTGAACGTCACCACCGCTTCATAGTGGCGCGCGACGTCCCAGAAGGCGGTGAGCAGTTCCACCTCGTCCATGCACGGAACAAACTCGACCGGACCCGCGTCCCCCTCGCCGGCCTCGTAGTCTTCGGCGATGAAGAGCACCTGTCCGCGCAGGGATTCCGCATTGAGCATGGCCACGCAGACCACTTGGGCGGTGAGCGGCCAGAGGCTGAACATCCGTTGGATCTCCTCGCGCCTGGCCTGGCGCTCGCGTTCGTCCGGCAGCCGGTCAGCCTCGCGAAACAGATACTCCTGTTGCGTCTCGTCAAAGCGGTCGAGGGGGAGGGCCGACGTCTCGATGTCGAAAACCAACTTGGCCATGGGAGGGGGCGGACGGGGCGGGAGGGGTTGAAGGATGACCAGGATGGAGAACCCATCTAGCGGACCAGGTTTTCCATCCTGGTATCGCTTCAACGATGCAAGTTCTGACTACTTCTTCTTCTTCGCTACTTTCTTCTTGGCCTTTTTCTTAGCTGGCATTCAGTCTCACCTCCATTCAGTTGTTCGGGTTCACGACCTCCGTGTAGAACAAATTTTCGAAACTGTGAAGTGGAATTTTCATATTTGTTGAAAAAAGTTTTCGCGCGGGTTCCGCGCTTCCAGTCGTACCGCGATCTCCTCTGCGCCGCCTCGCGGTGTTGAGCGTGTGATTCGATGTGCTTGCGGCGTTTGATTTCAGACGCTCCATGCCGCACAAACTCGAAGGCGCGTTCCGTCCGTCGGAACGCGCCTTGCCAGTCGAGGGAAGGATCTCAAGCGCCGAACTTGTCGAACATCTTCGCGTTGGCCTGCATCAGGCGCATGAGGTGTTTGGCCTCGATCACGCCCAGCGATCCCGAGTTGGCGCCGGTTTCCGTGAACCGCTCCAGCTTGTCGCTGCCGCTCAGCCGGGAATGGAGCAGCACCGGTTGCGGATGCCACGAATGACCCTTGACCGCGCAGGGCGTGGAATGGTCGCCGGTGATGGCCAGCACGTCCGGCTTGCGCTGCAACAGCACCGGCAGCGCGGCGTCCAGCTCCTCGATGTACTTCCGCTTGGCCTCGAAGTTCCCGTCCTCGCCCGCTTTGTCGGTGTATTTGAAGTGGATGAAGAAGTAATCGTAGTTTTCGTATTCCGCCAGGTAGCGCTCGAACTGCTCCCGGATGGTCTGCGGCCCCTCGATCTTCTGCATGCCGACCAGCTGGGCCAGCCCCTTGTACATGGGGTAAACGGCCAGGCAGGCCGGCTTGAGCTTGTAACGGTCCTGGAACACCGGAATCCGGGGCTGATGCGCAATGCCCCGCATCAGGAACCCATTGGCGGGCTTCTCCTTGGCCAGGATGGGCAGGGCCAGCTTGTAGAAGTCCGCGATCAACCTGGCCATCTTCTTCTGCTTGGCGCTCCGGGGATCGCGCGGCTTGACCGACGGGATGGGCAAGCCCTCCCGGTTCGGATCGGCATCGGTCAGCGGTCCTTCCAGACCCTTGCCCCGAAACACAACCACGAACCGATGCTCCTTGCCGGCCCGGATGATCACCTGCGTGTCGCCGATCTTCTTGATCTTGGCGGACAGCATCGTGCACAGCCGCTCACAGGTCTCGGTGGGAATGCGTCCCGCCCGGCGATCGGTCACAATGCCCTTGGCGTCCAGGGTCGCGAAGTTGGCCCGCGCGCAGACATCCCCGGCCTTGAGTTCAACCCCCAACCCCAGCGCCTCGATCACGCCGCGGCCCACCTGGAACTCGAGCGGATCATAACCGAAGAGCCCGAGATGGCCGGGACCGCTGCCAGGGGTGATGCCCGGAGCGACGGGAATCATGCGGCCTTGGGCGCAACCTTCCGCCACCAGACGGTCGAGGTTGGGTGTGGATGCGGCTTCCAAGGGTGTGCGGAATCCTTGTTCCGGCGTGGCGATGTCACCCAGCCCGTCCATGACGAGCAGGACCAGCTTGGCCCCGGTGTTGAGTGTCAGTTCAGAGTAAAGGTCATCGAGTTTCATAGACATGGTATCCTCAGCCTCAAGGCGCGGGTTTTCCCGTTCCTCCAAAGCCGACCGATGATGCAACAGCCGTGACACGCGTCAACGGCTTTGTTCCGTCACACGACATCCGTGGAAAAGATCCTTGCAGACCCGCGGCAAAGGAGTATCACGTCATTGTTGTCCCGAAGAACGATGATGTAAGCCAAGACCAACATTCCATTTGCGTAGCTCTGGCTACGGTCCCATCCGAAAACCGCGAATTTTCCCCGAGACCTGCCAGGTGAGCGCCCCTTTTGGTTCCGGCAGACGGAATGAACGCAAGAAAGCATGCCGATCGTGAAGACTCCGGGCCTGTTCTGCCGTCTGCTCTGCTGTTACTTCTCCGCCTACCTGGCGCTGCCCTATGGGGTCCTGGCTCAGACACCCTTCTACCTGACCCCACCCTCCTTTCCCTCCACCAACACGGTGCGCGTGACGGTGGCGGACACGCCCACCAACGTGGCGGTGACGGTCTATTCGACTCCCCTGCTCTCCAGCAACCCAGCCTGGACGGCGGTCACCACGGGTGCCGTGGGCCAGACCGTGTTCGATCTGGCGCGAACCACCAACGCCTCGTCCTTCTACCGCGCCAGTCACGAGGCACCAGGCCAGACGCTCACGGTGGCCACGCCAGGGTTGACGCCCGGCGGCGGCAGTTACCCCCTGCCGACCAATGTCGTGATCACCTGCGCGACGGAAGGCGCGGCGATCTTCTTCACCACCAACGGCGCCACGCCCACCACGGCGGACACCTACCTGGCCAACGGTGACAGCGTAAGTCTGACCTGTTCGGTGACGCTCAAGGCGCGGGCGTTCAAGAGCGGGTTCACCGACAGCGACGTGGCGTCCGCCACCTACACCATCAACTGTCCGCCCGTG
>JALOTZ010000051.1 GCA_025457615.1 Verrucomicrobiota bacterium
CATCCAAGCCTAGGAGAGCAAGAAAACCGTCCCGTGTCTAGCCCGAATTTTAACCACTCCACTCCAACAACTTCAGTTCCTACAGAAAATCACCCTGCCGGTCTCTGACGGCTCATCACAAAACGTTTCGCCCCGCGACCCACACCTGGTACCCTGCGAGGCAGGATGAATTTTGCAGATCTCGATCCGAACTTTGTGTCGTTCCTCGCGGATTATCGAAGAGGCCTGGACGGATGCGAATCCGTCCTGGATGTTGGATGCGGCTGTTCACCCATGCTCAAGAAACTCGGGGTGGCGCATCGCGTTGGCATCGAAGGGCACAAGGAATCCTGTGAGAAAGCGCTGGCGGAAGGCAATCAGCATGCGGTGACTCATGGAGATATCAGGCACCTGACAAGGTACTTTTCTGGGAAGTCGTTTGATGCGGTTGTCGCGAACGAAGTCATCGAACACCTGCCCAAGGCAGACGGCTATCCCCTGTTGGAGCAAATGGAAAAGCTGGCGAGGAAGCGGGTCATCATCACGACGCCCAGCGGCTTCCTGGACCAACCCCCAGCGGCTGACAACCCCTTGCAGGAACACCTTTCGGGGTGGACGGCCGAGGAGATGCGAGGCCGCGGGTTCACGGTCATCGGGCGCATGGGCTGGAAGGGTTTTCGCGGGCATTTCGGATTGTTGAAATGGAAGCCGAAGGTTTTTTGGTCAATCGTATCGTTCCTGACCCATGTCCTGTGGACTCGCAAGCATCCGGAACAGGCGGCGGGTTTACTCTGCATCAAACGTTTATGATCGAACAGAGGTCAACACATTCCGTTTGCGGGACGCACCGAGAGCGGGCCTTCGGAATGTCATAGCCGCCGTCGGGACCGGACAGGGCGCCCGGGGTTCCGGCGCCTAGGCCGCGCGGCTTAACACGCGGGCCCCTCACGATGGCCGGTGGCCGGGGACAGGAGACGGGAGGAGGGAGTCAAATCCTTGGTTCATCCAGTGGGATGAACTGCTTCCAGAAATCCAGATAGACGGTGTTCCAGGCATGACAGCCAAAGGGAAGCCGTCCCTCGGCCGCTTTCAGGCAGTCGCTTGGGGTGGCGTCAAAAGCAAACTGCAGCGCTTCGCGCCAGCCGGGTATCCGCATGGGATAGAGGTGCCGCGCAACGCTGCACCAAAAAACATCCTCGGGAATGTCGGGCAAGAACGGATCCGTCCATCGCAGCCACCGGCTTGCCCGCCGGAAAGTCTCAACCTTTCTCAGGGAGAAGCCGCCATTGCCGACTTTGCTGAGGAACGGCCGCCAGATCCACCATTGGGTCCAGCGCTTCTTGCTGTGGGTTCGGAACTCGTAATTGAGATTGGGCGCCCCCACGTAATCGTATCCACGCGAACACCAGTCGAGCAGTTCATCCCGAAACACATAGGCGTCCGTCTGGTAGATCAGCATATAGTCATATGCGCTGAGACGGGCGTAGAACTGCTCCGTGCGGCACAGGTGACTGTAGGCACGATAGGTCGAAAAGAAATAGGGGTCGAACTCGCAAATCTGGATGCGGGGTAACCACTCCTTCCACTGGTCGGTGTTCAAACCCTTGGGCGCGGCCAGCCAAAAGTCATAGGCGCCCAACACGGTCACGGCCTGGCGGACGGCCTGAACCTCCAACGGTTTCAGGTCGCTACGGTACGTGGGGATCACCACCGCCACGCGGGAAGTGTCTATGGTTCGTTCCATGGGGCATGCCCCGGGGCTGCCGCGCTCGCGTTGCGCGGAGCCGGCCAACCGGTCTGGGCAGTTCAATCGCGGTTATACGATGGCAGACCGGGCCGAGGAGTGTCAACAGGAGGATTCCCCAGCCCACCCGCCCGCGAGTAGCCGGGAAAGAAAGCCGGCGCCATAGGCCAGATGGATCCAGAGGAAAAGCAAGGGCAACAACATCACGTATTCGGCGCGGCGACAGCTTGCGGCGCGCAATGATGCGAACAGGAACGCCAGCAATCCATAGGCGGTCAGCGGGAGCAACCCGATCCATCCGTACCCAAGCAGCCACACCGGAATGGAGGCCAGGTACAAGGTGAATGCGGAAGGGGCGAAGAACTTGGGATGTCCCAGCAGTTCGCCCAGGCTCTCCTTTTGCACCCGCGTCGATCCGTAATTGAAGATTTGTTTCCAGAGCGCCCCCAGACTTTCCCGCCTCCGATTGAACACTACGATGTCCGGCGTGTAGGCCACCTTGAACCCGGCCCGGCGGGCGTCGGTGACAAACTTCGGATCCTCGCCGGGATAAATGGTTTCATCAAATCGCACGCGCTCGAAGACATGGCGGCGGCAGATCAGGTTGGCCGAGGACAGATCCTCCTCGCCGGCGTCGAACTTGAGCGCGCCGGGCTGATAGCGCCGGCTCATCTCCGCAGTGCAGAAAGGCGAGGCCAGGGCATCCCCGCTCAGGCGGGCGAAGTAGGCGTCCTGCGCGTAATTCAGCTGCGGGCCGCCGACAATATCCACCTCCGGGTGTTGATCAAAGAACGCCTCAACCCGGCTGGCCCAGTCTGGACGCAGGATGGCGTGGGCATTGGTGAAGGCAACCAACGGGCTGTCGGTGCCCGCCACCCCGCGGTTGCGATTGGCCGACGGGTTGGTGCCCGTCTCCACGCGCGCGGTGATGGGCGGCTGCTGGACGCCGGCGCTTTCCAACGCGTCGGTGCGCACCCCGGGCGCCGCCGGAATGATGAGCGCAATCCTGGTCATGTTTGTCGCTTGCGGAGCCGAAACAATCGCGAAGAAGCACCTTTCGCGCAAGCCCCGCGAAAGGGCGGTCCAGCGTGAGGGCCCATTTTTCGCCACCATCGACAGCGCAAACAATCGCGAAGACAGGCGGCGCGCGCAAGCCCACCGATCCAATGCGGGATGACGGGCGTGAATTGGGGCTGTAAACCCCCTGCACCGTAGCCGCCGCACGTCAGTCGGCGCCATCATCGCGAACTGGACGCCGCCCTCAGCTATTCGGGGGCCCTTCCGTCCTCGGAGCGGGAGATCAGCGCGGACTCAATGGCCAGATCGTTCAAGCCAAGGATCGGGCCAGGGTCACGAAGGCGCTGAACCAGCATTGCCAGAAGCAGAACGCCGGGATCGAGAGTCGCGGGGTGATCCGTTTGCGGAGCTTCGTGATGTTCCTTGATAATGACTTCCGGTTGTGATTTGGTAATTCCATTGGGAAAGGGAAGCAGGAACACCAAACCTGCACGACCGCAGGCGCTCGTGGTTTATCATCACCGTGGGCCCTGATAGCATCACATTGAACTATGCGAGCCAGACAATGCGATTCCAACGCTCGTGCCGGGTTCACTCTGATTGAGCTGCTGGTGGTGGTTGCAATCATAGCCGTTATTGCGGCCCTGCTGCTGCCATCTCTGGCTCGTGCAAAGCAGCAAGCTTTGCGCACTGTCTGCTGCAGCAACCTCCGACAGTGGGGCATCGCCTTGGCGGCGTACGCCATCGATAGCTCCGATTACTTTCCCAGCAATCGCGATGGAGCACATGTGAGTTGGTGTGGGACCAATGTGCAGAGCTTCTGGTCGAACTACTTGCTTCCAATCCGCCGCACCGCGGGCGAGAAAGACCGATTTAACGTGCTCTTCTGTCCCGCACAAGAGTGGCACCGTTACGTTGATGTTATACCTACCCCCGCCTTCGACCCACAATTCGTCATCGGCTACTTTTATTTGCCCCACCGAGATCCAGGTTTTAGGATGAATGCTGGCTGGGGATATAACTACAACTTCGCCGGCTTGCAGGGGTGGGTTGAAAAGCAAAAGTTCGGCCGCCGGTTTGCGAGGGCGCCCATCGCCATGGACATGAAGCAGGCTGTCGGGATACCCGCGCCGGCGGGCACAGTCGGCAATCCCCAGTGGTTTAGCGCAAATCCGCGTAAGGCATATTCCAGCCACATCCAGACCACTGGAGAACCCTTTGGTGGCAACTTCCTGTTCGAGGATGGCCGGGTGCGTTGGTATCAGTCCAGCGAGGTCGCCCCGGCTTTGACCGGGGAGGGCTGGGTCTTCCATTACAAGGTTGCCCTCGACTGAAGCTGGCAATCTTGGGTGTGTCCGAGCCTGTCAGCGCGCAGCACGACAGTTGGAGGCGACGCTCCGCAGCCAACCTGATGAGAACTCGCCAGTGGAACGGCTTGGACGGGATGGCTGGAGTTGACGGGTGGTGGATTTGAGCCGCTGGAGCCGGGTGTCAGGTCCGCCGGGGCGCAATCGCCAGTCTCTGAGTTCGACGCTCGTCAGGGCTGCCACCGCCAGGAGACTCGCGGACGAGCTGGAATTGGCGAGCGCGGATTTCCGCGCGCCCAGAGATTTGCTGGGGGTCGCCATACAAGATCCGGTTCCGGACCAGCCGCGACAAGCGCACCCAGGTGCCCGGCCCGCTGGCGCACAAATCCAGGTTGCCAACACAGAGACCCGGAGGGCTCAGAGGCCCACGGAGAAGAATCCCCGGCTACGAGGTTCAGGGGCAGCCACCCCGTCACCGCCGCATCAACGCCTCGATTTCGTCCGGTTCGATCGGCACGTCCGCCATGAGATCGATGGGACCTTCGTTCGTCACCACGATGTCGTTCTCGAGCCGGATCCCGAAACCTTCCTCGGGAATGTAGAGGCCGGGCTCGACCGTCAGCACCCAGCCGGGGGCGAAGGGCTCGCGCGGGGAACCCACATCATGGACGTCCAGGCCGAGCGGATGTCCCACACCGTGCATGAAGTATTTCTTGCAGGCGGGGTTGTCGGGATCCTGCTTTCTCACCTCGGCTGGTTTGAGCAAGCCGAGTTTGAGCAGTTCCTCGGTCATGAGCGCCTCGCCCTGCCGTTGCCAATCCCGATGCAGCACCCCCGGCATGGCCGTCTGCGTCAGGGCGCGCAGGACATGGAGCACGCTGTCGTAAACCGCCCGCTGCCGCCGGGTGAACCGTCCGCTGACCGGCACGGTGCGGGTGAGGTCGGCGTTGTAATTGGCGTAGCTGGCCCCGACGTCGAGCAACACCAGATCGCCGCCGCGGCAGGGCTGATCGTTTTGCAGGTAATGCAGGATGCAGGCGCTGGCGCCCGAGGCGATGATGGGCGGGTAGGCGAACCGGGCGCGCTGGCGGATGAACTCGTGCGCCAGTTCCGCCTCGAGTTCGCATTCGTTCACACCCGGCTTGAGCTTCCGGACGGCGCGCCGGAACCCCTGGCGGGTGATTTCGCAGGCGCGCCGGATCAGTTCGATTTCATCCTCGGACTTTTCGAGGCGCAGTTGGTGCATCAGCGGCGCCAGGCGCCGGTAGTGGTGCAACGGATAGGCGGCTTGGGTTTCGCGGATGAACCGGGCATCCCGCGTCTCCACCTCGATCACCGCCCGGCGATGCTCGTTGCTGTTCAGGCACACCTGGTCCGCCTCGCACATGAGCTGGCGGAACAGGACGGGAAACGCGGACAACCATTCCACCCGGTCAATGCCCGAGAGGGCGCGCGCCTCGGTTTTCGACAGCTTGTGCCCTTCCCAGGTCCGAAGATGTTCGCTCGACTCGCGCAGGAACAGGATCTCGCGCTGCTTCGGATCGAAGGCCTCGGGGGCCAGGACCAGGATGGTTTCCTCCTGCTCGATGCCGGTGAGGTAAAACAGGTCGGAGTTGGGCGCGAGCATCTGGGTGGCGTCGGCATTGGTCGGAAGTTGGTCGTTGGCGTTCACCACCGCCAGGGCCTGCTTGCCCAGCCGCGCGCGCAGCCGGTCGCGATTGTGCCGGAACAGCCGGGAGGGAATCGGGTCGTGCCTCATGGGATTGCGTGTGCGCTAGTCGCCCGGCCAGCATAGCCGCTCCGGTTCCCGGCGGGAAACCAAGAAATGGGGATCCGCTACGGATCGTTGGTTTGCGCCGGGATCTCGCACAGCATCAGCGCGAGGGCGTCCACCTCCTCGGTGGCGCCTGGATCGGACCCGGCGGGTTGATAACGGTTCAGAAGGATCGAGAAGGCCAGCGGTTCGCCGGCGTCGGAGGTGACATAGCCGGACAGCGCCTGAGCCCAGCGCAGAGTGCCGGTCTTGGCGCGGAGGTTTCCCTGCACCCGGGTCCCCACGAACCGCTCCTTCAACGTGCCGTCCACGCCGGCGACCGGGAGTGACTCGATGAAATTCGTGGCGGCCGCGTGCTGGCGCATGAAACTCAGCAGCGCCACGACGGCCTGGGGGCTGGCGAGGTTGTTGCGGGAAAGCCCCGACCCTTCTTCGATCTGCACCTCGACGGCGGGCAATCCGGCGTCGTGAAGGAATTGGTTCAGGGCGAGGGATCCCGCGGCTTCCGGGTGTCCTTCCCAGGCCGGCTGGGCGCGCCGGCCCGTGTGAGCGAACAGCAAGGAGGCGGTAAGGTTGTGCGAGTCCTTCAGCATGCGCCGGAGGATCGTCTTCACCGGCGGCGATTCCGCCTGCCCCAACAGGCAGGTGGCCGTGAGGCTCGATCCGACACGGGTCCGGCCCTCCACCTGGATTCCCTGACGTCGGAGGCTCGATTCGAGGTTTTCCATGAAGCGAAGGGCGGGGGCGTCCACTGGCACCCGGAGCGTTTCGGCTTGAGCCTCCATCGGCAACTCTCCCGCGAGGATGACCTGGTCAGTGCCGAGGCGGCGGCGGGCGGAGAGGGCTTCCCTCGGGCGATCGCGGGTGGTGATGGTGCGGTTCAGAACCACCAGAGGACGGAGCAGGAATGGCATCGTCACCTGGCACGGGGCGCCCGGTTCGCTGGCGGGAGCGAGGCACAACGCCAGCGAATTGTCGTCGAAGCTCAGAGCGGAGATCGGGCTGCCGTAGCCGTATTCCAGATCCTCCCACATCCAGCCGGTGCCGTAGCCCAGCGAGGCCAGAAACCGGTCATCGCCCACGAGGTCGCCCTCGATCCTGCGGATTCCGGCCTGGGTGAGCACCGTCACCAGGGGTTGGAGGGCAAGGTCAAGGTTCCCGCCGTGAGTTTCCGCCGTGAACGTCGGGTCGCCCCGCCCCTCGATGCACACGTCGCCGTGGATCACCCCGTTGGCGTCCGGCCACATCGAACCGAGGACGGGGGTGGGGATGCGGCCATCGGGGCCCCATTGGTGCAGCGCCAGGGCTGCGGTGAAGAGTTTGGCGTTCGAGGCGGGCTGGAGGAGTTGATGTGCATGATGCTCGAAGAGGATGACGCCGGATTGGAGGGACACCACCTGGATTCCCCATTGGGCGTGCTGGAAGCGCGGGTGGCGGATGTGATTCTCCACCCGGAGCCGCCACTGGGCGAGGGCGGAGTGGGTCGCGGGGGTGGACGCCGGGCCGGGGAAGGCAGGCGGCGGGCACGCGGCAAGCGCGGTCAACAGCGCCAGGAGCGGGAGGCGGAGTGTCATGGTCAGTCGGCGTCGTCGGTCCCAGTCCCAAGTGGTTCGGAACAAGGCGGATGATGGCGGGGTGGGGGACGGTTGGCAAAATTTTTGATTGCGGGGCCACCGTGTGCCGCATAGTTTCGCCCGCAGTTCCGTGTTGGAACTTGGCTCAGTGTTTTTGAAGACGGACGAGAACATGTCGGGCGACGATCTGCTGCGGAATTCCTCGTTGTATCGGGAGTTCCAAGCCGAGCGGGACGAGATTCTCAGACACAAGTGGCTGGAGTCGGAGAAGGCCGGCTGTGACATCGGCTTTGAAGCCGCCCTGACCGATTGGATCCTCAAGCACCGGAGCAAGTGGCGCCGCAGCCGCAGAGCCCCGCCAAGTCCGACCCGTTGAGGCCCGGCCCGGTCGGCAGGCCCTTTAAGGTGGTCCGGTGAGGCTGCCAAAGGCAAACGCATGAACACTCCTTCCAGCAGTGGCGGGTCGGCCCCGCCCGGCGAGCCCGGCGCGGGCACGGTGCTTCTGAACGAAGGCGGCATACAGCGCGCCCTCACCCGCATTGCCCACGAAATCGCCGAGCGCAACGAGGACAGCTCCAAGGTGATCCTGCTCGGCATTCCAGCCGGCGGCGCCCCGCTGTCCGCCCGGATCGCGAAAACCCTCGAGGGCATCTGGAACCATCCCGTGCCGCAGGGTGTGCTGGACATCTCGATGCACCGGGACGACCTCGACCAGCGGGCGGCCCCGCAGGTGTGGCCCACCCACATCCCGGCCGATGTCACGGGCAAGACGGTCGTGCTGGTGGACGACGTGCTCTACAGTGGCCGGACCATCCGCGCGGCGATGGATTCGCTCAACGACTTTGGCCGGCCCGCCCAGATCCAGCTTGCCGCCCTCGTGGACCGCGGGCACCGCGAACTGCCCATCAAGGCCGACTTCGTGGGGAAGAACGTGCCCACCGCGCGCTCGGAGAAGGTCACGGTGCGGCTCAAGGAATTCACGGGCACCGACGAGGTCGTCCTGGAACGCGGAGGCGGCGAATCATGATCTGGACGCGCAAACATCTGCTCGACATCGAGTCGCTGTCCGTCGAGGAACTGGCGACGCTGCTCGACACGGCCATGGCCTTCAAGTCCGTCGGCGAACGGGCCATCAAGAAGGTGCCCGCCCTGCGGGGCAAGACGGTGGTCAATCTGTTCGTCGAACCCTCGACCCGCACCCGGATCAGCTTCGAGCTTTCCGAACAGCGGTTGTCCGCCGACATCATCGATTTCACCGCCGAAGCCTCGTCGCTGAAGAAGGGCGAGACGCTCAAGGACACCGCGCGCACGCTGGAGGCCTTGAATGCGGACTTCATTGTCATCCGGCACAGCGCCAGCGGCGCGCCGCATTTTCTCTCCCGCGTGCTCGATGCGCATGTGATCAACGCCGGGGACGGGGCGCACGAGCATCCCACCCAGGCGCTCCTGGACATGCTCACCATCCGCGAGAAGAAGGGGCGTATTGCCGGGCTGAACGTGACCATCCTGGGGGACATCCTCTACAGCCGCGTGGCGCGGTCCGACATCTGGGCGCTGACCAAGCTGGGGGCGCACGTGACCCTGTGCGGCCCCTCGACCCTGGTTCCCAAGAGCTTCGAACGGTTGGGTTGCCGCGTGACGCACCGCCTGGAGGAGGCGATCCGGGACGCGGACGTGATCAACCTGTTGCGCATCCAGCACGAGCGGCAGCGGCGTTCGATGTTTCCCAGCCTCAACGAATACGTCAACTTGTTCGGTCTGAGCAAGCAACGCCTGGCGCTGACCAAACCGGACGCCATGATCATGCATCCCGGGCCGGTGAACCGCGGGGTGGAGATCGACAGTGACATCGCGGATGGCGAACGCTCGGTCATCCTGCAGCAGGTCACCAACGGGCTGGCGGTGCGCATGGCGGCGCTATTCCTGATCAACGGCGGTGGGGGCCCGCAGGCGGTGGCCGTCTAGCCGGCTGATGCCATGCGATGGTTCGTGGCCCTCATGCTGGCTGCCCTCCTGACGGGGGGAGGCCTGGCGGGAGGTTGGTGGTGGAAGCAACGGCGCCTCGAGAAAAGCCAGGATGAACCCATCCGGGCCGCGTCCGAGCGGTATGCAGTGGATCCCGCCCTGGTCAAGGCCATTGTCTGGCGCGAGAGCCGGTTCCGGCCCGCCGCGCGCGGCACCGCCGGCGAACTCGGGCTGATGCAGTTGCAGGCCATCGCGGCCCAGGAATGGGCGGACGCCGAGCGCATCGGCGGCTTCCAGCACGAGCAGTGTCTGGACCCTCGGACCAACACGCTGGCCGGGGCCTTCTATCTTCAGAAGCTTCTGAAACGCTACCGGAACACGGACGATCCGGTTCCCTACGCGCTGGCCGATTACAACGCGGGCCGATCCAACGTGCTCAAATGGCTGACGGGGGCGGGCGCCACCAACAGCGCCGCGTTCATCGAACAGATCGGGTACCCCGCCACGCGGGATTACGTGCGAGTGGTGATGCAGCGCTCGCGGCGGTACCGCTCCTGAGTCCGCGGAATATCAGTCCTGGCTGATCGACATCAGAGCCTGTTCGAGCTCGACGCGCAGCCGCTCCCGGTCCGCCTCCCTGGCCTCACGGGGGACGCGGATGGCCGGCGCCGCCTTCATCTCAAACCGCGCGAACGGCAGCGGCACTTGAAATCCATCCCAGGTGTCCAGCCGGATCTTCGGATGCAAGGTGTAGGAACAGGGCAGGATGGGCAGCCGGGTCACCTGGGCCAGGGAAATGATTCCCGGCTGGACCTGGTAACGGGGGCCGCGCGGACCGTCCGGAGTGATGGCCAGGTCGTAACCCCGCTGGGCCCACCGGGCGAGCTCGAGCAACGCCTGCCGGCCGCGGCGACTGGTCGAGCCGCGGATGGGCTGGACCTGAAACGCCTCGAGCACCGTGGACAGAAACGCCCCGTCCCGGCTGGCACTGACCATGGCCGCCAGGCCGCGGCTGGTGGTGCGGGGCTTGGGATAGGTGAAATACATGTGCAGACAAAGCGCCAGCCGGTTGTGCCACACGCAGTAGATGGCCTGGCCGACCGGCGGTTTTTCAAGAAACCCCGAACGGTCGTCCACGGTCGTGCGTAGGGTCGCCGCCAGGGCCCGGAGCGACAGCGCCAGCGCGTTACCCCCCAGCCGTTGCAGGGTGGTGGGCGAGTGAGGGATGACCGGCCCGGCCGGGTGCCTGGACGCCGGTGGGGAGGGGGATGACTTCGAGGGTTGTTCCATCACGAGCTTTTCTTGAGACAGGCCCGCACCACCTCCTCGAGCGAGGCCTGGTCCCCGAGCAGGGTGAGCGCCTGCCGCACGGATTCGTGCGCATCGGCTTGTTTGAACCCCAGGGCCATCAGGGCCAGCACCGCGTCGTTGACCTTCTGTTCCTCCGCCGAAAGCCCCCGGCGTTCGCTCGCCGCTTCCCACGCGCCGGCCACACCCACCTTGTCCCTGAGTTCCACCACGATGCGTTCCGCCGTCTTGCGCCCGAGCCCGGAAATCTGCGCGAGGGCTTTGACATCCGCCGAAGCGACGGCGCCGCGGAAGGCGGTCACGCTCATGCCGCTGAGGATGTTCAAGGCGATCTTGGGGCCAATGCCGCTGACCGTGTTGACGAGCAACCGGAACAGGTCACGCTCGGCCGCTGAACTGAACCCGTAGAGCACATGCGCATCCTCGCGCACCGCCAGATGCGTCAACAGATGCACGTCCTGGCCGGGTTGCGGCAGCTTGTTGAACGAGGAAAGCGGGATCAGCACTTCGTACCCCACCCCATGGACCTCCACGACCGCCTGGGTGGGCAGGGCTTCGACGAGTTTTCCGCGGAGAAAGGTGATCATGATCCGAATCGTCCGTTGAGCGGGTGGAGGAGCACGGGGTCAGAGGCGCCGGACGGGTTTGAGTGAGTAACGGCCTTGTTCCTGCGCCTGCGTCAGGGCCAAGGCCAGCGCATCCGCCGCATCCGGTTCCGGAATGGAGTCCAGACCCAGCATGCGTTGAACCATCCGGGCGACCGCCAGCTTCTGAGCCGCGCCATAACCCACGATGGCCTGCTTCACCTTGCGCGGCGCCAGTTCGAGGATCTCGAGGCCGGACTCGGCGACGGCGGCCAGGGCAGCGCCCCGGGCTTCCCCCATCAGGAGGGCTGTCTGCAGGTTCTGGGCGAAAAACAAACCCTCGATCACACAGACCGTGGGGGCGTGGCTCCGGACCACATCGCGCAGCGTCTGGGAAATTTTCACCAGGCAGCGCGAGCGTTCCCAGGTGCGCGGACACTTGATGGTGTCCGCTGTGACCAGCCTCGGGCCGGCGCGCATCGTCTGGATGACGCCATAACCGGTGCCCCGCAGGGAGGGATCGATTCCGAGGATGACCGCCGGGCTTCGCACGCCAGCCGGGGCGGCGGAAAGTGGGGCCGCCATGGCCGCGGGACGCCGCCGGCCGGCGGTGCGCTGCTTCATCTGTTCGAATTGTGCCGGAGTGATCCCCACGCCACGGAATGTGCCAATGCCGCCCCGCCAGCAAAAGGACAAAAGGGGCGGCTGGTTCGAAGGGTGTGGCCCACGCCCAGTCCGGGTTGATGGCGCCGACTGGACGTCGGCGATCTACGATCTGGTAGCCGCGGACGCCTGCCTGTGCGGGGGCACGCAGACAGGTGGAGTTCGCGCCATTCTCCCCGTCGGGAAGGCTGCGGCCTGACGTTGGCAACACCATGGATTCATCCGCATTGTCCTCGTGCCGCAACCCCAGACACGGGTGCATCTGCACACTGCCCCCGGAACGAGGCCTTCAGGCCGCTTCAACGTCCGAAGGGCACGCGAGGAAGCGCTTGCTCCGCGGGCTTGCGAAAGCTGAAGCGGCATCAATGCCGCGCCCCGGCCAGAATTGCGTTCGAGGACAGTGTCGAGATGCACCCCCAGCCACCGCATTAATCGCGTTGGCGGATGGTGGGCATGCAAGACTATCGCTCCCGGCTGCCGCGCGCGCGTTCAGGCCGGCCCGCCGGCGCCGAGCGGGAGTTGCCGGGTGGACTGGACGTCGGCTCCGTGCGCGCGGGTGGAGTGGGCGTGTAGGCCGGCGCGGGCGCGGTGGGAGTGTGAACCTGCGTCGGAGGGGTTGGGGGGCGGGCTGGCGTGAATGGCGAGGTCCGACTCACCGTTGGTGGCGCAACCGTCCTCGGCGGAGGTTCGGGGATGGCCGGCCTCGGCTCGGCGCGCGAAGCCGGCGCAGCCCAGGTCCGTCCCGGCCGGCTGGCCGTGGACGATTCACTGCCTGCGGGCGGAGTGGTCACTGGCCGGACCGGCAGCTTGGGGTCTGACCGGAGGCTGGTATTGACTGGCGGGGCCGCGCGAGGCGGAGCCAACCCAGGCGAAGCCGGCGCGGTGGCCGCGGTTCGCGGCGATGGTTGCCGACCGGTGATCACCGGCGAGTTGTCCGGTTTGTCAGGATGGCCGGTGAACCCGCGTTCGCTCGAGCCGACGGGCGGTGAGAGTCGCGATCGCGTGGGGGCGCTGCCGGGAACGGACCGTTCGGTGCCCCGGGATTCAGGACGATTCAATGTCGGCGTGGATCTTGGCGCGTCACCGGTTGGAGCAACCCTTGGGGAGGTCGGAGCCGATGGATCGCGGGCCTCGATCGGGCGTTGGATTTCCGGAGGAGTCCTCCGGCTGGAGGTTGGGCTCGTCCGAGAAACCCCGTTTCCCTCATGGGGTGACCGGTGGAAATCCGTGCGGGGGGTGATCGTGGTCGAGGCCGGGACATTCCTGCGATTCGAAAGCGTTGGATCGAGGGTTCGCGGGTGGGCGGCAGCGGGTTTGATGCCGGGAACCCTGTCCGGCTGGTTGAGGCCGGCGCGGGTCACGCGCGGTTGATGCACTGTCAGCGTGCCGTTGACCGGATCCAGGCGTTCGCTTCGCACGCGTCCGGTGGGGATCTCGTGGCGCGGGTTGATCGCGGCGTGGCGCACGTCGCTGCCGGGGTTGCGGGTGAGTTCCTCGGGGGGGATGCCTCGATTCTCGATCGTGTGATTGCGTCCCACCGCATAGTGGTTGCGCGCTTCGGACCGGTGATGAATCTCCCGCGCCTGGTGATAAGGCATGGCACATTCACGCGGAGCCGGAGCGCAGATGCGGTGCGAGGGAACATAGGTGTAGCACCAGGCGGGAATACCCCAGGAGATCCCCACGCTCAGGTAGAACCCGCCGCTGCTGTACGGCGGCAGCGGGGCCCAGCCACAGTAGGGATCCGCGTAGCGCCAGCTTACCCACGACGGACCCCATACCGTTCCGGGAACCCAGCACCAACCCCAACGCGTGTGATGAAACCAGCGGCCGTAATGGAAAACCGTCCAACCCCAGGTGTAGTCGGAATACCAATACCACCCGCAATCCGTGTACACCCACCGCCCGCGATCCCCATAGGGTATCCAGCCCGGACACGACACCGTCACCGTCGGCTGCCAGCATAACCCGTATCCCGCGACATCAATCCATGTCCCATACGGGGCGAGGTAATCATGGAAGTATTCCACCGTGACCTCGGTGGTGGGAGCCTCCGCAGTGACGGTTTGGGCTTCCGAAGCCGCCGTCGCGCTTTCTGATGCCGGCACTTCCGCCACCGTCCCGGCGGGTGGCCACGGTTCGCGCGATTGGGCTTCGGCTGAGGGACCGGATGCGGATTGCAGGTGTTGGTCTCGTTCGATCATGGCGCTGATGACGGCGCCGGAAGCGCCCAAGTCAGTCAGGAAGAGAATCTCGTCGGAACCGACCTTGAAAGGTTCCGCCGAGTGGGCGATGTGCTTGAGCAGGACCTCCTCCTCGACCCCGGCCCGCAGCAACTTGACCACGCCCTCCAAGGCCGGTGACAGTCCCATGGTTTCCAGGCCGGCATCGGTTGCCGGAGCGGAAGGGCCAACCTCCGGACGGGTGGCCGGCGGCCGATCATCCGCCGAACCGGTTTCCTGGGCTGGATTCAGTTCGACTGCGATTCCCTGGCTGGGCACAACCTCTTTGCGCGCCTCTGCGGCCAGCGCCGAAATCGAAGGATCGACACAGCCAGTCATCATCAGGGTCACCAGGAAGATCGTCCGCATTTTCATAGGCCATCCGTTCCAAGGCCGCGCCATAGCGTCAGCATCCAACTGAAAGACCGCAAGAGCGGCAGACGTATTCAAAGCCCCGGGCAATGACCGGAAGAGGTCCCATCCCGGCTGAGTCGAAGGCACGCGCGACCTGACGGGGTTCGCAAGCTGCTGCACGGCAGCCGGCTGCGTTGTGTCGGGCTGGAACTGGAAGCTTGGGAACCTGAGCGCCCCATCGCCCGGCATTGCCGGACAGGGACTGACAACCGCAATTCCCCGAAGGAACCCTACCGGTTGAGTGCCTCGAGGGATCTTTGGAAGATGGCTTCGGGCGAGCCTTCCGCGGAAACCGTGCGGAGCAGGCCCTGGGCGGCGTAGTAGTCCGCGAGCGGACGGGTGCTGCGCTCGTAGGCTTCCATGCGGACGCGGATGGATTCGGGCCGGTCATCCTCGCGCTGGATCAACTGGCCGCCGCAATGATCGCAGACGCCCTCTTTTTTCGGCGGGATGGACTCGACGTGGAACACCGCCTTGCACTTTTCGCAGGTGCGGCGTCCACCCAGGCGCGAGATGATGCGTTCGATGGGCAGTTCGTAGCTGAGCACGGCGTCCAGGTCCACACGTTCCTGCCGCAAGAGCTCGGAGAGGGCTTCCGCCTGGGCCACCGTGCGCGGAAAGCCGTCCAGCAGGAATCCGCCCCGGCAGCGCAGGCAACGCGCGCGCTCGCGCACGATTCCCAGGACGGTCTCGTCCGGAACCAGGGCGCCGCGCCGCATGAACTCGATCGCTTCATTGAGCTTGGGCGAACGTTCGCAGGCGTCCGAACTCTTGGCGGCGCGGAAGACGTCGCCGGTCGAGAGCTGGCAGGCGCCGAGGTTGCGGGACAGCAGCTCGGCCTGGGTGCCCTTGCCGACGCCCGGGGCGCCGAGGAGGACCAGGCGATAGGGGCGGTCGGGTGCGGCGGGCTCGACGGAGCATTCGGCGGTGCCGCCCTTCAGCCAGGCGGCGCGATCGGTTTTCGCGGTCATCGGTTTTGAACTTTCGGCGCCTCATTTCGCCGCACGGCCTGGGATTGTTCAAGCCTTGGATTGCTGATTCCTCACCCTTTCTTGCCGCCCCCTCCTGCGGTGCGACGGGGAAATCCTGAGTGCCTTCCCGGAACCCCCGGGTTGAACCACGAAGGACACGAAGTTGGAGAATGCCGTATTCGATCTCCGCGCCTGCTTACGGTGAGGGCTTCCCAACTGCAGGTTCATCCGTTAGGATCCGCCCGAAAGGAAACACTATGGCCTTGGAAGATGCATTGGAGCGGTTCCCGCTCGAAGCGCAACTGCGCGACGGAACGAAAGTCATGGTGCGCCCGATCCGGCGCACGGACTGCGCGTCGCTGCACAAATTTTTCTGTGTGGTTCCGGAGCCGGAGCGGTTGTTCATCGAGCGGCCGGTGACCAACAAGGGACTGTTCGAGAAGTGGTGCAGCCAGATTGATCTCGAGCGTGACTTCAACCTGCTGATGTTCGACAAGCGCAAGGTGATCGGGTGGATCAACCTCCACGTGCCCCAGGGCGGGTGGATGCGGCACATCGGGCATCTGACCCTGCTGACGCATCCTCATTATCGCGGGCGCGATGTTTCCCTGATCCTGGGGGAGGAGATCATCACCGTGGCCCAGCACCTCGGTCTTTGGAAGCTCAAGGCCGAGTTGAACGGGGAGCGCAAGATCGCCATCCGCTCGCTGCAGCACCTGGGGTTTGAAGAGTTGTTCTGTCTGCCGGATTACGTGATCGACATGACCCGCCAGCCGCACGACTACATGATGCTGGGCCTGGATATCAAGACCGACGAGGAATACGCCGGCATGTTCTAGTCGAGCCGGTTCCGCATCCGGCTTGGCTGCGGGCGGCATCCGGTGGGCGCCCGGCCCTGGGGCCCGCCCCCGGCCCGCGGTGGACACGTTTTGAACCCCGTGCGCCAAGAGCGACTGTTCCCCGGTTCGCCGTGCGCCAAAAGTTACTGTTACCCGGGAGGGTGATACGTTGTGCCAAAAGGGGTGTTACCCGATGGCGGACTCGGTTTGTTGGCGTGTTGGTGT
>JALOTZ010000052.1 GCA_025457615.1 Verrucomicrobiota bacterium
GGCACGGTGACCAACGGGCAGCCATTCCAGTTGTTTGGCGCCGCCAGTTTCTCCGGCAACTTTGCGAGCATCACCTCGAACGTGCCGGAGGCCACCTGGATCTTCAATCCGACCAACGGCCTTCTGACCGCCTCGGTCGCGCCTTCCATTTCCACCACGCCCACGAACATCACGGTCGTCCGGATAAATGACGTGAATGTGGAACTGTCCTGGCCGGCCAGCCATGCCGGCTGGGAATTGCAGACCCAGACCAACAGCCTGGCCGCCGGATTGGGCACGAACTGGGTGACCGTGGCCGGCTCGGCCACCACCAATCGGGTCCTCGTGCCCCTCGCCCCCGGCACTCAGGCCGTGTTTTTCCGGCTGCGCTTTGCGCCATGAGACGCTGGTAGCCACTGATCGCCCCCCGGCGCCGCCCGACTGTTACCCGTAACGCAAGAATCCGGTGCCCCAGCCGGGGTCTGATGCTAACCTGCGCGTTGGCCATGAGTACCCAGTCACAGGCAGCCCGTGAACCCATGCAACCACGGATCGTGCTCGCGCACTATCAAGGGCCTTCCTGCGCGGGGCGCGTCCAGATTGCCGACCCCGATCAGCCGCTCGAGTTCGCCGGTGCCGGTTGGACGACCCGGCTGACGCGTCAACCGATTGGCGAAGGGGCGGAGCATTGCGATTTCGAAGCGCGGGTCACACGAGGAGTGGCCACCGGCTGCGCGGTCGGGCTGTCCCTGACAATCCCGGATTGGGGCTGTGGTCATTTCCTGCTGATGCCTGGGGTCGTTTATGCGGGCAACCGGTTCGAGAGCCGCAAGCTGGGTTATCCGCCCAAACATCAGGCGTCGGATTGCCGCCCGGATGTCCCCACGCTGATTGCCGACATTCCCCGGCTCAATGCGGGCGCGGGCGGCTCACGCATTCAACTGCTCGCCGGCGCCATGGCCCGGCCCGCCGTGGCGGCGTTTGACCCAGTCCGGAGGACCGGTTGGATCATTCTCGCCCCGCCGAATGCCGGAGACTTCGAACTGGGGTTTGACGTGGTGGAGGGTGACGACCGGAAGTCCCTGGAAGTGCGCATCACCGCGCCGGGCGTGCGGGAACAGCGCTATCAGTTCATGAATGCCGCCGCCGAGTGCTCCGACCGGGCGGCGGATTTCTGCGAGGGGCAGGGCGTCTCCTTTGGGCTGGAGCTGCATGCGTTTACGTGTGCGAGCGTGCAAGGTCTGTTTGATCGCTTGTTTGAACTTCGGACCAACCTTCTCCCGCCACCAACACTGCCGCGGCCCAGCTCCTTTTCCGAAGCCTTTGCCCTGGTCGAGGACCATTACAATCGTGATTTCTGGTGGGAGAAGGCCGGCCTTTATGGGACTGAAAGGGTGCATCTTGACCATCCGAACCCCTACCAGGCCGGTTGGTGCGGCGGCATCATTGCCGAATACGCCCTGCTGGCCGGCGGGGCATCGGAGACCACCCGCAAGCGCTGCCTGACGCATCTCGAGAAGTCGCTTACCGAGGGCATTTCACCCTCCGGCCTGTTCTATGGAAAATATGCCCGAGGCGAGTGGCGAAGCGATTGTTGGCATGAACAGAGTGAAGACTACGCCTGGAGGCGGCCGCTGACGTTGGTGCGACGCCAGGGTGATGCGCTGCTCTACGCCCTGCGGGCTTTCGAGACGCTCGAAGAGCAAGGGCAAACCATCCCGGAGGCCTGGCTGGCGGGGGCGCGACGCGTGGCTGAATCCCTCGTCCACATTTGGCGCAAGCACGGACAGTTCGGGCAATGGGTGGATCAATTCACCGGCGACGTGGTCATCGGCAATTCCGCCAGCGGCGGGATCATTCCGGCGGCGTTGTGCGCAGCAGAACAGCGCTTTGGTGGTGGCGACTTCCTGCGCGTCGCCCGCGACGCCGCGGAGTATTTCTATCGGGATTTTACACAGCCAGGCGTGACCACGGGCGGACCGGGCGACGCGCTGCAATGTCCGGACAGCGAATCCTCCTACGCGCTCGTCGAGTCCTATGTGGCGCTTCACGAAACGACGGGTGAAACGCACTGGGCGGATCGGGCCGGGGAGGCAGCCCGGCAATTTGCCACCTGGGTGATGCCCTACGACTACCGGTTTCCACCGGACTCGCTCTTTGGCAGGCTCGACATCCGCACCACGGGAGCTGTGTTTGCCAACGCCCAGAACGGCCACGCTGCGCCCGGCATCTGCACCCATTCCGGCCTTGGGCTGTTCAAGCTCGCCCGTCTCACCGGCAACGCGCGTTACGCGGAACTCGCCCGCGCCATTGCGAGGATGATCCCCCAATGTGTCTCGACCGCCGAACACCCGATGATTGCCAAGGACGGCCAGGTGTTGCCGCCCGGTTGGATCAACGAACGCGTCAACACCAGCGATTGGGACGACAACCTCGGCGGCGTCTTCCATGGTCCGTGCTGGAGCGAGGCGTCGCTGTTGTTGTCCTGGGCTGAACTGCGCGGGGAACTGGAAGCGGATTGATTTCTTGCTCTGAGAGAGTCAGATGCTGCCAACCTGGTCAGTTCCTTTGGGGACGGATCGTTTGGCCCGGATGCCACCTTCCTTCGATAAGCAAGCGGGTTGTGCAACGGAGCCGTGGCAAAACTGGTTGAACACATCGCCTCTCCGACCTGCCGGTCCGCGTCTTGAACACGCTTGTTACCTGTAGCACGCCCCACCCCTTGCTGCCCGCGAAGGACTTGCAAGCATCCGGTCGTGAATCGTTCCGCGTGCCCATGAATGCCCGCCCCGCCCTTCCCGAATGGCTGCGCACGGCTGTCTTTTACCAAATCTATCCCCAGAGCTTTCTCGACACCAACGGGGACGGAATCGGGGATCTGCCGGGCATCGTCTCCAAACTGGACTACCTCCACTCCCTGGGCTGCAACGCGCTCTGGCTCAACCCGGTTTTCGAGTCGCCGTTCAAGGATGCCGGCTATGATGTCAGCAACTTCTACAAGGTCGCCCCCCGCTACGGATCCAACGCCGACTTGAAGCGGCTCTTCGCCGAGGCTCATCGCCGCGACATGCGAGTCGTGCTTGATCTCGTCGCGGGACATACCTCGGACCAGCATCCGTGGTTCAAAGCGTCCGCCCGGGCCGGACGAAATCGCCACTCCGACCATTACATCTGGACGGATTCCGTGTGGTCCACCTTCTCCGAACCGCGCCTGTTGCCGGGCCACGAGCGCAACGGCTGTTACCTGCCGAATTTCTTCCCGTGCCAGCCCGCCCTGAACTATGGCTACGCCCGCATCGAGGCGGGCAAGGACTGGCAGCAGCCGATGAACGCCCCCGGTCCGCGCGCCGTGCTGAGCGAGCTGCGGCGGATCATGGCCTTCTGGCTGGACGCCGGCTGCGACGGATTTCGCGTGGACATGGCGGCGTCACTGGTGAAAAACGACCCGGACGGCAAGGGCATCCGCGCCTTGTGGAAGGGCATCCGGCGCTGGCTCGACCGCGACCATCCCGAAGCCGTCCTCGTTTCCGAGTGGGGCAATCCCTCCATGGCCATCGCCGCGGGCTTTCATCTGGATTTCCTGCTCCACTTTGGCGAACCCGCCTATCAACACTTGTGCGCCCCCCAGGTCGAACCGAAGGCGGGAGCGGGTCGGGGATTCTTCGATTCACGCGGGCGGGGAGACATCCGGGTGTTCCTCGACAACTACCTGCGCCATTGGAAGGCCACCCAGGGGCGGGGTTATATCGCGCTTCCCAGCGGCAACCACGATTTTGCCCGCTTCCGCCATCGCCGCAGCGAAGCGGAACTGCGCGTGTTTCTCGCCATGCTGCTGACCATGCCTGGCGTGCCGTTCATTTATTACGGCGACGAGATCGGATTGGAATTCCGGGAAGGCCTGGTCAGCAAGGAGGGCGGTTACAGCCGCACCGGCACGCGCACGCCGATGCAGTGGACGGCAGGGAAGAATCGCGGCTTCTCGACCGCGCCTGCGGCGAAACTCTACCTGCCAACGAACGAACAACGCGGTCAGGATGTCGCCGCGCAGGAGGGTGATCCCAACTCGCTGCTCCACACCGTCCGCGCACTCCTCGAACTGCGCCGCGATTTTCCCGCGCTCGGGAATGACGGCGAGTTCGAGCCGCTTCATGCGAAGCCCAAGCCATATCCGTTCGTCTTTCTGCGCCGCAGCGATCACGAACGGATTGTGGTGGCCATCAATCCCTGTCAGCGGGGACAACGCCTCAATCTGCCACTGCTCAAAGGTGCGTTGCCCCTCGCTGCCCGCCGCGCGTCCGTGGTCGGTCAGCAACTGCGGATGGCCGGCTTCTCTTTTGGGATTTTTGCCGTTTCCCCCAAACAGAACTGAGTTCACTTATGCGACATAAACATCCAGAACTGACGCTTGCCCGCGTTGCCCAATTCTTTTCACGCCTGTGCGGCAAGCTGCTCGCGGAAAAACTTCCCGTCGAAATGGCGATTGCCGGGCCGGTGGAACGCATCTCCCGCGATGAAGCGCAAATGCTGCATTATCGCCCGGCCGCAATTGGCCAAGACCTCGGCCCGGCGTGGAGCACGCACTGGTTGCAGGTGCGCGGAGAAATTCCTCCCGCGTGGTGCGGGCGCACGGTGCTTTTTCGCTTCATCTCCGGCAGCGAGGCGTTGCTGTGGCTGGACGGCGCTCCGTTTCATGGATTCAACCACGACGGCGGATTCTTCGCCGACGGCGGGCGCGCCGAAGCCGTGTTGCCGGCGGCAATGGTCGAGTCGGGCCGGTTTTCCGCCGAAGTGGAAATCGCCTGCAATGGAATGCTTGGCGTCAGCACTGGCGGGGGCAAGCCCACTCGTCCGCAATATCAACTTAGGGAAGCGCAACTGGCCGTGCGCGATGACGAGGCCTGGCGGATGGTGCATGACCTGGTGATTCCGCTCAAATGGCTGCAAGAACTGCCGGAGTGCAACAAGTCCTATCCGTGGTTGGGGCTGCCGTTCACCCCGCCCACATCGAAAAGCCTCCCGCCCTGGCCTGGACGCGTGCTGCAACTGCTGAATCATTTCTGCAATGTCTGCGATTCCGAGGAGCGCTCTACCTGGCCGGCCGGGCGCAAAGTGCTTCAGGAACTCCTCTCGCATCGCAACGCCACCTTTGCCCACCAGATTACCGCCGTTGGCCATGCGCACATTGACACGGCGTGGCTCTGGCCCATCGCCGAGACCAAGCGCAAGTGCTCGCGTTCCTTCAGCAACGCGCTGCACATCATGGAGCGGCATCCCAAGTTTCGCTTCGTCTGTTCGCAGGCGCAGCAGTATGCATGGATGAAGAAGCAGTATCCCACGCTCTACCAACGCATCAAAGCCGCCGCCGCGCGCGGCCAGTGGCTGCCGGTGGGCGGCACCTGGATCGAACCGGACTGCAACATTCCCTCCGGCGAATCGCTGGTGCGCCAGTTCATGTTCGGCCAGCGGTTTTTCAAAAGGGAATTCGGCGCTTGCTGCCGCGAGTTCTGGAATCCCGATGTGTTCGGCTATTCCGGCGCGCTGCCGCAGATCATGCGCGGCGCGGGCATCGAGTATTTCCTCACGCAGAAACTCTCGTGGAATCTTTTCAACAAGCCGCATCACCAGAATTTTTACTGGGAGGGCATTGACGGTTCGCGCGTGCTGACGCATTTCCCGCCCGCCGACACCTACAATGCGCTCGATGGCGACAGCCTCATCCGCCATTTCCATCAGCACGAGCGGCTCGCGATGGATAACGACCGCGTGGGCGAAGGTCTGATGCTGTTCGGTTACGGCGACGGCGGGGGCGGGCCGACGCACCACATGATGGAGGTCATCGAGCGGCTGGGAGATTTTCAAGGTTTTCCGCGCGTCCAAACCGGTCGTCCCGATGGATTTTTCGACCGGCTCAAAGCCGCGTTGGACGAAGCGCCGGTGATGGTTGGCGAACTTTATTTCGAGTGCCACCGCGCGACCTACACCACGCAGGCCGCCAACAAACGCGACAATCGCCGTTGCGAACGCCAACTACGCGATGTGGAGTTGCTCGCCGCCGTCGCGCTGCGCGCCGGTCACGCCAGGCAATATCCGTCGGAGGCAATCAACCGCGTCTGGGAAAAGGTGCTGCTCAACCAGTTTCACGACATCTTGCCCGGCAGCTCAATCCGCGCGGTTTACGAGGACTCGGCGCGGGATTACGCCGAATGTCTGCAAAAGCTGGATGAACTTAAATCTGTTGCCGCACCGGCCAGCATTGCCTCGCGGCAACCCTTCGGCCACACCATCGTGAACACGCTCGGCTGGGAACGGGCAGGCGTAATGGAATTGCCGGACAAATCACTGGCCCTGGCCAGCGCACCCGCGTGCGGTTGCGCCCCACTGGTCTCGCAAATACCAAGACACGGCGCGGTTTCCGTAAAAGAGGAAAATGGAAGATGGATTTTGGATAACGGCCTGCTCCGTGCCGAGTTCGATGCCACGGGTCGTGTGACGAGCCTGCGGGATTTGAAAACCGATCGTGAGGTCATCGCGTCGGGCGCGAACGGCAACCGGTTTGCGGTGTTTGAGGATTATCCCCATGACTGGGACGCCTGGGACGTTGACCCGACGCACCTGGAAAAGTTCTGGGAAGTGCCGGCGAACACCGTGCGCATCGTGGAAAGCCATCCGCTGCGTGCGACGCTGGAAATGCAATTCACATTCGGTGAAAGCCGAATGACCTGCCGCGCCTCGCTCGAAGCGGATTCAGCGCGGCTGGACTTTGCCTGCGAAGTGGACTGGCATCACCGCCACCGGTTTCTCAAGGTGGAATTTCCGGTGGCCGTTCGCGCGCCGGAAGCGGCGTTTGAAATCCAGTTCGGCCACGTCAAACGCGCCACACATTTCAACACGTCCTACGACGTCGCACGGTTTGAATCTCCCGCGCATTTCTGGGCCGACCTATCCGAAGAGGGCTACGGCGTGGCGCTGCTCAACGACTGCAAATACGGCTACGCCGTCCACGACAATGTGATGCGCCTCTCGTTGTTGCGTGGCAGCACCAGTCCCGATCCGGAAGCGGATCAGGGCCAACATCATTTCCGCTACGCGCTCTATCCACACGCCGGATCGCTGGCGGCGGGCGAGGTCGTGCGTCGCGCGCAGGAGTTCAACACACCTTGGACGGTGCTGCCCGGCGCAATCGCCGCCGCCCAGAGCTGGTTCGCCGTGGATTCGCCGCATCTGGTCATTGACACCGTGAAGAAAGCCGAGGATTCGGACGCGCTGATTGTGCGCCTCTACGAATGTCACGGCGCGCGTGGCAATGCCGCGTTGCAAACCACGCTTCCGTTCGCCCGCGCCGAGCGCGTCAATCTGCTGGAGGAACATGCCGAAGCCATCACGGGCGCGGAGGCGGCCAAAGGCATCGTGCCGATCCAGTTTCGTCCGTTTGAAATCATTACCCTGAAACTTTGCTGAACATGAACAAGCAACTCAAAATTGCCATCATCGGTGCGGGCGGCATCAGCCGCGCACATACCAACGCCTTTCCACACTTTCGTGACCGGTTAGCCTTGGCGGCGGTCTGTGATACCAACGAACCTGCTGCCCGTGCGCTGGCGGCGGAATACGGGCAGAACGTTTCCGTGTTCACCGATTATCGCTGGTTGCTGTCAAACGCGAAGCCTGATGCGGTCATCATCACGCTGCCGCATTTCCTGCATCACGCTGTCGCCAAGGATTGTCTCGCGGCGGGCGTTCACGCGCTGGTGGAAAAGCCGATCACCTGCACCGGAACGGAACTGCGCGAGCTAAACACCATTGCCAGGCGCAACAATCTCGTGTTGCTGGCCGGACAAATGCGGCGGTTCGGCGCGGCGGTGACGAAAGTCAAAGCATGGCGCGATGCCTCGCCGACAAACTTTGGCGAACTCCGCAGCTTTGATGTGGTGGTGCAGGTGAACATTGACGCCTACACCGGCGGCAAGACCGGCCATTGGATCCTCGACGGGGCAAAGGCGGGTGGGGGAGTGATTGCGAGCTTTGGCATTCATCGCGTGGACTTGGTGCGGCATCTCGGCGGCGCGGACTTTGCCGAGGTGACGGCCATCGGGCGGTTTGACGCGCCATTCACGAACCGTGCGGAGTCGCAGGCCAGCGTCCTGTTCCGCATGACGAATGGCGCGACCGGCACGCTGCACGCCAACGCTCTCGCGCCGCGCACGCCGTTCATGGACAGCTTCTGCCTCTACGGCACGCACGGCACGATTTTGGAAGTCGCCGGGCCGATGCGCTACGCCACCACGACGGGCGCGGTCACCAAACAATGGGGCGACCAGCATAACGGCTTCGTGGAGGCGACGGATTCCACTGATCCGAAGGACGACGCCTTCGCGCGACAACTACTGGCGTTTGCCGACGCGGTGCAATTTGGAATAATTCCGCCGTTCAACACGCCGGAGGAGAATTTCAACACCATCGCTTGCATGGACGCCATTGCCGAAAGCCTCCGCACCGGCGGCACGGTGAAGGTGGCGAAACTCTGAGCCGTATAAATTATCCACCCAAACATTATGATGACACTCAACTTCAGTCTGGCCGGGGTGGAATTCCGCCTCGGCGAGATCGTCTCCGGCTTTTACCGCCACACCGACGAATTCAAGCCACACCTCCATCCGCTTCGCACACCACGCGGACATTGCGTGACCAGCGCCAGTCCGCACGACCACAAACATCACAAGGCGCTGATGTATGCGTTGCGCGCCGAAGACGTAAACTTTTGGGAGGAAGTCGCCACGCTGCCGACAGAAGTTCCCGGCGTGGAGCGGCACTTTGATTTCACGGAGGTCGTCAGTCGCGGCCCGCAGGTTGGCTTCACGGAAAAGCTGCATTGGAGCGCTCAGGACGGATCGCTGCCGTCGTTTGATGAAGTCCGCAAAATCACCTGCCGTCACGATCCGGCAGCGCGGGCGTTTGTCTGGACGTGGGCGACCAAACTCACGGCGTTGCGTCCGCTTCATCTCGTGCAGAGCCAGTGGAGTCATGGTTTGCCGGACGGGACGAAGGTGAATTATCACGGCCTCGGCATCCGCTTCCGGCGCGATTTCGGCGGCATGACTCGCAATCACGAACTGCGCGTGGACGGCGCGGTGTTCAAGGAAAAGTTTCAGCAGCAAATGGGCGCGCGGCCGAAGGAAGTCACCTTCATCGGCAGCCTGGATGAAACCTGGCCGGTCGAACGCGCGGGCGTGACTTTCCAGCAGCGTCAGGACAACACGCTCTACATCATGGAGGACTACATCCCGTTCATGGGCCTCGGCCCGACGAACCGCGCGCCGCTGAAACTCACCACCGCCCAAACCATCGAGGAATCCTACACGGTCGCCGTGTTTGATGTCTGAACTATTGCTTGCCATTAACCACTGGAAAAATATGACCATCGGCTGCAACGCTCTCACACCACTCTTGAAGTCGCAGGGGAACGCGCCGTGCTGGCCAGCCGGGATTATCTGCTAAAACTCGGATCTCTATGATCTCACTCACTCCAAAAGTATTCCGAACCCTCCTGTTTGTGACCGCACTCACATTATCTTCGAACACGACCCTGCTTGCTGCTGACGGCACGGTGCTAAAAACACAGATGGCCACTGGCGGTTTTACCAACCACTATTGGCTGTTCGTGCCGCCGACGGCGAAGGATGCAAAAACGCCTGCCGAACTCTGGGTGTCCATGCACGGGGTCGTGGGCAATCCCGAACACGGCATGGCGGTGCTGGCAAACCAGGCGCGCGAGCGCGGCGTATTCCTTGCCGCGCCAACGGGATCAAAACCGGTCGAGACCCCCGCCGGCCAGCCGCAGAACTACACGTGGGACATGGAGCGCGACCCTGAGGCCATTATCGCGCTGGTGGATGAGATTCGCGCCACACATCCACAGATTGCCGCTGACCGCGTGATGCTGGTCGGTTTTTCGCGCGGTGGAACGATGGGCTGGCGCACCCTCGCGCGGTATCCAAAAGCCTTCTGGCTTTTTGCCTGTCTCGGTCAGCGCGTGAAGGACATCAGCGAAGCCCAGGCTCGGGCTGCCAGTGCCGCCGGGGTTCGCGTCTTTCTGGGCGTCGGCCAGCGTGAGGATATTCACAAGAGTTTTGCCAAGGATCATGCGTTGCTCGACTCCTGGGGCTTCCCCAACCGCGTCGTGGATTTGGAAAATGTCGGGCACGCCGCCGGGCCGTTCGTGCGTCCGCTGCTGGCGTGGCACGATGAACTGATGGCCGCGCGTTTTCCCGGGGCATGGACGCCGCCACCGGCTGCGAGTCCCGCCGATCAGATGGAATTGCACACGGGCTGGCGCATGCACTGGACCAAGCCTGTGCCGAAGGGAACGGAAATTCCCGACCCCGGAATATCCGCAGCCGCCCAAGCCGCCGTGAGCCCGGAAGCTTCGGATGCTGGCTGGCCGGCGTATGAGCCTTTTCTCCCGTTTCAGGGACTTGAGCCCGGCACGACCGCCACCAACGGCGAAGTCGTCGTGCGCCGCACCGTGGACATTCCCGCCGGGTGGGCCGGACGCGACCTGCTGCTGGAACTCGGGCCAGTGGACGATTTCGACGACACGTTTTACGACGGCCATCTCATCGGCAAGACGGACAAGACCACGCCGATGCACTGGGTTTTTCCCCGCCGCTACCGTGTGCCTGGCAAACTCGTGAAGCCCGGCCGGGCCGTTATTGCCGTGCGCGTGTGGGATTGGCAGGGCGAAGGCGCGTTGATGGGCAGTCCGGGAGAAATGCTGCTGCGACTGGCCACGGAAATCTCCGCCACCGAAGCCGCTGTTCCGGATCAATCGAGGATTAAACCCGGTGCCGTCAATCCGACTACAACCCGTGCCGGAACACATTGAACGAGTTCATGAACATTGCCAGTTACGACCTCGGCTCGACGCGCCTCCTTTACACCCGCTGCCCGCGCACCGGCGTGGTCGAGTTTTCGTGTCTGCCTGTGGCCCTGGCAGACCGCGTTGTGCCCCAGCGCGAGTTTGACACCGGTCCACACGTCACGCATCTGCCGGCACGTTGGCAGCCCCGTCCCGCGCACGAACCGGAATGGCTGGCGTTGATCAAAACGTCCGTCACACCGCTGCCTCACGAATGGGTGCAAGGCCGATCCATGCGTTCGAGCGCGGATGCGCAGGGCTTGAAGTTCGAGAGCCATTCCTCCGAGGCGTTGTCGCACGGAGGCAAGCGGATTCACACGTTCTTGCGCAGCGAACACGGCATCCGGCTGACTCACCAAGTGACGTGGCAGGCCGGCGAACCGTTTTTCTCGGTGAGCGTCGAGGCGCACAACGAGGGAAACGCGGCGGTGACCATCGAATATCTTCCGAGTTTTTCGCTGGGCGGCCTCACACCTTTCGACGCCGGCGAAGCGGTGGAACGATTGCGGTTGCATCGTTTCCGCACGGCGTGGAGCGCCGAAGGCCGGCATGAGGCCAGGCTTTTCGAGGAGTTGCATCTGGAACGTTCCTGGGCCGGCTTTGGGCGTCGAACCGAGCGCTTCGGCCAGCGGGGCGGGCTGCCGGTGCGGGAGTTCTTTCCGTGGGTGGCGGTCGAGGATACGGTCGCGGGCGTGTTCTGGGGTGCGCAACTCGCCGCGCCCGGCTCATGGCACTTGGAAGTCTCGCGGGTGAAGGACAAGGTGACGCTTTCCGGCGGATTGCCCAGCCGCGATTTTGGCAACTGGTGGCTCACGCTTGCGCCCGGCGAGAAGTTCTCGACACCGGCGGCGGCGCTTGCCTGTGTGGCGGGCGATCTCGACGACTTGTGCCAGGCGCTGACCGCCGCGCAACTTCCTGCCGCCGCTGCCCAGCCTGCCATCGAGCGCGACCTGCCCGTCGTGTTCAACGAATGGTGCTCTTCGTGGGGCGAGCCGACCCACGATTATGTCATCGAGACAGCACAACGCATCGCGGCAAACAAGCTGGCGGACGTCTTGGTCATTGACGACGGCTGGGCCGCAAAGCCGGCCGGCGGCGATATCCAGAACAATGGCGATTGGGAGGTGGACTTGAAGAAGTTTCCGCAGGGTCTGGCCGCCACGGCCCGGGAAATCCGGTCGCTCGGCCTCATGCCGGGTTTGTGGTTCGAGTATGAAGTCGCCACCAAAGGGACAGAGGCGTTTGACCGCGAGGCGCTGCACCTGCACCGCGAGGGCAAGGTGATTCAAGTCGGCAGCCGGCATTTTTGGGATTTGCGCAATGCCGAGGCGGAGAAGTTTCTGGCCGAAAGAGTCATTGCCCGCCTGCGGGACGACGGCTTCGGCTATCTCAAAGTGGACTGCAACGACGCGCTCCCGGAGGGTGTGGACGGACCGGCTGCGTCGCCCGGCGAAAACCTGCGGCAACACCTGCTGGCGGTGCAGAGGTTTGTCGCCCGCATCCGGCGGGAAATTCCGGGCATCCTTATCGAGAATTGTTCCTCGGGCGGTCACCGGCTTGAACCGTCGTTCCAGGCGCTTTGCGCCATGGGGTCGTTCTCCGACGCGCACGAGACCTGGTCCATCCCGATCATCGCGGCCAATCTCCACCGGCTGATTCTCCCGCGCCAATCCCAGATCTGGTGCGTGGTGCATGCTGAAGACTCACTGCGCCGCCTCCAATATGGGCTGACCGCCTGCTGCCTTGGCCGCATGTGCCTGTCGGGCGGTTTGAAGGAACTGCCTTCGACTCACCTCGCCGAAATCGCCAGCGCGCGGAACTTCTATCGCCAAGCCGCCCCGGTCATCCGCGACGGTCACAGCCGGATTCATCGGGACATGGGGCTGAGCTGGAATGAGCCCAAAGGCTGGCAAGCCGTGGTGCGCCACACGCCGGAAGCCGCGCTGGTGGTGGTTCATGTTTTTCAAGAAAGCAAGGCGGCCAAACTGAACATTCCGCTGCCGGCGGGGAACTGGCACGTGGCGGAAACTTTCGGTTCATCCGCTGCACTGTCCATAGTGGAATCAAAATTAAACCTCTCCGGTCTTGAACCGTTTTCAGGTGTGGCGGTGCTGCTGCGCCGCAACGATCGTCAATAAGCCAAGCGTCATGCCCGCATCCACTTCAAATCCATGATTCTATCGCTCCATCCGCTGTTTTCAGACCACGCGGTGCTGCAACGCGGGAAATCCATCCCCGTGCGCGGCACGGCGCGGCCCGCCAGCAGCGTGACGGTTCACTTTGACGGCGAAACGGCGGTTGCCACGGCCGATGCCCACGGTGGTTGGCAGGCCTGCTTGAAGGCGCGCAACGCCGGCGGACCGCACACGCTCGTGACCGAGTCCGAAGGCCAGCGGCTGGAGCGGCGGGACATTTACGTCGGTGATGTCTGGCTGGGATCGGGCCAATCCAACATGGACTGGCCCATGAACATGTCCGGCGACGCCGAGGCGGAAATTCACGGCGCGCGTTTTCCGGAACTGCGCCTCTTCAAAGTGCCACAGCGCCCGAGCCTGACGCCGGAAGCGGATGTCGAGGCGCAGTGGTGCGTCTGCAGCCCGGAAACGGTGAACGATTTCTCAGCCGTGCTGTATCACTTTGGCCGGCGGCTGCTGCCGGAATTGAACTGCCACATCGGCTTGATCCATTCGGCCTGGGGGGGCACGGATGCGCTGCCGTGGACGCCACGCGCTGCCATCGAGGCCGAGCCGGCCCTCAGCCATGCCGTTGAGCAAATCAAGAACACCCACGAAATTGCGCCGCCCGCGCCGATGGTTCAGCACCCGGACACCGGCAATACAGGTGAAGCCAAAGGCTGGGCGAAAGCGGACTGCAACGACGCTGATTGGCCGACGCTACCCATTCCGTCCTATTGGCAGCACTACGGGCTTCATTTCAACGGCGCGGTCTGGTTTCGCCGCGAGGTGGATATTCCTCCCGCCTGGACGGGACGGGAACTCATGCTTTCGCTTGGCGTGATTGACGACTTTGATGCCACCTACTTCAACGGCGTGGCCGTGGGCGGCATCGGCGCGGAGAATCCTAATGCGTGGTGCACGCCCCGCTATTACACCGTGCCGGCGGCGTTGGTGAAAGCCGGGCGGGCTTCGCTCGCGGTGCGGGTTTACGACTGGTTCGGGCAGGGCGGCATGGTGGGTCCGGCAGCCGCCATTCAGTTGCACCCCAAGGATGATCCCGTGCAGGCCATTCCGCTGGCGGGCAATTGGCGTTATCAAATCGAGCGCGCCATTCCGTTGCCCTCGGCCTCCGGCAAGGCCGAAGGCCACACCGTGGCCAGCGCTTTGTTCAATGGCATGATTGCTCCGTTGACGGGATTCCACGTGCGCGGGTTTCTGTGGTCTCAGGGGGAGAATGACACCGGTCGGGCGGCGTTGTATTCCACCATCCTCAGCACCTTGATCCAGGGCTGGCGGGCCGCGTGGCAGGATGGCTCTTTGCCCTTCTATCTCGTTCAACTCGCCCCGTTCCAACCCAATTCGGCTTTCGGCGACGATGAATGGGCGGAATTGCGAGAAGCGCAGGCCACGGTCGCGGGGACCGTGCCGCGCACCGATTACATCTCGACGCTCGATTGCGGCGATCCGTATGACATCCATCCCGCCGACAAGCGCACGGTGGGCTGCCGATTGGCCACGCTGGCGCTGGCGGACACTTATGGCAAACAACTTCCACACCGCGGCCCGCGTTACCTTCGACATCGGGTAATGGGCAGCGCGATTCGCGTGGAATTCGATCAGGCGGATTGCCCGCTGCGCAGCAGCGATGGCGGGCCGGTCACAGGCTTTGCCCTCGCCGGAGAGAACGGACCTTTTCTGTCCGCGCAAGCCCTCATCGAAGGCCCCAACGCGGTGGTCCTCAGCCATCCGGACATCGCCGCGCCGGCCGCCGTGCGCTACGCGTGGTGCGCCGCGCCGGTGGCAAACCTGGAAAATATCCACCGCCTGCCCGCCGCACCCTTCCGCACCGACAACCGGCCGCGTGTGACCGAAGGGCGCAAGTAGTCCACCCCACGATTCCATGAACACCCAATCCGAACAAAAACCAGAACGCCTGATCATCCAGCCGAAATGGAATCATCCCGGCCAGCCGCTGCGCCATTCGTGGTCCGGCCTGCTGAACGTGGACCAGTTCCGCTGGTTTGTTCGTGGCGACATGCAGGAGCAGCTCGAAATGGCAGTCGCGGAACTCGGTGGACGTCATGTCCGGGCCGTGGGCATGTATGACGACGAGATGCGCTTCTACACCATTGATCCGGCGTCGTGGCAGCAGCCCCGCGAGCATCGGCCTCCGGAAGTCAATTTCCAGTTGATTGATTATGTGATGGACTCGCTGCTGGAACGCGGACTGCGCCCCGTCTTCACCACCACCTTCATGCCCGGGGCGCTGGCAGCGACCGAGGCGACGGTCTTTGAAACTGCGGGCCGCGTCGGCCTGCCCAAGGATTGGAGGCTATGGGAAAAGCTCGTTGCCGATTCCGTGCGCCATGGGATTGCGCGCTACGGCGTGGCCGAGGTGCGTCAGTGGTATTTCGAGGTCTGGAACGAGCCGAACCTGCGCGCCTTCTTCGACGGCGAGCAAAAGGATTTCTGGAACTTGTGGGAACGCACCTACGTCGCCATCAAATCCGTGGACGCCCAACTCCGCGTGGGCGGGCCGAGCACGGCGCGCGGCGAATGGCTGCCGGAGTTTCTCGCGCACGCCAACGCCAACGGCTGTCCGGCGGACTACCTCATCACGCACGTCTATAACAACGACGGCTTGAGCGGGGCGTTGTCGCCCTTTGACGGGCCGCAGGAGGAGCGGGCCAGCCACAGTCCGCACTTTTCGTCGCGGGTCATTCGCGGTGTCCGCAAGCTGCTGGACGAACACGGTTTCAAAGGCGAGGTCCATTGGAACGAGTGGGGGCGCACCTGGCATCCCACCGATTCATTCCGCGAATCGCCGGTCGAGGCCGCCTGGTGCGTCAAGACGATGGCCGAGGTGGCGGACAAGGCGGATTACTTTGCGTGGTGGTGCTTGAGCGACATCTACAACCAACTCGGCTACCAGCGCAGCGAGTTCGCCGGCCACTATGGAATGCTCTCACTGCACGGCCTGCGCAAGCCGGTCTATGTCGCGCACCAGATGCTCAACCGCCTGGGTGACGAACGCGTGGCGGTGGAAGGTGACGGCAAGGAATCACTCGCGCACGCCATCGTCACGCGCCGGGGTCAATCCTTGCAGGCCTTGGTCTATGCGTTTGCAGAATCCGCTGACGCCACCAACCTACGCGTTGAAATTGTCCTGCCGGAAAAGCCAAGACACACACCGCGACTTTGCCGGCTCG
>JALOTZ010000053.1 GCA_025457615.1 Verrucomicrobiota bacterium
ACCCACAGATCGCTCGACGGAAGCGTAAGTCTGGCGAACCACGCTAGCGGATGCGATGGTGTTGCCCTCCACCCAGGAATCCGCACCTCGCATCAATACACCGAAGGATCTCGTGGACACCGGAATCACGACCAGATTGTCGCTAATGATTTCGCCCGGTCCATAGCTTTGGACACCGTAGGCTTTGAAGCCGGTAGTGGAGTCACTGCAGAGAATGACATTGGATGCCACCCATGTGCCTGGGGTGGGGGGATTGATGGGATTACGGACGTGCTGCGCCAACTTGATGCCCGTAGCATAGGCCCCGATGAAGTTGCGAGTTATTGTGGCCTTGCACAGGGATGCAATTCCGATGAAGCCATTTGGCGCGCCATCAAGGATGACGTTGTCCGCAATGGTAGCAAAGGTGGGTTGGTAATCTTGTAGAAAGATCGGGCGACCGGCCGGTATCTCCACACCAACCAATCCCGGAGTGATGCCAGGATTCGTCAATGTCAGGATGCGGTTCGTAGTATTGTATGCCACCACACGCATGATGGCGGTTTGTGCACTGGTCAGTTGGGTCTGCGGGGTGCGGATATTCACCAACTGTCCGGGGTGAATCGTGCTTTGGTAGGACTGCACCGCCACGAGTGCGGCAGTGATCCCATCCTCTGGAGGGACTATAAAGGTGCTCGCTGTTGTGCTGAAGAAAGGTTCATCAGTCTGGTAAACCCCCTCCACTCCCATTCGGCGCACCACGTTGTTGGTGAACACCAACCGCAATGGACCGCCGAAGTGGGAACCGTCCTTCGGTACCCCCCCGGGATTCCTGAGCGGATCCGTCGACCCCGTTGGCCCTCCCTCGAAGAGATTTTCCGAATAGAGCGCGTAGGCTACCCAGGGACCGACCAAGACCTGTTGTCCACCACCAAATGCGCCCGCGCCATTGATTGTATTTGAACCGAAGGGATTGACCACGCGACAGCTGCGGAATCCGAATCGACGCAGAAGTCCCACGGTGTTGTTTCCAATATAGAACGACATGGATACAGCGCGATGGCAGTTGTCGAACGTGCAGCGCACAAACTCCACCGCCTCCACTCGCCGCAAATCATGATAAGCAATGAAAACCCCGTCTGCGCCGTTAGGTTCAGCGACGGTGGCAGAGAGTGGATTGCCATCCTTCCGCCAAGTCATGTCAATGAACGTGAGGGATCGAAACTTCGCCCGGGCAACGAGCATCCGCGCACGCAGCGGGCTGGTGGTGGAGTAAAGCGCGGCGTCCGGATCGCCGGTGATCAACAGGTCGCGACCGGTGAGTTCGGTCTTGCCCAACTCCAGGAGTTGGTACCAGCTCTCAGTCGCCGTGGAGACCCATACAGGCGTGCTTAGGCGGTAGTCGCCCGCCGGAAAGTGCAAGGTATTATGGGTGGGAGACGCCTCCAGCGCATCAATAGCCGCTTGTATGGCCGACGTGTCGTCGGTTACGCCATCGCCCACCGCGCCAAAGTCCGTCACGATCAGTGGCACCTCGCGGAGCACGTTCACCCGCGCTACCGTGTTGCTGCCCAATGCGTAACCGACCCCCGGGGACAATGTCACCACAACCCCGCGCGAGGGGTCCAGACCGGCGTCCGTCAGCGGCGTTACCGGAATCTCAGCTGAGTGCGCTCCAGGAGGCAGCACCACCAATCCTGGCAGCGGTGCGTAATGGACGCCAGCCGTGGCCTCACCGCTGACGGTGTAAGTTAACGTCAGCGCGCCCAGGTTCCCGGTGCGTGTGATGACGAAGCTGCCGGGAGTTGATCGGGTCACGTTGGCCACGGGAGCACCGGGTTCAATGTTGATCACATTGGTGGCAGCCACTATGGCAGTAATCACGGCGGGATCTGTCGGAAAGTTCGTGCGGTAATGCCACGGACCAAATTCAAGCCCGGCAAACTTCTCCTCCCAATCTGACACGGAATCAGAATCGGTATCAGAATCAGCTACGGAGACGCGGTAGAAGTGCATGCTGTCCAGGACCTCGACTGCCGCGGTGATGAGCGATCCGTCCCCCTCGATGGTCCCGCCCGCAGGTAGCCACGCCCCCCCCGACGAGGCGCCAGTTGTTTCCACTTGGTAGTATTTGCCTCTCACGGAGGGCCAGGACAGCAGGACGGCAGCGCCTGGTGCGATACTGCTGATCACCAGGTTTGAACGCCCATCGAAAGGATTGGTTCCGGCGGCCCACTCGTCCAGGTCTGATACGCCATCAAGATCGGTGTCCACTGTACCCAGGTAGGGCTGAGCGTTGCTGACGGCAGGGTTGTCGGTGATCAACTGAAGACGATAGGCGACATCTGTAGGACCAACCCGCGGGAGCGCGGCCAGAACCGGGCCACCGGTGCCGAGCGTCACATGGCCTTGCGGAATCCAAAGACCGCTTGCAGCGTTGGTGGTGGTTTCGACGCGGTAACGCTTGCCGGACACGGAATCCCAACGGACGAGTCTGGCTGCGGGAAGATGCTGAATGGCTTGAAGGCGAAAGATCGACTGCGGATCAAACGGGTCAGTCCCAGCAACGCTCTCGGCATAGTTGTTTTGTCCATCCCCATCGGAATCCCCCGCTGCCGCCAGTCCGGCGGCCGAATACGCAGCCTCCCAGACATCACTGACACCGTTTCCGTCCAGGTCCACACCCGCCCACCCTCTGCCCACAGGCTCGCTGAGATTGAGGGTAAAATAGGCGCTGGCAAATCGGCCATCCGCGGTCCATGCCGTGGCGACCACCGTCTGGGTGGAGTTTGTCGCAACCTTTCGAAGTTGGGCCAGGGTGGCGGTGTCGTAGCGGATGCGATTTCCCGCGGTCCGGACAACGTAACGGCTATTGGAAGGATCAATGTCAACGATGCCGTCGAAGTTGGTGAGCACCCCGTTGGGGGGTGAGGGTTGCCAGTCGCGGATCTCCCAGTCGTAGTGCGTGATGCCTGACCCGGCGGCATTGATCTGGAGCCAGACCTGCATGCGCGCATAAGGCACATCCCCTTCGGGAACGACATCCACCGCGGCGCTGTTTCCGCTGACCACCGGCCCGGCCGCAGGGGCGCCTGCCGCGATTGAACTCACCGGGATGCCCGCCTGAACGGACTGGATGACAATCGCGCCGCCTGAAGCGGACGCGGCGATGCCGCTGCCGCCTCCGCTGCCGCCACACCCCCCAAGCAACAGCGCGGGCATCGTAAGCCAGCCGTACTTAAGCCACTGATTCAAAACCACAGGGAGTTCCTTGTTGCCGGTGAACCGCGGTCATTGAACCCTGAACCGTTCCGATGCCAGGCGCAGGGAGGGGTGGCTGGGATCAAACAGGTCCAGTCGGTACCGCCCGACCGGCCACCCACCGTCCAACTCCAACCACACATAATTGTACCGGGAGCCGGCGTGGACCGGCTCGGTCTCCGCGAACACCATCCGGTCCTGCTCCGGATTCCGCCACACCGCCACGATATGTTGGAGTCCTCCCAGGCTCCCGCCATTCTCGAACACCCCGTACACCCGGCGGGACCCGGCAGGAATGACGTGTGTCTCACCCGTGACGCGGCCGTCGGGGGCACAGGCATCCGTCACGATCAATGTGGATTGAGCAGGTGGCGAAGAGCCTTTGTCTGACACCGCGTCAAAAACCTCGCCCACCAGCCCGGCCGGATCCTTCCGGTTCACCACATAATCCGGTGGAAGCCGTAGCGTTTCCTCCATCAGCCGGGCAAGCGCGTCCACGGAAGTCTCACGGACCAGGTGCCGAGCAAAAGAGTCCACCGATTCCCGGCTCACCTGTCGCAACTCCGCCATGTTTCCGCGCTGGAGAAATCGGGCGAATGCAGCGGCGGTTTGCGGGCTGTCCAATTCGAGTCTGGAGAGAACGGCAGCCGCCTGCCCGCCCAGCAGCGTGTCCACCGGCACCCCCGGAGCCCGGTTGACGAAGGGGGTGAGATCCTCGCAGTCTGCGTGCGCCACCGGTCTCCCCGCCGTCCCGGCGACCAGGGCGGCACTGGAAGCAGCAAAACGCCGATCGCCTGCGTCTTCATCGGGTCTGGATACACGTCCGGGGTGCAGGCAAAGCCAGCCTACGGCTGCCAGGCAGCCCGCCAGGAGAATCAGCGTTGCGAGTCGTTTCACAATCCGTGAAAGCCAACAAAAGCATGGCCCCGCAGCCTGCGTCGCGAATACTCCCATTGGCCTGCTCCCTCATCAAGCGTCTCGCAACACAGGTTGCCAGACGACCACCCCGGCGGATGCCGGAGTTGGACGCCACAGACTATGCTGCCGGGTTGTCCTCAAAGCAACCCATTAAGGCAGGGCAAACCATCCTGCTGATCCAGGTTGCCGCGCAACGGCAAAACCGCCCTGGAAGACCCTGCCAGGCGCACCGCGCCGGAGCCATAGGCAGCCGCTCCGCCGTCAAGCCGCAAATTCGGTTGAGAGAACCACAAGCTCCGACAAGCCGCGAGCAGGTGGACTCCAAGGGATACGAATTGAATTCGGGGAAGACCTCCAGACACAGTGTACACAGTGTCTGGGGAGAACCACACCAAAGGGTTCAGGCTCCGACGTGTCCGGGGGATACGGCAAACCAACGATTCCATTCGTACAACAACCGCGAACCTATTCGCCCTTTTACAATGCATTTCACCGCAGAGAACGCAGAGATCACAAAATACCCCACCTTCTTCGCGGGCCCGGGGCATATTTCTGTCCCCAACCGGCATTGCCAAGGCGCCGCTGAGGCCCGGGGACGGCAAGCTTTCTGCTTGCCGGTGCCGCAATGGATCCCGATGATGCTTCACGTGGACTGCAGAGCCAATCACGCACCGACTTCATGACGCTTCACCTGATTGCGGGGGCGCGCCCGAATTTCATGAAGATCGCGCCTGTGCTCCGCGCGGCCGCCGCGCACAAGGACCTCCTCAATTGTCAGATCATCCATACGGGTCAGCATTACGACCGGTCGATGAGCGATGTCTTCTTTGAGGAACTGGGCATTCCTACCCCGGATCATCACCTCGGCTCTGGCAGCGGGTCCCACGCCGAACAGACCGCGCGGATTATGGTGGCCTATGAAAAGCTCTGCCTCCAGCAACGCCCGGATGTGGTGGTGGTGGTAGGCGATGTCAACTCGACGCTCGCGTGCTCCATCGTGGCGAAGAAGCTTCACATCAAGGTGGCCCACATCGAGGCCGGACTGCGCAGTCGTGACCGGGAGATGCCCGAGGAGATCAACCGCCTGGTGACCGACGCGATTTCGGACCTGTTCTTTGTGACCGAACCCAGCGGGGTGGAACACCTCCGGCGCGAGGGGCATCCGGAATCGGCCATCCATCATGTCGGTCACGTGATGGTGGACAACCTGATCTACCAGAAGCACCGGCTCGAGGCGGACGGATTGGCGCAAGGGGATTCCCTGGCCTTCAAAGCCACTCACCCGCACTACGGCGTCGTCACCCTGCATCGTCCATCCAATGTGGATGACGCGGAGACGTTCCGGAGCGTTGCCGGCGCGCTGCGGAGCGTCTCCGAACGCCTCCCGCTGGCGTTTCCCGTGCATCCGCGCACACGCCAGAACCTGGACAAGTTCGGCATCGATCTTGGACCCAGGGTCACCCTGCTCGAGCCGATGGCCTACATGGATTTCCTGAACCTGTGGAAGGATGCGCGCATGGTGCTGACCGACAGCGGCGGACTGCAGGAGGAGACCACCGCGCTGGGCATCCCCTGCCTGACACTGCGCAACAACACCGAACGGCCCATCACGATCGAGCAGGGCACCAACGTGCTGGTCGGCACCACGCCGGCCAGGGTTGAGGCCGCCGCACGGGAGGTGCTGGACGGCCGGGCCAAGCAAGGGCGGCGGCCGGAATTGTGGGATGGCCATGCGGCGGAGAGGATTGTCCGGATCCTGTTGGATTCAACCAATGCAGCCTGCTAGGCAAACACTCCTTCGGGGGGCGTCACTGTGAGAATTGCATTTGTAGGCCCATTGCCACCCGCATCCGTGCTCCCGGAGGAGGTGATCGACCCGCGGTACCGCAAACACTCCCACCCGGCGCCCTGGATCAGCGGGCTGCTGCCATCCCTCGCCCGATTGTCTGGCTTCGAACTCAGGGTATTCCTGGCACATCGGGCCATTGTCAAACGTTGCCTGGCTGAACATGAAGGAGTGAACTATGAGGGCCTGCCGAGCCCCGTGTTGGAGCGGTTCGCCCCACACACCGCCTTCTATTCCAAATCTCTGGCGATTTCCGCCGCCGTACGGCAGTTTCGACCGGACCTCGTTCATGCCTTCGGAATGGAAAATGGCTCCGCAACCATTGCGCTGCGGATGGGATTTCCAGTCTCCTGCTTCATTCAAGGCATTGCGGAACTCTTGCTTCCCTATTACCGGCAGCGCGGCTTTGTCCAAAAGCATGTCGCGGTAAGATGTGAGCGCAACGCGGCCAGGCGCATTCGGTGGATGATTGCGGAGACCAAATTCGCCAGAAACTGGGTGCTCTCACATCAGCCGGAGGCTCATGTGGCGTTGATCCCTCATCCGCTGCGGCAGGCTTTCCTGCAGATCAGCGGCGAGCCGAGGGCCCAACGCGTGGTGAGCGTGGGCGGATTGGATGATCGCAAAGGAATGGATACGGTGATCCGGGCCTTTTCTCGCGTGCAGAACAAGGCGGCCCGGCTTAACCTAGTCGGGGGCGGCCCCTCTGCCAAACCCCTCCGGCAGCTGGCCCTTGATCTGGGCGTGGGAGATCGGGTTCAATTCACAGGCCCGCGGGATACATCAGGGGTGATTGAGGAACTGGCGTGTGCATCGTTGTTTGTTATCGGCTCCCGAATGGACACCTCGCCCAACGTGGTCACCGAGGCGCACGCGATGGGTCTCCCGGTAATCGGCACCCGCGCGGGCGGGATCCCGGAGATGATCGATGACGGGAAGGACGGGTTTCTGGTGGACGTGGACGACGCCGGGGCGATGGCGAAGCGGATCGATGAGCTGCTCGCCAACCCCGAACGGGCGAGACAGTTCGGTCTGGCAGGCCGGGAGAAAGTCCGGGTGCTGAACGACCCAAAGCGCGTGGCCGAAGCCCATGTGGAATTCTTCGAGAAGATCAAAGGCGACCTCGGTCGCCCGGTGGTTTCCATACAGTGATGGATCAGCCATGGACGCACTCAGCGCGGCGGAGCAGCTGACGCGAATTGCATGAATTGAGTCGAACCCGGACCGCAAGCAACGCAAAGATTGCGGAGGGAAGGCGTGTTATGAAACAAGTGGTCGTCAAGAGTGGAAAACCCCTGGTGGTGGACGTGCCCGCCCCTGCCCTGTTGCCGGGCTTTCTCCTGGTGGAGGTTCGGGCAAGTTGTGTGAGTCCGGGCACGGAAATGGCCGGGATCGCCGCTTCCGGAAAGAGCCTGCTGCAGCGGGCCATGGAGCAGCCGGACAAGGCAAAGGCCGCCCTGCTCAAGATGAAGGATCAAGGGGTCAGCGCGGTCTGGCGGCAGGCGAAACGGCAATTCGATCGCGAGGGACTAGCCGGTTACTCTGCGGCCGGGGTGGTGGTTGATGTGGGGCCGGGAGCCGAGGGCTTCACCCGGGGCATGGGCGTCGCCGTGGCCGGGGCCGGGATGGCCAATCACGCGGAGGTCGTGTCCGTCCCGGTGAACCTGGCGGTCCCGATTCCGGAAGGCGTGGATTTCGACGCGGCCAGCAGCGTGGCGCTGGGAGGCATTGCGATGCAGGGGGTCCGGCGCGCGGAAGTTGCGCTCGGCGAGCGGGTCGCCGTGATCGGTTGCGGCCCGCTGGGCCTGCTGGCGGTGCAGATGCTGCAGGCCTCCGGTTGCCGGGTGTTTGCCACGGACCTGGATGAACGCCGGCTGGCGATGGCCGGTGAATTCGGTGCGGAATGCACCGCCAATCCTTCCACCGAGGATATCGTGAAGCGGGCGCTTCATTGGTCAGGAGGACAGGGCGTTGATGCCGCGATCGTCTTCACGGCCACCTCGTCGGGCGAACCGGTTTCGCAGGCTTTTCAGATGAGCCGCCGGAAAGGCCGGGTGGTTCTGGTGGGCGTGGCCGGGGGCGAATACGAGCGGGATGAAATGTACACGAAGGAATTGGACTTCGTGATTTCCACCTCCTACGGCCCCGGGCGCTACGACGAGGATTACGAACTGCGCGGGCGGGATTACCCCTACGCCTACGTGCGCTGGACCGAGAAGCGGAACATGGAGGCTTATCTGGAGCTGCTCCGGCGCGGTGTGGTGCGGGTCGATCCGCTCATCGAGGTGCGCGAACCCCTGTCGAATGCCCCCGCGGCCTACGAGAGGCTCAAGTCTCCCCAACGCCCTTTGCTGGCGGTCATCCAGTACGAGGAGCGCACGCAGGAACCTTCGCCGATCCAGGGCCGTGTCGAAGCCGTGGGCGTCTGGCACACTCCGGCCTCCGGAGCCCCCGTGGCGCTGGCGCTCGTTGGCGCCGGTTCATTTGTCCAGGCAATGCATGTCCCCGTGATCAAGGGCATGGCAGGAAAAGTGAGCGTGCCCTGGGCCTGCTCGCGGACCGGAACCAGTGCCCGGGCCTGTGCGGCATTGCTGCCCGGATGCCAACCCACCACGGAATATGACGTCGTGCTCGCCGACCCGGCAGTCCATGCGGTGCTCATCGGCACACGGCATGACACCCACGCGGACCTGGCCATCCGGGCGCTGAAGGCGGGCAAGGCGGTCTTCCTGGAGAAACCAATGTGCCTGACGCCCGCGGAATTCGAGTCGGTGCAGGCGGCGGTGCGGGAATCTGCCGCTCCGTTCGTGGTCGGCTATAACCGGCGTTTCTCACCCTTTGCCGACATTGTCCGTCGCGAGGTCTCGCGGCGGATCCATCCCCTGATGATCCACTACACGATGAACGCCGGCTACCTGCCGCCCACCCACTGGACGCAGGGTCCGGAGGGCGGCGGCCGTCTCCTAGGCGAGGCCTGCCACATCATCGACCTGTTCCGCAGCCTCGTGGGGCAGCCGGTGCGGGAGGTGTCGTGTTCCCCGCTCCGCAGCCCCAGCGCCGCGGCCCTGCCAACCGATAACTTCACGTTATCCCTCACCTATGGGGACGGATCGGTGGCGACGCTCCTTTACACCGCGCAGGGTCACAAAGCCGTTCCGAAGGAGCGGATGGAGGTCTACTTTGATGAAAAGGCCTTCATTCTCGATGATTACCTGGCGATGGAGGCGCACGGAATGTCCAAAGCCGGGCTCGCCCTCAAGCAGCGTGACAAGGGACATGCCGCGGAGCTGGCTGCGTTCCATCGCGCGGTCGCCACGGGTGAGCGATTCCCCATCCCGTGGGAGGAGCTGGTTGAGACCTGGCAGGTCACCTGGCAGGCGGACCAGATTTGCCGGTCCGGTGAGGCCCTCTGAGTCGCAACGATCCAGGGGGGAAACCACCGATAAACACTAATGGACACCAATGAGGCGGGAAACAGCCCCCACCGTCCCCAAACGGCACCTGAGAGAGATCGCACCGGATGGTCCGGGCTTCTGCCCAGACCCGGATCATGTCATTCCCACTCCCAATTCGTGTTGATTCGTGTCCATTCGTGGTTTAGTTGAATCGCCTCCAGGCAACAGAGTCACATGTTTGATCAGGCTGCCAGATTCCTGTTCAGGGCGAAGCGTAAGCTGGACCGGGAGTGGCGGAAATGCGGCGCCGGCGTGCTTCTCTCCTGGGACCGGAGGTGTCTGGCTGCTGCGCTCGGCGAGACCGGAGGCCCGCGCAGCCTGCTGCTTGAATACGGGAAGGTCCAGGGCGGCGGGGAGCCGCCACCGGCCTCGACCTGGGCCACAGCCGAGGAGGCCGAAGCGATCCTACGCCAGGCGAATCAGGCTTGTGCGCACACCTTTGACCTGCTGGGCAGCGGGCCGGTGAACCTGGGGCCGGACATCGACTGGCACAAGGATTTCAAAAGCGGACACCAGTGGCCGCGATCCGTCCACCATCTGCGGCTTCAATGGGACGACGTGCCGGCCGGTGCGGACATCAAGATCCCCTGGGAACTCAGTCGCTGCCTGCATTTCTCCACCTTCGCACTGGCGGACTGGATCTCCGGGGATGACCGGAATTACCGTGAGTTCAAAGCACAGGTCAGGCAGTGGATCGCGACAAACCCTTGCGGCTTTGGTGTGAACTGGATGTGCGCCATGGATGTCGCGCTCCGGGCCGTGAACTGGCTGAACGCCGTGGTGCTCTTCCGACACCGGATCGAGCAGGATCAGGATGCGGACTTGTTCGGGGTAATGACCGAATCCCTGTGGTTCCATGGCAGGCACATTGCCCGAAACCTTGAATGGCAGGGACCGCGATCCACCAGCTTGGGCAACCATTTCCTGGCCGACATTTGCGGGCTGCTGGCGGTTGGGAGCCTGTTTGCCGGCAGTCGGGAGGGACAGCGGCACATTGCTTTTGCCAGGCGTTGGTTTGAAACCGAGATCCGACGACAGGTTCTCGATGACGGGGCAAACTTTGAAACCTCCACGAGCTATCACCGGCTGGCGTTCGAGATGTTTCTCTGGGCCGACAGCCACACTGAACGCATGGGAACACCCTTTTCCCAGGGCTACCGGGACGCACTCCAGCGCATGGCCTCCTTCGTTAAGGCCTACACGTCGCCCACCGGGATCGCCGCCCAGTTTGGTGATAATGACAGCGGCAGAGTGCTGTCAACCGGGATCGGTCCATCAGGCGATCACCGCTATCTCATCGACGGCCCCTGCGGCTTTGGGGGAAGGGCCAACCGATTGTTGCTGCGGGGAAGGCTGCCCGCGCCAGCCCCCGCGGTTTTTGACGATTCGACCTTTCCGACCAGCGGCTATTGGTTCGCACAGAGGGGGGCAATGTGGATGGGCATCCGGGCAGGGGCGGTCTCGCACGGGGGGGCCCACGCCCATGCCGATCAACTGTCGTTTGTGCTGGCGGTCGGGGACCAGGATTTCATCGTGGATCCGGGCACCGGTGTGTATTCACCGGACGTGGAGAAACGCAACCGATACCGTTCAACCGCCGCCCACAATGCGTGCCGGATCAACGGCTGGGAGGCCAACACGTTCAGCGCCGGGAAGGCCGGGCTGTTCCGCATGCACGATGATACAAGAACCGAAGTCATGGAGTGGTGCCGTGACAAGGCGGTCACACGATTCCGCGGACGGCATCGCGGGTATGCCCGCCACCGAGATGGCCTGGTCTGCGAACGCATTCTGATCCTGGGGCCGGAGCGCCTGGAGGTGCGGGACCGATTTGAACACCTGGAACCCGGGGACCGGATCGAGTGGTCGTTTCAGTTCGCCCCCAGGGTGACGCTCTCGCGTGCCGAGGGGGCGATTACGGCCCGGGCGGGCTCCCAAGGGATTCGCATCCTCACGGATCCCCGACTCGAAGCCGAGGTCGCTGATTCCTGTCATAGCCCGGAATACGGCGTGGAACTGGCGGCACTCCGGTTCGACCTGCGGGTCGTGCTCGCTGAGGCAGGCAACCCTGAGTATGCTTTGATTATCGAGCAACTGCCCGGCACCGCGGGAAGCGCTTGACCCGGAATGATGCAACTGAAACCACGAATGGACACAAATGAACACCAATGGAAAGGGGTGCGGCGTGTTTGGGGTCCCCTCGCCAGCCGGAGCATTCAGTGCCCTCCGCACGAACCGGACCGCGGGTCGTCCTTGTGTGACTTCGTGTGGTTTCGTGTCCATTCGTGGTTAATCCGACCCGCTCCAGCCAGGCTACGCACCCGCCCAATCACGGCAAAAAGTTTGCTGTCAACGTATTGAACATGAAACCAGCGACTCCCCAGGCAGAGAATCAGAACGTCCGCGTGACCTACACCCTTGCAGGCACCCTTGAATACCGGGGCAGACTGCTGAAACAAATCTCCACGCTTCAGGCCGCCGGGATCCCCTGCCGGCTGGTTTATGGGGACCGCGGGGAGCGGCCTCTTCAAAGGGAGAAGTACGACTTCCCCATCGAGCTGATACCCACCCCCAGGAAGGGAAATCCATTGGCCTTCTTTTTGCGACAAATGAGGTTTGGGTTCGTCGCGGGGCGAGAGATTGCCGAGTCGGACGCCACGCATGTGGTTTGCTTCGCCCTGGAATCCCTGCTGGCCGGCACGATGGCAAAGAGGAGAAGGCCGAACCTCAAGCTGATCTTCGACAGCAACGAACTGCACATCGAATCCTACATGAATCCGGTCAAGAAGCGGCTTTGGGCCAGGGTGCAGCGATTCTGTGTGCCGTATTGCGACGTGATCATGCACGCGGAGGGCAACCGCCTGGAGTATTTCAAGAAGCACCACGATCCCACGGACCGAGCGCAGTTTCTGCTGGAGAACTTTCCCCACCACATCTCGCGTGAGGCCATCGGAGAGAAGCCGCCGCACCCGCCGCTTCGAGTGCTCTACGTGGGCGTGCTCGGTTACGACCGCTTCACGCGGGAACTGATCGATATCTTCAGGGCCTTGTCCCCCGACTACGCGCTGGACCTTGTGGGACCCATCAGCCCCGGCTACAAGGAGGAGATCGAGGGGCAACTCCGACTGAACCCGGCACCCAACATCAGAATCCTGCCGGCAATTCCGCACGGAGAGATGTCCAACCTGATCCGCACCTATCACGTGGGAATCGCGCTGTACAAGAACAACTGCCTGGGCAACTACTACTGCGCGCCCAACAAGGTTTATGATTATCTCATGAACGGTGTTCCGGTGATCGCCAACGCCTACCCGGGATTACTGAAGGTGCTCGAGGAAGGCAAAATCGGGGCCTGCGTCAAGGAGGTCGACCTGGACAACTTCCGCGCCGCGCTGGAACTCATCAACAGCGAACGCCGATGGGACAACATCACCGAGGAGGTCAGGCACAGATACTCCTGGGAGGCCCAGACCCCCGGGTTCCTGGCCCTGTTCCGGTGAACCAGGGAGGATTCGGGGGGTTCCAACTCTGCGTCGTTGGCTACGGAACCCCGGCTGAGGCCATGCCTGGGCCGGCGGCATTGCCCGTGTTGGCCGGGTTGCCACGGAATTTGGGCCATGGCGAGAGGGCAAGCGGTGCCTCTGCGCGGAGCGCATAGAAGTTTGTCCACTGTCCGGAAATGTACAGGACTTCATTCCGCCCCAAGGCCGGAGAGCCGTCTCCTCGGCCGGAGAGACGGAACTGCCAGTTCAGCTTTCCCGCCGGGCTGATCGCCCAGAAATACCCGTAGTCGCAAGCGCAATAGGTAAAGCTGCTGGTGTCCGTGCAGGGTGTCAGCCGGTAGAAACCATCGGATCGCACGGACCACCGCTTCCGGCCGTCCTCCGTGACGGCCCAGAGCTCACGATTGACGCCGACATAAATCGTTCCATCACCCCCGATCACGGGAGAGGACTGGGTGATCCCTCCAGTCATGAGCCTCCACTTGAGCAAGCCCTCCAGACTGAGGCAGTAGAGGGATCCATCGACGGACGTGATGTAGAGGCATTCGCTGCCGTTGATCGCGGGTGACGAGGTGATCTGCCCCCCGGTTTGATAGGCCCACTTCTCGGTGCCGTCCGGTCCAAGCGCATACAGCTTCCCGTCGTGCGATCCGAAGTAGATCGTGCCATCCAGTCCGATCCCCGGGGAGGAGGTCACCGGGCCCCCGGTCTGGAACTCCCACCGCTTCGCGCCATCTGACCCCAGGCAATACAGCTTCTTGTCCCAGGATCCCACGATGACGCTCCCGTCGCCGGCCAGGGCCGGCGAGGAGTCCACCCACCAGCCGGTCTGGAATCGCCAGAGTCGTTGGCCTTCCGGACTCACGGCATACAGATGCCGGTCCCGACTCCCGAAATAGATGGTTCCATCAACGCCGATCGCCGGGGAGGATCGCACCTCGTCGCCGACCGGATGCTTCCACTTGACCTCGCCCCCTGGGGTCACCGCGAACAGTTCCCCGTTGTAGGTGCCAAAGTAGATCGTCCCATTGTCCCCAATCGCTGCGCAGGTATCGCTGCGCGAACCTACCTCGATCTCCCACACCGGCTCCCGCTTGGGGATCTCGGCTGTGGCCGGCAGAACGAGCGGAATCATGATCGACACCCCCAAACCCCAGAGGAGCCGGCATAACGAGGCCCTGCGGAAACGGGGAGCGGGCAGCGGGGGGCGGGGAACACGGAACATCCAAGATTCAACATCCAACCTCCCGCATCCATGCTGGAACTGGCGGATCCAAGCCCTGGGAGCCTGGGCGTTGGGCGTCAAGATTTGAATGTTTCTGTTCACCTGGTCGAGTTTCCTTGGCACAGTTCCGTTTGGCAATGGCCTTTCGGTGCTCATCCGGTGCGTTCCGGCTTGGTCGCACGATTCACAAGCCGGAAACGGCGGCGGACCGCGGGTCCACGACCCGCAGCAGCCACGCTGCTCCCGACGCCCACGCCCTGATCGGAAGCCACCCGCACTTGCGCTGCCGCTGCGGCTCACGGAGCCGCGCTCCAACAACGGACCGCGAGTCCGCGACTCGCAGCAGCCACGAAGCTCCCGAAGCCCACAAACAACTCGCAGGCCACGCGCACTTGCGCCACCGCTGCGGCTCACGGAGCCACCCTCCTCTGGAAGGGTTCATGGCGCGAGCTTTCCCATTCGGAAGATTTCCCCCCAAGATCCGCCGCCATGACAAGCCAGACGCCTGCGGCGCTTCTTGACCTTGTCCCCGTCGGGGCCGGGCACCGGTTCATGGCCCGTTGGTCTCAAGCAATTGATACACCCGCGCGGCCTGCCCGATGGCCGAGCGATCGTAGTAGAACTGCGGATCGTTGGTCAGCGTGACGAGGTCGAGGAAAAGCCAGTTCGTGGACGTCGAGTTGGCGTTGCGATACTGCACCTGATACACCAACCCCGTCTCCGCCTCCAGCGTCAGCCGTGGCACCATGTCCGCTTCCAATGACGACGCCTGGTTGCTCGAGGCCAGCCGGTAGAAGCGCTGCGGCTCGCCGAGCGCCGACTCGTCGTAGTAGATCTGCGGATTGGACGCCGGGGTGAGGGTCTGCAGGAGCGCCCAGTCATTGGTCGTGCCCAGGGCGTCCCGGGATTGCAGTGCAAACACCACGCCGGTCGATGCCGTCAAGGTCAGGCTCGGCACGCTCACGACGTGGCTGACGGGGATGGCGTACGTGGGGTAATCGGTGGTGAGCGCCAGGCAATGCGAGACACCCGACGCAATGGCCACCACGTTGCCCAGGTTCGACGGCACGTTGGTCTCGCCGTTGGCGTTGCGGCCCCAAACGCGGACCAGTCCGTTGCTCTGCAGGACCAGGCTGTGCTCCAGCCCCGCCGACACGGCCACCACGTTGCTCAGTCCGGACGGCACATTGGTCTGGCCCTCGAAGTTCCGCCCCCAAGCCACCACCACCCCGTTGCTCTTGAGCGCGAGGCTGTGGTTCACCCCGGCGGCGATGGCCCTCACGTTGGACCCGGCCATCGCCCCGTTGGCTTGGCCCCAAAAATTGAATCCCCAGCCTGTCACGGTTCCATCCGGCTTGAGCGCCAAACCGTGGTAGCCGCAGCCAATGGCCGTGACGTTCGTTCCAGCCGCCGCGCCATTGGTCTGGCCATACTGGCTTTGTCCCCAGCCGATGACGGTGCCGTCCGCCCGCAAGGCCAGGCTGGTGTTCGGCCCCGCGGCAATGGCGGTGACGTTGGTGGCTTCCGGAGGAATGGTGATCTGTCCGTGGGAATCACTCCCCCAGCCCACCACAGTGCCATCGGCCCGGAGCGCCAGACTGTGATTATACCCAGCGGCAATGGCGGTCACCTGGCTGGCCGCCGGTGGGACGTTGGTCTGGCCGGTCGAATTGCCGCCCCACCCGACCACGGTGCCGTCGTTTTTCAAAACCAGGCAGTGTTCGAGTCCCCCCGCGATTCCCACCGCGTTGGTCAGATACAGGGGAACATTCCACTGTCCCGCGCTGTTGTCGCCCCACACCCGCACCGCATAGCCCTGCCCCCAGACGAACAACGGCGTCAGGACCCCCAGGAACAGCAGCGGCCAGAGTTGCCCAAATTTCCGTGAACCGGCCGACATCCGCGCGAGGATAGAACCGCCTCCGCCCGGAAAGCAAGCGGTCGGCTGAACAGCGTGGCCCCTCGGAGCGCAGCGCAGTTGCCGCTCTCGCCTGGGCGGGGTGCCCCGAGCTGCCGATCGTCTGCGGCAAGCTCGTGGCCCCCGAAAGCGGCAGATCGCTCT
>JALOTZ010000028.1 GCA_025457615.1 Verrucomicrobiota bacterium
GGGCGCATCTCAGTTTCTTGCAGGGTGGTGTAAGCTCCCGGCATGAAAACGACCTGCCTTGAGTCCGTTTCCACTTCTCCGTTCCTTCCCCTCCAAGCCGAACCGTTGGCGGTGCTGGCCGCGCGGGCGGCGTGCGCGCTGGATCGTTCCATTCAACAGCTGGTCCAAGCCAGCGATCAAAATCTGGGTCATCTGGAAGTGCAGGCCGCGCACGACGTTCAGGAACTGCTCCGTCAGGCGGTCGAACGGGGTGCGCAAGCCAAGGCTGACGCCACCCCGCCAACCTGTCTGGTGTGCGGCCACGAACTGACCCGCTGTTCCAGCGGTCACGCCCGCACCTTCGAGTCCCGCTACGGTGCGATCACCATCAAGCGCACCCGCGGCTACTGCAAACGCTGCCGCAAATGGCGCACCCCTGCCGATGCCGTCCTCGGGCTGGAGGAAAGCGCCGGCTACTCCCCCGCTGTGCAGGATATGGCGGCCCTGCTGGCCAGCAAGATGCCCGTGGAAGAGGCCGGCGCCGTGCTCGAACACCTGACCGGCATCAAACTTCCGCGCGCTACCCTCGACCGCGAAGCCAAGCGCCAGGGCGAGCGTGCGCAGGCCCTGCGCACGCAACTGGACCAGCAAGCCGCCACAGAGAAACGCCAGTTGGAACTCTCCCTCGAACCCTATCAAATGATCCTCCAACTCGACGCGTGGAACATCCGCGAACGCGACGGCTGGGGTCAAAGCGCCCGCCAGCGGCGCGCGGGCCAGGAACCCGAACGCTGGCACTGGGTTTATACCGGCACCTGTTTCCGGCTGGATCAACGCGGGCGCACTGCCGGGGGCCGCCCCATCATCAGCGAACGTGGCTTTGTTGCCACGCGTTGCGGACTGGATGCCTTGCGCGAACAGATGCATGCCGAAGCGCTGCGGCGCGGGCTGGGCCAGGCGGCTGGGGCGCTGGTCGTTGGTGACGGGGCCGTGTGGCTGTGGCGGCTGGCCGACGACCGCTGGCCGCAGGCGCGACAGCGGCTGGACTTCTACCACGCCGTGCAGCATCTGGCGGCGGTGGGCCGGGCGCTCTTCGCCGAGGACAAAGTGAAACTCACGGCCTGGCTCAAGCCCCTGGTGCGGCAACTCAAGAACGAGTCGTCCGTCAAAGTGATTGGGCAACTGGAAGAGGCCCTGGCCGCGCTGCCCGGCGGAACCCGGGCCACGGCGATCACCAAGGAAGTCGAATACTTCCGTGAACATCAGGGGCGGATGGATTATCGGGCGGGCCGCCGGGCGGGCGAACCCATCGGGAGTGGCCCGGTGGAAGCGACCTGTCGCCAGTATCAATGCCGGTTCAAACGCCCGGGCCAGTTCTGGAGTCGGACTGGAGATGAATCCCTGCTCTGTCTGGAAACCTTCTGGCGCAACGGTCGCTGGTCACTGCTCTTCCCTCACTCCGCCTTTAACCCTGCAAGAAACTGAGATGCGCCCGCGAACATCCACGGTTTCTCGTGGGTCCTGCCTTGGTGGCCGTGGCCGTGCTTGTGAAAGCACGGCAGACCGCCCCGAATGGATGCAATCCTGTGGGGTCTGCGGCTGGGGCCCTATCTGGAACTGCCCTTGAGCGAGCGGTTCCGGGTGCTCATCAACGGCGGCCTCGCCTTGGGCTGGCTCGACGCCGAGGTGACCTGGAACGAAGTCACCCCCCCGGGGGGAGGCTCGATGGCGGCATCCGGCGGGGGCGATGACCTGGCATTCCTGGTGGGCGCTTACGCCGGGGCTAGTGTGGCCTGGGATCTTAGTGAACGCTGGAGCGTGATCGGCGGAGCGCAGTTCCAATACCTCGGCAGCTACGAGCAGTCCTTCGATTGGCGCAGTGTCGAGCTGGACTTCGGCCAGGCCATCTTCGCCACCCTCGGTCTCCAGTATTCTTTCTGACAGCCGTCTCGGACCGGGGCCGCGAGTCGCAGCGACCTGCCAAGGGCACTTGCAAATCCACGGTCCGGGAGTGATGCTCCCGTCGGGCAGCCCGGCTGCAAGTCGGGCAGCGCGGCCGGCCCTGGGTGGCAATGAATGTGACGACATGAAAGCGCCTCGATCGGAGCACGAAGCCGCAAGGCTCCAAGCCCTGCGGCGGTACCACATCCTCGACACCGCGCCGGAGCGGGCGTTCAACGACATCATCGAGCTGGCTTCGTTCATCTGTCACACCCCCATCGCCTTCATGTCCCTCGTCGCGGAGGATCGCCAGTGGTTCAAGGCGGCGAAGGGCATCGAGATGACCGAGACGCCGCGCGACGATGCCTTCTGCGCCCACACGATCCTGGAGTCGGGGGTGTTCATTGTGGAGGACGCCAGGAAGGACCACCGCTTCGCCAACAACCCGCTGGTTGAGGGCCACCCCGGGTTCCGCTTCTACGCGGGGGCGCCGCTGGTGACGCGGGAGGGGCATGCCCTGGGTTCGCTCTGCGCTGTGGACCTCAAACCGCACCACCTGGACCAAGCCCAGATCCGTGCGCTGGAAGCCCTGGCCCGAACGGTGGTCAGCGAGCTTGAACTGCGCCGGGTTTCCCTCGAACTCCAGGAAGCGGCGGCCAAGATCAAGACCTTGCATGGATTGCTGCCCATCTGCAGCTACTGCAAGGGCGTGCGGGACGACGCGGGCTATTGGCAGAGTGTCGAGGCGTACGTTGAAAGGCATAGCGACGCCCATTTCACGCACGGGATTTGCCCGAAATGTTTCGAGAAGCATTACCCGGAGCTGGCTCGCCAGAAACAGGCCGCCGGCGCACGGGCCTCCACCCCCCCGGAACGCTGACCTGTCCACGCGGACAACGCCGGTTCAATAGTAGATCTGCGGTGCCCGTCGGGCCGGAACGGGCGTCGGCTTGAGCTCGCCGGCGGCGATGGGATAGATGCGCTCGTGCGCAGACCGGGCGCCTTCCATCAGCTCGGGGTAGGGGCGGTAGCTGATGTCCATGAACCCGATGTTGTAATTCTCACCATCGAACCGGCCGTGGATGGGCTGGTCCATCCATTGGAAGTAGTGCAGCCCCACCACCTCGGGCCGGGCGAACCCGTGTTCGACATAATACGCATAGGCCCGAGCCCGATCCGTTTGCGACGCCACTCCTTGAATGCCGGTGGCGGGCAGGCCGCGGTCGGTTGCCCCAAAGTGAAACTCCCCGATGATGACCGGCTTGCCCGAGCGCCGGGTGATCTCGCCTGTGTCCGGTGGCGCAGGGAAGTTGTAGCCGTTGATGGAAAACACATCGAAGCGTTCCCCCGCGCGATACAGGAGGTCTGAACTAACCCAGGCATAGCGCATGCCCAGGTTGAGATGGTTTGGATCCACCGCTTCCACCGCATCGCACACGATGTCGATATACCGCTTCACCATCAACCCCGAGAAATCCCAGAAATCCCGGTCGGCAACCTCGGAAGGAACATCCCTGAAACTGCCTTCCCGGAGGTCCGCAAAGGCCCCCAACTCGATCGCCCACGCCTGGTTGAAGCGGTGGAGGTCGTCCTGATAGCGTTCCCGGATCCACTCGATGAAGCGTGTGCGCGTGAACGAAGGTTGTTTCGTGGCAAACATCTCAAACGCCAGGTTGTTCCGGCCAAAAGCCCAGTGCGGTTCGTTGGAGAGAAAGTAGCCGATCAGATAAGGATCCTCGCGATACTCCTCCAGTTGTCGGGCAAATCGTTTGGCCGAGGCTTCGTACTCCGCCGAAAACACATCCGGGAAGTCCCGGTAGAGCAGAGTCTGTGTCTGCGGAAACCCGCGCATCGGCAGCAGGTAAGGCCGCTTGGCCCCGCGCGCGAATTCGATGTCCGACCAGTTCGCCACCGTGTTGAATCCAGCCTTGACCAGCAACCCGGTCGTGAGCTTTTCCCAGTGCCCTCGCCAGTCGGCGCCGTAAACCCGGATCAAGTTGGCCCTCAGAAAATCCACGCCCCGCGGCGAGACCGCGTCGGCGAACCGGCCCTGGACCTCGGGCAGCCATGCAAACAGGTCCTCCTGCCCCTGGGTGGGGCCGCTGATGTCGGGTTGGACGCCGGTGACCCCCGCGCTGAGAAACGCGCAGCCCTCTGGATCCACCAGCCACCAGCGCGAACCGTCGTGCGCGGTGCGGAAGTAACCCGTGGCCTTGAACCGGCGGTCCGTCCAGCCGCCGTATGGGCTCCAGTTCGTGGGATAGCAGGCGGTTGCGATCCCGCTCTCCAACTCTTGCAGTTGCGCGCGCAGGTGTTCCTCATCCCGGATTTTTCCCGGCCAATCCTTCCGCGCCCACTGCCCAAACTCGTCCACAGAGTGGAAGGGTTCCGCCGGCAACGGAGCCGGCAGCTCGCGCGTGAGAAACACCCGACTGATGCGCAATGTGCTCCGGTAATCCGGCGCCTCCACCGGATTCAGGCGCAGGCGCACGGCGGCAACCTCCTGGCGCCGCAATCGGCTGCCCATCACCGTGCCTTTCAACTGGCGCGGGAAACGCCTCATGAAGATCTCCTGTCCTTCCAGATAGGACAGCGGAAAGATCACCTGGGTTCGCAGGCCGGGCAGCACCCCGATCTTGGGTGAAATGCGAGGCCGCTGCGATGCCGCCGGGCTGGTTGGTTCACCCTGCTGCACGATCTCAGGTTCAGCCCGGGGATCCTTTCGATGGAAATCCAGGTTCAGGATCGCGCTGGTGACGTTCGTGTGCCACACCTCGCACACGAGGTAATTCGCCTCTTCCCAGTTCCCCGGATCGCCATCCTTCCACAATTCGAGCGCCTCCGCCGGTTCTGACGGCGCAAACCACAGGTCGCTGCCACAGGCAGCTTCTCCCGGAACCAGCGTGGCGTGGCCGGCCGCGCGCTGTGCGATGGTCGGAAGGTCGAATTCCTGGATTTCCCGGGCCGGATTCTCCGATGGGTTGAACAGGAGCAGGCTCGCCGCCAACGCGGTGACGGCGAGGTGCGGGAGGCTTGCGTGCTGACGGGGTTGGGCGGTCGGGATGAACTCAGTCGGCTTTCTCATTCCGTGCGGTCGGTTCGGTCATTGGCTTCGTGCCAGACGGCACAAGGTCTCCGAATCTCAGACGCCTGACAACCAGTTTGACTTCAAAATCTGCCTTTCCTCCGCAGGGCCTCGAGGTGATTCTGGGCCTCCTGACGCCATTGGCCACCATCACCGTGATCGGACGGGACAAGACCGGGGTCATCGCACGCGTGACCGGTTTTCTCTTCGAGCGGGGCGCCAACCTCGAGGCGCTGGAGGAACGCCTTCACCTGGGACGCGCAGATGATGAGGCCGCCGCCCTCAAAATTGGCTTTTGAGCGCCCAGAGCCCAAGGGCGGGATTGCTGATGTAGAAAATCTCCTCGCCGTCGGGCAGACGATTGTAGCCGTCCTTCAAGGTGTCTGGGGGGTAACGCCGGGTGGTGGTCTCCAGGTCTGCGGCTTCAAAGCCCACCGCCCGGATGGCTTCCAACGTCATTCCCGGGCCGGGGCAGTAGGTGATGCGAAAGCGGCCTTCGCTCGAACCGTGAATAAGATGCGCGGCGGCGCTCAGGTTGTGGCGCAACTCGTCCTGGGCCTTGACGGCGGCGAGTGTCGCGGACGTGCCCCGGTAGCCGTACTTGCGGATGAGCCGGTCAATCTCCGGATCCTCGCCGAACTCCTTCAGGCCGGGGGCGAGGATGATGAGGTCGCCGCCGTCGGCCATCACCATGCGCGTGCGATAGACCGCCTTGTTTCCCAGCCAGGTGCTCTTGAATTCGTGCGGGTCGAGGTAAACCACCGCCTTCTTCAACGGCTCCTCGAGCAGATCAAGGTTGACCTTCTGCGACAGCCGCGCGCCCAGCGTGAAGGTCTCCATGTCGTCCCCGATGTACAGACCGCGCATGGCCATCTGGCCCGTGGCGTTGTCCTTCTGCATCGTCGTCAGCACATAGACAATGGGCAGGTCGCCCAGAAAGGTCTCCACCTCGTAATTGAACAGCTTGCGGACAGGCGTGTCGATGCGGCCCATCATGCGTTCCATGCCGAACACGGCGCCCAGGAAGTGCGATTTGTTGATGGCATCCGCGCCGCCCGCGCCGGTGACGATGTTCTTGGTGTAGTTGGCAATGCCAACCACCTCGTGCGGGACGAGCTGGCCGATGGACAGGATCAGGTCGTAGCCGCTGAAAAGGATGTTCGCCACCTCCACGCGCACACCGTCTTCCAGGGCGCCCTCCGACCATTCCTTGAGCTTGCTGCCCGGCACATCGCCGACGTGGCGGACGCCCTGGCGCCAGTCATGCACCTTGAACCGGTCGAGCGGAATCCGGTCGCCGAACATCATGCGGAGCTGGGCTTCGGTCATCGGCGAGTGCGTGCCGAGGGTCGGCATGATGTCCACCTCGGCCCCGGGAGAGAGCATCGCATACAGCAGATCCGCGAGTTCCCCGGCGTTGGAGTTCAGCCGCGTGTGGTCCGGCGGCAGCAGCAGCACCCGGCGCAGTGGCTTGTTGATGATCTTCAACGCCTGGGACAGCGCCTCACGCTTTTCCGGCGTGGTGATGTTGTCCCGGACGCCGCCTCGTGCAAAATAGGTTGCCATGATTTGTCTGGTCTTGAAATGGAGCTGCCGCCTTGCGGGCGGCCACGTTCACCGCAGCTCAAGGCCACGGCGTCATCCGATGGCCCGTGGCACCTGTCGCCCCCGGGGGGACGTCCTGCGACGGCGCCTTAGACGCCGCTGAACGCCGCAAATCCACCGTCCACCGGAACGACCACGCCGGTGACAAAGCCCGCGCCCTCGTCCGATACGAGCCACAGCAGCGTGCCGACGAGATCACTGGCGGCCCCGAACCGGCGCATGGGCGTGTGCGCCAGGATGGTGTCGGCGCGCGGCGTCCAGGAACCATCGGGTTTGGTGAGCAGGCCGCGGTTCTGATCGGTGACAAAAAAGCCGGGCGCGATCCCGTTGACCCGCACGCCGACGCGGGAGAAGTGGACCGCGAGCCATTGCGTGAAGTTGCTCACCGCCGCCTTGGCGCCGCTGTAGGCGGGGATCTTCGTGAGCGGCCGGAACGCGTTCATCGACGAGATGTTGATGACCACACCCTTGCCTTTGGCGGCCATTTCACGCGTGAACGCCTGCGTGGGCAGCAGGGTGCCGAGGAAGTTGAGATTGAATACGAATTCGACGCCCTTGGGGTCGAGATCGTAGAAGGTGACCAGGTCGTTGTTCGTGCGGGCCAGGTCCTCCGGGCGGAGATACTCGGCGCTGGTTGTGCCTTTGGGATGGTTGCCGCCCGCGCCGTTGATGAGGATGTCCACGGGGCCCAGCTCCCGGTTGACCTTCTCGTTGGCTGCGGCAAGGCTTTCCTTCTCGAGCACGTTGCAGGCGACCCCGAGGGCGGTGCCGCCGGCCTTGCGGATCTGCTCGGCGACGGCCTCCGCGGCCTCCAGCCTGAGGTCGGCCACGGCGATCTTCGCGCCACTGGCCGCCAGGGCGCCAGCCATGGTGCTGCATAGCACGCCGCCGCCGCCGGTGACGACGGCCACCCGGTCTTTCAGGTCGATTTTGAAGGGGAGGGACATGGTGGGTTTCCTTTCCGGATCAGACCGTGTAGGTGGTCGAGGCGGTGGTGCCGCCCCGGCCGGTCCAGTTGGTGTGGAAGAATTCGCCGCGCGGTCTGTCCACGCGCTCGTAGGTATGCGCGCCGAAGTAGTCGCGCTGCGCCTGGAGCAGGTTGGCCGGCAGCACGGCGCTGCGGTACTGGTCGTAGAAGGCCAGGGCCGTGGCGAAGGCGGGGGCGGGGATGCCCTTCTTGGCGGCGGTGGCCACGATGTTGCGCCAGCCCTTCTGGCAGCGCTTGATCTCGCCGCGGAAATAATCGTCCAGCAGCAGATTCGCCAGCTTGGGATTCTTGTCGAAGGCCTCCTTGATCTTGCCCAGGAACACGCTGCGGATGATGCAGCCGCCGCGCCACATGAGGGCGATGCCGCCGTAGTTCAGGTTCCACTTGTGCTCGGCCGCCGCCGCCCGCATGAGCATGTAGCCCTGCGCGTAGCTGATGATCTTGGAGGCGTAGAGGGCGTCGCGGATGTCGTTGATGAACGCCTTCTTCTTTTCCGGGTTGGCGGCGATGCCGGTGAGTGCCGGACGCGGCCCCTTGAGCTTGCGGGCCGCCTTCACGCGTTCGTCCTTGAGCGCCGACACGCAGCGGGAATAGACCGCCTCGGCGATGAGCGTGATCGGGATGCCGAGGTCCTGCGAGCTGACCACCGTCCACTTGCCCGTGCCCTTCTGGCCGGCGGTGTCGAGGATGTTGTCCACCAGCGCCGTGCCGTCGGCGTCCTTGACGCCGAGGATGTCGCGGGTGATTTCGATCAGGTAGCTGTCGAGTTCGCCGGTGTTCCATTCCTTGAAGACCTCGTGCATCTCGGCGGCGCTCATGCCGAGGCCGCTCTTCATGATGTTGTAGGCTTCGCAGATGAGCTGCATGTCGCCGTATTCGATGCCGTTGTGGACCATCTTGACGTAATGGCCCGCGCCGCCTTCGCCCACCCAGTCGCAGCAGGGCGAACCGTCGGCCACCTTGGCCGAGACGGCCTGGAAAATGTCCTTCACGTGCGGCCAGGCGGCGGGCGAGCCGCCGGGCATGATGCTCGGCCCGCGCCGCGCGCCCTCCTCGCCACCGCTCACGCCGGTGCCGATGTAGAGCAGCCCCTTGCTCTCCACATATTTCGTCCGGCGGATCGTGTCCTCAAAAAGCGAATTGCCGCCATCGATGATGATGTCCCCGGCCTCGAGCTGGGGGATGAGCTGTTCGATGAATTCGTCCACCGCCTTGCCGGCCTTGACCAGCATCATGACGCGGCGGGGGCGCTTGAGCAGGGCGACCATTTCGGCGACGGAATGGGCGCCGAGCACCTGGGTGCCCTTGGCCTCCTGGGCCAGGAACTCGTCCACCTTCTCGACGGTGCGGTTGTAGGCCACGACCTTGAAGCCGTGGTCGTTCATGTTCAGGATGAGGTTCTGGCCCATGACGGCCAGTCCGATGAGTGCGAGATCTCCCTGGGGTGTTTGCACGATGAATGAAGGGGTGAATGAGTTAACGTTGAATCCGCGCCGAACCGCCTTGGGCAAAGGCCTTCACCTGTTCGACCGTCGCCATGGTGGTGTCGCCGGGGAAGGTGGTAAGCAACGCGCCGTGCGCCCAACCGAGCTTCACCGCTTCCGCGGGCGTCTCGCCCGTGAGCAGCCCGTAGAAGAAGCCCGCGGCATAGCCGTCTCCACCGCCGACCCGGTCCAGCACGTCCAGTTCGCAATGGGGTGACTGGTAGGTCTGTCCGTTCACCCAGGCGACGGCGCCCCAGGTGTGGCGGTTGGTGGAATGAACCTCGCGCAGCGTGGTGGCGACGGCTTGGACGTTGGGAAACTTTCTGGTCGCCTTTTCGATGACGGCGAAGAACGCGGAGGGGTCGAGTTTGGACCTGGCCTCCACATCCTGTCCCTCCACGCCCAGGCCCTTCTGCAGATCCTCCTCGTTGCCCACCAACACATCCACGTGCTGGACGATGCGGGCCAGCACGTCCACCGCCTTGGCCTGGCCGCCCCAGATGTCCCACAGCTTCTGGCGGTAGTTGAGGTCGAACGACGTGACCGCGCCCGCCGCCTTGGCGGCCTTCATCGCCTCGATGATGAGTTCGCCGGTGGTTTCCGAGAGGGCGGCAAAGATGCCCCCGCTGTGGAACCAACGCACCCCGGCTCCAAAGATGTCCTGCCAAGGGAAATCACCCGGCTTGAGCTGGCCGGCCGCTTCGTTGCTGCGGTTGTAGAACACCACCGGGGCGCGCACGCCCTGCCCGCGGTCCGAGTACACGGTGGCCATGTTCGGACCGCGAACGCCGTCGTGCCGAAACCGTTTGTAAAACGGCTTCACGCCCATCGCGCGGACGCGCTCGGCGATCAGGTCGCCAATGGGGTAATCCACCATGGCGGTGGCCACGCCGGTGTTGAGCCGGAAACAGTCGGCCAGGTTGGCCGCCACGTTGAACTCGCCGCCGCTGACGTGGATGTCACAGTGGGCGGCTTTCCGGAAGGGGATCAGTCCGGGGTCCAGCCGATGAACCAGCGCGCCCAGCGACAGGAAGTCCAGCGCCCCGGTTTTCGGAATCGTCAAAGTCTTGCTCATAGGTTTCTGCGAAACAGGATTTGGTCAAGGACACGTTATCCTACGGTGACGCTACGGGCATGTCACTCCTGTCGTGGGCAAGAAAGTTTGAAAATCCGGCACTCGCCAGGCAGTCTCTCCTGGCATGAAGCGTCGGCACAAGCGGGTGCTGCTGGCCCTGGGGTGGTATGATTACCGGCTCCACCTGGGCATCGAGCGTTATGCGCAGGAACACGACTGGTCGCTCTCCTCCAACCTGACCCGGGAACGGGTGATCCCCTGGGGCTGGGACGGGGACGGCATCCTGGCCTGGTTGGGGGCTGGGGACGACCTGGCGCGGTTTGTCCGCTCCGCGCATCGGCCCACGGTGGATTACAGCCTGCGCCGCCCGCATTTTCGCTGCGCGCGAGTGCTCGAGGACCACGCGCACGCCGCCCGCTTGGCTGCCGACCATCTGCTCTCCCGCCATGTCCGCCACTTTTTGTACTACAGCGACACAGCCAATTGGGCCTATGAGGAGCGGGGGCGTGGGTTTATGGCCGCCCTCAAGCAGCACGGATGCGATTGTCTTTGGTTGCGGCGGCACCGGGCGAGGGATTTTGTCCTGGGTCGCGGCGAATGGCGCCGACGGCTGAGATGGCTGGCGTCGGCCCTCCAGCAGGCCCCGAAGCCGGTGGGGGTGCTGGCCGCCAATGATCAGCATGCGATCGAGGTGTTGGAGGCGTGCGAGTTGGCGGGCCTGAAGGTGCCGGAAGAGGTGGCGATTGTGGGGGTGGGGAATTACCTGCTGGCGGCTGACGCGATGCAGACGCCCATCAGCAGCGTGGATACCAACCTCGAGCTTCTGGGCTACCGCGGGGCGGCCCTCTTGGATGACCTCATGGGTGGGAAACCTGTCCTGCAAACCCCGCTCCGTGTTCCCGCCCGGCGCCTGGTGGCGCGCAAGAGCAGCGACCTGCTGGCCATCAACCATCCCGGTGTGGCGCGCGCGCTGCGCTTCATCTGGGAACACGCCGACCAGCCCCTCAATGTGGATGATGTGGCGGGCGCCGCCGCGATGTCACGACGCGGACTGCATCAGGCCTTTGTGGAGCAGGTGGGGCGCGCGCCGGGAGAAGAGATTCGCCGGGTGCGCGTGGACCTGGCCAGGCGCCGACTGACGGAGAGCGACGACAAAATCGAGGTGGTGGCGCTGCAATGCGGCTACCAGAGTCTGAACAGCTTCTGTGTCGCGTTCAAACAGGCGACCGGAGTCTCGCCGGGACGTTATCGCTCCGAGGGCGCCGGCCCTGAATAATGAGGGGCTCAGCGCTGGACACGTGCGCCGCCGCCTTTGAGGAGCTTGTCCACCTCGGACAGGGTGGCCATGCTCGTGTCGCCGGGCGTGGTCATGGCCAGGGCGCCGTGGGCGGCTCCGTATTCCACCGCCAGTTGCGGATCCTCCAGGCTCATCATCCCGTAAATGAAGCCGGACGCGAAGCTGTCGCCTCCGCCCACCCGGTCCAGAATCTCCAAATCCGGGTAGGCGCGGCTCTCGTAGAACTTGCCATCCACCCAGGCGATCGCGCCCCAGTCGTTGACGGTCGCCGTCTTGGCCGCCCGGAGGGTTGTAGCCGTGGCTTTGAAGTTGGGATACGCCTTGACCGCCGTTTCGATCATTCGCTTGAAGGCCGTCACGTCAATTTGCAGCAGGTGCTCATCCGCTCCTTCCACCGGGAAGCCCAGGCAGGCCGTGAAGTCTTCCTCGTTGCCGATCATCACGTCCACATGCCGGGCGATCTCCCGGTTGACTTCCCGCGCCCGCGCCGGTCCCCCGATGGACTTCCACAGGCTCGGACGATAGTTCAAATCGTAACTGACCACCGTCCCGTGTTCCTTGGCCTTCTTCACACACTCGATCACCAGCGAGGGGGTGGTGTCGCTCAGGGCGGCGAAAATCCCGCCGGTGTGCAGCCAGCGCACTCCCAGCTGGCCAAAAATGTGGTCCCAATCGAAGTCGCCCGGCTGGAGCTGTGAGGCCGCACTCCAACCCCGGTCCGACACCCCCACCGCCCCCCGCATGCCAAACCCGCGCTCGGTGAAGTTCAACCCGTTGCGCACCGTGCGCCCGACACCGTCGAACGCCTTCCACTGGATGAAATCGGTGCTGACGCCGCCTTGCAGGACGAAGTCCTCCAGCAACCGGCCCACGTCGTTGTCCGCGAACGCGGTGGCCACGGCGGTCTTGAGCCCAAAGCAACGGCGCAGGCCGCGCGCCACGTTGTATTCGCCACCGCCTTCCCAGACGCGAAACTGGCGTGCCGTGCGGATGCGGCCCTCGCCGGGATCCAGCCGCAGCATGATTTCGCCCAGCGACAGTTGGTCGAAGGCACAGGTTCCGGCGGGTCGCAGTCGGAGGATGCTCTTCGTCATGGTTCAACGCGCCAGCCAGCCGCCGTCCACGTTCAGGATCGTGCCGTTGACGTAATCCGCGTCGCGGGAAGCCAGAAAGAGGATGGCCCCCGCAATGTCCTCCGGCGACCCCCAGCGGCCCTCGGGGATGCGGTCCAGGATGGCGCGGTTGCGGTGGGGATCAGTGCGCAAGGCCTGGGTGTTGTCGGTGGCAATGTACCCCGGGGCAATGGCGTTCACATTGATGCGTTCCCTGGCCCATTCGTTGGCCAACGCCTTGGTGAGGCCCGCGATGCCGTGCTTGCTGGCCGCATAAGCGGGCACGGTGATGCCTCCTTGAAACGACAACAGCGAAGCCACATTCACAATCTTCAGCCGCGCCTCGGCTGGCCCCTTTTCCCGTCCCCCGGTGACCCACCACCGGGCCACCGCCTGCGACAGGAAGAACGGGGCATTCAGGTTGGTGCGCAGCACGTCGTTCCAGTCGGCCTCGGAAAACTCCACCGCCGGCGCGCGGCGAATGATGCCCGCATTGTTGATCCACCCATCAATGCGTCCAGTCTCGCTCAGGATGTCCGACACCAGTTGTCGGGCCTCCGCCTGGGTGCCCTGGCCGAGATCGGCGTTTTTGGGGATGAAGATGCCCCCCCCCGCGCGCACCTGATCGCCCGTCGCCGACAAATCGCCGCGGGCCACCCCGACCACCGTGGCGCCTTCGCGCCCGAACGCCGCGCCAATGGCCTGGCCGATTCCCCGGCTGGCGCCGGTGACCACCATGATTTTGCCTGTGTAACGTGCCATGCGTTGCCTCACCTCAGTTCCAGCGGCTGCACGCGGTCCATGTCGTCGAAGCGCTGGTTCTCCCCCGCCATGCCCCAGATGAACTTGTAGTTCCCCTGTCCGCACCCGCTGTGAATGGACCACGACGGCGACAGCACTGCCTCCTCGTTGTGCAAAAACAGGTGTCGCGTGCCGGCCGGGTCGCCCATGAAATGCGCCAGCACCCGCTCGCCCAGATGGAAGTAGAAATAGACCTCGGTGCGCCGGCTGTGGATGTGTGGCGGAAAGGTGTTCCACACGCTGCCCTCGGCCAGTTCCGTGTAGCCCATCACCAACTGGCAGCTCTTGATCCCTCCCTCGTGGATGTACTGGAAGATCGTCCGCACGTTGGCGTCAGCCGCTGTCCCGAGCGGAACCCGGGTCGCCTCGTCCCGCCTGGCGGCGGTGGTGGGGAAGGGCTGATGGGCCGGACAACTCAGGATGAAATACTTCGCGGGGTGCTGCGCGTCCCGGCTGGCAAATTGCACCTCCCGGGCGCCCATGCCGACGTAGAGGCAGCCCTCGGTCTCCACCGGATAAAGCTGGCCATCCACGGTCACGGTGCCCGGGCCGCCGGTGTTGATGGCCCCCAACTCACGCCGTTCCAGAAAGAAACCGCGGCCGGTCTCCCGGTGGCCCGGCAGCGCCAGCGGTCCGGAGGAGGTGGGCACGGCGCCCCCCACCACAAAGCGGTCCAGGTCAGTGAATTGCAGTTGGAGCTTGCCGGGCGCATACAGTCCCGGCACCAGAAATGCCGAGCGCAGTTCGTCCGTGGTCAGGCGGGCCACGTCTTCCGGACGGGGCATCCGGCGGATGGCCGGGGGTGGTTGGTGTGTCATCGATGGGCCTAAAGATGTTGTTCAGCGATCCCGTGGACCGACTCAATGGCATCTAATCTTGAGCGGAGCCCGCAGCCGCACAACAAAATTCTGCACACAAAATTCCGCCCCTGCTCTTCCCAGGCTTGGGCGTCGGCAAAATCGCCGCTCAGGCTCCAGCCGGCGCCCAGATAGTAAACCACCAGCCGGCCGGACCGCGCTTCGGCGATGGCATCACGGCTGATCCGCTTCACCGCGGAGACCGATCGTCCGCCCGCATCCCACGCTTCATACGGCAACTCGAACACGCTGCGGACCGGTCCGGTGGCGATCAGGCGATGGCTCTGGAAATTGCCCGACACCCACAGCGTGGTCGCCCGCATGATAAAAGCGCGGGCCAGGTTTCCATGGGTTGGCCTCGCCCATGACCACCCTGGCGTCACGATACCTGGCCTCTCCCGAAACGTCCGCCAGCGCCATCAGGCCGGCGTAACCGGCACCCTGCGCCCAGTGCCCTTCGGACGTTGAAGCGGCCTGAAGCGCTCCGGGGGCAGTGTCCAGATACCCCCGGTTGCCTTTTGGCCTGCCTTTTTGCCTGTTGACACGGCTTCGGTCCGTCCTACCCTAGCCAACCCTGACCGGAGCGGACTGGCCTGCTGGGTGGGCTGGGTCCGAAGGTCCTTAGAGAGGAAGTGATATCAATGACCGAGATACGACTGAAAAAGGGTGAATCTGTTGAGAAGGTACTGCGCCGGTTGAAAAAGAAGCTGGATCGCGAGGGTACCTTGCGGGCAGTTCGTAGTCGTCGTCACTTCGAGAAACCCAGCGAGCGCCGCCGGCGCAAGCAGAAGGTCGCTCGCTTCTCCGCCATGCTGGCCGCCCGTTATGCGGACATGTAGGCGGATGGGGTCAAGGACGTCTTTCAACCGGCCGGGAGTGGATCTTCCGGCCGGTTTTTCATGGGTGCGCCCGTGAAGTTTGGGATGGCGTCCCCGGGCTGTTGACCTAGAATCGCGCCCATGGCGGAAATTGCATCATTTGTGACCCGCGGCGCGGCTTCGATCACCCCGGCGGTTCTGCAGACGGTTGTGCGCCATCTGCCCCAATGGCGGCTGGAGTTCAGCCAGATCGATGAGCCCAAGTATCCGCACCTGATCGATCAACTGGAGTTGCTCGCCAATGCCGTCGAGGATTCCGTGGACGGCAGTTACAAGGATCTCCCCTATTACGCCGTTGCGCAGGCCACCTTCGCCCTGATCTATGCGCACAAGCGAATCGGCATCATTCCCGACGGGATTCTTGATCTCGGCCGGGCGGACGATTCCAGCGTGGTGCGCGCGGTGTTGATCCAGCACGAGCGCGCCTTTGCCATCTACGCGGGGAAGCAGAACATCGACTGGGCCTTGATTACCAGCCAGCCCTAAGCCCGGCCCTCGCCACTCGAGGCGAAAGCCGGCTTCGGCGGGCCGGCAAGGAAGCCGAGCAGGCCGTTCAGGAACGGTTCCGGCGCATCCACATGCACCCAGTGGCCGGCGTGCGCGATGGTTTCGATGCGCGCGCGGGGAAACAGCCGCGCGATGGCCGGACGGTCCGCCTCCCGGATGTAATCCGAACGTTCGCCCCGCAGGAAGAGGGTTGGACCTTCGAACGGCGTGGCGGCGGTGACCGCGGCGGTCAGTTGCTCCCGTTGCGCGAACAGGGCCTCGAGGTTGATCCGCCAGCGGAATCCCCCTGTCGGCACGGGTGTCAGGTTGGTCAGGAGGAAGCGCCGGAGGGCATGAAGCGGGAGGCGGGCCGCCAGCGCTTCGTCCGCCTGGGTGCGGGTGCGCAGCCTCGACAGGTCGAGCCCACGCAAGGCTTCGAAGACCTCGTCATGAACCGCCTCGTACGCACGCGGGGCGATGTCCGCCACGGCCAGTTTCTTCACCCGGCCGCCATGTCCGAGCGCGAACTGCATCGCCACCTTTCCGCCCAGCGAATGGCCCACCAGGTGCGCAGCCCGAATGCCCGCCTGGTCCATGAAGAATCGAAGATCCTCGGCCATCAGGGGATAATTCACGTCCCTGTGGTGGGGTGACGCGCCGTGATTGCGCAGATCCACCGTGTGAACGCGAAAGTGTCCGGACAACCCGCGTGCCACCGGCAGCCAGTTCTGGTGCGAACCAAACAGGCCGTGCAGGACGATCACGTCCGGTCCGGAGCCCACCACCTGCGAGTGCAATCTCATGCGTGCTGGAGGCGCCAGTGTTCGCCCAAGCCGCGCTCGCGTCAAATCCTCACCGACGCGTGTTTCGAGCTGCGAGTCGGCGACTCGCAGCGGGCCTGGTCCGGTCCACGTCCTCCAAACCGCACGCAACTCGACCCACTGACGGCCCGCTCTCCGGTCAGTCCTTGATTCCACCCCCGTTTGAAATAGCATCCGGCACCGGCCCACTCCAGTAATCGAAATGCACCCGCGCCCTTGCACCACTGCCTTGCGCGATGTGCGCTGGCCGGCGTCGGCGGAAGTCAGCCCGCCGCCCGACGGCACCGTGCTGGTCTGCTGTGCGCTGTTGGGCGGGGAAGGCCGGGACTTCGCCCAAGCCGCGCGGGTGCTTTCGGCAGAGGAACGGCAGCGGGCGGGGCGCTTTCTGACCGGGGAACCGCGTCGGCGATATGTCGTCTCACGACTCGTGCTGCGCCGCATTCTGGGAGCGTGCCTGGGCGTGGCCCCGGACCAGGTGCGGATCGAGTCCAACATGCTGGGCAAACCGCAACTGGCGGGCGGGGAGAGGATCGATTTCAACCTGGCGCACTCCGGCGATCTGCTGCTGGTCGCCGTGGCGCGCGCGATCCGGGTGGGGGTGGATGTGGAACGGATTCGTCCGCTCAACGACGCGCAGGCCATCGCGCGCCGATTCTTCAGCCCCCATGAAGCCGATTGGCTGCAGGAACGGCAAGACGCGGAACGTGACCGGGCCTTCTTCCGGTTGTGGACCCGCAAGGAGGCGGTGCTGAAAGCGACCGGGGAGGGAATCTCCTCCGGTCTTGACACGATCAGCGTGCTCGGAGCCGACGGCACGTTTCCGGACACCGTCCGTCGGCGGGGTGCGGGTGTGGAGGAAGCGGTCTGGGCGCTGATCGAACTGGAGCCGGCCAACGGATTCGTGGGCGCGCTGGCTTGTCCGGCTCAGGCCCGCCCGGTCGAGTTGCGCCGCGTGTGTCTCGATGCGTGATTACACGGCCACCGGATACTTGATCGGGGGATGCGGATCGTAACCCTCGATGTCGAAGTCCGTGAACTGGTATTCCAGAATCGAAGGCGGTTTGCGCTTGAGGACCAGTCGGGGAAGGGGCCGGGGTGCGCGGCTGATCTGTTCTCGGACCCCGTCAACCTGGTTCACGTAGATGTGGCAGTCCCCTCCGGTCCATACGAAATCCCCGGGCTCCAGCTGGCACTGCTGGGCGATCATGTGGGTGAGCAGGGCGTATTGGGCGATGTTGAAGACGAGGCCGACCGGCGTATCCGCACTGCGCTGGTAGAGCAGGCAGGAGAGCTTTCCGTCGGCGACATAGAATTGGAACAACGTGTGACAGGAAGCCAGGGCCGCCCGGCCGGCGCGCACGTTGTCCTGCGGGCTGAGGCGTTCATCGGGAAGCACCGCCGGATTCCAGGCGCTGACGATATGCCGGCGCGAGTCCGGTTTGGACCGGATCTGGTCCACGACCTGGCTGATCTGGTCGATCTTGCGTCCTCCCGGAGCCTCCCACGCCCGCCACTGGGCGCCATAGATCGGACCCAAGTCCCCCTTCTCATCGGCCCACGCATCCCAGATGTGAACCTGGTGATCGACCAGGTACCGGATGTTCGTGTCCCCGGCCAGGAACCACAGGAGCTCGTGGATGATCCCCTTGAAATAGACCTTGCGGGTGGTGGCCAGCGGAAAACCCTGGGCGAGATCAAACCGGAGCTGGGCGCCAAAGAGGCTCTGGGTCCCCGTGCCTGTGCGGTCATTCCGGGTGTGCCCGTGCTCCAGGATGTTCCTCAACAGGTCGAGGTATGGCTTCATGCATGACCGCCGCGGCGGCGGGCCGATTTAAGGCGATGGAGCCGGTGCCGCCAAGCAAAACCTCCGGGCGGACGGGTGGCCGCGTCCGCCCAGCGATTCCGCAGGTGCCCACCTTCGCGGTGAGCGCGACGCTCTTTCTGGGGGCGCTGCTGCGCAAGCCTTCCTTCCTGCAACTGCAGTACGAAAGTGCCCGCCGCGGCTGGCAGCGGCTCATTGGGCATGGGGCGGCGCTCACCGATGACCGGATGGTCTATGTGTGCGAACGCTATCGCCTGGAGGATTGGCGCGCGATGCTGGTGAGCATCAATCAAACCCTCAAACGCAACAAAGCCTTCGAGACAGCCAAAATCCACGGGCTGCTGGTGGTGGCCCTCGACGCCAACGAGCAGTTCAAGAGCCGCTGCCGCTGGCTGGTCAGCCAGGACCTGGAGGGGATTCCTGCTCAAGGCCTCTGGCGCATGGGGCATTGGCGCTGGGGCATCGAAAACCACGTCTTCAACGAACTGACGCAGCACTACCACCTGGAACACTGCCCCCATCACGAGCCGGCGGCGATTACGGCTTGGCGCCGCCAAAAAAATCACTCGCCGTGCGGTTCACCTAGATTTTAACCTCAGGTGCGGAATCGCTGCGGCCGCTCCCAGCCCGTTGACACCCTTGGGACTCCGGGTATCCTGACACCCCTTTATGCAAAGCAAACCGCATGTGGCCGTGGTCGGTGCGACGGGTGCCGTCGGCATCGAGATGATCAAGACCCTCGAGAAGCGCAACTTTCCCGTGGGCCAGCTCACGCTCCTCGCGTCGGCCCGCTCGGCGGGCAAGACGCTGCCGTTCCGCGGCCAGAAGGTCACCGTCCAGGAGCTCACAGCGAACAGCTTTGCGGGCCTCGACATCGCCCTGTTCAGCGCCGGCGGCGGCATCAGCAAGGAGTTTGCCCCGGTGGCGGCCAGGGCGGGGTGCGTGGTGGTGGACAATTCGAGCGCCTTCCGCCAGGACGACAACGTTCCGCTGGTCGTGCCCGAGATCAACGGGGCGGACATCCGCCGGCACCAGGGCATCATCGCCAACCCGAACTGCACCACCGCGATCACGCTGATGGCGTTGTATCCGCTGCACCGGGCGTTCGACGTGAAGCGCATCTTCGCCTCCACCTACCAGGCCGTGTCCGGCACCGGCGCCAAAGCCATCGCCGAACTCGAGCAGCAGGTCCAGCAGATTGTCCGGGGCCAGCCCGTGACCCGCGAGGTGTACCCGCACCAGATCGCGTTCAACGTCCTGCCGCACGTGGACGCCTTCCTCGACACCGGCTACACCCGGGAAGAGATGAAGATGCAGAACGAGGGCCGCAAGATCATGCATCACCCCGCGTTCCGGGCCAGTGTGACCTGCGTGCGCGTGCCGGTGTATCGTTCGCACTCGGTGGCGGTCAGCGCCGAATTCGAGAAGCCGGTCAGCGTGGCGGCCGCGCGCGAAGTGCTGGCCAAAGCCCCGGGCCTGGACCTGGTGGACGATCCGGAGAACAAGAAGTATCCGCTGCCGCTGCTCACCTCGGAGAAGTACAATTGCGAGGTCGGACGCATCCGCCAGGACTGCGCCTTCGACAACGGCCTGTGCTTCTGGGTGGCGGGCGACCAGTTGCTCAAGGGCGCCGCGCTGAACGCGGTGCAGATCGCCGAGGAACTGTTGAAACTCTGAACCGAACGGGCGGCTGGAAACGGCCTTTACACGGCCCGCCGCCTCATGCAACGCTCACCCTTATGTTGAACAAGATTCTGCCGATGGCGCTGTTGGCGGTGCTGCTGACCGGCTGCAACGCCACGTTCACCAACCTGACCCCCAAGCAGCAGGTTCGCAACGCCGAGGGCCTCTACCCGGTCGAGGTGTCCATGAACACCCGGCAGGGCACCCTGCGCTGGGACAGCATCCAGCCGAAGATCATGATCGGGACCAACGCCTACCCGATGCGCTCGACGTTGCTGATGTCCAACCGGTGGGAGGGTCTGGTGCCGGTGGCGCCGGGCACAAACATCGTCTATTACAAGTACCGGCTGGATTTCCTCTACAACGACTTCGGCGGCCCCAAGCCCGACAGCAGGCTTTCTGAGCAGTACCGGCTGCTGATCCTGGACGAGTAGGACAGGGCCGGTCCTGAACCGGACGTCCCGGAGCGCGGGTCCATCCACCCTGCGCCGCCGCTGCGGCTCACGGAGCCGCGCTCCAACAACGGACCGCGAGTCCGCGACCCGCAGCAGCCACGCTGCTCCTGACGCCCACGCCCTGATCGCAGGCCACCTTGGAGGCCTTGTCATTACCCACATCTTTTTCCTTTCTGTTGCAGGAGTTCTACTCCTTGGCACATCCACAGCAACCGGTGCCAGCCACGCCAAATCGTTTGCCAGCCGGGCATCCCATCATGCCGACGGGCCAGAAAACCGCCCAACCGCGCCACGCCCACCAGCACGTTGCGATGCGTCCAACCTGCCGGAGGCCGGCCGAACTTCCCTTCCAGCAGCGCCAACGCTTCCAGCCCAAACACCGCCGCGTCCACCGGTTCGTCGGGTCGCGCCCGCGCCAGATGCTTCGCGTTCAATAGCCGCACCGCCAGTGTCGCCAGCACCGCCACCAGCGACTCGATTCGATACGCCCGCTCCAATTGGCTGTCCTCGACCCCGGTCCCGGTCTTGAGCGCCTTGTGATATTCCTCCACCACACGTCATCCGCGGGATTGCGATTGATCGCCAGACCCACATTCACCTTGCTGTACACCTGCCCGCCGCGACTCCGAACACAATACATCTGGTGAACTCCGCCGAACCATTTGTGCGGCGCATTGGTGGACATGATAAACATGTCATCCGCCTGATAGCCGGTTGCTGGCAGTGCGTCAGTCACCCTTGCTTCCCCCGCGTCTGGCCTAATCAAGCCACCCCCCACGGCTTCGATTTTAGCGATCCAGTCCTGCAAGGTCTGCGCCGAAACAACGCCCGCCGATCTGTTCACTGTGATTTAGAGGTCGCCGCCAGTCGGAACGAGTCTTCCGGCGAGCAAATCGACATTCACCGGCTCGGGTGTGTACGGGAACTTGTAACGCTGGTCTATTCCCGTCAGCGGTTCGGCTCCTTGCAGCTTCCACATCTTGATGATGACGGGGTTGTTCGGATCTGGCGTGAAACGGTCTGAATACAGGTAGGAAAATTATTCCAAGGCGCTGGGTCGTTCGTGCTGCCCATATGATCGTAGCTTCCTCCCAATGTTGTGTCTGGCTTGAGGACTTGGTCGAAACCCCATCGCGGCATCGCCAAGGCGAAATCGTTCGCGTTATAGAAGTTGATCCTTCGTCCAGCGGCAGCGCTGTTCCCTGCAAACCAATCTCTGTATATGTTCGGCGTGTCGGCGTCCGGTTGAGTTGATGACCGGGACGGCCACGCCGGACGCGGGGCGGCTTGCGCGGAGTTTGCTGCGATGATGGCGAAGGCAGCGAAAGCACAAACAGGAACCCAGTGGAAGGTCCGAGGCAGTGGCCTATGCGTGGAGGCGCTTTTCATACCATGCATTCCCCAGGCGAGATTGCTGACCGGAGACGTGTGGCGTCAAGAGGGACAATCATCCGCTTAACTGGGTGGTGAGCGACCAGGAAGTCTGTTGTTGTGCCCGTTGTTGCCTTAGAATCCAGATTACCGAAGAGCACTGGGCGCGACTATACGCAACCACCGGATCGGGTGCGGGCTCAGTCAGGAGGAGCTGGCCGAGAAGTGCGATCTCCACCCCAACTACTTTGGGAGGGGCGAGCGGGGTGAAGAGCACATTTCATTGTCGGCTCTTTGCCGCGTGGCGCGGTCGCTCAGGGTCCGGGTTCGTGATCTGGTGGCGGAGATTTGATACGCAGCCAGTTGGACTGGGATGCTCTCAGCAGCATCGTCAGGACAGGCGGGTGATGATCTGCGGACGTTCGCCTTTGCGGGCCCGGTAGATGACCGACCCCCGCGGGGGTGAGGTCTGGGCTCGATCGCAGCCGCATTGCGATCCGCATCCGAAACGCGCACCCGCCCTCCGCCGCCAGGCGCGGAGGAACAGCGCGGCGGTCAATCCGACCATCAAGAGCGCAATGCCCTGTTGCCAGTCCATGCGCGAAGATAGCGCCCCGGCGGCCAACCGCAACCCACCGCAACCCGCCGGCGCCCCGAAAGAAAAGTCTTAAGAAGGCATTGCGCCGCTCCTGACTCTGGAACAGATTACGGCGGGATACGATGGAAGAGGCCTTCAAACATGCAGTGCGGTATTCGGAGGAGATGTAACACCATGAAAAACACCCTTGTTGTGGTCGCGGATCTCGGTTGCCTCAAGGCCTATCGCCTGGACACGACCCCCGTTCAGCACACCCCCAGGCTGGAGCTGCTCGAGGAGTTCAGCAGCAACGGCGGCACCCCCAAACCGTCCGAGGTCAACACGGATTCGTCCGGACGTTTTCCGCGCGGGGGGGCCCACCCGGCGGGTGGGATGTCCGATGGGGAGCGGCACAACCTGGCCTTGGAACAGCGCCGGCGGCTGGTGCGCAAACTGGCCGGACGCCTCAGCCAGTTATTGCATGAGACCGGGGCCGAGGATTGCTACCTCGCCGCCAGCCGCGAGATTCACAACCACCTGATCGAGGAGCTGGAGCCGGCCTTGCGGGCGCGGATCGTTCGGAGCGTGCATGCGGACCTGACCAGGGTGGACAAGGCGGAGTTGCTGGCCCACTTCTGACCGGGAGCGAACCCGACAGCCACGGCGCCCCGAGCTCTGGCGATTGATTTCCGGAGACGCTCCCTTGGCTTCCCGGCAGGCCCAGACCAGGCAAGGCACCCGGGGACACGGGGGTTCAACCGCCGCGACCACGGCCGACGGCATCCAGTGATCGACCGCAGCAAGAGCTTCTGATCTGGAAGGGGCCGGCTGACTCGCCTCAGCCCCTGCAAAGCCTCAGCAATTCCGCCTCGTCGATCACCCTCACGCCCAGGCTGCGGGCCTTATCGAGCTTGGACCCGGCTTGCTCGCCGGCCACGACGTAGTTCGTCTTCTGGCTCACGCTGCCGGACACCCGGCCACCGGCCGCCTCGATCCGGGCCGCCGCCTGTTCGCGGGTGAGGTTGGGCAGCGTGCCCGTCAGCACCAGGGTGAGTCCCCGCAACGGCCCTGCCGCGGCGTGCGGCTGATGGAGGGCCGATTGAAAATTCAACTCCGCCTGGCGCAACCGTTCGATCAACGCCTTGTTGCGGCTGTCGTTGAACCACTGGAACAGGCTGCGGGCAATGACCGGTCCGACATCGTCCACCGAGGCAAGTTCCTCCAGGCTGGCCGTGCGGAGTTCGTCCAGGGACGGAAAAGCCCGGCCCAGCGCCTTGGCGACGCCCGCGCCGACGTGCAGGATGCCCAATCCGAAGAGCAGCCGCCAAAGATCCCGCTGTTTGCTGGCCTGGATGCCATCCAGGAAGTTCTGCGCGGACTTTTCCCCCATGCGCTCCAGCGCGGCCACCTCGGCGCGCGACAGCCTGTAGAGATCGGCCACGTCGGTCACCAGCCCGCTCTTGACCAGTTGAGCCACCAGCACCTCACCGCCGCCCTCGATGTCCATGGCCCCTCGCGCGCACCAATGCTCGAGGCGCCCCCGCACTTGCGCCGGACAATCCGGGTTCGGACAGCGCCAGACCACGTAACCCTCGCCCGGCCGCTCCGTTCCGGAGGCATCGGCGCCGCCGCCCGCGTCGTCGATTGTGCGGGTGACCTTGGACCCGCATTCGGGGCAGATCTTGGGAAACGGGAAGGGCTGTTCCTTGCCGGTGCGCCGCTCCTTCGCCACCTCCACCACCGCGGGAATGACTTCGCCGGCTTTCTCGATCACGACCAGATCCCCGACCCGGATGTCTTTCCGGCGCAATTCGTCCTCGTTGTGCAAGGTCGCGCGGCTGATGGTGCTGCCGGCCAGGGACACCGGTTCGAGCTCGGCGACCGGGGTGAGTGCGCCGGTGCGGCCGACCTGGATGGTGATGGCCTTGAGGCGCGTCCGGGCCCGTTCGGCGGCGTACTTGTAGGCCATGGCCCAGCGCGGCGCCTTGGCCGTGCAGCCGGCGCGCTCGCGCTGGCCAAAATCGTTCAGCTTGATCACCGCCCCATCCGTCTCGTAGGCGAACTGGCGTCGGACCTGATCCAACTGGTTGATCGCGGCGATCAATTCCTCCTCCGAACGGCAGACCCAGACCCGCTCCGGCGTCCGGAATCCCAGGGTGCGCAACCACTGCAACATTTGATCGTGCGCCCCCGGCAGCTTCGCGCCGCCGGCTTCGATCAACCCCGTTCCATAGATCACGACATCCAACGGGCGCTTGGCCACCAGCGAGGGGGCGAGCTGCTTGAGTGATCCGGCGGTGGTGTTGCGCGCGTTGGCGTAAAGCTCCTCACCCGCGGCTGCCCGTTCGGCGTTGAGCCGGGCAAACGCTGCCTTGCTCATGAACACTTCGCCCCGGACTTCCAGGACCGCAGCCCAGTCTTCCTGCCTGGCCGCCCCTTTCCGCGGGGGCGCTTGGGATCCGGGCTCTGGCTTGGGAGAATGAGGAGCAGGCGGGACGCCCAAGCCACCCTCGAGCTTCAGCGGAAGGCTGCGAATGGTCTTCAGGTTGGCGGTGATGTCATCGCCCGTGGTGCCGTCGCCGCGGGTCGCACCGACAGTGAAGACGCCGGATTCGTAACGCAAACTCACCGCCACGCCGTCCACCTTGGGTTCGACGGTGAATTCGAGCCGCTCACCCGGAAGCATCTTCTGCAGCCGCTTGACGAAGGCGCGCACCTCCTCCTGCGAGTAGGTGTTGTCCAGGCTGAGCATCGCCAGGGAATGCTTGACCGGCTTGAACTCCTTGAGCGGCGCCCCCCCCACCCGCTGGCTGGGAGAATCCGGCGTGGCCAGGTCCGGAAATGCCTTCTCCAGATCGAGCAGCTCGCGATAAAGGCGGTCATAGTCGAAGTCGCTGACGAGCGGCCTGGCCTCGACGTAGTAGGCGTGATCGTGCCGCCGGATCTCGGCGGCCAGCTCCGCATGGCGGCGCGCGGCCTCGGTGGGTTTCATGCCGCGCCCATGTTACAAATCGCCGCCCTCCGGGGACAAGCGGGGAGCAAGGGCCGGGAACATTGAACGGCGGCTGGGGGGCATCGAGTTCCGCCTTCAGACGGACCCGGCTGCGTCCGTGCGGAACTCCAAACCGGAGTTGGCGCACGGGCCCCACCCTTCGACGCGGCCCCTCCCCGGTGTTCCCCGCTCACGCTCCCGCCTCCTCCGAGACATCCAGTTTCTCGAACCAGCGGCCCATCAGCATCAAGGCCAGCCCGACTTCGAGGGCGATGACCGCTGCGGCCAGGATTCCCGCCACCGGGGCAGCCACCAACCAACCCACGGCCCATTTCAGCGCCACGAGCGCCACCGTGAACACCAACCCCGCCGGCAACAGGGCGATCACCAGCATCAGCATCTGGCCAAACAGCAGCAGGATCCGCTGGCCGGTGGCCTCCAGCCCATGCGGTGTCGTGCGGTCAGTCTGGAACCAGGCGGGGAGCAGGAGCACCGCCGAGTTGGGAATGGCGAAGCTCAGAAGGTTGAGCGCCGGAACGATCATGGCCAGGGCCAGCGCCAGCCCGCCGATCATGCCCGGATCCAGCCCCGCGCCCCGATCCATGCCCAGCAACCCGCCAAACGCCAGCGGAATCAGCAGCCATTGAAGGCAGGTGAGAATGACGGCGGGCGCCAGCAGTTCACCCAGCACCACCTCCCAACCGCGCAGCGGATACATCTTGAGCAGGTCCGCCATCTTCAAGTCCTGCCGCAGATCCTGCGCGAACACCTGCGGCCCCAGCAGGATCGACCAGGCCAGCAACATCAGGGCGAACAGGCCGCTCAAAACCACGAAGCCGCCCGAACCGGCGCTGTTGGACATGGCCATGAACGCGCCCACGCAGAGAATCGCCAGGAGCAGCAACAACCGCTGGTTGAACATTCCGCCGGCGCCTATCAGGTTCTTCCAAAACAGTCCCACGACCGGCGACCCCCGCGGCGCGAGGTTGAACGGCGCCCTTCGCGCCTTGGCCGCGCCCCCACCCTCGCCCCGACCCGCGCGCACCGCCGCCACCCGCTCCGCCAGTTTCCGCGACGCCTCGACCGACGCTTCTTCGAAGGCCACGTCGGCCCGGATCACGAACACGTAGTGCGCCAGCAGAATCAAGAATGCAGGCCACGCGGACGCCAGGAATCCTGTGAGGTCCGAGGCCAGATACGGCCGCACCAGCAGGCGGAAGGGGTAGATCACCCACGACACCGGCCCCTGGGTCAGAAGCAGGCGCAACTGCTCGAGCCATTGCTCCAGGCCGGCCGCGGGATGCAGCGCGGGGAAATGGCGCCCGAGCCACAGCCCAACCGCGCCCGTCACCAGCCCGGCCAGCGCCAGCAACCCGACCCGCCGGGGCCACGACGTGATCCCGCGATCCAGCAGCAGGGTGCGGAGGAAGGAGACGCCGAGGAAATGCAGGTTGAGCACGGACAACACCAGCCACCACCCCAGCGCATGCACCAGCGCGTTCCCGCCCGCGCGGCGCGAGATCAGTGTGAAGATCAGAACCGTGAAGAGGATTGCCCACTGCGAACGCAACAGCTTGAACTGGATCAGGGTCCGGCGCGGCACCGGCGCGGGGAACAGGAAGGCAATCTCGGCTTCCGTGAACGTCAGGGCCGCGCGCTTGTTGGGCAGGATCCAGGACAGCATCACGATCAGGCACAACAAAAGCCCGGCGCCGGATTCGATCAGCCACTGGTTCTCGAGGGTGAACCAGGACGCCGGATTCGCAGGTCCCCGCGGCGGGGCCACGAAGAGGTAGCGGAAGAAATAGAAGTAGAAATAGAGCCCGCCCACGATGCCGCCGATGAGATATTTCGGCTGCCGAAGCCGCTTGAGCCGCATCACGAACCGGTTGCGCGCGCTCGTGAACTGCAGGTAGAACAGCGCGCCCATCATGGGGCGGAATTCCCCTCCACCTCGCTCGTGGCCCGGAAGAAGACTTCCTCCAGGTTGTTCCGCTCCGCACTGTGCAGGAACCGGCGCTTGATGTCGTCCATGGTGCCATCCGCCACCTTGCGCCCCTCCTTGAGGATCAACACATGCGTGCAGATCTCCTCGACCAGGTGCAGCAGGTGGGAACTGATCACGACCGCCGCCCCCTCCCGCACCCGGCGCAGGATCGAATCCTTCATCCGGCGGATGCCGTAGGGGTCGAGTCCGGTCAGCGGTTCGTCGAAATACAACACCCGCGGCGAATGCAGCAGGCCGCAGGCGATGGCCAGCTTCTGCTTCATCCCGCGCGACAGTTCGCCCGGCAGCGCGTGCCTCTTCCCGGCCAGCTCCAACTCGCCGAGCAACTGCTCCGCCGCCGGCTCGAAGTCCGCCACCTGATACACCCGCGCCGTGAACACCAGGTGCTGCCAGACGGTCAGATAGTCGAACAGGCGGGGTTCGTCGGGAAAAAACGCCAGGTGCCGCTTGGCGGCCAGGGGCGATTGGACGAGATCCTGTTCGCAGAGGCGAATGCGGCCTTGGGCGGGCGGGATGATCCCCGTCAGGCAGCGCAATGTGGTGGTCTTGCCGGCGCCGTTCGGACCGACCAATCCAAGGGCCTCCCCGGGACGAACGGTGAAGGACAGTTCGTTCACCGCCACGAACTCGCCGTAGAGTTTGGTCAGGCCCTCAACCTCGATCATAACCGCGCAGCCGCAGCCTAGCAGTGCGCCGGGCCGAGTAAAGCGGTTGGACGACGGGAGGCGTGAACAGGCATCGACAACGGCTCGGCGAGGCGGGGACTGCGGGATTGCCGGCCGGACCCGGACGGAATAGCGACTTCCGGATTGTCTGGCGGGCGGCCATCAGGCATACCCGGCCCATGAATTATCTGCTCGCGGGCGTCATCGGGTTGTGCGGAGGGATCACCAGCGGCCTGTTCGGCGTGGGGGGCGGGGTCGTCATGGTCCCCGCCATGGTCCTGCTGATGCACACGGACATGAAATCGGCGGTGGCCACCTCGCTGGCTGTCATCGTGCCGAGCACGATCGCCAGTTCCGTGCTCAACCACGCCTATGGCCGCATCGATTGGCGCCTGGTGATCGCCCTGGCCATACCGGCCCTGGTGGGCGGCCTCGCCAGCACCTGGTTCAAGGAACAGGTGCCCTCCGAAACCCTCAAGCGGGTCTTTGGCGGATTCCTCCTGATCGTCGGCGCGCGACTCTTGTTCTTCAAGTGACCGGGCTATCCCCCGGCGACAATCTTGACGATCTCCAGCCGGTCTCCGGCCTCAAGCGGGCGCCGGGCGAACTCGGAGGGCGCCACGGCCTCGCCGTTGTGCTCGACCACCACGTTGCGCGGACGCAATCCCTGCGCGACCAGAAACGCCTCCAGGCTGCAGGGCACACTGGCGTCAACAGGCTTGCCGTTGGCCATGATGACCGCTCGTTTCATTCGAACCTCGGACTTGGGGACGGGCACCTTCCTCAGACCGTGAGGGCGGCATCCCAATCCTTCCAAACCGGCTCATACCCCAGGCGCCGGATCAGATCCGCCACCTCGCCTGCGGAACGTTGGTCGGCAATCTCGAACTGCCGTGTGGCCTCGCCCGCCGGGACCGGGGCCCACTCGCTGGCCCCCTGGTCGATGATCCGGCCGCGCACCGTCTGGTGCAGATGTTCCCGGCCCGCCCCCGTGTACCCGCCGGGCTCGGTGTGGCTGCCCGCGCTCATCAGCGTGATCCCCAGCGGAACCAACCCGTCCCGCAACCGGCCCGGTTCGCGCGTCGAGAGCACCAGGCCCACGTCCGGGAACAGGATGCGAAACGCGCACACCAACTGCACCAGCTCGCGGTCGGTCAGGGTGGTCAGGGGTTGGAACTCCCCCGCGCACGGACGCAGGCGCGGCAGCGAAATCGTGAAGTACCCCTTCCAACAATGGCGCTGCAGATAATCCGCGTGCGCCGCGACACACAACGCCTCGTACCGCCAGTCGGCCAGCCCCAGCAAGGCGCCGATCCCGATCCGACGAAACCCGGCCGCATAGGCCCGTTCGGGGGTTTCCATCCGCCAGTCGAAGTTCCGTTTGGGTCCGGCCGTGTGCATCCGGGCGTACACTTCACGGTCGTAGGTCTCCTGGTACACCACCAACCCCTCCGCCCCCGCCGCCACCAACGGACGGTAATCCGCCGTTTCCATGGGCCCGACCTCGAGCGACACGCCGGGCCAGTCCGCGTGCAGCGCCGCGACACACTCGCGCAGGTAATCGTTGGACACAAACTTCGGATGTTCCCCCGCCACCAGCAGGAGATTGCGGAACCCCTCGGCCTTGAGCGCGGCAGCCTCGCGGCGCACGTCGTCCAGGGACAGCGTCACCCGCAGAATGGGATTATCACGGGAGAAACCGCAGTAGGCGCAGTTGTTGATGCACTCGTTCGAGAGATACAAAGGCGCGAACAAGCGGATGACCTTGCCAAACCGCTGCTGTGTCAACTGTTGCGACCGCCGGCCCAGAGGCTCCAACAACCCGGCGGCGGCCGGCGAAATCAGCCGCGCAAAATCCGCCAGCGCCGGACGCGACCGGGCCAGACTCTCGCGCACCTGGGCGGTGGAGGCTTCCCTCGATTGCCCGACCCAGGACCCCATCGGCAGCGCATTAAACTCGGAGACAAAGCTCACGAGAAAAACTTAACAAAGACGGCCTGAATGTCGAGGGATGCGGAACTCGACACATTGACAGGGGCGGCGACCTGCAATACTGTCCAAATGGACAGTATGCCAGCATTGACAGAAAAACAGCAGGCCGTGCTTGAATTCATTGCCGCAGCCACGGACCAAAACGGGTCGCCGCCCACGCTGCGCGAGATTGCCGGGCATTTCGGCTTTCGCAGCAAGACCGCGGCGGCTGACCACATCCGCGCCTTGCAGGCCAAGGGCCTGTTGCGTCAGGACGCGCCGCGCCGGGCTCGCGGGTTGCGTCTCAGCGGCATGGGCCGGCGTCGCCCGCGCCTCGACATCCCCATCTTCGGCGCCATCCCGGCCGGGTTTCCCCAGGACCGCTACCAAGACGCCAAGGGCTGTGTTTCGGTGGATCTCTCCACGTTGGGGATCAAATCCACGCCACGCACCTTCGCGCTCGAAGTTCGTGGGGATTCCATGATCGGCCGGCACATCTGCGACGGGGACCTCGTGGTGCTGGAGCATGGCCGCCCCCCCCGTTCCGGCGATGTGGTGGCCGCGCTGATCGACAACCAGAGCACGCTCAAGACCTACGTGCAGGAACGCGGGAAGCCGCCCCATCTCCAGGCGGAAAACCCGAAGTATCCCCAACTGCATCCCGCGGCGGAGCTGGTCATTCAGGGTGTCATGATCGCGCTTTTGAGGAAGGCAGAATCACAATTTTAACGCAAAGGGCAAAGGCGCAAGGACGCAAAGAGTCTTCAAGCTGATAACCATCACATTTCTTTGCGTCTGCGTCCCATGCCCTTTGCGTTACAGATTGAAACCCAAAAGGTGTCATGACTGAAAACGAACTGAGCAAGGTCATTGTAGAATGCGCCATCGAGGTCCACCGCATCTTGGGTGGGCCAGGGCTGCTTGAAAGTGTTTACGAAGAGGCGCTGGTTTACGAACTGGAGCAACGCGGCCTCCAGGTGAAGCGGCAGGCTCCTGTGCCGGTTACCTATAAAGGCCGGATTCTCGGGGCGCCGCTCCGCCTGGACCTGCAGATCAACGAACGGGTGCTGGTGGACAATAAAGCCACCACAGCCTACAACCCCATCTTTGAGGCACAGATGCTGACCTATCTGCGCATGACAGGACTCAAACTGGGTCTCGTTATCAACTCTGGTGAGCGTTATGTCAAAGACGGCATTCACCGCGTGGTGAATGGCCTCGATCTCAACGTCAGCAGCAAGCTGCCAGGATACAGATAGATGCCTCTCCAATGATTCCATCTTTGCGTCTCCGCGTCCCGTGCCCTTTGCGTTAAGTCCCCCGCCGTATGGCGTTGCACTCACTTATCCACATCGATGCCGACGCTTTCTTCGCCTCGGTGGAGCAGGCGGCGGATTCGCGGCTGCGCGGCCAGCCCATCGCTGTCGGCGGTGAGAAGCGGGGGATCATCGCCAGCGCGAGTTACGAGGCCCGGAAGTTTGGCGTCTTCACCCCCATGCCCACCGCCCGGGCACGCCAGTTGTGTCCGCGCCTGATCGTGCTGCCCGGGGATTTCGAGAAGTACGAGCGGTTCAGCCGCTGGATGTTCAGCTACGCCTACGACTTCACGCCCGAGGTGGAGATCCACTCGATGGATGAAGGTTACTTTGACCTGACCGGGGCGCGCGGATCCCCGGTGGAAATCGCGCGGACCATCCGCGACGCCATCCAGCAGGCGCTTAAGATCAGCGTCAGCGAGGGCATCGGCAGCAGCAAACTCGTCAGCCAGATCGCCTCGAAATACCGCAAGCCGGCGGCGTTGGAATACGTGGCGCCCGGAAGCGAACTCGCCTTCCTGCATCCCCTGCCCAATCACTGGCTGCCGGGCATCGGACCGAAAACTGCCCTCCGCTTCAACGCGGGCGGACTCACGCACATCCATCACATCGCCGCCGCCCCGCTGGACCGGCTCAGCCTGCTGGTGGGCCGGGCGGCGGCGCAGTTGCGCGACTTCGCCAACGGCATCGATGACCGCCCCCTCACTCCGGGCAACGCGCCGGCCCAAAGTTACAGTCAGCAGGAAACCTTTGAAGCGGATCAGACCAACGAGGCGTTTCTCGAGGCCACGCTGCGCCGCATGGCGGACCATCTCTTCGCCCAGGTCCGCGCCGATGCCAAATGCATCCGCACGCTCACGGTCAAGGTCCGTTACAACGACATGGATGAAGATCAATGCAGTGAAAGCCTGGCCGAGCCCACCGACCTGGAAGCCGACGTTTACAGCCGGTTGCACGCGATGCTGCGCCGCGCCTGGAAACGCCGGGTCAGCCTCCGCCTCGTCTCCCTCAAACTCTCCAACCTCTACAACGACATCCTCGGGTCCGAGCTCGCGCTGGACCGCGCGGCCCAACAGCACGACGCCCGGCGCCGGCTGGCCTCGACCGTGGACGCGCTCCGCGAGGAACGCGGCCGTTACAGCGTGATGCGCGGGCACGATTTGGAATTGCGGATTGTGGATTGTGGATTGCGGATTGAAGAAGGGAGACTTGCCGGGCGAGCACGAAGCAGCCAATCCGCAATCCACAATCCGCAATCCGCAATCGGTGCGGTTCCTCTCTGCGTTCGCAGTCATTACTCCTTCCTCAACTCCACGCTGTCGCCCGAGGACATCGTGGCGCTGGCGAAGCGGCACGGGTTGACGTCCGTCGCGCTCTGCGACCAGGGCAACCTGCACGGGGCGCCGGCGTTTGCCACGGCGGCCCGGTCGGCGGGTATCCGGCCAGTGTTCGGAACGGAGATCCCGGTGAATGGGAAACCCTTGCGGCTGTATGTGGAGAATGCGGAGGGATACGCCAACCTGTGTCGGTGGCTGTCGAGGAAGGCGGATGGCGGATTGCAGATTGGAGATTGCCGAAGACAGAAGGGCTTCGAATCGAACATTCTGCCCTCTGCCCTCTGCCCTCTGCCTTCCCCCGCCCCCCTCTCCGGGCTGTTGGCCATCTCCTCCGACGCCTCCCTGGCCCCATGTTTTCCCGGCCGCTTCTACCTGGGCATCACGCATCCGGACGAGCTGCGCCGCCTGCGCAATCCGGACCGGCTGCCCGTGGTGGCCGTGCAGCCGGTCCATTACGCCACGCCAGCGGACCGCTGGAAGTGGAACATCCTGCAGAGCATCCGCACCCTCACCCTGCTGCGGCAGGAGCACCCGGAGAAACAGTTGGACGGCGACTTTCACTTCCGTCCGCCCGGCGAACTGGCGGATCTGTTCCGCGACCATCCCGGGCTGCTGCGCTGCACGCAGGACATTGCCGAACGCTGCGCCGGATTCGAGTTCCCGTTTGGCAAGCCGCAATTCCCGGCATTCCGCACGCCGGACGGCTTCGGTTCCCGCGAGTTCCTGCGTCAGTTGGTGCTGCGCGGGTTTGAAGCGCGTTATGCCGGTTCACGCGCCACCCGCCGCGGATCGGGCACGAGGACGAAAGACGAGGACGAAGGACAAGGACGATTCGATTTGTCCCGCATCCGCGCCCAGGTGGAGACCGAGCTGCAGATCATTCATGAGGTCGGGTACGAGGACTATTTTCTCATCGTCTGGGATCTGCTGCGCGAGTGCCGGGGGCGGGGCATCGACTGGATCACGCGCGGCTCGGCGGCGGACTCGCTGGTGTGCCATTGCCTGGGCATCTCGAACGTCTGCCCGGTGCGGTTCGATCTCTACTTTCGCCGGTTTCTCAACCCGGAGCGCATGGCGCTGAACAAGCTGCCGGACATCGACATCGATTTTCCGCACGACCGCAAGGACGACGTGGTGAATCTGCTGTTCGAGAAGTACGGGCCGGAGCACTGCGCCGTCGTGGGCGGGTTTTCGACCTTCCAGGCGCGCAGCGCGTTTGCCGAGGTGGCCAAGGTGCTCGGGGTGGCGGAACGGGACGCGCGCCGATTCACGGAACACTTTCCATGGAGGTTTGAGGAAAGGCAGAATGAAGAAGGCAGAGCGCAGAAGGCAGAGGGTAGCCCGTCCTCCGCCACGACCCTGCTCCAGGGGGTGGAAAGGCAGACGTGTCCGGGCGAAGCAAGTCAGCCATCTGCCTTCTGCAATCTGCCTTCCGCCTTGGCGGAGCAGCTCCGCCGGCGTCCGGAAACCGCCGGTCTGCCGCTGGATGAGGAGCCCTATCGCAGCGCGCTGCTCATGGCCGGGTTTCTCGACGGCCGGCCGCGTTATCCCAAGATGCATCCGTGCGGCGTGGTGCTGTCGCGCCCGCCGATGCATGACCTGACGCCCACGTGGGTCTCGCAGAAAGGCTGGGCCACGACGCAGTTCGACATGGACGCGGTCGAGGCGGTGGGCCTGGTGAAGATGGACATCCTGGCCCAGGGCGGCCTGGCCGTGATGCGGGACACACAGGCGGCGCTGGCCAGGCGGAACCTTGCGGTGAACCGGGAGCGGTTCGATGACGCCGCCGTTTGGGATCTCATCGCCTCGGGCAACGCGCGCGCGGTGCATCACATCGAGTCGCCGGCCATGATCTCGCTGTGTCGCATGACCAACGTGCGCGACATCGACACGCTGATTGCCCTCGTCAGCGTCATCCGGCCAGGCGCGGCCAACGAGGACAAGAAGCGCGAGTTCACGCGGCGCTACCAGGGATTGAGCCCGGTCACCTACCCGCATCCTTCGTTGGAGCCCTGTCTGCGGAGCACGTTCGGGCTGGTGGTGTACGAGGAGCACATCCTGCAAATTTGCGAGGCGTTTGCCGGGTTGTCCGGGGGGCGCGCGGACGTGTTGCGCCGGGCGTTGGTGAAGGAGAACTGGCCGGTGGTGAGGGCGATTGAACGGGAGTTTGTCGCCAGCGCCCGGAAGCGGGGGCAGGCGGAGGAAGACACGGCCCGGGTCTGGGAGGTGGTGACTGGCTTTCACGGATACGCCTTCTGCAAGGCGCACAGCACGGCCTACGGCGTCGAGGCGTATCAAAGCGCCTGGTTGAAGCGCTATTTCCCCGCTGAATTCATGGCCGCCGTGCTCACCCACGGCAAGGGCTTCTATCATCCGCTGGTCTATGTGCTTGAATGCTGGCGGCTGGGCCTCGGGATGCTGCCACCCCGGGTGAATGAGCCGGGACCGGGCTTCGCGGTGAAGTCAGATTGCAGAAGTCAGATTGCAAAAGGAAAAGGATCCGGCACTTCTGCAACCTGTCCACCCTCCGTAGCAGAGCCACGGCGGAGGACGGGCAATCCGCCTTCGGCCTGCTTGCGCGTCCCCGTCACCTCCATCGCTTCACTGACGGAGCAGACCAAGGAACGCCTTCTGGCCGAACGCCAGCACGGCGAGTTCACCTCGCTGGCGGATTTCTACCGGCGCGTGAACCCGTCGCGGGAGGAACTGGAGATCCTGTCGCGGGCGGGGGCGCTGGACGAATTCGGCCAGACCCGTTGCGAACAGTTCTGGGAAATCCAGCACCTCGTCGCCCGCTGGGGCGGCGGCGGGGAGCCGGGACAGGGGTGGCTGTTCTCCAAGGCGGAAGGCAGAAGGCAGATTGCAGAAGGAAAAAGGGCTGGCACTTCTGCAATCTGCAATCTCCCTTCTGCGTTCACCGAGCCTTCCCGTCTCCAGCGGTTGCAGTGGGAGGCGGAGTTGCTGGGCTTTCCAGCCAGCGGACATCCGCTGGAACGGTATCCGGACATTGCCTGGGACACGTATTGCCCGGTGTCGCGGCTGGGGGCGTTTGTGGGGCAGGAGGTGACCTTGTGTGGATTGGTGGTCGAGGATCGCGTGCATCACCAGGTCACCGGCGAGCCGATGAAGTTTCTGACCCTGTGCGACTGGACGGGGATGGTGGAGACGGAACTGTTTGCCGCCACCTACAAGAGCCACGGGCTGGCGACCGTGCGGTATCCGGTGCTGGAGGTCACCGGCCGGGTGGAGGCGTTCGAGAATGGCCGCGGGCACACGCTGCGCGTGTTGCGGGCGGGAAAACCCCGGACCATCGGCGGGAGGTAGCCCGGGCTCCGCCTGACCCTTCTGGTTCCCCTGACCGATTGGGATCCAGAGAACGGGGAAGGAGAAAGACCAGGCCACGGCATCATTCCTTGAGTCCGGGGGCAGGCAGCGCGATGCTGCGGACGAGTGCCATGCGCTGCGGGATGATTGAGCGACTGAGAAACCCCGGGAAAGGACAGCGACCGTGACGGAATCCGTGTTCTTACAGCAACTGGGGCTGATCGTGGCGGGGGCGGCGGTCTGTGTGTTGGCCGCCCGCAGGTTCAAGCTCCCCTCGATCATCGCCTACCTGGTGGCCGGCCTGATCCTCGGGCCTTGGACGAACCTGGTCGAGGTCACCGGCTCGCTGGACCTGATTTCCGAGGCAGGCATCGTGCTCCTGCTCTTTCTGGTCGGACTGGAGTTGCGCCTGGACAAGATCAAGGGGGTGGGAAAGGTGGTGGCGCTGGCCGGCCTGGTCCAGGTGCTGGCCACCCTGGCCGCCGGATTCCTGCTCTGCCGCGCCCTCGGTCTGGGCGCGACGGAATCCGCCTTCCTGGCGCTGGCTTTGACGTTCAGCAGCACGGTGGTGGCGGTGAAGCTGCTGGAGGAAACGCAGCAGTTCGACAGCCTGCATGGACGCATCGCCGTGGGCATTCTGCTGTTCCAGGACCTGGTGGTCATCGTGCTGCTGACACTGCTGGGCGGATTTCAGCCGGAGTCCCAACTGCGCTGGGAAACGGCCGGTCAGAGCGTGGGGCTGGCGCTGGTCAAGATGATGGCGCTCGTCGCCGCGGTGCTGGCGGTTTCCCGCTACGCGCTTCCCCAACCGTTTGCGTGGATGGCGCGGCTGCCGTCGGGGTTGTTCATCTGGAGCCTGTGCTGGTGCTTCTTCGTGGTGGCCGCCGCCCACGGACTTCACCTTTCCAGGGAAACCGGGGCCTTCCTGGCCGGCGTGAGCCTGGCCCAACTGCCCTATGACCATGATCTGCGGCGCCGGGTGCGCCCGCTGATGGACTTCTTCATCGCGGTGTTCTTTGTGTCGCTGGGGGCGCGGATGGACCCGGGGGCGGCCGCCGGCGAATGGGAGCTGGCCCTGACCCTGGCCCTGTTCGCGCTGGCCGGCAAGTTCGCCGTGGTGATGTTCACGCTGGCGCGACTGAAGGTCGGCGAACGCACGTCGCAGTTTGTCGCCCTCACCCTCGCCCAGATCAGTGAATTCTCCTTCATCCTCACAGCCGCGGCGGTGAGGTCGGGCTGGGTGGAGGACAAGGTTCTGGACCTGGTGGGGCTGATCGGCTTGCTGACGTTTTCCGTGTCGGCCTGCTTCATCATCCACAACAAAGCGGTTTACTTCTGGTCGCGGCGGCTCGGGTTGCTCAAGCCCTTTCTGGCCCGGCGCCACGACGCGATGGGATCCCGTCCGCGCCGGCCCCACCAACACATCATCGTGGTCGGCATGAACACCCTGGGGCGCGCCATCGTGTCGCGCCTTCAGTCCCGCGGCGAGCAGGTGCTGGCGGTGGATACCGATCCGCACAAGCTGGCCGGCCTGCCCTGCGAAACATTGCTGGGCGACGTGGAATGCTTCCCCGTCCTGGAGGAGGCGGGATTGCCCCACGCCAAGCTTCTGGTGTCGGCCCTGCGCATCGAACCCACGAACGATCTGCTGGCCTACCGCTGCCAGCAGGCCGGTATCCCGTGCAGCATCCAAGCGGTGGACCTGACCACCACGGACAACCTGCTCGAGATGGATGTGAAGTACCTGATGATTCCCAAGGTGGACGGCATCAAACTGCAAAACCGCGAGCTGCGGGAACGCGGCTTCCTCAGCGCATGAACAGCCTGGCGGTCATTCTGGTGGTGGCGGCGGCCGGGTTCGGACTGGCGCGCTGGACCCGGCTGCCGGTGATCCCGCTGTTGCTGCTGGCGGGCATATCGCTGCCGTTGTCCGGGTTGCGGCAGGAGGAGCGCTTCTTGCAGGACGCCTTCCATCTGGGCATGGCCGTTCTGGTCTTTGTGGCCGGCATCGAGCTGAATCCCGACCGGTTCAAGGGGCTGTTCAAGTCGGTGCTCCTGGTGGGGTTCGGACAATTCCTGGGGGCGGCGGTGGCTGGGTTCACGGTGGCGACACTGATCGGGTTCGACGCGGTGGAGGCGCTTTACCTCGGCCTGGCGCTCTCCACGAGTTCGACGCTGGTGGTGGTGCATCATCTCAAGCAACAGCAGCAGATGTTCGAACCGTTCGGCCGGCTGGTGATCGGGGTGCTGCTGGTGCAGGACTTGTTGATGATTCTGGTCATCGTGGGGGTTTCCCGCTGGTTGAACGGCTCGCTGGCCATCGCGCAAGGGTTGGCGGCGGCGGCCGGACTGGCGGGCCTCGCGCTGGCCTGCCAGCGCTGGGTGATGCCCTTCCTCCTGATGCGCCTCAAACTGGACGACGAAGCCCTGCTGCTGCTCCTCCTGGCGTTGCTGTTCGGCTTCATCGGACTGGCCCGCCTGGTCCAGGTGCCGCTGGTGGCCGGGGCGTTCCTGGCCGGGTTCGCCCTGGCCCGCTTCCCGGTCAACGGCGTGGCGCGAGGCGTGTTGCTGTCCCTGGGCGACTTCTTCCGCGCGATCTTCTTCGTCGCGATGGGCAGCCTGGTGGTGGTTCCCGATCTCGCGCTGCTCGGGCAGGCGGCGGCGCTGGCGTTGATGGTGTTGCTGGTGACGCCGCCGTTGGTGGCCGCGGTGGCGGAATGGCGGGGGATGATGTCGCGCCCGGCCATGGAGAGCGGATTGTTGCTGGCGCAGACCAGCGAACTGGCGCTCGTCCTGGGGCTGACGGGTTACGAGATGTCGGGCCAGGTGTCGCCCCGGATTTTCTCCCTGATTGCGCTGGTCACGGTCATGACGATGACCCTGACGCCGTTTGTGGCCACGGACCGGTTCACCACCTTTCTGCTGCACCTGCACCCGTTGCGGCGGCGGATGAAAGCCGGGGAACCCATCAGCGGACACGTGCTGGTGCTGGGGTTCGGGGCCGGCGGCATGTGGGTGATCAAACCGCTGCTCCAGGCGGGACACCGGCTGCTGGTGGTGGATGACGATCCGGCGGTGGTCGAACAATTGACGCGGATGAACATTCCCTGCCTCCGCGGTGACGGATCCGATGACAAGGTGCTGGACAGGGCGGGAGCCGGCCGGGCGCGGCTTATCCTGGCCTCGATGCGGCGCGTGGCCGACACCCGCCGTGTTCTTCAACATGTGCAGGGGGTGCCGGTGGTGGCGCGCGTGTTCGAGGCGGACGAAGCGGATCAGGTCCGGCGCCTGGGAGGAACACCCATCCTCAATTCCCTGGCGGCCGCCGACACCTTCACCGAGTGGTTCGACAAGACCATGGCCGCGGGGAACGATCGCAGCACGGCCGCGTGACGTGAAGGGAGCCGGCGGGCGGGTCCAGACCCTGATTCCCCGGCTAGAACACCTCCGCCGTCAAACCGGAAACCTCGCGCACACGCTGGGCGATGCGGGAGAGGCTCTTGAGGGGCAGGTGGGTGCATTCCGCCTGGAACGTGGGCCGGATGCACGAATAGATTTGCACCAGAGAGATCTGGGCGCCGTGCTCCTTGAGTTCCTTGAGGCGCGAGGCGTATTGCTCGATCTCCTCGGACGGGGGCTCCTGACCGTCAAGGGCGGGGAAAAGGCTCTGGATGACCACCGGCCGCTGACGGGCCAGGTTCAGGATGTTCTGCAACGTGTGGCCCAGGGAAACCTGGCCCCGGTTGATGCGGTTGAGATAGGTCTGCGTGCCGCCGTCCAGCTTCATCCACACCTCGTCCTGGCGGGTGAGGAGCTTGAGCCCCTCCTGAACCTCCGGACGGACCAATCCGCTTCCGTTGGTCAACAGGACCAGTTTGAAGAACGGCACCGCGCCCAGAGCGCGCACGTGGGCCACGGCCTGGAGGGCTTCCCGGAACTGGGGACAGAGCGTGGGTTCGCCATCACCGCTCAACGTCACGTGCCGAAGCCGCCGCAACTCGGGATCCAGCGCGGTATAGGGCGGGTGCGCGCGCAACTCGTCCCGCGCAATCAGGGACAGGGTTCGCTCCAGTTCCTCCGCCATCAACTCCACGTTCAACCGGCCTTCGGTGGAGGGCGTGCGCCGATCCACCTCGCAATAAATACAGTCGTAGTCGCAGAGTTTGTCGGGATTCATATTAACCCCCACCGACAACCCGTGCGCGCGCTCCGAGATCACCACATAGACAAAGCGGTTGCCCAGGAAGTTCCGCGGCGTGCCAAAGGCGGCCTTCCGGTGGGTCATCGGGCTGTCGTTGGCCAGCCCGCCCGGCGCCAGCAACGGGGCGCCGGTCCTTGTCGATGCTTCATGCACGATGATGCCCGGCACGCTAGACCTGGAGGGGGGGGCGGACTACACGAGCCTTGGCAAAGAATGGACATTTTTTGCAGGCGGCGGCCCGTCACCACCGGCTGGCGGAGGGCCGTCAATCCCTGACGACGTGGTTGACACGGGGTTCATCCCTCAACAGATTAAACGTGGATTCGGAAGGCGCATGGTGCGCCGTGGAATCGTGAAACCCAGGAGGAGTCAACTATGATCAAGAAAGCCAGCAAGACGAAAAAGACCGCGCCGAGCGCCAAGCCGGCGGCCGAGAAGCAGGTCTTCTCGTACCGCGCCCCCACGGCCCTGAGCGTTCTCCTCGCCGGAGAATTCACGCATTGGCAAAAGGCGGCCATTCCGATGCAGCGGGGCAAGGACGGCGTCTGGAAGGCCGCGGTGGCCCTCGATCCGGGCGTGCATCACTACCGGTTTATCGTGGACGGGCAGTGGCAGGACGACCCCGAGTGCGAGCTGCGCGTGCCCAATCCCTATGGCGGGCACAATTCGGTCCGCAGCGTGGCTTGATGGCCTCCGGGTCGCCGCACGCCAGCCGGATCATTACGCTTTGCCGGCGACCTGAATGACACCGATATCCGCCAGCCAGCCTCCCCCGCCGCCCTCACCGGGCCGGAGCGTTCCCCACACGCCAGTGTCAGGCGCGGTTCCGATCACCGGGCGGCAGCGCTTTCAACAAGCCATCCGTTGTCAGGTTACGGATCGTCCCCCGGTCTGGTTGATGCGGCAGGCGGGGCGCGCGCTTCCGGAATACCGCCAACTCAAGGAGCGTTACACCTTTGTTGAACTGGTCCAGAATCCCGATCTGGCGGTCGAGGTGACGCTCCAGCCCATCCGCCGGTTCGGCTTCGACGCCGCCATCCTCTTCAGCGACATCCTCGTCATCCCGGAGGCCATGGGCCAACCCTATCACTTTCGCGAAACCGGGGGCGTGGAGATGGCGTTCGCGGTCCGCACGCGGGCGGATGTGGACCGGCTGGCCGTGGACGCGGTCTGCGAGCGGCTCGCCTATGTGGAACAGGCCCTGAAGCGGCTCCGCCGGGAACTGGGGGACCAGACGGCGTTGATCGGATTCAGCGGTTCGCCGTGGACCCTGGCCACCTTCATGTTGGAAGGAGGCAGCGCCCGCCAATCCACCCGGGCCCTGGAATTGTTTCGTTCCGACCGGAAACTGTTCTACGCACTCCTCGAGAAGCTGACGCTGGCCGTCGCCCGCTATCTGCGCATGCAGGCCGGCTGCGGCGTGGACGCGCTGCAGATGTTCGACAGCCACGGCGGCCTGCTCCCGCCGAACGAGTTCGAGGAAGCTTCCGCACGCTGGATGCGGGAGGTCGTTTCGGAGGTCGGACGGCGCAAGGCAGAAGGCGGAACGCGGGAGGGGGTTCCGATGATTGTGTTTTCGCTCGGGACGCATGGAAGCTGGCCCGAGCTGATCGGCACCGGAGCGGAGGCGCTGGGGGTGGACTGGCAGAGCTCCCTCGCGGAGGTCCGCCGCCTGGTTCCCCAGAACATCGCGCTCCAGGGCAATCTGCCACCGGCGTTGTTGAGTGACGCCACCCCGGACACCGTGGCCCGCGAGACCCGTCGGGTGCTCGATGAGATGCGGGGCCGGCCCGGACACATCTTCAACCTCGGCCACGGCACCCCCCCGACCGCCAGACTCGATAACCTCGCCGCGCTGGTCGAGACCGTGAAAGGGTTCGTCCCATGAGCACCCTGAACGTCGATCTCTCGCTCGTCGAGAAGTACAACCAGCCCGGACCCCGTTACACCAGCTACCCGCCGGCGACCAAATTCACCGGGGACATCCCCTGGGCCGTGCTGGCCGAACGCATCGCCGCCAACAATCAGACGGCGCGGGATCTGTCCCTCTACTTCCACATTCCCTTCTGCGAAACGCTCTGCTGGTTCTGCGGCTGCACCACCGTCATCACCCTCAACCACGATCAGGGCATGGACTATGTCGAAGCCTTGGGACGCGAAGTGTCGAACATGGCTTCGAGGCTCAACCCCAGGCGCCAGGCAGTCCAACTCCATTTCGGCGGCGGCTCGCCCACCTTCCTGCGTCCGCACGAACTGCGCCGGCTGGGTGAAATCATCCATGGACACTTCACCCTCGCCTCCGACATCGAGGCCAGTGTCGAGGTGGACCCGCGCCGCCTGACCCGGGATCACCTGGTCGCGCTGCGCGAGATCGGATTCAACCGCGCCTCGATGGGGGTGCAGGACTTCAATCCGCAGGTGCAGCAGGCCGTCCACCGCCTCCAGCCCGTGGACATGACCCGGCAGGCGGTGGACTGGATGCGCGAACTGGGGTTCGGCTCGATCAATCTCGACCTCATTTACGGGCTGCCGCATCAGACGGTGGACTCCTTCGACAAGACGCTGGACATCGTGCTGGAGATGGAGCCGGACCGTTTGGCGGTGTTCAGCTACGCGCATGTGCCCTGGATCAAGCCGGCGCAGAAGATTCTCCAGGGCAAGATCCTGCCCCCGCCCGAGGTCAAGTTGCAGATCCTCAAGCGCATCATCGAGCGGCTCACGGAACGCGACCGCTACGTTTACATCGGCATGGACCACTTTGCGCGGCCGACGGACGAGCTGGCCGTGGCGCAGCGCCACAAGCAGCTCCAGCGCAATTTCCAGGGCTACAGCACGCGCGCCGGCACGGACATCTACGCCTTCGGCATGTCGAGCATCTCGCAGATTCCGGACGCCTACTGGCAGAACGAGAAGGAACTGCCGCCGTGGCGGGCGGCGGTGGATGCCGGCCGGGTGCCCCTGCACAAGGCCTGCCTCGTCACCGAGGAGGACCGCGTGCGGCGCGACACCATCATGCGCGTCATGTGCGACCTCTCCCTGGACTTCGCCGCCATGAGCCGGCGGCTGGGCGTGGACTTCGAAGCCCACTTCGCCACGGAACTCGCGTCCCTGTCAGACCTGGAAGCCGACGGCCTGGTTCGCCGGGTGCCCGGCGGCTTGGAGGTCACCGACGCCGGTCGGCTGTTTATCCGCAACATCGCCATGCGCTTCGACAACACCCTGGCGCCGGTGGGGGAGCGTCGGCATTCACGGACGATCTGACCCCGCTCCCCCCACCCGGTTCAGCGAGAAAAAGCCGTCCAGGCCCCGCGGGAACACACTCGTGCCCGCTGCCTGTGGGAGTCTCAAATCTCGAATCTCAGATCTCAGAGAAGCATCCAAGCTTCAATCCGCGCCCCGCCCTCGCGAGCGGGGCGACCCCTGATGCGCGACCTGTGGCCGGCAGCGTGCCGGTTTCAATCCGCGCCCCGCCCTCGCGAGCGGGGCGACTCGAGCATCGCCACACCCTGGACCCCGCAGCCCTGTTTCAATCCGCGCCCCGCCCTCGCGAGCGGGGCGACACCAGGTCATTCTCGGCTGAACCGCTCATCCACGAGTTTCAATCCGCGCCCCGCCCTCGCGAGCGGGGCGACCTGGCAATGGAATCGCCGAACTTCTCGGACATGGTGTTTCAATCCGCGCCCCGCCCTCGCGAGCGGGGCGACACGGCGGCGACGGATGAGTCAACGTACTGTTTGTTGTTTCAATCCGCGCCCCGCCCTCGCGAGCGGGGCGACGCGTGGCCGGCTGGCAGGGCTTGATGCCGAGGCCAGTTTCAATCCGCGCCCCGCCCTCGCGAGCGGGGCGACCCTTCGGACCGGCAGCCGGCACCCTCGCACTCCCGTTTCAATCCGCGCCCCGCCCTCGCGAGCGGGGCGACACCTACGGATCAAGCCTCCTGACCTGTGGAGTTCCCGTTTCAATCCGCGCCCCGCCCTCGCGAGCGGGGCGACCTCCTTCCCCGCCGCCGTCTGGCCGGTGGACGACGTTTCAATCCGCGCCCCGCCCTCGCGAGCGGGGCGACAAATGGGAATAAACCCTTTGCAGCGTGCGCGGATGTTTCAATCCGCGCCCCGCCCTCGCGAGCGGGGCGACGCCGATGCGCCAGCCGATCACACCGTGCAGCATGGTTTCAATCCGCGCCCCGCCCTCGCGAGCGGGGCGACAGCAACTGATTGCCGCGAGGGATAGCTACGGGGAGTTTCAATCCGCGCCCCGCCCTCGCGAGCGGGGCGACTCCGCATGCTTGAGTATGGGCAGATCGTGGACGGTGTTTCAATCCGCGCCCCGCCCTCGCGAGCGGGGCGACACAGCACCTCGTGCAGGACGGCATCCGCTCCCTCGTTTCAATCCGCGCCCCGCCCTCGCGAGCGGGGCGACGGCGAAGTTGATCGAGTTTTGCAGGTTCCAGTCAGTGTTTCAATCCGCGCCCCGCCCTCGCGAGCGGGGCGACCCGGAATGAAATGCCGCAGCAAGACAGCCAACGAAGTTTCAATCCGCGCCCCGCCCTCGCGAGCGGGGCGACATCACAGCCGGGTAAGCGGGCGGCCACGGTTTGGGTTTCAATCCGCGCCCCGCCCTCGCGAGCGGGGCGACGGCGGCACGGCGGCCTGTCGCCGTCGATGAACGCGTTTCAATCCGCGCCCCGCCCTCGCGAGCGGGGCGACTCCGGAACCCCGGCTGCCAGCTGCTGGTCTACGTAAGTTTCAATCCGCGCCCCGCCCTCGCGAGCGGGGCGACGCATAGGTCAATGGTCTTCCTTCTTCTTGGCAAAGTTTCAATCCGCGCCCCGCCCTCGCGAGCGGGGCGACGCGATGGCGCTCGATACGGCGTTGAACTGGGCTGTGTTTCAATCCGCGCCCCGCCCTCGCGAGCGGGGCGACCGCGGGGTGAGGCGCTCGTTGATGTCCACGAGCTGGTTTCAATCCGCGCCCCGCCCTCGCGAGCGGGGCGACTGGCCGGGCTTGAGCACGGCCCAACCCACCAGGTTGTTTCAATCCGCGCCCCGCCCTCGCGAGCGGGGCGACTTCGCACCAAGGCAAACGGCGATGGTGGGCAACCGTTTCAATCCGCGCCCCGCCCTCGCGAGCGGGGCGACTTCCTCCACTCCCGACTCCGCTCCCGCTTCCGCTGTTTCAATCCGCGCCCCGCCCTCGCGAGCGGGGCGACATGCGCAAATACTTTGTTTCGCAGGTTGCAGAACAGTTTCAATCCGCGCCCCGCCCTCGCGAGCGGGGCGACGTGCCGCTGGACACCCGATAGAACCCGATGATCCGTTTCAATCCGCGCCCCGCCCTCGCGAGCGGGGCGACGCAATACTTTGCCAGGGAGACGGCGATGGATCTGTTTCAATCCGCGCCCCGCCCTCGCGAGCGGGGCGACATGGATCAACGGGCGCCAGCGTGATTGCGCCGGAGTTTCAATCCGCGCCCCGCCCTCGCGAGCGGGGCGACAGTGGATCGTGATGGAGAACGTGCAACAAGCCATCGGTTTCAATCCGCGCCCCGCCCTCGCGAGCGGGGCGACGCGAGGACCTCCACAGCGTCCACCGGGTAGCGATGTTTCAATCCGCGCCCCGCCCTCGCGAGCGGGGCGACAGAGATTTCTCGCCAGCGCGTCGGGTGCAGCTTTCCGTTTCAATCCGCGCCCCGCCCTCGCGAGCGGGGCGACTCCCGTTTGTCCCGGAGTCGCGCCCGGTTGCGCGTGTTTCAATCCGCGCCCCGCCCTCGCGAGCGGGGCGACCTTTTTGATCAGCGTCCAACTGTTGCGGATAATCGGTTTCAATCCGCGCCCCGCCCTCGCGAGCGGGGCGACGGCAAGGTCCAGATTGGACTTCGTGAGTACTGCAGTTTCAATCCGCGCCCCGCCCTCGCGAGCGGGGCGACGGTGCGTTCCGGTGAACCAAAGGAAAGTAGTTATGTTTCAATCCGCGCCCCGCCCTCGCGAGCGGGGCGACACGAATACGCGCTGCCGGGTCACCATCGTAGCCGTGTTTCAATCCGCGCCCCGCCCTCGCGAGCGGGGCGACTCGAACACCCTTTATTTCTCCAACTCATTCGCGGTGTTTCAATCCGCGCCCCGCCCTCGCGAGCGGGGCGACTTCGGTGGCGCAATGTGAGTAATGGTGCGGATTGTGTTTCAATCCGCGCCCCGCCCTCGCGAGCGGGGCGACTTGGTCTTGGGAGCGGTTGTGGTGCGCCACGTCGGGTTTCAATCCGCGCCCCGCCCTCGCGAGCGGGGCGACATGCTCATCGGCACGCACGGCACCGGCAAAACAATGTTTCAATCCGCGCCCCGCCCTCGCGAGCGGGGCGACCCAGAATCACGAACAAACAAATAGACGACCACTTTGTTTCAATCCGCGCCCCGCCCTCGCGAGCGGGGCGACTTTACAACGTCGAACAATCCAGCGCCAACCACCAGTTTCAATCCGCGCCCCGCCCTCGCGAGCGGGGCGACTCGGCCTCATCGGGAGGCGCAGCAACATCCGGATGCGTTTCAATCCGCGCCCCGCCCTCGCGAGCGGGGCGACCTCCGGGACAAACGGGAGGCGTATGAGCCTACCACGTTTCAATCCGCGCCCCGCCCTCGCGAGCGGGGCGACCCCTTACATCAATTCTGGTGCCCGCAGGCAAGTCCGTTTCAATCCGCGCCCCGCCCTCGCGAGCGGGGCGACCCGGGTTGGCCGCCGGGCTCTCGTTCACGTCCGCGTTTCAATCCGCGCCCCGCCCTCGCGAGCGGGGCGACAGGTATCCAGGTTCACGCCCGAGCTGTCGAAGTAGTTTCAATCCGCGCCCCGCCCTCGCGAGCGGGGCGACGAACACGGACGCCTCCGCGCCCGCGCCCGCGCCGTGTTTCAATCCGCGCCCCGCCCTCGCGAGCGGGGCGACATCACCCAGTGATCGCCGCTGCGCCATGCTCATCGTTTCAATCCGCGCCCCGCCCTCGCGAGCGGGGCGACGAGATTCACCCCAGGCACAGCACACAGCGTCAGAGTTTCAATCCGCGCCCCGCCCTCGCGAGCGGGGCGACTTGTTGTTGTTGCGGATCATCCCAAACTCAGCCGGTTTCAATCCGCGCCCCGCCCTCGCGAGCGGGGCGACTCCAAAACCTGCGATGGTCTGCATAGCTGACACTGTTTCAATCCGCGCCCCGCCCTCGCGAGCGGGGCGACCTGCTGGATGTGTCCAAACCAATCGGACTACGAGTGGTTTCAATCC
>JALOTZ010000054.1 GCA_025457615.1 Verrucomicrobiota bacterium
TCCAAACCCTTTCGGCGGCTGAGCTGGCAGAGATCGAGGACTGGTTTCGCGAACAGCATCCGCGGCTCGATCCCGAGGTGGACAGTCCGGAGTTGGAAGTGGAGTTGTTAAAAAGGGTTGTTAGCGCCGCTTTCGGACCGCAAGGAACCAGCGCCTCTTTAAGGACCCACATCCCTAAGCCTGCTTCGGCTATCTCGGTTTCCCTGAGCGACGCGATGGGCGGTTGGACCTGCTGCGCAACTCCCCGGCTTCCCACAGCCTGACTCTCCGTCCAACAAAATTCCCGTTTGACCCGATCTCGGGCGATGGCCGCTGCCAGACTCTCCCTGAACCGGCGACGGGAGCGCCGACATTCCTGTCGGCAAGGGGGGGGGCTGCGCCCGGGCCGAGCAGTCACGAATGTCTGCGCTCCGGGTTCGTGGTCCCAACGCGCGATTGCAGGGTCGTGGAGGCTCTCCATGAACCGCGGCAAACATTCAACGCTCAACGCTCAACGTTCAACGCTCAAGGGGTTGCCAATCGTTGCCGCATTGGACGTTGAACGTTGGACGTTGGACGTTTTGCATGGGTTCAGGGGTTCACCGCGCGAAACCGGGTTTCGGAGAAGTCTCTCCCCCTGAACCTGCGCCAAGGTAGCGCAGAGTGGCACTCTGCCGTGTCGCAGGTTGGCAACCTGCGGGGCGTTGGGATTCAAGGGCGCCTCAATGACCGCGCAGGTCTGCCGACTGCCAGTCGGCGATACGGCAGACAAACTGTCTGCGCTACGAAGCGGCCTGTCCGGGCATGCGATCGGACCGCGGAGCGCTGGTAGGGCTGCGCTGCGCGCGGCCTGGCGCCGGGGCACCGGCGCCCTACCAGGTTCAGGGGTTCACTGCGCGAAACGGGGTTTCGGAGAATTCTCCCCCTGAACCGGCAACCATGAACTCCCTCTCCTCCGATGCTACTCCCGCTCCAGGCCGTAGGCGGGGTCCCGCCGGTGATGCCGCACCAGCGTCACGCGAATGCCCTCTTCGATTTCCCGATAGAGGAAATGGTAGGGAAACCGTTTCAAGTTGGCCCGGCGAAAACGCTTGCCGACGGGGTGAAATCGTCCCGGATGACGGGCGGCCAACTTCACCACATGCCGAAACTCCTCCAAAAACTGCTCCCCCAGCCTGGGCGAAACGGGATCATACCGCCGCACGGCTTCGGCTAGATCTTTAGCGACGGCAGGGTGGAATTCGAGGCTCACGCCGGGCGGCCGCTCTCTACCCGCCGCCACAACTCCGCTTCGCTGATGGGCTGCACCTGCCCGGCTTCGATTTCCCGTTCCCGACGCTCCGCCTCCGCCAACTCCGCCTCTTCGGATACGTCTTCGGACACCCGCGGCAGCGAATCCAGCAGGGTTTGTGCAAGCGATACCCGCTGGCCCAACGGCAATTGCAGCGCGGCTTTTTCAATTTCCGCAACTTCAGTCATGACCCCAGACTACTCCGTTGAGACCGCCCCTTCAAGCCGCGGGAACGCTTAATGGTGAGCCTTGTGTCGCCTGGACAAGCAGTTTGGACCGGATTGGATGCGAGGAATGGCGCGTTCGAACGGGGCCTTGCAGGCGATTTCCGGCGCTGCTTTTTGCCTGGCAAGGCTTGAAAGCGAAGCCCGGTTCGCCTCACCTGTTTGAACCATAACAAGATGTGCAAGCGACACTGGAGCCCCCTGGAATACCCTGATTCACTCTCGATACATCATCCGAACCGGGTCTGGGCCGTTTCCGGGTTCATCGCACCATGCACGACACCGAGTATGCGGAGTTCTTCCCCGGCGATCCGATAATAAACCGCGCATGGATAAACGTGCATCCTGGCTTTTCGCACGCCGCGCTTTCCGAAACGCGGATAAAGTTCCGGGAATTTCCTCAACCGTCTCGCCAGAGTCTTAAACTCGATCCAGAACTTCACACCGGCGCTCGGACGGCGCCCTTCATAGTATGTGACGGCTTCAGCGATCTCCACTCGCGCCGGCGCGATGATGACGATCTTGAGGTTCACTTGCCCTTGAAGAGTTCCTTCTCCACTTCCTCAATCGTGCAGCCGGACGTGGGATTGGCCTCGTGTTCCGCGTCGCGCCGTTCCATTTCGGCAAGCACCCCCGGCAAGATCGTTTCATCCGTCTCGCGGTCAACGCTGCGGTAGATTTCGTCGGCCAATTCGATCCGCTCCGGCAGTGGCAGACTCAACGCCTCTTCAAGCAGGTGGAGTTTCATGGGGACAGGCTATCATTTGCGCGCAGCTTTCACAACCTTCCGTGGGTGTCCGGTGGTGTCAGATCTGAACATTGTACAGTTGGCCGATGTGTCTCCATTGTTCCCGCTCGATCCCGGGGTGCCGCGGCCGTTTCGCAAACCGCCGGAGGGCCGTCGCTGCCGCCCCGTAGTCTTTAAGGCCTGCCGCCACCGCCACCCCCCAGGCTTTTATTCCGAAGGTTTGATTTTGCGCCTGATTTTGGTATCCTGCCCGCGTTCAAGATGTCGCTGAAACTACAGTTGGACGGCGAGGCGTGGCTGGCTGTGCTGGGTGATCTGGCGCAGGCGCTGGGCAAAGAAGGCCCGCCCGTCCGCCTGTGCCTCATTGGGTCGGCGGCGTGTTTGTTCGGCGGCATGGAAGGGCGGACGTCATCGGACTTGGACATCTGGAAGCCGGCGAGCGATTATGACCGCCGCGAATTGCAGCGGGCGGCGGAAGACGCCGGATTGCTTTTCGACCCCAAACAAACCTTGGACCCCGGCCAGCCTTATCTCCAGCTCGTGGAACCGGGCTTGACGCAGATGGGAGAATTTGAACCGGTATTCCTCGATCGCCTGGGGCGGCTGCATCTTTACCGTCCGCCGATGGAAAACCTGATTGCCGCCAAACTGATTCGCGCCGAGCCGAAGGATCTGGCGGACATTCAATTCCTGGCAAGCCGCCATCGCCCGGATTTGAACCGGGTGCGCGAGATTGTGGGGCGGTTCAACGCTCCGGCCCGCGAACGGGCCTCGGAGAACCTGGTGTACCTTCAAGTGTTGAAGACCTGAGCATGAATGCGCGTGAAGAGGAGTTGATCGCCCGCGAGCTGCTGGCCAATCCGGATTTGGTGGCTGTGTACTGGCATCAGAAACGGTGGGCGGCCCTGGCGGCGCTGGCGCGGTTCGCGCACCGCGATGTGCCGGTGGAACTGGCGCAGACGGATCCGGCGCTCTACCGCATGTTGCGGGAGCAAATCACACGGTTTTTTCTGCGCGGCGGCGATGTGCTGTCGCCGGACAAGCTGGAGGAGCTTGCACGGCAGGCGTAAGCGACAGTTATCCTCTCGTTATCCTCTCGTGTCGCCGAGGCAATCGGTTGGGGTGTATGGACCTGTGCAGAATATGTGCTCAAAAAGGGTTGTTAGCGCCGCTTTCGGAGCCCGTTTTCGGAGCGTAAGTAACCACCTCCCTGAGCCTGCTTCGGCTATCTCGATTTCCCGCTCCCGACGCTCCGCCTCCGCCAACTCCGCCTCTTCGGATACGTCTTCGGACACCCGCGGCAGCGAATCCAGCAGGGTTTGTGCAAGCGACACCCGCTGACCCAACGGCAATTGCAGCGCGGCTTTTTCAATTTCCGCAACTTCAGTCACGCGCACAGACTACCCCGCTGGGACCGCCTCTTCAAGCCGCGTGAACGCTTCAACGCCCTCACCCTCCAATTGAACCTTGTGTCGCCTGGACAAGCAGTTGGGACCGAATTGGATGCGAAGAATGGCCCGTTCGAACGAGGCCTTGCAGGCGATTGTCGGCTCTGGTTTTTGCCGTGTAAGGCTTGAAAGCGAGGCCCGATTCGCCTCACCCATCTGAACCCCAACAAGATCTCCAGGCGACGCAGGAATCCAAGCAAGGGCTGCGAACGAAAGATGATGCAACTGGGGTTCGACGATCTGAGCCGGGAGACCGTCCAATCCCTGCGCGAATCGCCCGCCCTGGCCCCACAGGGCCCCTCGGAGTGAACACCAGAACACGAAGAACCATTATGAAGCACCCCAGTTGCGGCCGTCCTTTCGACAATGGTCCCGCCCCGGGTTGTTCCGTCCCGGCAGCGGGCCGCAGCCAGCGTCCCGGCCCGAATTCCCGCACTGCCGCAGGAGAACGCGAGCCTTTACCTGGCTGCCGGGTTCGTGGTATTACGCATCGTGCGTAACGCATCGTGCGTAAGATGAGAAACCCCTTCGAGTATGGCGGTGTGGTCCGCGGCGATGCCTTTTGCAACCGGGGGAAGGAGACGAGCGACCTGGTGCGGGCGATGGAGAACGGGGAGAAGCTGTTCGTGCTTTCAGAACGCCGTTACGGCAAGACTTCGCTGGTGCGCGCCGCGCTCGGCAAGCTGCCGCGCAAGGGCTGGGTGTGCGCGTACGTGGATTTGTGGCCGACGGACAGCGAGGCGGCGTTCGTCACCACCGTGGCCAAGGCGATCACCGAATCCATGAGCACGTCGGTGGGCAAGGTGCTGGAGACGGCCAGGACGTTTTTCGGCAGCCTGTCGCCGAGTGTGACGGTGGATGAGGAAGGCAAACCGGCATTGACGTTTGGCCTGGGCAAGCACACCAGGGCTGGACCAGCACTGGATGAGGTTTTGGAGACGCCGGCGAGAATCGCGGCAAAGGGCGGCCCGCGGGTCGTCGTGGTGTTTGATGAGTTTCAGCAGATTCTGGAGTATGGCAACGACCACGTGGAGCGGAAGCTACGGAGCGTGATTCAAAATCATCCCCGGGTCAGTTATCTCTTCCTGGGCAGCCGCAAGCATCTGATCCAGAAGATGGTGCTGGATCGCAATCGTCCTTTGTATCGGGCTGGGGGACACTATCCGCTTGGGCCGATTGCCGAGAAGCACTGGCAGCCGTTCATCCGGCAGCGTTTTGCGGATGCCCACAAGGACATTGACCGGGAACACATCCACGAGGTTTGCGAATTGACGCAGGGACATCCGTTTTACACGCAGCACGTTTGTCACGTGCTCTGGGAATTGTGCGAGCCGAAAGCCAGAGTGAGCGCAGAAATGCTCCGGGCGGCGGTGAAGGTGTTGTTGGAGCGGGAAAGCTACGCCTACACGACGCTCTGGGAATCACTGACGCTTTCCCAAAAGCGATTCTTGAAGGGGCTGGCAGCCGAGACGTCCGGGATGAAGGTCTTTGCCGGCGAATTTGTGAGCCGTCACGGATTGAGTTCGGCCTCCAATGCCCAACGCGCCGTTCAGGCGCTGCTGGCAAAGGACCTCATTGATCGGGACAACGGCTCGTTTCTGATCACCGATCGGTTCTTCCGGTTGTGGATCCAGTCCGTGCAATCGGTGTGATCTCGAGGTTCCGGGGGCATCCCTACGGCATGAGCAAGGGCCGCGAACGAAGGATGATGCGACGGGGGTTCGACGACCTGACTCGGAAAACCGCCCAATCCCTGCGCAAATCGCCCGCCCTGGCCCAACGGGGCGCCTCGGAGTGAGAGCCGGGGAGCTGGCGCGGACTACACCTGTCTGCGTGCCCCGCACAGGCAGGCGTCCGCGGCTACTTGGTCGTAGATCGCCGCACGTGAGTCGGCGCCAATATCCCGGACGCATCGCCACCGCCCCGCCTTCACCACGCCTCCCCCGAAAAGTCGGCGCGGACTCAAGTCCACAGCTGCCGGGAATCATTCCATGTCCCGGAAAAGCAGGGTTTGCGACTTCATGGCCGGCCACTGCGGGGCTTGCGGTTGGATCACTCCAGGCCGGGCAGTGCAGCCGCCCGCTTGCGAAGTCTCGGGCGCGCTGGCATCGTAGGCCCCATGAGCACGGTGCAGGAAATCAAGGACGCCATCCAAACCCTTTCGGCGGCTGAGCTGGCAGAGATCGAGGACTGGTTTCGCGAACAGCATCCGCGGCTCGCCTCGGAGGAGATGCGCGAGATCGGCGAGCGGATCATCCGCGACAAGCGCGGAAAATGAGTCTGGTCATCCAGAAGACCGGGGCCTTCAAGCAGGACTTTGCCCGCCAGTTCGGATGGTATGTGGAAGAAAGCGGGCCGGACGTGGCGCGCCGGTTCCAAATGGCTCTGGACACGACCCTTCACAAAGTGGCGCAATGGCCCGCCTTGGGCCGCGCGAGACGATTCACGCATCCCCATCCCCCTGTGATCGTCTGGTCCTCTCCCCGCCCCTCGGTCAGTGGCCGTGAGGTGTTGGCTGTTGGGTGTTCCGTCCTTCGATCTCCGGTCTCGGTCTCGGTCATGAAAACGTCCCATTCGCGTTACACCCGCCAATCCCCGTCCCGATGACACGGCCAACCATCGCCCCCGCCAACTCCAGAAAGTGGCGCCGATTCCGATGGTCCCGGAAGATCGCTTTGCGCTCATTGCCCCGCCCGGTGACATGCTACCAGCCCCCGGTCCGCTCTATCCTCAGCGGCCTGACCATGGCTCCACCGTATCCACACACCCCCCGCCAATCCCCCAATCGCCTCCCCCTTTCGCCAGTGGGATCGTTGACCCGGTAGCGGGTTTGTCCGTGATGGATGGCTTTCGTGATCTTCATGGGTGAAGTCCTTGGCCCGGTGCCCTTCGTGCCTTTTGGTGCCCTCAAAACCGACCCAAGGGGGGTAAGGGGCAGAAGTTGGCACTAGCGGTGAGTGTGCCTAATTGATCGAGGGCATTTCCGCGGAATTCCGCGTGATGCTGCTCCGGCTGGACAGGACTGCGAAACGCCCTTTGAAGTGTAGTCCGCGCTTTGTCGCAGAATTCCGGGCAAGGCGGCGCCGGCGGGCCACATGGGGCCAGCCCATAAGCTCAATTGCCTTGGGAGGGTTTGGTCAACGGGGACACGAGCCAAGCGAGGCCTTCGGAAACGCCGCGCACGGTGTCTCGCCGCCTTGGCCTCAAGGAAATGTCAGCGTGGATTCTCACTGTTCTTCCTCCATCATGGCCAGAGAGTCAACCGCGGGACACCCTTGGCAAATTCGTTGCAGTTCCGCTTCCATTTGATCGGGTGATAACAACGCCCTTTTCCTGCGGGGGACGGTCGGCACCCTGCCCCTATCCCTTATGGACACGGATTCTCCCGGCTTCAGGGTGGACGGCTTTCCAAGGTTTCGGCTCAGTTCACGCTTTATCATGATTCGACCGTGACAAGTATGTGAGGCGGGGCGCGCTCGCGCAAGCGTACCGCTTGGCATGACCCGATGTTGCAGGACGCTGGGAAGGCGTCAAGCAGCACGCCGGGCAGAGGGTAGCAGGCCCGCCGCGTCTCGTTCCTTAGTCAATTCAACCGTCCGAGCGCGGCCTTCCCTGCGGGGCTGTGCGTGACAACGCCGAAACTCACCCACAACGCCCAACATCCCCCCACAATGCATGTTGGGGGTTGTGGGTGGTTGTGGGTGGTGTTTGAGGTTGCTGCTGTAATTCTCGTTTCCCTACGGGCTGCGCCTTTCCCTCTCTGGGCTACAAGAGGGAAGCGTCAGAAGTGCGCAAGGGGCAGCAGCAGGGGGCGGGGCGGCGTCAACGGCGCGTGGCTGCGAAAACCCGATAGTGCGACGTACCGCCCCAGTTGGTTCGCTCAACCCGGCTGGGGGAAACGCGGGCCAGTTCGGTCAGCATCCGGCCTGCGGCTTGGCCAGTGACAAAGATACGATCAAGCATCCCGCTGGAATCCTTGCTGCGCAGGGCGCGTTCAAAGTCGCTGGCAGACCCTTCCCATTTGTCCGTCCCATTGAGCAGTGCGAGCGAGTCAATCAGTTCAAGAAGCCGCATCGGGGACAATGCCGGGCAGACCTGCAACCCTGCGTCATCGTCATTCCCAGCAATCACCAGGCGCCAGAAGGGCCGCAGCGTGACGGCATCCGCGCCTTTGCCTTTGGGCATCGGCAAGACGGCGGCTTACAAGGCCCTTTCACCAGACGGCGCTTTCGCTGCGTGGTTCGACTATGCGCCCGATGGGTTGATTAGCTTTGAGGGGTAGGAAACTGCAAGCGCCTATCTCCGCCGTTGACCCGGTTGCGTGGTGGGGTTTCAATGCCGCCGCGCAATGACTCCGGCTGAATTCATCCGCAAGTGGCACCGCTTCAAGGGCAAAGAATCTGCCGCCTATCAATCACACTTTGACGACCTCTGCCGCCTGCTGGGCGTGCCGACGCCGTTGGAAGAAGACCCTTCCGGCGAGGTGTTCTGCTTCCAGAAGCGTGTGGTGAAAGACGCGGAGCTTTTTGCGCTGCACGAGTCCGGAGAGGAAGCCGAACCTGACGAGCGCGGTTTTGCTGACGTGTGGAAGAAGGGCTGTTTTGCGTGGGAATACAAGGGCAAGAAGAAGAACCTCGATGAAGCGTACAAGCAGTTGCTCCGCTACCGGGAATCGCTGCTGAATCCGCCCTTGCTGGTGGTGTGCGACTTTGACCGCTACATCATCAAGACGAACTTCAACGGCACGGTTCAAGAGACGAAGGAGTTCACCAACGCCGAGATTGACCGCCCGGAAAACCTGACGCTTCTCCGCGCCGTGTTCACGGACCCCGACTTCCTGAAGCCCCAGCGCACGACGGCGCAAGTGACCGAGAACCTGGCCGAAACCATTGCCGAGGTTGCCAAGTCCCTTCAGAAGCGGGAAGCCGCCGAGCTGGCGGACGCCAAGACGCGGGCGGAGATGAACTTTGCGCAAAAGAAAAATCTCCGCATCGCCCGTTTCCTCAATCGTATCGTCTTTTGCTTCTTCGCCGAAGACACCGGACTCTTGCCCAAGAAGCTCTTTAGCGAGGTCTTGAAGACCGGGATTGACGATCCGCACGGCCTCGCCACGACGCTGCAAAACCTCTTTGGCGTCATGGCCAAGGGCGGCTTTTTCGGCAAAGACCGCATCCGCCACTTCAACGGCCATCTCTTTGAAGACTCGACTGTCTTTGAACTGGAGGAAGACGAATTGCGGAAGCTGGCCGACGCGTGCGAAGCGGACTGGCAATTCATTCAGCCCAGCATCATGGGCACACTCTTTGAACGCGCCCTGGAGCCGGAGCAACGCTCGCAACTCGGCGCGCACTACACCAGCGAGGCGGACATCAAAACGCTGGTGGAACCCGTCCTCATGGCCCCGCTCCGCCGCGAATGGGACGCGCTCAAGGGCGAACTCGCCGCCGCCTGTGCCAAGGGCCAGGGCACGCCCGAGCAACGCGACAAACTCGCCGCGTTTCAGAAGAAGCTGGCCGGGTTGACCGTGCTGGACCCCGCGTGCGGCAGCGGCAACTTCCTTTACGTCTCCCTGCAAACGCTGCTGGGCTTGGAGAAGGAAGTCGTCACCTACGCCACGCAACTCGGCTTCAAGCTCACACCGCAAGTGAGCGTGCAACAACTCGCCGCCATCGAAATCAACCCCTACGCTTTCGAGCTGGCGCAAGTCTCCGTGCAAATCGGCTACCTGCAATGGCGGCGGGACAACGGTTTCGACAACGACCGCTCGCCCGTCCTCCAAGAACTGGACGGCTTTCACAACGAAGACGCCTTGCTGGTGCCCCACTTCCGCAGCAAGGCCAAGACGTTGAAGGAAGCGCAAGCGGGCGAACACGCGGGCGACGATGCCTTGAAGTTCTACACCGAACGCGACTGGCCGAAATGCGACGTTATCGTAAGCAACCCGCCGTTTCTCGGTGACAAGCTCATGCGCGGCGAACTCGGCGACGACTACGTTGAGGAACTCCGCCGCGTTTATGGCAGCCGGATTCCCGGACAGTCTGACCTTTGCTGCTACTGGTTTGAGAAGGCACGCGAGCAAATCGAAAAGGCCAAGTGCAAACGCGCTGGCTTGCTGGCGACACAAGGAATTCGCGGTGGAGCAAACCGCGAGGTTCTGAAGCGCATCAAAGACACGGGTGATCTTTTCTTTGCTGAGAGTGACCGCGACTGGATTTTGGCTGGAGCGAATGTTCACGTCAGCATGGTCGGCTTCGATTCCGGGGCAGAGGAACATCGGTTGCTTAACCAAAAGCCCGTTGACTCAATTTCCGCAATGCTCGGCAGCACAACTGACCTTACTGAAGCCAAGCCGATGCGGGAAAACGGCGGCATGAGTTTTATCGGCACTTCGATGCACGGCCCCTTTGATTTTGACGAGCCGACGGCAGAGAGGTTTCTCCAGACCGCTGGTAATCCAAACGGCAAGCCAAACTCTGATGTTGTAAGGCCAATCCTAAATGCCTTTGAAATTACCAAGAGAGCCGAGAAACGTTGGGTCGTTGCTTTCGCGCCGGAATGTGAATGGAAGGATGCGGCAATTTACGAAGTCGCTGCCGAGTTTGTTCGCGCGCAAGTCAAACCAGTGAGGGAACAGAACCACCGGAAAGCTTATCGTGATCGCTGGTGGATTCACGGTGAGGCAAGACCGGCGATGCAAATTGCGATAGAGAATTTGAAGCGATTCCCGGCCACGCCGCGTGTCAGCAAGCATCGTGTTGTGGTTTGGGTTTATCCAGAAGTCCTACCTTCGGACGCAACAGTTGTTTTTGCGCGTTCAGATGATTACTTCTTTGGAGTGGTTCAAAGCGAGTTCCACAGTGTTTGGGCACTGAAGCAGGGCACTCGCCTCGAAACGCGTCCGCGTTACACTCCCACAAGCTGCTTTGAAACCTTCCCCTTTCCGCGCCCGACGCCCGCGCAGGAAGCCGCGATTGCCGCCGCCGCGAAGGAGTTGAACGACTTGCGCGAACGCTGGCTCAATCCGCCCGAATGGACGGCAACCCGCGTGCTGGAATTCCCCGGCACCGTGGGCGGCCCGTGGGACCGCTACCTTGACCGGAACACCGTCCGCGACGTGGGCGGCTTCCAAGTCGGCACCGTCCGCTATCCGCGCCTTGAGCCGCGCGACGCCGATTGCGCTGCCAAGCTCAAGAAGCGCACGCTCACGAACCTTTACAACGAACGCCCTGCCTGGCTCGATCTTGCCCACAAGAAACTCGACGCCGCCGTTGCCGCCGCCTACGGTTGGCCCGCCGATTTGACGGACGAACAGGTATTGGAACGATTGCTCGCATTGAACCTTGAACGCGCGGCAGAGGAAGCCAAAGCGGCAAAGGTGAAGAAGCCGAAAGCCCAGCGCCAGAAACACGCTGACGAACTGGTTTGAGCCTCTGGCGTCAGAGTGTTCAGCCGATGCCCTTCGGCGGTGAATCAAGCCTCCGGATAGAGCGGTTGCATCACAGCCAGCACGTTCGCGTCATGTTTCTTGCGGGATGTTTCCTCTCGCTTGCGCGCTGCTTCACGTGCCTTGACTTCCTTTTCTGGTAAGGCGTCCCCGCCGTACTTTTCATCCATCTCGATTTGCCATTGCACTTCTGCGGTGCTGAGGCCCGCTCCCCAGACCGCCGGGGTTCCGCCCCGCTTGCGCCGAATCTGGGCGAGCTTTTCGACCAACTGGAACCGCTCGAATGCTTCCGGCACGTGCATGAGGAGATCGTGAACACGGGTGACGCGTTAGCGGGTTTGGCCGTGGTTAATGACTTTGGTGATTTTCATGGGGGAGGGGCTCCGCTTGCTGCCCTTTGCTGCCTTTTGCTGCCCTCAAAAGGGGCGCAACGGGGCAGAAGCGGGCAGTAGTTGGCAGAAGGGATGTAGCTACGGAAACGCCTGCAATCAGGCTATTTCCTAGGATTCTGAGGAGATTACGACCGGAAGATGGTGCCCACGACAGGACTTGAACCTGTACGGTTTTACCCACTAGAACCTGAATCTAGCGCGTCTGCCAATTCCGCCACGTGGGCACGCTTGCCGGTCAGCAACCTGCCTCTCCACATCCGCCTCGATCGTGCGCTTTCCGTTCTGAACGAACGCGAAGGGATCAGGGGCCGCCGACTTCCAGTGCGCGATTATCGTTTTCCCCAACGAAACATCAAGGCGATTGTTGACCGAATTGGTATCACCCTCCCGGGGTAACACTTACTTTTGGCGCACGGCGTGATTTCATTTCACGAGTCTGGAATACGTGATCCCCATGCCTCACGCTTCCCCGCGAGCGCCCGAAGGCTGTTGCGCGCCTGTCGTTTGGCCCTGGGCCGATGTCAGCCAAGCGTAGCTGACCAGGCCGAATCCCGCCCAGAACAGCTGCGCCAGCCGGACGGCCAGCCCATAGGTCAAGCCGGTCATTGCCTTTTCCCCGACGGCTCTGAGGGTGAGCGTGCGGCTCCATTCCAGCACTCCCACGTTGGTCGGCACCGCGAAGAGAATCAGGTCGAACCACAGGCCGAGTATGAACACCCCGGCAGCCAGGGCGAGGGGGGCACCGGGGACCACATGGCGAAAGAAAACCCAGGCCTGGAGAATGCCCATCGAGTAGCCGATCAAGTGCCAGGCGATCGCCTGCGGCAGTTTCCACCGCCGTTCCCGATGGAACCGCTTCAAGGCTTCGTCCACGTCGGAAATTCCGTGGGCCAGGCGTTCCAGGGTTTTCCCGCCCACCTTGCGGGCCACCAGCCAGCGGACCAGTCCGCCCAGCTTTCCATGCTGTTGCAGCCAGAAGAAGCCGCCCATGCCCGCAGCCATCAGCACGCTGCTGGCCAGCATGGATCCCCACAGGGCCGTGGGCAGCGTGATCTGCCAGAGCACCACGGCCGCCCCGGCCACAACAAACAGCAGATGCGCGAAGCTGAAACAGAACTTGCCGATCAACACCGCGCTCACGGCTTCGGACCCGCGCTGGTCCGCAGCCAGCAACGCCGCCTTGGCCACCTCGCCCCCGAACGAGGCGGTGGGCGTGAGGTAGTTGAGCGCAAACCCGGCCATCCGGATCTGGAAGATTCGGAAGAGCGAGAGAGTCCGGTGCTCCCCCTGGAGGCAACAGCGCCAACCCACCGCGTGGAACACGTCGGCCGCGCCCTCCAGCAGGACGAGCGGGATCAAGCCCCAGCCCAGCAAGGTGAATTGCTGCCACAACTCGCGCGGGCCGATTTTGAAGATCAAACCGCCCAGGAAGAGTATTCCCAGGATCAGCAGGGCGGTGTGCAGGCGCTTCATCGCATGTGCGGCAACGGCGGGGCAGGGTCTCGAGCCCGGGCAACATCGGGGTGCCACATCGGTGCCCGCCCTCAGAGTGTGCGTTTGCCGCCGGGCATCAAGCCTGGAAGTGGCCGATCCCGAAACGCGAGCAGTACTCTTCGAAACGCCGGTTCTCCGTCGGCACGTCCAAACCGAGATCCTCGAGGCTGGGTCGCCCGTTGCGATGGCTGCCGTATCGGCCCCGGCTGGCCGCAGACTGCTGAATGAGGTGGGCGGAGTGGTTGGATAACGTGATACCGAGCCTCGCGTAGATCCGCTTCACCGCAGCCAGCGGATCCGCCACCAGCTCCGCATATCGGACATCAATGAAACGATCAGCGAGCTCCGGATGGGCATCGCGAAAGCGCATGATCCGGCGCATGTTCTCGGCCATCAGCGCCGCCTCGCGTCGGCCGATGTGCCGCCGGTCTTGGGGGCGTGAAAACGTTCCGCGCAACACTTCTGTCAGGTGACTGGAAGAAACCACGGTTTCCAGCGGGTGGCGATGGGTCTGGATGACGAACGCGTCGGGGAACACCTGCCACAAGGCGTCCAGGCTGCGCACATGATCCGGGGACTTGAGCACCCAGCGCGGCGCCACGCCGCCCGACTGGAGGTATTGCAGAAAGCGCCTTTGCCAGGCGTAGGTGGGGACAAAGTCGGCGGTGTCCAGGAATGCTTCGTAGGTGGGGATGTGGAACGCGGAGACGAACTCCTGCGACAGGAACGTGTAGCTGTGCATCGCCACGCATTCGTGCGGCGTACGCGCACGCATCGGATACACCGCATCGGCCTTGGGCGCCAGGCGTCGGAACCACCACAAGTTGGTTTCCGCCCGCCAGACCCGCAGGGTTTGAGGGACCACGCTCCCGGAGGACGGACGGACCGGATACATGACTTCCCACACCCGTGGCGCGCGATGAGCTGGGTCGAGCGAAAGCAACTCGTGGAGGAAGGTGGAACCACTGCGGGGCATTCCGGTGACGAAGATGGGGCAACGCAGCTCTGTGGCGGGCAGGTCCGCCCACTGCTTCCAGGCCTCGATCAGACACAGGCGTGTCTCCAACAGATCCCTCAAGTGAATGTTTGCCAGGAATCTCCCCAGCCGGTGCAGGCGGGCCTCTTCCGCCAGACTCCACGTCAGCACGGACAGGGCGGGTGTGACCGGCGGATCTCCGAAATCATGCAGGCCCGTGCGTTCGCGGGCCCGGTCGATCAGATTCCGTGCGTCCGCACTTGAAACGTTCGGATCGGTTCCGAAATGTCGTTCACGCTTCGCTTCCATGTCAGACTGCAGCTTCATGGCTTGACCGTTTCTGCCGCCAGCCTCGCTGACCCGGTGTCCCTGGGACGGTGCGGCTTCTGCACCCAGTCCAAAGGGGCGTGGACGCTGGCCGCACAAATCCTAAGGCGGGCGCGGGTTCATCCCCAGCCTTTTCGCATTCAGCCTTCACGACGCGAGCTTGCGACGGGGGCGGCCCGGGAACGAGGATCGAAGCCCGGCGGTGAGCCCCACCTGGTCACGCGCAGGATGTGCGCGCTTGGGTTGAGCATCACGATCACGTTGGTCCGGGTATGAGCTACGTAGGCCTGCGGAGAGCCGTTCGTGCGGGTCTGTCCCAAGTCGCTGCGGGCCGTCTGAAACATGGGCGGACGCTGAAACCGTGATGGGTGGAGTGATGACCGAATCGGCGGCTCCCCCGGCCGCACTTTCCCCCACGTGATAAGTTGGTTAGCTCCACGGACCTTGTGGAGGCAACCGGCGCTTCTCGTCCCGGCGAAGGCGTTGGCAAGCGGCCAGCTAAGGGAGCCACCGAAGTCTTGAGTTCTATGAAGTCCAAAACCTCGTTTCTCGGGATTCTTTCCTTAAAGAATCGTTTTCTCCCCATCCTGGGCGTGCTTGCGCTCTCCACCCACGCCCACGCGGCGGATGTCACCCTCGCCTGGGATCCAAGTCCGGATGCCGGCGTGGGCAGTTACCGGCTGCACTACGGCACGGCCAGTGGAAACTACACCAGCGTCACCAACGCGGGGTTGTCCACCACTGTCACGGTGACCGGTCTGGTCGAGGGGACCACCTACTATTTTGGCGCCACCGCCGTGGGCACCAACCAGTTGGAGAGCGACTTCTCCAATGAGATCAGTTACACGGTGCCCCTGCCGCAGAACACGGCGCCCACCATCACGGTCATCAACAACCAAACCATCAATGAAGATGCTGTCGCCGGACCAATCAGCATCACGGTGGGAGACCAGGAAACTCCAGCCACTGCGCTCACCTTGTCCGGTTCCTCCAGCAATCCCACCCTGGTGCCCAACGCCAGCGTGGTGTTCGGCGGCAGCGGCGCCAGCCGCAACGTGACGGTGACGCCCGCGGCGGACGCCTCGGGCACCGCCCAGATCACGGTGACGGTCAGCGACGGTGAACTTACGTTCAGCCGCCAGTTCACCGTGACGGTGACGGCGGTCAACGACTCGCCAGCGCTGACGTCGATCAGCAACCAGACCATTGAGGAAGACGCGGCAGCGGGCCCGATCAGTTTCACGGTGAGTGACGTGGAAACCTCGGCCAGTTCGTTGACCCTGGGCGGCACATCGAGCAATCCCACCCTGGTGCCCAACGCCAACATTGTGTTCGGCGGCAGCGGCGCCAACCGCGCGGTCACCGTGACGCCGGTGGCCAACGGCTCGGGCAGCGCGGTCATCACCGTGACCGTGAGCGACGGCGCGTTGACCGCCAACCAGCAGTTCACCCTGACCGTCGCCGCCGTGAACGATCGTCCGACCGTCGCCTCGATCAGCAACCAGACCATCAACGAGGATGCAATCGCCGGTCCGATCAGCTTCACAATCGGGGATTCCGAGACGGCGGCGGGCAGCCTGACGGTCAGCGCCACGTCGGGTGACGCGGTCCTGGTTCCGCAATCCGGCCTGGTGCTGGCGGGCAGCGGGACCAACCGGACGCTGACGGTGACCCCGGCGACGAACCAATTCGGCCCCGCCCAAATCACGGTTTCGGTCAGTGACGGCGTGTTGACGGCGACGAGTCAGTTCACGTTGACCGTGACTTCGGTGAACGACACACCGACCCTGACGTCGATCACCAACCGGGCCATCAATGAGGACACCAGCACCGGTCCGATCAGCTTTACGGTTGGGGACGTGGAAACCGCAGCTGACATGCTGACGTTGAGCGGGACCTCCAGCAACCCCACCCTGGTTCCGAACGCGAACATCACCTTCGGCGGAAGCGGAGCGGCGCGCTCGGTCACGGTGACACCGGCGGCGAATCAGTTTGGCACCGCGCAGGTCACGGTGACGGTCAGTGACGGCAGCCAGTCGGCCAACCGCGTCTTCACGCTCACGGTGAACAGTGTGGAGGATCCGCCGAGAGCGCCGATCAACCTGCGAATTGCCCAGGTGCAACTGCCGTAGCGACCGGGCATCCGGACGCAAGCCCGTCACCGCCCCTCCCGCTCGACCGTGGGAGGGGCTTTTGCTTGGCGGGGGCCGAGGGGAGGTGGACTGTGCGGCAGCGAAGACAGGAAGTCGCTGGGAGACGATTCACACCAAACTGGGGTTCACACCGAAGATCACTTGGGGACTCCTCACGTCTCGTGACTTGTCCAAGGACCGGCGGCGATGGAGCGAGGCCCCACCTGTCAGGAATCGCTCTGGCGGTTTGACCGGGCCTTCACACGGCGCGCGCCGTGCCCTCAAGGCATTCCCGGATGGTCTCGATCAGTTCGTTGATGCGGATGGGCTTCTGGAACACCGCCACGGCGCCCGCGGCCAGCGCGCTCTCCCGATGTTGCTCCACCTCGTCCCCGGTGATGATGATCGCCGGCGCCCCGGTCGCCGAACCGGTGTATCTCATCCAATCGATGATCTGGAATCCGTCCCACGTCACCCCTCCTTGGCTGATGTCCGGCGGGAAGTTGACGTCCATAATGACGAGGTCCGGATGGCGCTGGCCGGCCTTCTCGATCGCTTCGCTGGCATCGACCGCGGTCGCGACATCATATCCGGCGGCTTTCAACCGAAGCTCCAACGCCTTGAGAACCACGAGGCTGTCATCGGCGATCAAAATGTTGCGTTTGTTCATTGGAACGGGCCCCCTGGGTCAGAGCCTAAATCCAAGAGTATGAGAGCACAGACAATTCCATGAGCACCTTGATCGTTGAGCAACACGCATTGATGTGATAAGTCCTGAGGCCTGGACGGGACTCTTACTGAGCGGCCACGTCCAGGCCATTGATGAGCAACCGATTCCAGGCAAAGGGTGCGGACCGTGCCGCGCGGGTGGGGGAACTGTTTGGGTTGATCGCCTCCCGGTACGACCAGCTCAACGACATTCAGACCCTGGGTTTGCACCGGCGGTGGAAGCGGCGGCTGGTTTCGCTGGCGGCTCTGAAGCCGGGCGAACGGGCGCTGGACGTGTGTTGCGGGACCGGGGACATCACCCGACGGCTGGCCGAAAGCGGCGCGGACGTGACCGGCCTGGATTTCAGTCCCGAGATGCTGGCGGTGGCGCGGCGGAGATGCGGGTTGACAGCATCGCTGCGCTTCGTGCAAGGCGACGCGATGCGGCTGCCGTTTGGCGACGGTGAGTTTGCGGCGGTCACGGTGGGTTACGGGTTGCGCAACCTGGTGGACTGGAGGACGGGTTTGTCCGAGATGGTCAGGGTGGCGGCGCCGGGAGGGCGGATCCTGGTGCTGGAATTCGGCAAGCCGGCGAATCGATGGCTGTGTGGACTCTATTTTCTCTACCTGAGATTGATGGTGCCCGTGCTGGGATTGCTCTTCTGCGGCAATGCGGCGGCGTATGCGTACATCTTGGATTCGCTGCGGGAATACCCGGCCCAGTCCGGCGTTGCGGACGGGATGCGATCGTTGGGCCTGCAGGAAGTGCAAGTCCACGATCTGCTGGGCGGCATGATGAGCATCCAGTCCGGCGTGAAACCTTGAGCCGGCGGCTTCTGGGCCGTGGTGAAAGTCGTTGCCAACCCTTGATCCGCCTGAGCAGATTGGCGTGGTGAACTTTCGAGACAAACTGGTGCCGTGGGATCAGTTGGTGGCCTGGCGCACGGCGGTGCGGGGGACGGGCCGCCGGCTGGTGATCACCAACGGTTGCTTCGACCTGCTCCATCTCGGGCATGTGACCTACCTGGAGACGGCGCGCAACCACGGGGATTTGCTGCTGGTGGGGGTGAACGCGGACGCCGCGGTCAGGAAACTCAAGGGCCCCGGACGCCCGGTGAACCCCGAACTGGACCGCGCGCTGGTGCTGGCTGCGCTGGAGAGTGTCAGCGCCGTCACCATCTTCACGCAGCCCACCGCCACGGAGTTTCTGTCCCTGGCCCAACCCGACATCTACGTGAAGGGCGGGGACTACACGATCCAGACCATCAACCAGGACGAACGCCGCGTGGTCGAGTCGGCCGGGGGACAGATTGTCCTGGTCGGACTGGTCGAAGGCCGCTCCACCACCAACACGCTGAAGAAGGCGGTCCACCCCTGAGCGTGGGTTGGCTCGCTCACAGTGAGGCCGTGGCAAAGGGCAGCGGCAGCACCCGCACGAGGACATCTCCCCCCGAGACTCGAAGCGTGAGGGCTTTTCCGGGTTCGTTCACCTCCTTGCGGACGTAACCCAGGGCGAGCTTCCGTTGGAAGGCGGGCGAGTGGACTGAGCTCGTGATGTGTCCCACCTCCTGGCCCCCGTGCCACAGTTTGTCGCCCCGAACCGGAAGGGGATCGAGGTCGTCCGGCAACAGCAATCCGCGCAGGGAACGGGTGACCTGCCCGATGCTGTGGATACGATTGATCACCTCCTGGCCAACATAGCAACCCTTGTCATAGCGCACCGCCCCCGCTTCCAAGCCCGCTTCAAGCGGGATGGTGGTCATGTCCATGTCCTGGCCGTAACGCGGGATCCCGGCCTCGATCCGCGCCATTTCCATCGCCTCCCAGCCACAGAGGCATCCGCCCACGGCCTTCGCGGCGGCGACCAGGGCTTCGCCCACCGCGCGCATCTCCGCCACCGGCACGAAGAGGTCGAAGCCGCGGGTCGCGAGCCGCGGGAGACAAACGATCAGTCGTTCGGCTCCGGCGTCATCCCGGAGTGTGAGGGACTGGTACTCGGAGCTCGGCCATTCCGCAGCCCACTGAAGTTGCCCAAGCACGCAGGCCGCCTTCGGCCCCTGCACACTCCACAGTCCGTAGTGAGACTGGAGATCCACGACTTCCACCTCGTCGGCCACGATGAACTTGTTGAGCCGGTCGCTGACCGCCCTCGTGAGGTCGGGTTCGAAATCGAGCAACAATTCATCCGGCAGACAGTGGATGTGGAGATCGCTCTCCATGCGGCCTTTGGCGGTGACCAGTGCGGCGTAGCAACCCTGCCCCGGAGGCAGCGCGGCGACCTGGTTGGTCACCTGTCCGTTGAGGAATCGCCCCCGATCGGTTCCGGTCAGGCAGAGGCGGCTGCGCTGGCTCAGGTCCAGGACGCCCGCGGCGTTCTGGAGGGCGGCATGTTCCTTGAGCGGATCGTCGTAATACCGCACCCCCTTGATCCCGTTGACGACCCCGAGGGTCGCGTTCAAGGCTGGAGGCCATTCAGGCCGTTCCCGTGGTTCCATGTCCGGCATCCTAACGCGCTGCTTGCCGTGGAGGCGAGCCCAGCCGTCAAAGGAGTCCGGGGCGCAGGAACTCGCTGACAAACGGCGTGGCCGGGCGCGCACGGAGCTCGGCGGCGGGACCCACTTGCTCGATCCGGCCCTGGTTCATCACCGCCAGCCGCTCTCCCAAGGCCTCCGCCTCGTCCAACTGATGGGTGACCAGCAGCGTCGTAAGGCGAAGCTCGGCGTGCAGATGCTTCCAGTCCCGGCACAACTGACGGCGCAGCGCCCTGTCCAGGTGACTAAACGGTTCGTCCAGCAGCAGGAGGGAGGGCTCGCGGATTAGCGCCCGGGCGAGGGCCACGCGTTGACGCTGGCCGCCGGACAACTCGAACGGGCGCCGATCGAGGCAGTCCGCGATCCCCAGCCGCCCGGCCATCCGGGCAGTGCGCTGCCGGATTTCCTCTGTGGGAGCGCCCTGCAGTTTCAGTCCGAAGCCGATATTCTCCGCGGCGGTCAGATGCGGATACAAGGCGAGCGTCTGGAACACCATGGCCACCTGGCGCATCTCCGGGGCGTGGTGGGTGATATCCCGGTCACCCAACCGGATGCACCCACTGTCCAGGGATTCCAAGCCGGCAATGAGGCGGAGCAGCGTTGTCTTGCCGCAGGCCGAGGGGCCGACCATGGCCAGCCATTCGCCGTCGGCGATCCCGATCGAGACGTCTTCGACCGCGCGAATCGTCGATCCGCCGGGTCCGGAGAACTGTTTGCGGAGCGCCTGCAGTTGGAGCTTGGGCACCGCGGGAGTGTTTCGTTGAAGCGAGACCGTGTCCAGAGGGGAGGTGAGGTGGCTCATGGTTCAATCATTGTTGGATAACTCTGTAATCCGTCCCAATTGCGTAGCGAACCGGATCGAGACGCACCCTTTTCATGTGCGTCGTATCGTGGTTCTCAGCGCTCTCAACGACCAGAAGTTCAAGCGAAGCGTTTGTTGCGACACGATAGCGGCCATCGGCATTTGTAATGCCCTTGGTCGATGGGCAGGACAAGTTCAGTTCACTCAGAACTTCCGCGACCACGGTGGAATTGCTCGCATCCATAATGATTCCTCTTGCCTGCAGCGTCGTGGCAATCACGAAGAGATTGTGCCTGCATTGGGCGCGGCTCGCGATTTCGTACCGGGTATTGTCAGCCAGATGCCGCGCGCCGCTGTAGCCAAGATAGATCACCACTCCGCCTGCGATGATGGCCACACACCAAACGAGCCGCCGAACCGCACACGCGGCCGGAAAGGGATGTAACGAGTCTTTCATTGTGTCAGTCGGTCGAAGAAGTCTTGGAATTCATTGGCCTCCTCCTCATTCCCACCAACGAAAGCGGAGACGTGGCCGTACAACACATGGCCGTACTCATGGGCCAACAGTGAGGACAGCTCGACAACACCAGGGTTCCTGTCCGCGATCCATCTTCGGTTGACAGTCGTGGTCCGGGTAACAGGTGAGGTGGTGATGTTCAACATCCCGGAGATGTTCAAGCCGGCTCCCTCTTGCACCTTCTGTAAACGGGGAATCTCCGAAGTTGATGCGTACGGAATGCCCTTCGCTTGCGCGTATCCAAGGATTTCTCCCCGATGTGCATCTATTGCGGCACCTACCAGAACGATGGCTTGGCCAAGCTCAGGGTCGGTGACATCTCTCGATAACAAAGTGGAGGTAATCGAATACGTGACTGCGATGACCACGGCCAGCGTTACCGCTTGTCTGGCTGCTGAAGCATTGAGAAAAGCGATCACAGTATTCAGCGAGTTCAAGTTGAACTCGTTCCCGCTCGGGTCCACGCCGTTCACCGGGTCGTTGTGGGTGTAGGTGTACCGGTGCAGGCTGGGCGGGTCGTAAAGTTTGCCGGGGTGGCTGTCGCGGCTCCAAAACCGCCCGGTGCCAGGGTTCAGATACCTGGCACGCAGGTAGTAGAAGCCAAGGTTGGCATCGCGCTGCTCGCCGGTGAAGAGGTAGTCGGTCTGCGGGGCGGCGTTGGAGGCGATTAGCGTTCCGAAGGCGTCGTAGGTGAACACGTTGGCCACTGTGGCGTTGGTCGTGGTGAGCAGTCGGGTGCTCCCCAAGCCGTCCTGGCCGAAGTAGTAGGTTGATCCGCCAACGTCGCGCTGGCTGATCAAGTCCAGGCCGTAGGCATAGAACTTGGACAGCGTTCCGTTGACGCTCTCCTCCAGCACCTGGGCGTAGCCGGTCAGGTTGCGGGTGTCCACCAAGTAACCGTTGGTCGTGCTGCCCACGATCTTCCGCACCCGGTTG
>JALOTZ010000082.1 GCA_025457615.1 Verrucomicrobiota bacterium
ATTCTCGACTGCTGCCACCCGTAGGTGTCTGGACCGTGTCTCAGTTCCAGTGTGGCTGGTCGTCCTCTCAGACCAGCTACCCGTCTTCGCCTTGGTGAGCCGTTACCTCACCAACTAGCTGATAGGCCGCGGGCCCATCCTGAAGCGCCAGGTCTTGCGATCCCCAGCTTTGATCGCCAGCCGATGCCAGCCAACGATCACATTCGGTATTAGCTCACCTTTCGGTGAGTTGTTCCCAACTTCAGGGCAGGTTGCCCACGTGTTACGCACCCTTACGCGACTCCTTCCGGCAAATATTGCTACTCACCAGTTGGCGTTCCACTTGCATGTCTTATCCACGCCGCCAGCGTTCGTTCTGAGCCAGAATCAAACTCTCCGTAATAAAACGTTAGCTTGATTGCTGACCGGCATTGCTGCCGGATTAAACGCAATTTCAAACTCCGTTGCCAGGTGACTAACCCCTGACAACGAAGGGGTTCTACACTTATCGCACAATACAATTTTCAAAGATCAGGAGGCCAAGGCCTCGAGAAATCACTCTTGATTTTGAGACAAAAATCCCGAGGGGCCGAGCCGTAGTTCGGCCTCTCAGACATGTCCTTAAATCACCGCTAGCTTAATCCCGGGTCAACTCATGTCAACAGGATTTCTGAATTCTCCTGCACTCATCTTCCCGGGGACCCGGCGGACTGTCATTGCCGTGTCGTAAAGAACGGGCGCGAAAACTATCGCAGTCAGAAAAGAGTGCAAGAGATTTTTTGAACTTTTTTTGGACCCCGGGTCGAAGCTTCAAAAACCCCTGCAAAACCGCCCTTTTTGACTTCGCTGTTTCCCAATGTCCTTAATCGAGACCGGCTCACTGCGTCCGGCTTCTCTGCTCAAATGGCATTCAGACAACCGGGTCTGCTCGCTGGTTCACGAACAGAGTCACCCGAGCATCGAGATGATCTCCCGGACGATGGCGTCGGTCACGCCGCAATATTTCTGAACGAACGCACGACAGGCTTTGCGCTTTCGATCCAAACTCTGCACATCCCTCAGGCATCCCAACCACTGCTGCCCCAGTTCCGAAGCGCTCGCGATGGTCTGCGCTGCTCCCGCTTCCAGCATCCCGGCTGCAATGTCTGGAAAGTCCCTCATGTCCGGCCCCATCATCACCGGACATCCAGCCGCCGCCGATTCCAGCGGGTTTTGCCCTCCTTTGGACACGAGGCTTCCACCGACAAATGACACCGACGCGACATGATAGAGCTTCGAGAGCACACCCATCACGTCCACGATCAGCACGTCCCAGTCGGCTGCTGGAACGAGCTGTGAGAAGTGATGGACACGGTGACGGGTGAGTTCAGACAGCTGGCTCACGCCGATGGCTCGCGCGGGATGTCGTGGAACAAGGATGAGTTTTGCGTTGGGGATCTGCTCGCGCACGATCTCAAACGCGCGGATCACCATTTCCTCTTCGCCCGGATGCGTGCTGCCGGCCAGGAGCACAACGTCGCGCTCGCTCAACCCCAGTCGTTGTCGCAGCGCGGCTAACTCACCCACCCCCGGCTCCCGACGGGCGACGTCGAACTTCAAGTTGCCACACACCCCCATTCGATCGGGCCTGACTCCCACATCGAGATAGCGTTTCGCCTCGGATTCGCTTTGAGGATAGATCCGTGCGAAGCCATTAAGCGCGGGGGCGAAAAGACTGCGAAAACGTGAACAAGCCTTGTAGGTATCCGGCGAAAGCCGTCCATTGACCAGCAACGCGGGGATGCCCGCCCGGAACACCTGACGCTGAAATCCGGGCCACACATCGGTCTCAATAAACACGATCAAGGCCGGGGAAATCTGGCGCAACGCCCGCCGCACTGGCCACCACAGATCCAGGGGGAAATAGAAGAGGCCGTCCACCCAAGGCCGGATCCGCTCCTGCGCGATGTGCATCGCCGAAAGCGTGGACACCGAGAACACAATCGGGCGGGATCCCAACTGTTGGCGCAGGGTTTCGACCAGCGTGACGCAGGACAAGGTTTCGCCCAGTGAGAGGGCATGGATCCAAACCGGTGAAAGCCCGGTCGCGAGCGTGGGAAAAACCTGCAGCCCCAATCGGGGCAGCAAAGGCTTACGCCGCTTTTCCTTGAGCAGGAGGTAGGGCAGGGATAGCAGAATACCCAGCGGCATCAGAACGTTCATCGCTCCGATGTAGAGCCACAGGACAAGTTGCTCAACGAACCGCATGGGAGGGCGGAAGTTCATGGGCGGCGGAACCGATGGGACCAGCTTCCGCCTCCAACAAACAGTCCATTACCGTATTCAAGACCTGTGTGACCTCGATTCGCTTCATGCAACCGAACGCTTCCACGACCCGCGATTCGCACCGCCGCTTGAAGCAGGGGCTGCACGGCACGCCGGCCCGGAGGATATGGTGCTCCGGTCCATAGGGGCCGGTTCGGTTCGGCGCGGTCGGCCCGAACAACCCCACCACCCGGGTTCCAACCGCCGCGGCCACGTGCATCGGGCCGGTGTCCGTCGAAACCACGACTTGGGCGCGACGACACAACGCCGCCAGATGACGCAAGCCGGCCCGTCCGTCAAAGCGCAGGCAAGGACGCTTCATGAAACCGCTGATCTCGTCCAGCATGGCTGCGTCGGCGGAGCTTCCCGAAAACACAACGGCCACGCCACGATCCTGGAGCGCATCGGCCAGCGCGGCGAACCGATCATTGAACCACAATTTCGTGCGCCACCGGGCTACCGGATGAATCACGACCAAAGGCATCGTGCCGGACACTTTCGCCCGAGCCAGGAAGGCGTCCACCTCGGCTTCGGCCTGCGGATCATGGGGCAACTGGTAATCCAGGTCCCCGCGCGGAACACCAAGGTGTTCGAGGAGGATCAGGCCCCGGTCCAACGCGTGAACCTCCATGCTGACGGGGGGAACTCGTTCGTTGAGTGCCAGGTAGCTGCCCTCGGAATGGTCCATGCCCCGACCAAAGCCGACCTTGCGGGTTCCTTTGGCCAGCATCACCCACATCGCGCTCTTCAACAAAGCCTGGAAGTCGATCACCAGGTCGTAAGGCCGATCTCGCACCCTCCGCAACGCGGACGCGAACAGGCCGGCCGCTTTGAACCAATGGAGGCGCCGGACGCAATTCTGAAACTCACGTCGCCGCCAGACCACCACTCGGTTCAAAGCTGTGTGACCCTCGATCAACCCCGCCCCCGCCTCCTCCACGAGCCAGGAAATGTGCGCGTCGGGATAGCGCCGCCGCAACGCCACCAGCGCCGGCAGGGTATGAATCACATCACCAATCGCACTGAGTTTGACGATGAGGATGTTCAACGCGGACGCAGCGTAGTCTGAAAGGCGCGGCCTTTGCAATTCGCCCGATGGTTGCGGGGGCCTTGCGCTCACTTCCGATGGCCTCCCGCTACCTCGGATGACCCGAAGTGGTCTTCTGATCCGTCTGATCCTGCTGGGGCCCAACCATGCACGGACGGTCAGGCTCGGGACGATTGCCGGCCCCCTGCATTGAGGGAGCGCGACGCTGTTGCCGCGCCCATGCGCCCCATGCGTCGCGTCGTCGGTATGGGGGGCCCGGGGGAGGCGCCGCCGGCTGAACTGTGGCGACATTCAACCCCGTCTGGGGAGGCTGCGCATCGGCGGATTGAGCAGGCGGCGAGGCGCCGCTTGCACGCCCGCCGCCCGGAGTCGCCTCCCTATTCGCGCCGGACGGACCCTCTTTGGTAGAACCATAGATCCTTCGCATAGCCTCCTCGACGCTCGGGCCGGTAAAGAGGTATGCCGCACGATCGCGACGTTGAGGTTCACCGTCCGTGGGCAGGCCACAGGAGAGGCGCCCCAATCGGGATGCAAGATTGATGATCCGGCAGACCTGCCCCAACGAGATGTTTCGAAGCCGCCGATCCGACGCCAGTTGGAGCCAGCGACTGGATTCGGCGAGAATGCGCTGGGCGAATTGGACCATGTCCAATTGCAGGCGTTCGAAGTCCGCCGAGGTTGGCGCCGCCATGGCGCGGATCGATGCCTCGATCGCAGCCTGGGCGGCATCCGCGCGGCGCGCTTCGAAGGCAGCGACACGCCCCGACCAGTTGAAGCGGGCCGAGAGACGACGGATGGTCCCAAGAGGACGACTGGTTTGTGCCGCCACCGCACGGTGGGAGCGGCGTCCCTTCTGACGCAGGTAGGCAACAAACGCCGTGAAATCAGCCGGAGCTTCATCAGGTTGACGTTGCCATAAGCGCGGGGTCATCGCAGGGAAGATCAAGGGTCGCAAGACGTCGTTGCGCAGCCGAAGCCGCCGCTCTGGAAAGTCCAAGCCGGGGCAGGACATGCGACGCTGGCTGCTGTGCAGCACAACCGCGGATCGGTCGAGGCCCGCTTGCAATACTTTACCGTTTCTTGACCATTTTGAGTCATTTTTTCGGCGGTCAAGTTTTGGGTGGAAACGGGCGGCATGGCTCCGACCCCGCGCCACCATCGGTCCCCGTGCCATAGACACGCTCCAAGGCGGCCCGCCACTCGGGGCGCAGAGAGGGCCCGGCAGCGCCATCCGCCACCCCGGCAGGCGAAGGAAACTGCTCTGCGTGGGCCTGGCGGAAACCGACCAGGGCGGACAGCGCAACTTCCAACTCCGTAAGCGGATTGGGCCAAGCGCGTCCGCGCGGTCCCCGCTGAGACCGTGAACGATAGCGTGGGCGCCAACTCCGGCGGGTGGCGCGACGAAATCTCAACCCTGCCCCCGGAAACTGCCGCACCAGGCTACGGGTTCCAGACTTGAATGCGATCGGCATATTCATTCTCGGGAATGGCGTCCACCGTGGTGGTGAACTGAATGGGACCGGCCTCGCGACGGAGTTGACGCCGCAAGCTCTCGATGTGGGTCAGGAGTCGGCCGGTGGAGAGAGTGGTGAGGTCGCGCGTGATCAGTTCAGCCTCGGCGACACGGAGTTGATCGCCCAACTGGCGGAGTCGCTCCTCGCCGGTGGCGAGCAACTGGTTGAGGCGATCCTCGCGTTCGATGGCAGCGAGATTGGCGATGGTGTGCTGGTGTTTCCGACTCCAATCAATGAGGGTGGGCTTGGAGACCCCCAGTTCCTGAGCGATGCGGGCAAACGATCGCCCCTGAACCCGAAGCTCGATGAAACGCTGCACGGTGTTTGCGTCAGAGGCGGCTGCAAACTGGCGCAACCACACGATACGACACGCAACGCTCGACACGGAGCAACACACGATTTTTCTTGAAAAAGGAGTTGACGCGTTTTGGGCGGGACAACGACCCGCCGCGCCAGCGCGGCTCGACGAGCCGCCGCGCACCAATCCCCTCACCCGCCCGTTCGGGCACCCTCCCTGGGGGAGAGGGCGAGCTTCGGTTCATGGAAAGGGAAGTTTCTTTTTTAGAACGCATTGAGCCCATGAACCTTGTAGAGTGGTCCTCGTTCGCGCCCCCGCGCAGCGTGACCGCTGAGTGGTCTGACGCGCCTCCTTTGGAGGTTGCTCGTTGGGGAGATTGGTTCCGGCTGGCGACATGCGCATTGATTGGTGAGCCGCGAGGCTTCCCGCTGGGGAGATTTGTTCTCTTCGGATCCCAGCCGGGCACGGGGGTGCAAACGTTGAAGAAAGAGTCGACGCCTATGCCTACCCCCCTCGTTGCCCGTCGGGGAACTGATCGACCTGATTGGCACGATTACCCTGGTGCAGTCGGCCAACGGCAGTGAGGCGGCCAAGGCGGACCTGCCGCAGCAGGCCGGCAAGGGGAGTGCCGAGGGCAAGTTGCAGACGGTCTGTGGGACAAGTTCCTGGATCAACGCCAGCACATCCTGGAACACAAGTGGTAAATGTCCGGCCGCGCCGGCCATGACGTCGGCATCGAAGCGGCCATCCGGGACTGACTCCAGAATTACGCGCCGAAGGGGTGAACCGTACGGGACTGCGCCGATCCCCGAACAACTTGCCATCGCGGAGACGCTGAGCGATGTGGTTGAGCATTGTTGTTCGTTGGTGGTTCCATACCGCATCTTGTATCGGCGACTCGCCGGTCCTAGGTTTCCTTCGTGCACGACGAGTCCGCAGATCCTCCCTCCACCGCCCGGGATTCCAC
>JALOTZ010000004.1 GCA_025457615.1 Verrucomicrobiota bacterium
AAGTTCATGATCGGTCCTTCGGTTGATTGCCCCGGGCGAACATCCCACTCCTTGTCCGGTGCTGGGTTTCTGCCGTCGTTTCTCCCACCCGCCTCCTCCTTTGTCTCACCCGATTTTGCCGATCTTTGACCGTCGGTTGCCCTGGATAAAGGACGAACGGCGTGGCTGCTGTTCTCGCATGGATCGGCTGCGGAGGGTTGTGGTGAAGGGGGCTGTCGTGGTCCGGGCGCCAAAAGAAAGCCTCCTCGGGTCGGATCCTGCACCTCGGTTCAGGAGTAGAATTCTCCAAGGCAGGATTTCGCGCACTGAAACCCTGGCACCGTAGCCGCCGCACGTCAGTCGGCGCCATTGTCCCGAATTGGACGTCGCCCTCAGCCATTCGGGCACCTCTGCGCTCTCGGAGCAGGAGATCAGCGCGGACTCACGTCCACGGCTACGATGTTCAGGGGGAGCCTCGACGGAGATTGGCCTGTCGCGGAGATTGGCCTTGCGCGAAGCGCGCTCAGCGCGTAGCAGGACGGCATGCTTGCTTCCCTGGTGATGACCGTGATGGCTCCCGACCGTCCGGGTTTGGTGGAGGCGTTGTCCAGCGTGATCGCGGACCACGAAGGCAGTTGGCTCGAGAGCCGGATGTCGCGCCTGGGCGGCCAGTTTGCCGGCATCCTGCGGATCCAACTGCCGTCCGGCCGAACCGCGCGTTTCCTCGATTGTCTGCGGTCACTCGAAGGCCAGGGACTCAAGGTGGTGGTGCATGAGGATACCCGCCGCGGTCCGGTCGGTGGCGAGTTGCGCGTGCTCGAGGTGGTGGGGCACGACCGGCCGGGGATTGTCCGGCAGATCTCGCACGCGCTGGCGCAGCACGGGGTGAATGTCGAGGACCTGTCCTCCGAGGTTTGCAGCGCGGCGATGTCCGGCGAACTCCTCTTCAAGGCCCGCGCCAAGGTGCTCCTGCCTGCCGGCTGCAATCCCGAGGCGCTTCAAAGGGACTTGGAACGCATCGCTTCGGACTTGATTGTTGATCTGAGCTTCGTGAAGCCGACCGAGGGGTGATTCGGCGGGCGTTCAATACCGTCGCAGGCGCAGCCGCATGAATTGGGGTGCGGGTCCGCTGGCCGGTGCCAGGGCGCGCACCGTAATCCGCTCGACCGCCCCCTCGTTCTGCACCTGTTCTCGAGGTTTGAGCACGGGCTCATCGATGGCGACATCAACGGCGCGTTCGCCGCGCGCCCTTCCGTGTCAGTGAGTCGGGGCCCGGCGTAACAACTCCAGATTGCACAACCGGACATCCGCCTCCCCTTGGGCATCCCGGACCAGTCGTCGCTGGCGGTCGAAGGTCAACAGGAGGTGGTCTGGCTTGGGGTTGAGGTCCTCGAACCCCGCCTGGGCCAGCCGGTTGGCCATGACGCGGAGGAGATCGATCACTTGGTCCTTGGTTATGAGGTTCCGCCGCCAGGCATGAACGGCGTTGATGGCCCAAGTGCCGTTCTGGAGGTCTTCGGTCGAGTTCCGCTCGAGCCGCTTCCAGTAGCCCCAGAGCGTGATGTAGTCGTATCCCGGACAAACGGCCGGCTCTTCGCCGGGTGTCTTGAGGTCCGCCAGGGCGTCGTAGCGGCGAGGATCTGCCGGCGGGGCGCTGGCTTCGTTCAGATTGCCGGTCCGGTAGATGGCCCGCGGATGCACGGTTTGGATTCCGCTCTTGTTCAATTCCATAGCGAACGCGATTTCCTCGAATGGGCTGTTGAATCCGTAGTCCCGCGCGCGCTGGGCGTGTCCGTTGCGTGCTTTGGACCAAGGCCACTCCCCCAGACGCGACACTTTCCAGACCAGATTGATGTTGTCCTTGGTGCGGGTGGAAAACACCTGGTTGTGCGCGGACAGGGCCCGCTTGGGGGTGCGGCGCCAGCGTTCGGGCAGAAAGTAGTGAAACAACTCGGGGTTGCGACCGACCACCCAGAGGGAACCCCCGGTGCTTTCGGCGTGGCCGAACAGGTAGTCCACGCCCAGCAAGCAGGTGTTCCGCAGGTGCGCGGGCAGGGGATGGCTGGCATCGAAGTCGAACGGATGCGCCACCTCTTTGAGATAGCGGCGGCGGATGGCGCCGCGCACGGCGGCCTCATGCTCGGGTGTGCGCTCGAGCAACTCATAATCAACCAGGGCATAGGCGAACTGGCCGGTCCGTTCCCGCAGCAGGGTGCGGTTGGCCTTGGGCCGCAGGATCACATGCGCGGGTTTCATGTCCATCACCCGGTAGCCGCGCTGCGCCAGTTCATGCATGACCACTCCGCTGGTGTGCGAGAGAAAATGATCCCGGTGTTGAGCATCGAGTCCGAACGCCTGCGCCACCTCCACCGCATCCCGTCCTTTCACCCACCGAAACAACACGAGGTACTGGCGGAGGATGTCAATCTCGACCCCGGGATGCCGTGCGATCTTGGCCTTGATCTTGTCTTCGGATCGCCCGGTCTGCCACAGCTGCATCCGCTTGGAGGGCACGTAGATGGCGAGGGGCTGCTGGGTGCGAATGCGAATGCCGCGTGGTCCGGCCAATCCCTTGCGCAACTCCATCAGGATCGAGAACTCCTCGAAGGGGCTGTTGAACTCGGCATTGACAAACTTGGTGATCGTGAAGGTATCCATCGGAATCACCTCCCCGACCCGCGACCACTTGACGACCAGGTCCAGCGACCGGTTGTTCACCGGCCGGGTGGGCACGCGGTAGATCGTGCTCGTGCCTTCCAGCCGCTCCCGTTTGGATGCGAACCAGTCGCGCGCGAACCAGTTTTCCGGCAGCAACTGCCGCCAGAAAGGGACGCCGAACGCCGTCAGAAACAGATCCCCGCCCTCGGAAGTCTTCAGGTGAACGTAATCCACCCCCAGAAAATTCAGGGTCTGGGAGTCGGCCGGCAGGTCTTCGGGCAGACAGATCGGGCGGCCCACCCGCGCCTCCTCGCGGAGTTCCTGCTCCGCCACCGCCACCATCAGGGGGGTTGACTTCGCCATGGGGGCCATGAGGCGAAGATAACCGAGACTGAACCAGGTTCAATCCGGCGTTTTCCTCGCTTCACCCGGGTTCCCGGACGGGTCTGCCGGCTGGAACCGAAACAACTGGGCTGCATGGCCGGCGACATCCAGGAACAAGCCGGCCTCCCGCATCTCATGGGAGGCGCGCCGCCAATGTTCGTCGCCCAGCAGGTCCACGAGATCCCAGCCTTTCGGATCAGCGGGCAAGCCGTGTATCGCCACCCGGCACTGGCTGCGATGGGGGGCGAGGTTGACCACCGCCAGGGCGAATCGGGTCTTCACATCGCCCCAGCGAACCAACACCAGGTTCTCCCACGTGGGGTTGTCCGGCCAGGCCGCCTGGGGTTGAAGCAGGCATCCTTCGCCATTGCCGACCCCGGCGGACTGGAGTGCCGCCAGCAGGCGCGCATACATGGCTCGAACCTCGGGGTTCACGGGCTCGGGCTTTCGGCGAATCAACTGAACCGGCGTCCGCACCGTGGCGCCGCCGGTCTGGCCATCATGCAGAAAGCGCATTCCGGGCAAGGCCAGCACCAGCAAGGCGGCTGCCCGATGCGCCGCCAGGCCCAACACGGAGGCCACCCGCTCCTCATCGTGATTTTCGAGAAAGTGCACGGACTGGCGGAGGTATCCCGCCGACTTTGATTGCAGATGCCGGACCGCCTCCACGGCGCGGGCACCCAGCAGGTGATCGGTCAGGCCCTTGTCGTAGGTGTAATCGAACCCCAACTCCTGCAGACGCCCCTCGAGCCCCCAGTAGGCCTCGCCCATGACAAGAAATTCCGGATGCACGGCTCTCACACTCGCGATCGCCCCCGGCCAGAATTCTTCCCGGGACAGCGCCGCGCCTGACCCGGTTGGCGGGAAATCGCGCCAAGTCTGCTCGAACACCTCCCGCAGCAGCAGCATGGCCATGTCGCACCGCACGCCATCACACTGCCCGGCAATTCGCAGCCATTGGTCTCGCATGGCCTGGTGAACCGCTGTCAGCCGGTAATCCAACTGCACGGTGTCGTCCCAGGGCGGAAAGTAGGGATCCTTTCCATGCACGATCCAGCGGCGGCCCTTCGCGGTTTCGCAGGGGAAGGCATACGGATGCGGCGAGGTGCTTTGGACAAAGTAATCCGGGCTGGCCTGGACCCAGGGATGATCGAGTCCGAGGTGGTTGGGCACGAAATCGAGGATCAACTTCAGGCCGCGACGGTGGAGTTGTTGGCGAAACATCTGCAGACCTGCCTCGCCCCCGACGGCGTCGGAAACCTGGTAACGCGCGATGGCGTATGGCGAACCGGCGACATCCCCCTCCCGCCAGTCGGGCAGCGCGTGGTTGAACACTTCGCGCAACCCGGCATGCGCCAGGGCCCGGCCGCGGCTGTGCGGTCCGGTGGCCCAGACTCCCATCAACCAGATGTGCGTCAGGCCCATGGCCGCCCAGTCCTCCACCAGGGAGTCCGGCACGGAGGCCAGGGTGCAGTCCTGGCCGCCGTGCGAGGGCAGTTCCCGCAACCAGCAGCGGGTGTTGAGTTCGAGCAGGAAGGGCTGATTCATGCCAGCGGAACGGAACGGCGTCCGCAATGATTCGTCGGGATTCGGCAGCGATTACGGGCTTGTCTCATGGAGAACCCATGGTGGCCAGACCCGTTCGGTCGTGCTAGCGTAATTCCATGAGTTCTGCCGATATCCGGCGCCGCTGGTGGGGGGTGGTGTGCCTGGGCGGGGCGATCTTGATGGTGGTGTGGGGGAACTTCTTTATTCCCCAATCCTGGCCGCCGGAGGGGCAAATGGTTTTCTGGCTCATCTGCCTGGGGTTCACGCTGGCCGCCATCCTGGTCGCCTGTACAGACCTCGTCGCCTTGCGACGGCAGACCCGCGCCGAGAGACGGGCTTTGTTCGAGCAGACCCTGCACGCCATCGAGGAGGAAACGGCGCACGCCGCCTCCCGGCACTGACCCCGTCCCCCCGGGGTGGGTATTCTCCGGAATTGTTTTTCTGTAGAATTTATGCTTGGATGCGCGCGTCAAAGGGCTGCCGATGCAGGCCATCACCTCCATCCAGTCGATCGATACACTCTCGGACGGACAGCGTTCCGCTTTGGTTCGCCTGCTGGCCGATGATGATCCGGAGGTCTTTCGGCAGATTCATGAGACTATTCTGGCCCAGGGACCGGCAGCACGTGTCTGGCTCGAAGCGCATCGTCTGAGTGAGGATGCCCGCACCCGGCGCCGGGTTCGCAGCCTGATCGAGAAGCTGGACGCTGACGCTGCCGACAACGCGTTCCTGGGTTTCTGCCTGACTCGGGGGGTGCAACTGGACGTGGAAGAGGGCCTGTGGCTGCTGGCCCGCACCCGTTATCCGGACATCCATCTGGAAGCCTACCGCGCGCTTCTGGACGGTTATGCGGAGGAGGCCCGCAGCCGGGTGGGCGACCTCACCTCGACGCACCGTGTCCTGGGAACTTTGAACCGGTTTTTGTTCATCCAGCTCGGCTTTCGCGGCAACAACCAGGAGTATTACGATCCGGACAACAGCTACCTCAACCGCGTGATGGATCGGCGCACCGGCAATCCGATCAGCCTCAGTGCGCTTTACCTCGCCGTCTGCCGGCGGTTGCAGTTGCCGGTGGCGGGTGTCGGGTTGCCCGGCCATTTTCTGTGCCGCTACCAGGACGCCACCCACGAGATCTATGTGGACCCCTTCAACGGCGGACGGTTTCTGACCCGGACCGATTGCGTGCACCAGCTGGTGCGGGCGAATTGCAGTTTGCGCGAGGATTACCTGGGCCCGATCAGCCCGTGGCGGATGCTGCTCCGGGCGGTCAACAACCTCCATCAGATCTACCAGCAGCGGGGGGAAACAGAGCACTCGCTGCGCATGAAGCGTTACCTGCTGGCCCTCACCAAGGGCCCGTCCCGGGTTTGGCCCGGGTCTCCGAAGCGCACCCCCGACCGGTAGGGAATGGATGTTGTCGTCCTGAGCCGTTGGCCTCCTTCTCCTTGTCGAATCCCGAGCGAGCTGGGTTGAGGCCGTGGATGATGGGAAAGAAGGAGAAAGATCAGGCGCTGATTGGAAAGCGCGGCTGGGCGTCCGAGGTTCCCGCTCCTCCGCGCCGTTGTGCCCGCCGGCCCACCCCCAAGCGGGTGCATATTGACATTGTCCTCGAACGCACTTCTGGCCGGGGCGCGGCATTCATGCGGCTTCAGCATTCACAAGTCCGCGGAGCAAGCGCTTCGTCGCGTGCCCTGCGGACGTTGAAGCGGGCCTGAAGGTCGCGCTCCGGGGACGGTGGCCAGATGCACCCCCCACGCCGGTCCCCGGCAGCGCGCTGGCGCTCGGGCGGAGGCTATGCTAGTGTGGCCGCCTTATTATCGCATTAAGACCAGTGATCTCGCAGGAACAGAGTTGGTTGAGACGGCTGAGGCAGGGTGCGGCGCTGGCCGGGCTCTTTCTGCTTTCAAGCTGGGTCGCGGCCGCGTCCGAGCCGCCAGCCTCCCCCGGCGATCCCGGTTGGCAGGCGGTGATCGAACGGCCGGGGCTTTCGAGCGAGCTACGGGTGGGAGCCGAGTTCGCGGCGCGGCACCTGCCGGTGGCCCTGTTCCACTCACTGCCGGCGAATTACCAGGACACGCTGCTGCGCTACGCGGCGCAGCACAGCCAGGGCCAGCCGTCCCTGGTGATCTGCTGGGAACAGAACACGCCGGACATGATCGCGAAGCCCTTCCTGGAAATCGAGCAGGCCGGCAAAGCAATCAAACAGAGGCGTCAGTCACCGCAGAACGTGCCCGTGGGCACCGCGTTCCAGGCCAGTGACACCGACCACTGGTCGCGCACCGCGGTGAATGGCAGCAGCCAGAATGTCCAGGGCCTCCCCATCACGCTGACGTGGAGCATCGTTCCGGACGGCACCGTCATTCCCGGCGGTGCAGTGGGTGGGGAAGGATCCAACGAACCCAGCAACCTTCGCGCCTGGCTGGCCGCGATTTATGGCGGCAACGCCACAGGACCGGCAGCCAGCCAGCCCTGGTTCCCCATCTTCCAAGCCGTGTTCGACAACATCGCCGCCAAGACCGGCGTCCGGTATGTCTATGAACCCAACGACGACGGGGTCACCTTGAGCAGTTTCTCCAGCAGCCAAGGTCTCGTGGGCGTGCGGGGCGATGTCCGGATCAGCGGCCACCGGCTTGACGGCAACAACAACGTGCTGGCTTACAACTATTTTCCCGACCACAGCGACATGGTGCTTGATACGTCGGACAGTTTCTACAACAACACGGCCAACAACTCGCGCGGGTTACGCAACGTGATCGAGCACGAACACGGGCATGGACTCGGATTGGCCCACGTGTGCCCGGTCAACAGCACCAAGCTCATGGAGCCCTATATCAACCTGGGTTTTGTCGGCATCCAGTTCGACGACCTCTTCACCATGCAACGGCTCTACGGGGATTTCCTGGAAATGAACGGGGCGAGCCGCAGCAACGATACCTTCGCCGCCGCCACGCCCATCCAGGTGCCGGAGGGCGGCGGCTATGGGGCGGAGTGGCTGGGCATCGACGACAACACGGACACTGACTATTTCAGTTTCACTGCTCCCGCGGGCAGTCAACTGACCGTGCGGGTGTCGCCGAGCACCGCGAGTTACCTGGAGGGCGCGCAAAACCCGGACGGAAGTTGCACCGGGGGTACGTTGTTCAACAGCAGCGCGCTCCAGAACCTGGGACTCACAGTGTTTGGGCCGGACCAGGCGACCGTGCTCGGCGTGGCTGCCAATCAACCCGCGGGCAGCCCGGAAGGCTTGCTCAACCTGCCCGTGGCGACTGGCGGAACTCACTACGTACGGGTGGTGGGGAGCGGAGCCAACTCGAACCAGCTCTACCGCCTGGAAATAGATGTCTTCTTGCTCCGCCTGGCCTCCGCCAGTGTGGTGGCCGAACTCTTCTCCGAAACGAACGGGGCGCCGGACCCGGGTGAAACGGTTCGCTTGCAGGTGACGCTGGAGAACGTCGGGCAACAGACGGCTCCGAACGTCCTCGCCACCTTGTCGGGGCCGGACGGGTTTCAGGGATTCGACGTTGCACGCGCCTATGGGGACATTGCGAGCGGAGGCAGCGCCAACGGCGAGTTCACCTTTGCGCTGGCTGGGACCTGCGGCGAGGTTTTCGGACTTTCACTCGCTGTTGCGGTCGAGGGCGCAAACTTGGCCGTGCTGCCGCTGACGGTGGGCCTCGGTGTCGAGGGCGTCCTGATCCAGGAAGACTTTGAAACCAACAGCAGCCCGCCTGCGGGATGGGGCAACAGCAAGACCGGCCAGGGCTCCCTTTGGTCCGTGGTCGATAGCCGCGTGAATCCAGGACTCCAATCGCTTTTTGCCGACGACTACCAGCACGCCGGCCAGTCCATCCTCACCACCCCGCCACTCCCGGTCGGTGAGATTCCGGGCAGGCTGCGATTCAACCACTTCTACAATACCCAGGCCGGAATCGACGGCTGCGTCCTGGAGATTCTGGTTGGCAGCAATGCCTGGACGGATATCGTCGCCGCTGGCGGAACCTTCTTGTCCGGGGCCTACAACGCCACGCTTGGCGCCAGCCAGAACCCGCTGGCTGGTCGTAGCGCCTGGTCCGGCACTGCGGGCGGACTGGTCGCAACCGAGGTGGATCTCCCCGCGGCGGCGGCCAACCAGTCCGTTCAGCTCCGCTGGATCATCGGGCACAACGAGAAGACGAGTGGAGACGGATGGTACCTCGAGGACATCCGTCTGAGCCTTTGGGCGTGCGCCAGCGGGATGCCGCTTCTGACCCTTTCCAGCACCGACACCTCGATGTCGGAGTATTCCAACGCCACCGACACCGCCGTGATCACCGTTTCAGCCGGGCTTCCGGTCGCTGCGCCTCTCGCGGTCCCCCTCCTGGCTGCCGGAAGCGCCAGCCCACTGCTTGACCTGACTGGTCTGGACAACCTGACACTCGCCGCGGGCAGCGCCAGCACCAGCCTGGTCCTCACGGCGATCAGCGATGGGTTGGTGGAAGGGAACGAGACCCTGATCCTCACCAGTCCGGACGCCACCGGCAGCGTGCTGGTCACCGTCCTCGACACGCCCTACGGACAGTTGGCCAGCGCCCTTCTCGGCACGATCGGTCCGGTCAATCCCTTCGACGACTTTGACTCCGACAACTCGCTCAATGTGGAAGAGCTTCTGTTCGGGAGCGACCTGGCGTCGGCGGATTCCTGGCCGCTGATTCACCTGCAGCCGGAAGGAAGCGGGTACAAACTCCCCGCGCTCATCGCTTCTTTGCCGGCTGGGATCACGGTGGAGGGAGAGTCTTCGACCGATCTTCTGAGCTGGGCGCCCCAGGAAGTCACAGTTCTTCCTGATGGTTTGTGGATTCCCGGCGAAGATCCGCAGCGCTTTCTGCGGCTCAGGTATGAAGTGCGGGAAACGGCGCCCTGACGCCGGCTGGCAGGTGGGACATCAGGACGACGCCGGCGGTTTATCCGCACCCGCCCGGAGCCTGAGATTCATGCAGACAAAGTGATACGCGGCCAGGTATTGCAGGTCGGATTCATGGAGGGCATTGAACCAGCGCACGCGGGCTTCGCGCTCCATCTCCCGCAGGTGGAACAGCGGACAATCCTGGGGGTTGCACCGATCGACCGGACACGACTCCATCACTTGGGTCAGGCCAGCCCGGAGCTGATCCGAAGTTTGGTCTGAAGGTGCGGTCATGTTTGCGCGAATGTTGGGGGAGAAATTGGGCGTTCCTGAAGGCTACTGTGGCGTTCGAGGTAGGCGATGTCAATTGGCTTGGTGGGGCTTGGTGGGGCGCTCTCCGAGTTCCCTCAGCGCTTCCTCGCAGGAGGGAGCCAGGGATCGACCGAGCGGAGGTGTGCCGGGACTGCCAACCGGCCCATCTTGAATGCGCTTTGGCAGAAATCCTTTGCCAAATTGACCCCGCTTTCTCAAGCTCACCCGCATGGTTCAACCGTTGGCGATTGTTTTGAATGACCGGGGGGTGATGGGGGCGCAACTCGAGCAGAAGCTCGAGGCGCTCGACTATCGGGTGCAGGCGTCCGACAACCCGGATGCCCTGGCCGCTCTCGCCCGGGACCACAAGCCGCTGGTGGTCTTGCTGGATGTGAGCAAGGAACGGAACCTGGAGGCTGCTTCCGGTTTGCTGCGGCAACCCGATACCGGCCACCTGCCTGTGCTGGGGTTCGCCCCGGAGGTGGGGCCGGAATTGGCGTCCCGGGCCCGCGAGGCCGGCATCGCCTTGGTGGTCACCGATTCCGCGGTCCTCCAACATCTCAAGCCGCTCCTGGATCAGGCGTTGCAGGTGGAGTGAGTGATCAGCTTCCCGCAGCCTCTTTCCCATGTCGCCTCCAGTCTCCCCTTTCCCGTCGCCCGTCTTGCCGCATCAGACCCTCATGCCTGCGGGTGCTTCTTCCGTTCACTTTGTTGGCATCTGCGGCACGGCCATGGCCGGGGCTGCGGCGGCCATGCGAAAGAAGGGGTTTCAGGTGACGGGATCCGATCAGAGCGTGTATCCGCCCATGTCCACGTTCCTGGAGGAGCAGGGCATCCCGGTGCTGAATGGTTATGCCGAGCGGAACCTGGCCCACAAGCCCGACCTGGTGGTGATTGGCAATGCGATTTCGCGGGGCAATCCGGAGGCCGAATTCGCGCTGGACCACAAGCTGCGGTATTGCTCCCTGCCGGAGCTGCTCAAGGAATTCTTCATCCGCGGCAAGCGCTGTCTGGTGGTCGCCGGCACGCATGGGAAGACCACCACGGCGGCCCTGCTGACCTGGGTGTTCGAGCATGCCGGACTGAACCCGGGCTACCTGATCGGGGGCATTCCCAACAACCTCAAACAAGGCGCGCGATTCTCGGACAGCGAGTGGTTCATCATCGAGGGGGACGAATACGACACCGCCTTTTTCGACAAGCGCAGCAAGTTTGTTCATTACCTGCCCGAGGTGGCCATTCTCAACAACCTGGAATTCGATCACGCCGACATCTTCGAGAACCTGGCCGCCATTCAGAAGTCCTTTGCTCACCTGATCCGGTTGGTGCCGCGCAACGGTCTGCTCCTGGCCAACGGGGACGACGCGAATCTCGCCCCGCTGCTGGACGTGCCGTTCTGTCCGGTCAAGCGCTTCGGGTTGGGGGAGGGCAACGCCATCCGCGCCGACCCTGTGAAGCTGGGGCCCACCGCCAGCGAATTCGAGCTGCCCAGCTTCAAGTTCCACATCAACCTCTGCGGCGAACTGAACGTCCGGAATGCGCTCGCCGTCGTGGCGGCCGCCAAGCACTGCGGTTTGTCCAACAAGCAGATCCAGGAGGCCTTCCACAACTTTACCGGCATCCGCCGCCGCATGGAGGTCAAAGGCATCGCCGGCGGGGTCACCGTCATTGATGATTTCGGGCATCACCCCACGGCCATTCGGGAAACGCTCAAGGCGCTGCGTCTGCGGTATCCGCACGAGAAACTCTGGGCCATCTTCGAGCCCCGCAGCAATACCACCCGGCGCAAGGTGTTCCAGGGGGAACTGGCCCAGGCCTTTGCGGACGCCAGCGCAGTCGTGGTCGCCCAGGTGGCCCGCCTGGAACTCCTTTCGGAAGCCGAACGCCTCGATCCGGCGCAGCTCATCGAGGATCTGCGCGCGTCGGGCAAGGAAGCGTCTTACCTGCCGGATGTGGATTCCATTGTGCGGCATGTGGCCGGCGCGGCGCAGGGCGGTGACGTGGTTTGCGTGTTCAGCAACGGCGGCTTCGCGGGCATCCACGGGAGACTGCTTCAGGCCTTTGGCGGACGATAGTGCCGCAAAGCCAATGGGCTCCAGTTCTTGAAGCCGGGTGGGCGCCTCTGGCCACTGCCCCGGGAGCGCGGCCTTCAGGCCGCTTCAACGTCCGAAGGGCACCCGAGGAAGCGCTTGTTCCGCCGGCTTGCGAATGCGGAAGCGGCAGGAATGCCGCGCCCCGGCCAGAATTGCGTTCGGGGGCAGTGTCCAGATGCTCACAGCCCGTGGGCGCCCGGGAACGCCCGTCCCAACGGCTCAGGAACCGCCCTTGAGAAAATAGTTCCGCTGTTTGGCGCTGATGGGCCTCCCCAGTTTCTCCATCACCTGCAGCATGTCCTCCCACACCTGACGCTTCTTGTGAATATCGTTTCCGCGCAGCACGTAGGAGGGATGGAAGGTGGGCATGAGGGGAATGCCTTTGAACTCGTGCCAGCGTCCGCGCAGGTGGCTGATGGCTGGTTTGCCCCCGAGGAGTCCCTCCATGGCCGTGGCCCCGAGGGCGACCATCACCTTGGGCCGGATGATCTCGATCTGGTCCAGCAGCCAGGGAATGCAGGTCTGCATCTCCTCCGGCGTCGGCTTGCGATTCCCGGGTTCGCTGGCCGGCATGTCGGGCCGGCACTTGAGAATGTTGCCGATGTAAACCCGGTCCCGGCTCAGTCCCATGGTCTCGATGATCTTTGTCAGCAACTGGCCAGCCCGGCCAACGAAGGGTTCGCCTTGGGCATCTTCATCGGCTCCCGGCGCTTCGCCCACGAACATGAGCTCCGCATCCGGGTTGCCCACCCCGAACACCACCTGGGTGCGGAACTTGACGAGGTTGGGACAGCGTGTGCAGGCCAGCGCGCGCTCGCGCAGTTCCGACAGGGCTTTGGCCTTGGGCGTGGCAGTGCGGGAGGGGACCGGATCGACGGGGCGGGGTGTGGTCATGGTGTCCGCGCGTGGCTGGCGTGGGGGGGGGGCGATGGGCATGGGGGGTGTGGAGACTTGCGGCGCGGGTTGGGCCGAAGTTGCCAGAGCCGGGGGGCGCGCGAGCGCCTCGAGGGTTTGGGGACTCACCGGCACGAACCGCGCCCCGTGCTCCTTCAGAGCCTCCAAGTGCCGGAGGGTCGCCTCGAGCAGTTGACGGAATTCATCGGCCATGGCGTTCGCAGCATGCAGGGCCTGCGGCGGGTTGTCGAATCCGTTCAGAATCCAGGAAAATGGGCTTGCCTTCGCGTGCCGGATGGCTACAACGCCACAGTCTCGCTTGCGCCTGGATGGCGTGACGGGTCGGATGTCGGGTTCTGCACAGGGAAATCTCAAGGGAAAGGGAACGGGTTATGATGGGGCAGGGGATCGCACAGGGTCTTGTTCGTGAGCTTCAATTCTTCCACCGATTACGTGCTCGTTGGACGCTGGCTTTGTTACTCGTCTCCTTGTCGGGAGCGCAGGTGTGGGCCGGGTCCTGCGAAGTGTATCCCCTGGCCTTGTCCGCCCGGACCCTCGAGGGGCTGCCGGTGGGAGCGGATCTCCCGGACCTGCTGAATGGGGGCGCGCCGGGCAACTTCGGCTGGCTCAGTTGGAATGGAAGTCCCAGCACGCCGACGCTGATCCGCAGCCTGACGTCGCCGGGCGACAGCGAGACCTACGTCAATCCCCGGGACACCGCCGACCGGCAGTTGAGCGAGGGAGACTGGGTTTCAGGCAAACCGGGCGTGTCCAACAGCAAACAGGTCCGGCAAGCCCTGGACGCCCTGCTTGGCGTCGAGATCATTGTGCCGCTCTGGGACCAGATGCAGGGGCAGGGGGACGAGGCCGCCTATCGGGTGGCCGGGTTCGCGCGAGTCCAATTGCTGGACTATCGGTTGCCCGGGCAAAACCGCATCAGCGCGCGCTTCCTCGGACGCGTCCGCTGCGGCGCCGAAAACGTCGCGCCCACGGTGCAGGCCGGGCCGGACCAAACGATCACCTGGCCGGCCGAAGCACTCCTGAATGGGGTGGTGAACGATGACGGGCTGCCCGCCGGTGGAATGCTGACGGCCACCTGGTCCCAGGTGAGCGGGCCAGGCACGGCGCGCTTCGAGAACGCGCAGTCGCCCGACACCGCGGTTTCGCTGGATGCGCCCGGCACCTACGTCCTGCGACTTACAGCCGGGGACGGAGAATTGTTCGGGAGCGACGACGTCCTGGTGACCGTCAATCGGCCCAACCAGGCACCCGTCGCCGCACCCGCCTCGGTGAGCACCGACGAGGATCAGGCGGTCGAACTGGTTCTGGCCGGGAGCGATCCGGACGGGGATGCCGTCACTTACAGTCTCGAGACGGCTCCGATCTATGGGAGCCTGAGCGGATTGGCGCCCACGTTGCGCTACACCCCCTTGGCTGATTTCAATGGCACGGACAGCTTCACGTTCAAGGTCAGCGATGGCACGCTCGAATCCGCCCCCGCCGCCGTGGCGATCGTCATTCATGCGGTCAACGATCCGCCGGTCGTGGATTCGCAGACGCTGGTTTCGGGCGAGGACGAATCGTTCGGCATCCGGTTGAGCGGGGCGGATGTGGAAGGGAGTCCGCTGACGTTCACGCTGCTCAGCCTTCCGGTCCATGGCACCCTTGCAGGCGCGCCACCGGCCCTCACGTTTCTTCCCGGCCCGGACTATCACGGCCCAGACCAGTTCACCTTTGCGGCGAATGATGGGGAGTTGACGTCGGTGACCGGCCTGGTCTCCCTCAGGATCACGAATGTCAACGATGCGCCGCTGGTGAGCGCCGGGGCGGACCAGACCGTGAGTCTGCCGAGCAACCGGGTTGTGCTGGCGGGCAGCGTGTTCGATGACGGGTTCAGTCCGTTCCTGGTTATCGAGTGGAGCCAGGTGAGTGGAACCGGCAAGGCGGTGTTCGCGGATTCCAACGCGCCGGTGACCGAGGTCACCTTCAGCCGGTCCGGCGTGTATGTGCTGCGACTGGCCGCGGATGATTTCTCTTACACGGTCAGCGACGAGGTGATCCTCACCGTGAACGCGCCGCCGGAAGTGGATGCAGGTGCTGACCAGACGAACACCCTGCCTGCCGAGGTCATTCTGCGTGGGGTCGTCACCGACGATGGATTGCCTTCCGACGCCACCAACCTGGTCACGTGGTCGAAGGTGAGCGGCCCGGGAACCGTGCTGTTTGCGAGTCCCTCTTCACCGGAGACCCGGGCCACCTTCAGCGAGAGCGGCCTCTACACGCTGCGCCTGACCGCCGAGGATTCGCTGGTCAGCGCGTTCGACGAGGCGGCGGTGTTGGTGAACCGGGCGCCGATTGTGGACGCAGGTTCCGACCAGACCAACAACGCGCTCCATACCTCGCTGACCGGAACCGTCGCCGATGACGGGTTGCCGCAAGCGGACTCGGTGCGTGTCGTTTGGACGCGGGTTTCGGGTCTGGGCGACGTGGTCTTTGGCAGCCCGACGAATCTGAGCACGACGGTCACGTTCAGCCGAAGCGGAGTTCATGTGCTGCGCCTCACGGCGAGCGATGCGCTGGCGGAAAGCCTGGACGAGGTCACGGTTGCCGCCAACGGGATTCCTGTCGTTGACGCGGGGCCCGACCTGCGGGTCACCGTCGGCGATGAGGTCCAGTTGGCGGGGGCGGTGACCGATGACGGTTTGCCGGCAGGGGTCCCTTTGGTCACGGAATGGTCGTTCCTGGACGGGACAGGCGTGATGGAGTTTGAGCAGCCGCAGCAGGCCGTCACCTTCGCCCGGTTCTACGAAGTCGGCACCTACGTGTTGCGGTTGCTGGCCGACGATTCGCTGACGAATGCCTTTGACGAACTCACGGTCACCGTGCGGCCGGTCAACCAAGCCCCGCGTGTCTTGGCCGGCCCCCGGCAACTGGTGCTGCAACCGGGCGTCGCGCATCTGTCCGGCACCGTCACCGACGATGCATTGCCCGACAATGCGCCCGTGACGGTGGCTTGGAGCTCGGTTCGAGGCCCGGGCACGGTGACGTTCTCCCATCCCGCCAGCCCGCAGACCACCGCGGCCTTTTCGGTTCCGGGCGACTACACCCTCCGGTTGACCGCCGGCGACACCGAGTTGGTCTCCTTCGCGGAGGTCATTGTTGCGGTCCGAACACCAGCGATGAACGAGGCCCCGGTGGTGTCTGCCGGCGAGGATCTGGTCGTGGGGTTGACCCATGAAGTGAGGCTGCAAGGCACGATGACGGACGACGGATTGCCACCCGGCGCGCCGGTGAGCGGCACCTGGAGCGTGGTGAGCGGGCCGGGCATGGCGACCTTCAGTCAGCCGTCGGCGACCAACGCGTCACCGGTCACCACCGCCTCCTTCCCGGCTGTGGGAACCTATGTGTTGCGGTTGACCGCGAGCGATTCCGAACTGAGCGGCCACGACGAGGTAACCGTGAACGTGTATCCCCACAACCAGCCTCCGCTGGTCGATGCGGGCCGGGATCAGGAGGTGATTCTCCCCGACCCGGAACTGCTCTATCCGGGCCCGTTCGCTGTGACGAACGTGAACGTGCTTGCGAGCCGCTCGCTGTTGTCGGTGGACCGCTGGAACAACGTGATCGGGCAGCCGGGCATCACGGGCGAGCCGGCGGGCGGGTTTCTGTGGGTGAGCCGGAACGGCCTGGCCTTGGACCAGGGCACCCTGGTGGTGGCGGGCGGGTTCACCAACGCCAATGGTGTCTGGGCCAAAAGCCTCGCGCGGTTTGACGGCTCGAACTGGTTCAATTTCTACGACACGAACGCCTTGCCCTACGTAGCCGGACCCGGCCACGACGGCACGGATCCCGGGAGTGTCGTAGGCTGGCTGGTGTACGATTGCGGCGATTTCTATTTCTGCAATGAAATCTTCGACTGCGCCGCCGTTCGGGGCCAGGAGGTGTTCGCGGCTGGACTCCACAAGGACTTGGGCAACCTCGACGGATTGAAAGACATCACCGCCCGTTGGGAGGGTTCCCGTTGGCAGTCCTGGGACTTCAAGCGGGTTGGCGATCAGGTGCGGGTGATCCAGGCGACCGCCGACAAGGTGTACGTGGGCGGCCATCTGTGCTTTCAACCGACGAACGCCAGTTCGCAGACGTTCACCAACCTGCCCTGGTGTTACGGCCTGGCGGTGTGGGATGGAACAAACTGGGCGTCCTTCGACCGGGGAGTGACGGACCTTGAGGACAATCCCTTGGTCCCCACTGCCTATGCCCACTCCTACGTGAACAGCATCGCCGCGGCCGCCAACGGCAACGTCTTCGCCGCCGGCAGTTTCGTCATGTCCACGCCCCACGGCCTCGCCACCAACATCGTCATGTGGGATGGCGCCCAATGGTCTCCGCTGGGAGGTGGACTCTCGGGAGGCAAAGTGGGCTCCTTCCCGGTCCTGAGCATTGCCGTGGCCGATTCCGGCGACCTTTATGCCGGCGGGAACTTCACCAATGCGGGTGGGTTCGCCGTCCGCAACGTGGCGCGCTGGGATGGCTCGCGCTGGTGGCCGCTGGGCGACGGACCGGCCAATGGCGTGAACAACACCGTGGAAGCCCTGGCCGTTCACGGACGCGATGTGTATGTGGGTGGAAGTCTTACGGAGGCCGGCGGACTGTCCGCCTCCCGCCTCGCCAAGTGGAACGGACAGTTTTGGTCCCCGTTGGGGAGCGCGGCCAGCAACGGTGTTTACGGCAACGTCTATGCCCTCGCCGCCGACGAGACGGGCGTTTACGTCGGTGGCATCTTCACCAAAGCTGGCGGATTGCCGGCCAACAATCTGGCGAAATGGGAGTTCGCACCGCCGCCCGCACTCGAGGTGCAGTTGCGCGGACTGGTCACGGACGACGGCCTGCCCACGGGCGCCCCGCTGACGCGCCAATGGACCAAGGCGAGCGGGCCGGGCGAAGTCAAGTTTGCCGATCCTGACGCCGGCCTGACCACCGCCAGCTTCAGCCAGGCGGGCACGTATGTCCTGCGCCTCACGGCCGACGACTCTGATCTGACCGCCCTGGATCAGGTGACCGTCGTCGTCCGCGCCAATCAACCGCCCGTGGTGGACGCCGGCCCGGATCACGTTCTCGGACTCGAGGAACCATTGATGCTGAAAGGTTCTGTCTCGGATGACGGTTTGCCCGGGGGTGCGGCGGTCCACCATGTCTGGCAGCACATTTACGGGCCAGGCACGGTCACGTTCGACAACCCCGCCGAAGCGAACGTCACAGCACGGTTCGACCGGCAAGGCACGTACGTGCTGCGCCTCTCCGCCAACGATTCTCAATTCACCACGCTGGACGAGGTGACGGTGATCGTGATGCCCAAGAACCAGCCCCCGTCGGTTTCTGCCGGTTCGTCGGCTACGATTGTCCTGGGCAGTTCGCACCCACTGCGCGCCATCGTAACAGACGACGGCAGCCCCACCAACGGCAGGCTGTCGGTTGCCTGGTCCGTGGCCAGCGGCCCGGGCCCGGTCGGGTTCGACGATGCAACCCTTGTCCAGCCCACGGTGAGCTTCTCCGCCCCTGGAACCTACCTCTTCCGGATAGCCGCCTCCGATTCCGAGTTGACCTCCACCGCTCAAGTGACCGTGCGGGTCAATCTTCCGAACAACAGCGCGCCGCTGGTGAACGCGGGTCCCGATCAGACTCTCAGCAATCTGTTCACCCGCTTGCAGGCGACGGTCACGGATGATGGCCACCCGCCGACATCGGGTTTGACCCTGGCCTGGACGCAGGTGGGTGGCACAGGCACCGCCACGTTCGCCGACCCGACCTCGCCGACCACTGCGGTGGTGTTCAGCCAGACGGGCCTCTATCAACTGAGACTCACGGTGACGGACGGCGCCTACAGCACCGATGACACGGTGGCCATCTCCATTCCCAACACGCAGCCGCCGTTTGTGGATGCCGGACCCGACCGCGCCATCACGTTGCCGACGAACACGGTTCAGTTGGCCGGCGTGGCGCTCGATACCAGTCCGGTCACCTACAGTTGGTTCCGTGAGAGTGGTCCGGCTGCCGTGACGTTCACTCCCTCGGCGACGATCCCCAATCCCACCGCGGTGTTCTCCACCCCCGGAACGTATGTCCTCCGATTCACCGCGCGCGATAATGCCGTCAACTACCCCGACACGATGCGCGTCGTGGTGGCGTCGGCGGGAGGCAACACCGCACCAGCCGTCAGCGCCGGCGCGGACCAGACGCTGTTCCTGCCCACGAATACCGTCTCGGTACAGGGCGCCGTCACTGATGACGGACTGCCGTCCGGCGGAAGGGTGACCACCACGTGGACGCAGGTCGCGGGCCCGGCGGTGGCAGCCATCTCCGATCCGTCGGTTCCCAACCCGCAGCTCACGCTGCCCGCGGTTGGCACCTACGTTCTCCGCCTGACTGCATCCGACACGGCGCTCACCAACGGCGACGATGTCACCATCACCGTCAAACCTCACCTCAACACCGCGCCGGTGGTGGAGGTGGGTCCGGACCTCGTCACGCGCGTCACCCACACCGTCACCCTGGCCGGACGGGTGACGGACGACGCGTTGCCTTCGGGTGGGATCCTCTCGGCTTCATGGCGCAAGCTGAGCGGCCCGGGCGTGGTGACACTGGGTTCGGCTTCCGCCACCGCCATGGCCTCCAGTCGGCTGGACTGTGTGAGCACCGCTTCCTTCAGCCTGCCCGGCGCCTATGTGCTGCGCTTGCAGGCGGACGATTCGGAATTCGCAGCGTGGGCCGACCTTGCCGTGACCGTGCTCAATCTCGATGACAACCTGCCGCCGCTGGTCGAGACCGGACCGGATGCCCACACCGTCGCTTACAGTCCGTTCATCCTTTCAGGCATGGTGTCCGATGACGGTCTGCCCGCGGGTGTGGGGGTCGGCACCTTGTGGAGCGTGGTCAGTGGTCCGGCGCGGGTCTATTTCAGCAATCCCACGGAGCTTGCGCCCTACGCGCAATTCTCCGCTGCCGGCATCTATGTGCTGCGCCTCGCCGCCACCGACAGCCGGCTGACCTCGTTCGATGATGTAATCATTACCGTCAGCGCGCCGACCAACCAGCCGCCGTTTGTCTTTGCGGGTTTGCCGTTGGAAGTCACACGACCCGACCCGGCCCTGTTGCAGGGCGTGGTCTTGGACGACGGTCTGCCGGTCGGCTATCCGCTCGCGTCCACCTGGAGCCAGGTGGATGGCCCGGGCACCGTGACGTTCGTGCCCGACGCCAGCGATCCGCTGGCTTTGGCCTATTTCAGCGCGCCGGGCGACTACGTCCTGCGTCTCCTGGCCGATGATTCCGAGTGGTCCGTCATGGACGAACTCACGGTCACTGTCCGCCCCGGCACCAACGCGCCGCCTTCGGTCCAGGCAGGCCCGGACTTCACCGTGGCGTTGGCCGAGCCGGCGATTCTGTCCACCGCAGTTTCGGATGACGGACTCGAACAAGGACTCCTCCAGGTTGCCTGGAGGCAACTGAGTGGCCCCGGCGTGGTCTCCTTCAGCACGCTCAACGGGGTCTATCGCGCCACATTCAGCGCGGAAGGCGGTTACACTCTGCGCCTCGTCGCGCATGACGGCTCGCTCACCAACTCGGACGATGTGGCGGTCACAGTCGTGGCCGCCGGACCGCCCGTCGCCCAGATCACCGCCCCGGCGGATGCATCGATCATCACCGCGCCCGCCGCTATCCTCGGCACCGCCAGCAGCGCCGTCCTCGATTCCTACCTCATCGAGTATCGGATGGCCGGTGACGATTCCCTCGCCCCCGTCGGGGGAGAGGGTCAGGATGCGGAGAATCGTTGGACCGTCCTCGCCGCCGGCTCGACCGCGGTCGTCAGCAACACGCTGGCGGTCTTCGATCCCACGCTGTTGCTCAACGGACTCTACGAACTGCGGCTCACGGTGACCGATACCCTGGGCCGTTCCGCCATCACTGAGCCCGTTACGCTGATCGTGGATCGCAACCTGAAGGTCGGCCATTTCACACTCTCGTTCGAGGACCTGGCCATCCCGTCCGCCGGCCTGCCGCTGCAAGTGACCCGCACTTACGACAGCCGGGCCGCCGCGGCGGGGATCCGCGGGGATTTCGGCATCGGCTGGACACTCGATATCCGCAACGTCCGTTTGCAGAAGAATCGCCCGCTGGGCCGAAACTGGGAGGCAACCTCCTCCGGCGGGCTGGCCCCGACCTATGCGCTTGATCCCGTCCGCCCGCGCCTGGTCACCCTCACGTTTCCGGGCGGACGCCAGGAGAAGTTCGCCTTCGAGCCGGACCCGATGGTGCAGGCGCTGGTCCCGATCCGGTATCCACAGTGGCGGTTCACCCCGATCGGCAACACGCGCGGGCACCTCGTGCCGGCTGGTTACGATGAACCGGACGGTGGTTTCCTGATCGCCGAGGGAGGCTTTCCCGGGACCGTTCACCTCTACGACTTGAATGCCTTTTCCGGCAATGCGATGGCCAGCCAGGAGGAGCTCGACCGTTACCCGACGCTCTTCCGCTACACCTCGCCGGATGGCCGGCAATACTTGATCGACGAGATCGACGGCCTGCAGAGTGTCACCGATGCGAACGGCAACATGCTCGTCGTCAGGCCCGACGGCTTGACCTGGACGAACACCGTCGCCGGCACCGGCAGCCTGACCATCGCGTTCCAGCGCGACCCGACAGGCCGGATCATCCGCATTGTGGATGCGGCTGGCCACGGGCTGGCCTACGGCTACGGCACCAATGGCAATCTCATCGCCTTCACCGACCGTGTGGGGAACACCAACGGCTACGCCTATGACCAGCCCGCCTTCCCCCATCACCTGACCGGGATCACCGACGCGAGGGGCGTCACGCCGATCCGGTGTGAGTACGATCCGAGCGGGCGCCTGGTGGCCAACCGGGACGCGTTCGGCCACGCCATCAAATATGGCCACGACGTCGCGCGCCGGCGCGAATCCGTCACCAACCGGCTTGGCCAGGTCACCATCCTCGACTACGACGACCATGGCAACGTGACGCGCGAGATCGATCCGCAAGGCGGTGAGACGCTTTCGACCTATGACGAATCCGGGAACGTGCTCCAGACGGTGGATCCCCTCGGGCGCACCAACTCCTCCACCTACGACGCGCTCGACAACCGGTTGTCCGCCACGGACGGCCTGGGCAACAGCACGCGCTTCACCTACGGCCCGGGCCGGCGCGTGACCAGCGTGACCGACTCGCGTGGCCACACCGTCACCAATACCTTCGACGCCCGCGGCAACCTGGTGTCGGTGCGCGATCCGCTCGGCCACGTCACCCGGCTGGCTTGCAACGAACAGGGTTTGCCGGTGGCGATCACCAACGCGCTGGGCCACGTCACCCGCTTCGAATACGACGGACTGGGACGCCTCGCCCGCGAACTGGACGCGCTCGGTCACGCCACCCATTACGTCCACGACTCCCACGGCCGCCTGCTGACTCAAACCACGACGCGCACCACCGCAACGGGGCTGGAAACTCTCACGTCCGAGTTCCAATACGACGCCCAAGGCCGCCTTACCCGGTCGGTTTGCCCGGATGGCTCAACCTTCGGCACCCTCTACAACGCCCTCGGCAGGCCTGCGGTCGCTGTTGACCCGCTGGGACGCCAGACGGTCTTGGACTACGATGAGCTCGGACGCCTGACGCGCACGACGTATCCGGACGGGAGCAGCGACAGCCGCGGTTACGATGCGGAAGGCCGGTTGACCACTTCCACGAACGCGCTGGGTCAGGTCACCCGGTTTGATTACGACGCGAACGGACGGTTGTGGCGCACGGTGATGGCCGACGGCGCCACGGTCACGAGCCATTTCGACCTGGCCGGCCAGTTATTGGCGAGCACCGATGCGCGGGGAAACACCACCTGGCACACTTACGACGCCGCCGGACGCACGGTGGCGGTGACCAACGCCCTCGGGGAAGTGACTCGCAGCATCTATGATGCGGCGGGCAACCTGACCGCCAGCGTGGATCCGTTGGGCCGCAGCACGCGGTTCAGCTACGATGCGCTCAATCGCCGTGTCCAGACCGTGTTCGCTGATGGCACGACGCAGACCACTTGGCTGGACCCGCTCGGTCGTCGCACGCATCAGCAGGATCAGGCTGGCAAACTTACCGCCTACAGCTACGACAACCTGGGCCGCCTCACCGCCGTGACCAACGCGCTTGGCGAGGTGACGCGGTACGCCTATGACGAACTGGGGCGCCAGATCAGCCAGACCGACGCGAACGGCTCCACCACCAGCTTCGATTGCGATGCCATGGGGCGGCGCACCCGGCGCACTCTCCCCGGCGGACAGGTGGAGAGTTCCAGCTACAACCCGGCCGGCTTGTTGATCCAGCACACCGATTTCAGCGGCTATACGACCTCCCTCGAATACGATGCGATGGACCGGTTGCTGGCCAAGGTCCCGGATCCGCGCCGGGGCGAGCCCACGGTGACCTATGCCTGCAACCCGCTCGGGCTGCGCACAAACATGATCGACGCCACCGGCACCACCCGCTATCGCTATGACGTGCGCAATCGGTTGGTGGAAAAGGTGAGGACGTGGGTGGCGGTCGGATTGTCCGTCGCGCTCAACTACGCCTACGACGCCAACGGCAATCTGACCCAGGTCGCTTCCTCGGATCCCAACGGAGCGGCGGTGGCTTACGAGTACGATGCCTTGAACCGCCTTGGCGCTGTCCACGACGCCCGGTTGGGCCGCGCCGCCTATCAGTACGACCCAGTCGGCAACCTCGAGCACTGGACGTCCCCGAACGGGCTCTCGCAGCTCCACCAATACGACTCGCTGAACCGCCTCACCAACCTGTTCAGCCGCCGGTCGTCCGGTTCCGTGGCCAGCTACACGTACGCGCTTGGACCCGCCGGCCACCGCCTCGAGGCCGGCGAACAGCTCGTCGCTTCACTCCTTGTCCCGCCACCTCCATCCGGCAGCCGTCGCTACACCTACGACGACCTCTACCGTCTGACCGGCGAGGAATTCAGGCTCGGCGTGCAGGCATCCACGCTGACCTACGGTTATGATCGGGCCGGCAACCGGCTCAGTCGCGGGGGAGTCAATCCGCCGCTCCCGCCGCAGATCCTGCGTTACGACGCCAACGACCGGCTGACCACCGACACCTATGACGCGAACGGCAACACCCTGTTCGGCGCGGGGTTGGCGCAAACCCAGGCCGACCGCTACGACTTCGAAAACCGCCTGGTCAGCCGCCGGACGGCCTTGGGAACCGTGGAGATGGGTTATGACGGCGACGGCAACCACGTGCTCAAGACCGTTTCCACCGCCACCAACACGGTCACGACGTTCTACGTCCTGGATGATCTGAACCCGACGGGTTACCCGCAGGTGCTCGAAGAGCACTGTTCCCATCCTCCCACCCCTCCCACCCTCCAGGCCGTCTTCGCCTATGGCCATACCCGGCTCACCCAGGACCGTTTGAGCGACGACGGTTCAGGCGCCCCGGCCTGGACCGCCAGCGTTTACGGCTACGACGGCCATCACAATGTCCGATACCTGACCGACCTGGCGGGCAACGTCACCGACACTTACGACTACGACGCGTTCGGGAGCCTCCTTGGCCAGTCTTGCCTGTCCGATCGCCCGACGCCCAATCCTTACCGGTTCACCGGCGAGGAGTATGATGCGGACCTGGGCCTGTATTATCTGCGGGCGCGCTATCACAACCCGGACACCGGGCGGTTCTGGACCCCGGACACCTTCGAAGGCTTCGGGTCGGACCCGGCGAGTCTGCACAAGTACACCTATTGCGGAAACGATCCGGTCAACTGTGTGGACCCGACCGGGAACACGACCCTGGCCGAAGTGGCTCACGTGAGCCTCATCGGCGGGTTCACCACCGCCATCGTGGGATCCATCTCACGCGGGGTGGGGGCGGCTTCCGGCGGTGCAAACGTGTGGGGTTCGTTGGACGCGGCCAATCAAGGGATTGGGGAAGACTTTGCGGAAGGCGCTGTAGGGGGCCTGTTTGGTTACGGCGCGGGAAAGGGAGCTGTTTGGGCGATGGGAAGAGCCAGCCCGTACCTGCTGCGCTGGTCGCCCGAGGTGTTGCTCTCCGGCTTCAACCGCGCTGCCGGACAACTCCGCCAAGGCTGGCTCGCCGCCGAAACCGCCTGGGCCCGCCTGGAAACCGCCCTGATCGAAGGATCCGAAACCTCCGTCCAGACCGCCCGCCTGGCCCTGACGGAAACCCAAACCTCCATCGCCCACCTCACCACGCGCTACAACACCCTGGCGGGAAGACTTGGATTCAGAGGGGCGACGGAGATTGGACTTGCCACAACGGCTGACGAAGCCGTCTTCTGGTCGGGAATTGGAAAGGGTGGAGCTGAAAGGGCAGCTAAATGGGCGGCGCAACATGGAGGGGCGACACTCGAGACAACCTTCGCGAGAAGGCGAATCAAGCTTCCGACTTGGGATGCCAGTAATCCCGCCTCGGTTGCAGCGTGGCGGTGGGCCTCAACTGAGTTTGCAGCTGGCGCAAAGGGTAACGTTCGCGTTCTCCAAGGGGATGCTGCACGACTTGGCGCTGTGTGGGTGGATGAATTCAGCGCGCTCAAGGCAAATCCGGCTGTGAAATCAATCCGTGCCATAAACCCAGAAACAGGAGCGGAGGTCTTGCTGTGGTCACGATGAATAACCTCAATTCCCCTGAGTTGATCGAAGCGGTTCGCATTTGGACCGGCTGGGGGCAAAGTTTGACGCCGAAACGCGATGATGATCGAGTGGTGAATCACTTTGGGAACGTAGTCGCGGCCAAGCTACTTCCCCTGATCAAGTCCCTAGAGGAGGACTTCTATTCGTCTGATGCGCGTCTGGTTGCCGCGGATATTGAGGAGATGGAGCAGTTGGCGTCCCAGCAGTTCAAACTGAAGCATCCCTCGATAGCTGGTGAGATCGTAAAGGTTTTCGCTTGGTGCTATACGTTTGATTGGAAGTGAATCGGGGTCTTCACATTTCACATTTGAGGAGGGTTGGGCGGATGGGGAAGGGAAGGGGCTATGGCGAGGTCGATACGAATCCAGCGGGCAAGTGGGTGGTATCACGTGACGGCGCGTGGCAACGAGCGGGGGGCTTCCCCGGCACAGGTGAAAACGATTTATGGTTTCAACCTTGATCGGGTAATCCAGACGCTTTGCGAGGGCGCAGGCGCAGGGAATGCGATCACCCGAGCACCGCATCGGCGATGCGGCGGTGCAGGGCGGACATCGGGGCGCGGCGTAATCCGGCTCCAGTCAGCCATCGGCCTGGCTCCGGAAGCCTGAGCCCGTCCAGACCGTTCCGCCGCAGGTAAACCCGGGCCGTGATCCGATGGTGCGTGATGGTGTGTTTGAAGGTGCCGAGGTGTCCGGCGCTGTCCAGGACGCCGTCCGGCTTGGGAGCCGGGGCGCCGGGAACGCGCGACTTGCCCAGGATTTCCTCCAGCAGCGGGAATTCCCACAACCCGGTGTTGTGCGCGCCGGCGGCTCGGCGCACAGCCCAGACGCACCCCTGGCGTTCGAGGATCAGAACTGCTTGGTGCAGCTCCACAATGCGCGGACGCTTTGCCGGACGGGGAATCGAGGCGGTGAGTCCGCGGTGATGGGCGATGCAATTCCGTCGCACCGGGCAGGTGGCGCAGTTGGGGTTGCGCGGGGTGCACACGGTGGCCCCGAGTTCCATGAGGGATTGGTTGAGGGCGGAGCAGGGATTTTGGTGTTGTGTGTTGCGTGTGGCGTGAATGACCAGGGCAGTGGCCAGGCGCCAAAGCCGGGCGTTGGCGGGCGCGGCCCGGGGGTCGGTGGTGATCCCAAACATACGGGTGAGGACCCGGATGACGTTGCCGTCGAGGATCGGGGTGGGCTGGTTGAACGCGATGCTGCAGATGGCGCCGGCGGTGTAGCGTCCGATGCCGGGCAGGGCGAGCACCGCCTCAAACTGCTCCGGAAATCGGCCGTCGTGTTCGGCGCAAATCACGCGCGCGGCGGCCTGGAGGTTGCGGGCGCGGCGGTAATAGCCGAGTCCCTCCCACAACTTGTGCAGCCGCGGGGAGGAGGCGCGCGCGAGGGATTGGACGGTGGGCAGCGCTTTCATCCAGCGCTCGAAATACGGGATGACGGTCTTGACCTGGGTTTGCTGGAGCATGATTTCCGACACCCAGATGGCGTAGGGATCGCGGGTGCGCCGCCAGGGCAGATCCCGCGCCGCACCCGCAAACCACCCGATCAACCGGGATGTGACGGTGCGGGCCTTGCGTCTGTCAGCCGGGGAAAGTCGGTCGCGCATGATTGCGGAGGCTAGCCAATGCGCCTAGCATCCGCCAGCATTGTGGATCCCCTGACCAGTCATACCTGCAGACTGACCCCGGCGGAGGCGGCGAAGCTGGAAATGCTGCTGCGCGACCGGCACTACGAATTTCGCGAGGTCCCTTACGCCCGCTTTGCCGCGTCCAAGGACAAACTGACCGTTGTGTTCTACGAGAGCGGCAAACTCGTGGTGCAGGGCAAGGCGACGCGGGAGTTCATCGAGTTCGTGCTCGAACCGGAGATCCTGGAGCGGGCGGAACTGGGATACGAGGAGGTGTTGAATCCGGAGATGCTGCGTCCGCGAATTGGCGTGGATGAAAGCGGCAAGGGCGACTTCTTTGGGCCGCTGTGTGTGGCTGGGGTGTATGTGAACGAGGCGGTGATCCGGGCGTGGGCGGGCGCGGGCATCCGCGATTCCAAGCTGATCAAGAGCGATGCGAAGGTGCGCGCGCTGGCCGAACAGATCCGGCAGACGCCCGGGTGCGTCTCCACGGTGGTGCCCATCGGGAACGAGGCGTACAACCGGTTGTTCGCCAAGCTGAGGAGTGTGAACCGGTTGCTGGCTTGGGGCCATGCGCGCGTGATCGAGAACCTGATGGAACATCGTGCGCGGCTGCAGCCTCCCCCGGAACTGGCGATCAGCGATCAGTTCGCCGCCACCAAGGACACGGTGGGCAAGGCAATCATGGCGTTGGGCCGGGAGATCGAGCTGGTGCAGCGGCACAAAGCCGAGACTGATGTGGCCGTCGCCGCCGCGTCCATCCTGGCCCGGGCCGAGTTCATTGATCGGCTGGCCGCCTTGGAAAAGAAAGGGGGCGTCCGCTTGCCCCGAGGCGCCTCCAAGGAGGTGGATCAGACGGCGCGGGAGCTGTTCGAGCAGAAGGGGGTCGAAGCCTTGCGGCGGGTGTCCAAGATGCATTTCCGCACCGCGTTCCGCGCGCAAGGTTTGCCGGAACCCGAGGTGAAGGAATGGCGAAAGCGTTGAGCGGAAGAGATGGCGCGGACTGACGTCCGCGGCTGCAAGGTCGAGGGTCAGGCTCCGGCTTTCATGGGCCAGCTGGCGGCTTTCATGGCTTTGTAGCCGCCGATAAGCGAACGGACATTCCGGTAACCCATGCGCTGGGCGACCTCGGCGGTGAGGGCGGACCGGTAGCCGCCTCCGCAATACATGATGACCTCCGCGCCCGGATCGGGGATGAGCCGCTCGATGTCGCGTTCGAGAATGCCCCTGCCCAAATGCCTGGCCTCGGCCGCGTGTTCCGCGTGCCACTCATGATCTTCGCGCACGTCCAACAGCACCACGCGCGGGTTGGCGGCCAGTCGGGCCCGCGCTTCAGCCACCGAGATTTCCTCCACGTGGGCCCGCGCCGCGTTGACCAATTTCAGGAAGCCGGGGGAATGTTCCATGGCGCCAATCTGGCGCGTCGGCGCCGGCGGTCAAACAAATTCCCTTTTCCCGCGCGGTGCGGATTGCGATAAAGCGCGGATGCCAAATGCTCGGAGCCATGCCGGACTGGCGGGGAGTCTTGTCCTCGCCGTGGTGTTGTGGGGCGCGAGCAATGCGGGGACGAAGTTCCTGCTGGGTTACTGGCCGCCGATCCTGACGGGCGCGATGCGGTTCCTGGCGGCGGGTGCGCTGTTGCACGTGGGGCTGCGCTGGGCGGGGCGGATGCGGCCGCAGCGCGAGTTCGAGGCCTCCGCCCGGCGGGACCTCTGGTTGCGGAGCGGGTTGGTGCTGGCGCTCTACATCGTGCTGTTCCAATGGGCCGTCCGGCGAATCCCGGTGTCGCACGTGGCGCTCTACCTCGGGGCGGCTCCGGTGTGGGCGGCGTTGTGGGAGCAGGGGTTGAGGTTCGACCGCGTGGCGCTGGGACGCTACTTCGCGGCCCTTGTGGCGTTGAGCGGGGTGATCCTGCTGTTTCTGCCGGCGCTCAACGTCGAGGATGCGAGTTGGCCGGGCGAGGTGGCGGCGTTTTGCAGTGGCTGGGTCTGGACCTGGTACGGCCGGGAATGCGGGAAGCTGGGCACAAAACTAACCGGCGCGGAGATCACGGCGCATACCATGTGGCGGGCGGGGTTGTGGCTGATGGTTCCGGGGCTTTGGGAACTCCGGTCGGCGTCGTTGCCGTTGTCAGGTTCCCTGCTGCTGGTTCAGAGCTATTGCGTGGTGGGGGGCGGGGTGGTTGCCTACTGGCTCTGGAACCACGGGTTGCGTTGCTGGCCGACCAGCCGCGTTTACCTTTTCAACAATCTCATTCCCATCAGCACGATGACCTGGGCGCACCTGACCCTGGGCGAACCCATCACCCCGACCTTTGGCGTCGCGATGGTGTTGATCATCGTTGGGGTTACGATCGGGCAGGGGATGCAACGCGGTCAGCCCGGGGAGAATTCGCCGGACGAGGAAGCGCGCGCAAGGAACCCTTGAACCTTGGTAGGGCGCCGGTGCCCCGGCGCCTGGCTGCGCGGCTGCGGAGCGCCTGCCTTGCCCCGGTTCTGGAAGACGCTGCTCTGCTGTTGCGCCCCGGCGTACGAGCACGAAGACACGATCCTCACCGAGGATGGGCAGGCGGATGGAAATGTGGATTGACGGCATCAGGGTGCGCGTTTTAACTCAGTCCATGCATGTGTCCAAGGCTGTGTGGTTTTCCTGCGTGTGGCTCACGGCGGCGATGATGGCGGGGTGCTCCACCCCCAAGACGGAGCCGCTTTACTCGGAACTCCCCGGGCCTTCCGGATCGCCCGCGATCACCGAGGCCCCGGAGAGCGTGCCATCGGCGGTGGCCCCACCGTCCCGGCCGGTCCAACCGGCAGCGGCCCAGGAAGCGCAAGCCCCGACCGCGACAGTCAAGCCCGTGGAAAAGCCGGCTCTGATCGTCACGCCTGACACCACCCTCACCGGAGCGGTGGTGTCGGTTAATGAGGTCGGCCGGTTTGTGGTGCTGCGCTTTCCGCTGGGCCGCATGCCGACCGAGGGCGCGCCTTTGTATGTCTATCGACAGGGTCTGAAGGTGGCGGACCTGAAAGTTACCGGTCCGCAGAAGGACGATCACACCGTGGCGGACATCGCCCTCGGCGAATGCCGCGTCAACGACGAGGTGCGGGACCGTTGAGAGAGCGTGTTCGCAGACTCGCTTTCAGCGATAGAATTCCGCGAAGCACAAAGTTCGCGCTGTGAACCCCTGACCGGAACCGCCGGGTCAGGGAGAACCGCCGGGGCCGGCTTCCGGTTCGCCCATGGGTTTCACGGTCTTGGGCAGCGCCCGGCGGTGGTAGGGGGAATGGAGGTTGAAATAGATGCCGCACAGCGGACGCTCCTCGTCCGACTGGCTCAGGATGACGGTGATTTCCTTGTCCAGCGCGATGCCGTGGCGCATGCCCTCGCCCCGGCGCTGATAGGCATCGATTGCCTTGGCCACCAACGAATCCAGGGCGGCCTTGAATTCCTCGTTGGACTTGCCCAAGGCCACCACGTGGTGGTCGTAGGCTTTCAGGGCTGCCTTGATTTCCTTCGCAAAAGTCCGCGCTGTCACGCCCCCCACGATAGGCCGTGCGTGCGGGAATGGAAGTGGAAAGGCGTGGCCGGCGGGCGACGCAGCGAGGGAGTCATGGAGTGGCGGGGTGATGGGTCAGGGGGCTTGGCGACGTTCACCGAACAGCGCCGTGCCGATCCGGATGAGGGTGGCGCCTTCCTCGATGGCCACCTCGAAGTCGCCGCTCATCCCCATGCTCAGATGAGGCAGGGGCTCGCCCAGACGCGCCTCGCAACGTTCCTTGAGTTCACGGGCGGCTCGAAAGAAGGGACGGACCTGTTCCGGTTGAGGTTTCCACGGCGGGACCGTCATCAGGCCTTGGATCCGGAGGTTGGGCAGGGCGGCGAGCGGCTCCAGTTCGGCGAGTAGGATGTCGGGATTGAACCCGGACTTGCTGGCCTCCGCCCCCACATTCACTTCGAGCAGAACGGGGAGAACCTTGTCCGCCTGTCCGGCGCGTTTGTCGAGTTCCTGCGCCAGCCGCAGGCTGTCCACCCCCTCGACCATGGAGAACCACTCGACCGCGTCGCGCGCCTTGTTGCTTTGGAGATGGCCGATCATGTGCCAGGTGGCGCGGCTCGAGCAGAGGGGAATCTTCGCCTTGGCCTCCTGCACGCGGTTCTCGCCGAACAAAGTCAGGCCCAGGGCCACGGCGGCATCCACCGTTTCGGGCGGATGCATCTTCGTCACCGCCAGCAGTTGCACGGAGTCCAAACTGCGCCCGGCGCGGGCACAGGCGGCGCGCATGCGCTGACGGAGGTCGGTGAGGCGTTCAGCCAGATCCATGACGGAGTCTATTCAGACTGCGCCCGTATGGACAACCTCGCTCGAATTTGGAAAAGAGCGGCCCCGGCAGAACGTCGCCGGGGGTCGGTAGGGCTTCCGACTTGTTACGACGAGTACGACGGCACAGCGATACGCGGAAAAGCCAGTCAGAGTTTAGTCGCGACGCAGGCGCCGGGGTGGGATGCATCTTGACACTGTGCTCGAACGCAATTCTGGCCGGGGCGCGGCATTGATGCCGCTTCAGCATTCGCAAGCCCACGGAACCAGCGTTTCATCGCGTGCCCGCCGGATGTTGAAGCGGCCTGAAGGCCGCGCTCGGGCGCCGGGCATGCGGCCCGATGCACCCCCGGGGTGACCCCCCGATTTCGGACGTGACGGCCGCTCGGTGGCCGCGCACGATCGCGCCATGAATTGCTGGCTGGTGAAACAGGAACCCGGGGACTACGCCTGGTCGGACCTGGTGCGCGAGGGGAGGACGGCCTGGACCGGCGTCCGGAATTTCCAGGCCCGGAACAACCTGCGGGAGATGAAGCCGGGGGACGAGGTCTTGTTCTATCACAGCGGATCGGGCAGGGAAATTGTGGGCGTGGCCCGGGTGGCCAAGGCGGCTTACTCCGACGCCACGGCTGAGGAAGGGGACTGGTGCTGTGTGGATCTGGCGCCGGTGAGAGCCTTGAAACGACCGGTCGCGTTGGCCGAGATCAAGGCGGATGCGGTGTTGAAGGAGATGGCTTTGGTGAAGCAATCCCGGCTGTCTGTCCTGCCGGTGACGGCGAAGCAATTCGAGCGAGTCATGCAGCTCGGCCTACGCGGCGCGGCGGCGGGCGCGTGAGTGGCATTCTGAAGGATTCAAACTGACCCCAAGACTTCCTGCACCGCCTTGCGCAGCGCCCGGACCATTCTCCGCACCTGCGCCGTGGTGGCGCAGTAAGGCGGCATCAGCACGATGACATTGCCGATGGGGCGCGTGAGGACGCCGTGGCGCGCCATCGTTTCACAAACCCGGATGCCCGCCTGCTCGCGCAGCGCGAACGGACGGCGGGTGCGCCAGTCCCGGACCAGTTCGATCCCCGCCACGCAGCCTTGCTGACGGATGTCGCCGACGTTGGGCAGGGTCCAGAGGTCTGAGAGCGACTCACGCAGCGTGGTTTCCACGGTTTGTCGTGCGCGCTGGGTCGAAGGTCGGCTCAACAACTCGAGGTTGGCGAGGGCTGCCGCCGCTCCCAAGGGGTTGCCGGTATAGCTGTGACCGTGGAAGAAAGTCTTGAACTCGTCATACTCCCCCAGGAAGGCGTCGAACACCGCCTGGGTGGTCAGCGTGGCGGCCATGGGCAGGTAACCGCCCGTCAGACCTTTGGCCAACGCCATCAGGTCCGGCTGCACCCCTTCGCCGTGGGAGGCGAACCACCGTTGGCCGGCCGCAGGCGTCGCCCGGCCGAAGCCCGTCAGGACCTCATCGGCGATCAGCAAGGTGCCGTGGCTGCGGACGATCCGAGCCACGCGGGCCAGCCAGCCCTGCGGCTGCGCAATCAGGCCGGCGGCACCCTGCACGAGCGGTTCGAACACGAACCCGGCATACGGCTCGCCCCGCCTGCGTTGCCGGGCGCAGGCAGTTTCCACCCGTTCGACACACTCCCAGTGGCACCGGCGATACTCCCGGGCATCGGCGCGCTCCGGTTTCGCCCGGTTGAACGGACACCGGTAACAGTGGGGAGCCATCACGCGGTCGGTCTTGAAGAGCAGTCCTTTCCAGGCCTGGTGGAACAGGTCGATGTGCCCCAGGGCCACCGCCCCGAGGGTGTCGCCGTGATAGCCTCCCCCGAGCGAGAGGAAGCGAGGGCGGCGACATCGTCCCGTGCGGCGCGAATACTCGTACGCAAGTTTCAGGGTTGCCTCCATGGCGGTGGAGCCGTCGTCGGAAAAGAAGACCTTGGACAGCTCGGGGTTGCGGGAGGGGGTTGGGATGCCCGGGGGTTGGCGCCGGTTGCTTGGGTTGCCTGTTGCGGGCTGCCTGAACGGAGCGTTCACGGCCTGCACCAGCTTTTCGGCCAGGCGGCTGGCGGGTTCGTTGGCCAGGCCCAGCGCCGAGCAGTGGGCGATCCTTCCCAACTGACGCCGCAGGGCGGCGTTAAGTTGCGGATGATTGTGCCCGTGAAGATTGGTCCAAATGGACGAATTGGCATCGAGGTAACGATGGCCCTGGGCGTCCTCGAGCATCGCGCCCTGGCCTCGCACAATCACAATGGGCTCGCGCCGGAGCCAGTCGCGCATCTGCGTGAAGGGATGCCAGACGTAGCGCTGATCAAGGCGGGCGATTCGGTGCATGGGCTAGCGAGTGTCGTGGCTCTCGAAAGGGATTTCCATGGTGATCGTGCGCGGGCGTGCCGGCGCCGCGGCCGCGCGCAGCGCGGCCCTGCCGATGCGGAAAGGACTCTGGAAGGCGATTCGATTCACAGGCGGGGGATGCGGTGCAGCGCTGCGGCCAGTTGCTCGACATCCTGGCGCGAATGAGCCGCGGTGCAGGTCACGCGCAACCGCGCCGCACCCCGCGCCACCGTCGGGTAACGAATGGCCGGCACCAGCAGGCCTTGCTCGCGCAACGCGGCGGCAGCCGCCAGGGCGGCGGTTTCGTCGCCCAGGATGATGGGGAAAATGGCGCTGCCGAGCGGGGAGCGCGGAGTGCGGATCGCGGCGTCGAGTTCGGACACCCGTTCCCATAGTGCGGCATTCAGCGTGGCCCCGTGGTTGGATTGAACAAGTCGGACGGCAGCGGTTGCCGCGGCGGCAGCGGCGGGCACGGGTGCGGTGCTGTAGATGAAGCTGCGGGCGCGGTTGACGAGGTTGTTGATCAACGCGCGGTGGCCGCACACGTAACCGCCGCTCGATCCCAGCGCCTTGCCCAGCGTGCCCATCTGGATTTCGATGTGCTCACTGATCCCGAGCGCCTCCGCCAATCCGCATCGCCGACGGCCATGCAGTCCGGTCGCATGCGCCTCATCCACCATCAGCCAGGCGCCGTACCGCTCCTTCAGGGCGACGATCTCCGCCAAGGGCGCGCGATCGCCATCCATGGAAAACACACTCTCGGTGATGACCAGGGTCCGGCTTGCGCGCTGTCTGTCCCCCGCAGCAGGGGTGCGGCGGGTGGACGGGTGGCGGGATTGGGCGGCCGCCCAGCGAAGTTTGGCTTCGAGATCTTCCAGGTCGTTATGACGGAAGATCCGCAGCTTGGCGCCGCACAGGCGCGCGCCGTCCACGACGCAGGCATGAACGAGCTTGTCCAGGATGAGGATGTCGTCCTTGCCGACCAGCGCTGTCAATGTTCCCAGCGCCGCGGCATAGCCGGTGGAAAACGTCAGGGCGGCTTCCGTGCCCTTCCAGGCGGCGAGGACTTCTTCCAATTCATGAAAGGGCGCCAAGGATCCGCAGATAAGTCGGGACGCTCCGGCGCCGGCCCCGAAATCCGTGCTGGCCCGGACCGCGGCCTCCTTGAGCGCCGGATGGTTGGCCAGCCCGAGATAATCGTTGGACGAGAAGTTGAGCAGGGGTCGTCCCCCGATCGTCACGTGCGAGCCTTGCGGCGTGTCCACCCGACGCAACTCCCGCAGCAACCCCGCCTTTTGCAGGGCGGCCAGTTCCGTCCGGAGTTCGGCATCGAATGAGAGCACGGTGGGAAGCTACGGGCGAGTTGAGGCGGGTTGCGAGTCGAAACTCCCCGGTCAGGCCGGCGCGATGGCCCAGCGGCCGCGGATCAGGCTGGCGCGAACGTGCCCGTCGAAGTGGACCGCGGCCCGGGCGGCGTCGCGCGCGCTGCCGTCGAACGGAACCGCCACCAGATCGGCCTCCGCGCCGGCTGAAAGTTCACCCAGCCGACCCGCCTGGCCGAGTGCCTTCGCGGCATTGACGGTGACCATGCGGAGGAGGGTGGCTGGAGCGACCTTGGGATGGCGCAGGGCGAACTCGCGCATTTCGGCGAACAAGCTCAGTTCGGCGGGTGTGCCGGGCTGGGGCTGGGTGCTGGCGAGGCTGTCAGTGCCCAGACAAAGGTTCACCCCGGCTGCCCGCAGCGGTTCGTACGGGAAAGCGCGGTGCTGGAAATAAGTGTGGCTGTGCGGACAGTGCACCACGTGCGTGCCGCTCTCCCCCAGCAACCGGGCGTCGCCCCGGCCCAGGTAGTTCACGTGGATGGCCAGCAGGTGCGGACCCAGCACGCCGCTGCGGTGAAGCTGCTTCACCGGCGATCCGTGGCCGCAATCCGACATATCGCGTTCGTTGCGCTTGAGCCAGCGATACATCTCGCCCCGGCCGCGCGCAAACATCTCGTATTCGCTGGCCGACTCCGCCACGTGGGTGGTCATCGGCCAGCCCAGCTGCCGCGAAACCTCCGCGCTGCGCGCCAGCAGTTCCGGTTTGGTGGAGTAGGGCGCATGAGGCGAAAGCCAGGCGTGGCACCGCCCCCGGGGCAGGACGCGAATCTGCCGCCGCGCCTCGTCGAGGATGGCCCCCGGATCGCGCCGGCTCCGGATGCCGGTCATTTCGAGGAAGGAGAACACCCGCAGCGGCGTGCGTCGCCAGACCCCGGGCAACAGCCCCGGCACCACCTCGATGTCCCCCACCGTGGTCGTTCCGGTGCGCAACAGCATGTCCGCCCCGGCCAGCCACGAGTCGCGGAACTCGTCATCCGACCACGTCTGCTTGGTTACCGTGATCTGTTTGATCCAGTCCGTGAAGTGGCGGGTCGGGGCGAACAGCCCGGCCATGTGCGTGTAGTCGAGGTGACAGTGTGCGTTGATCAGACCGGGCAGAACCAGGGCGTCCCCCAAGTCGATGCGCCGTCCGGTGTGGCCGCGTGCCACCGCGCGCCAGCGGCCGATGGCGGCGATCCGGCGGCCGGAAATCAAAATGCCGGCGTCGCGGATCGGGCGGCTGGCGATCGGCAAGGCCACCCGCGCGCGCAGGAGCAGGGATCGCTCAGGGCGCGTATGTTGAACGGTGTCCGTCATGGACGGAACGGAATACGGAGGAGGTCGGGGTCTGCCGAAGTGGCCACTGGCATCGCCAGGCGGTCGCGCGGTGGCGGCGCCGCAGGTTGCACCGGTTACGCCGTCTCCTGCCGCTCGCGTTTGATGCGCGCGGCCTGGGTGTGCTTGCGCGCCTTGTACTTGCTGTGGCGCTTGCGAATCTGACCCTCGATCTTCTTGGTCACCAGGTCGATGGCGGCATACAGGTCCCCCTCGACGTCCTCGGCAAACAGGTCCGGCCCGGGCACAGAGAGCCGCATGGAACACTTGAACTGGCGCTCCGGCACCTTCGTCTTGTCGAACTCCAGCGTCACGCGCGCATCAATGGCCCACCGATCCTTGTTATCGAGCTTTTCAATGCGCTTGATCACATGGTTTTCAATGGCCCGCGTCCGCTTGAGGTTGTGCATCGATAGAATCAGCTTCATGGGCGCATGATGAGCAGGGTCCGGCCGGAAATCCAGAGAAACTCTCAACCGCGTGGCCCGTCCTCCGGAGGAAGCGCGGTTTTATGAGCCGCAGCGACCTCGAAGGCCGGATCGGTCAGCGAACCTTTGTAGAAGCCCGGCGTAGCGCAGCTGCTGCGGGTCGCCCGTCCCCCGCAGTAGCGCTGCTACGGAGGGTGGACGGACCCGCGCTCCGGCAGCGGTTCGCGGGAAGGCCACATGCCCCAACAGTTCTCATGGTGGCCCGGAGCGCGGCTCCATGAGCCGCAGCACCCCCGCCACGGGAGGCCGTTCTCCATCTTCCAGCGGCCTGGTTCCAGGCGAAGCTGCTGCGGGTCGCGGACCCGCGCTCCAAAATGAGAATGGCTGCAACACCTCCCCTGAATCCTTGAAACCAGTGCGCCCATGCCGTACACCGTCGGCGTGCCGACCAAAGTCATTGCTGTGGCCAACCAGAAGGGAGGGGTGGGAAAGACCACCACCGCCATCAATCTGGCCGCCTGCCTCGCCGCCCTGGGCCACCGGATCCTGCTGGTGGACCTGGATCCCCAGGCCAATTCCACCAGTGGCGTGGGCGCCGAGAAACTGACCGGGGGCAGCGCCTATGACGCCTTGCTGGGGGAGGGAAGGCTGTCGGACAAGATCAAACCCACCGCTTTCGAGCGTCTGGACCTGGTGCCGTCGGAGGTGGACCTGTGCGGAGCGGACATCGAGTTGCCACGGCTCGATAATCATCTGGGCCGACTCAAGCTGGCCTTGCAGCCTGTCGTGGACGCTGGGCGTTACGACTTGATCCTCGTCGATTGCCCGCCGTCGGTGGGCATCCTCACCTTGAACGCTTTTGCGGCGGCGCACGGGCTGGTGGTGCCGTTGCAATGCGAGTATTACGCCTTGGAAGGGATCTCGATCCTGAACCGCGTGCTGGGGCAGTTGCGTGAGAACGCGGTGAACCCCGAGCTCGAACTGACCGGGGTGGTGATGACCATGTACGACGCGCGCACCCGGCTGTCCCAGCAGGTGGTCAGCGAAGTCCAGGAACACTTCGGTGATCGTGTCTTCGAGACCCTCATTCCGCGGAGCACGCGGCTGGCCGAGGCGCCCAGTCACGGCAAGCCCATCATCCATTACGACCAATACAGCGCCGGGGCGGCGGCCTACGAGGTATTGGCGCAGGAGTTCGCCCGCCGGATCGGTTTGTGCGCCCGGACTCAAGACCAAGCGGTGACGGCGGGCGGTCCGGCCTGAACGAAGCCAACCCTGGCGCTGCCGGGAACGTGCCGGGTGCAGTCAGTTGCAGCCTGGCCTGAGGAACGAATCAAGAGCTGCAAATCGTCGGGACCGACACATTCCCGCAAACCGCAGCCAGTATTGATCCAGTATCCTTGCTGGTTACTGCATCAGGTCGGGGCTGAGGAAATACATGCGGCCCGGTTCGAGTTTGGGAAGGTCGAGCCCGAGGTCGATGCGGACTGACTGTGCCCTGGCTTCGCCGAACAGACGAAACAGGGAGGAGATGTCGGGGATGTGCTGGTAGCGGACCACGTTCGCGCTGCTGACTCCGCCCAGTTCGAGGGCGCGATCGATCGCTTGGTCGAAGGTGCCGATTTCATCGACAAATCCCAGCTTGTAGGCTTCGGTTCCGGACAACACCCGGCCGTCGGCGTATTGGGCCCAGTCCTCGACGAGCGGACGGCCCTCGCCGTCATTGTGCTCGTAGGCGGCGGTCCGGCCTTCTTTGACGATGTTCTTGAACTTGGCGTAAACCTCGTCGATCAACCCCTGCAACATGGCTCGTTCCTCGGGGGGGATCTCCGCTGGATTGCGCGAGCCGCTGAGCATGTCCTTATGGCGTCCGCTCTTGTAGGTCTGCGGCACCAGCCCGACCTTGTCCATCAATCCCCGGTAGTTCCAGGTGCTCAGAATCACGCCGATGCTGCCGGTGATGGTCAGGTCGTTGGCCACGATCCAGTCGCAGGGGGCGGAGACATAGTAGCCGCCGGACGCGGCCAGGCCGCCCATCGAGGCGATGACGGGAATGTCGTATTCGGACTGGAACTCCTGGATTTTGCGATAGATGTCATCGGAGGCCAGGACTTCACCGCCCGGCGAATCCACCTTCAGCAGCACGGCCACCACATGCGAATCCTCGCCGGCATGGCGCAGCTTGGCTTCGACGACGTCCACCATGTTGTGGCGTCCGTCCAACAACTGGCTGGTGATAATGCCTTCCACCTCGATCACGGCAACCTTGTCGCGGGCATCGTTGTCTTCGACCACCACTTCCTGAAGTTTGGGGGCGCCGGAATGAGCCCCGGCCGGCTGCCAAGGCAGCGCGTTGCCGATGAGCAGGCCGAAGTTGGCGACGACGCTGACCGCCAGGAGCAGCAGCAGGATCAACGCGGCCACCATCCAGCCGCGGCCCTTGCGCTTGACCGGCTTGGCCGGTTGGGGGGCGATGACTGGCGGAGGCGTCAGCGGAGGCGGAACGGCGGTGTCAGGTACGTGGTTCGATTCCATGGCGGGACAGTAATCAATCACCTGCGGCAGGGCAAGGGGGGGAGGGGGCGAGTCACGGCCTCGGGGCGCGGCTCCGTGAGCCGCAGTGGGGACGCAGGTGCGGGTGGTCTGCGATGAGATCGCGGGCGTGTGGAGCAGTGGGGCTGCTGCGGGTCATGGACCCGCGGTCCGTTGTTGGGGCGCGGCTCCGTGAGCCGCAGCGGCGGCGCAAGTGCGAGTGGCCTTCGGAATGGCGGTGGGTATCTGGAGAAGGTGGACAGACTCGCGGTCCCGCCAGGAAGCTCAGGGGGAGCCTCGACGATCAAGAGATCGCGCGTTGGGGCCATGAACCTGGCAGGGCGCCGGTGCCCCGGCGCCGGGCCGAGCGCAGCGCGGCCCATCTACCTTCCCACGGGTTCAGGGGAAGACGTGGATCACATCGCCGGGTTCCACCGCGGCGTCCTGGCCTTCAAGCAGTTGCGAAGGATCCACCGTCAGGGCGGTTGGGCCGCGCTGGATGAGGATGCGACTGGGCTGACGGGATTCGAGGTAACCTGCTTCGAGGATGACTTGGGAGACCGTCATGCCGGCGGTCCAGCCGAGGATGGGACGCTGGAAAGGGCCGACGACGCGCACGACGGAAACGCCGCTTTGCTGGAGCATCATGAACGCCGATTCCTGTCCGGCGGCAAACTGTTGTTGGGCCGGTGTGGGATGTTTCCCCTTGGAGGCGCATCCGGCCAGGCACAGGAACCCCAACGCCAGCGCAAGCCTCCAACCCTTGACGATCAATCGACCCTTCATCCGCGCACCTCCGCCATCCAGTCCGTAACCGCCTGCCGGATGGGCGTGGCGACGTCCAGTTTGGGCTGGACGAAGCGGGGCGTGAACCACGGGAACGCGCCCAGCAGATCGTGCGTCACCAGGATCTGGCCGTCGCAACCAGGCCCTGACCCGATGCCGATGGTCGGCACGACCACGCGCCTGGTCAGTTGCGCTGCCACCTCGGGCACGATCAATTCAAGCACGATCGCAAAGGCGCCGGCTTCGACCAATGCCTCAGCGTCCGCGAGCAGTGCGGCGGTTTCCCTTTCCGACCGTCCTTTCTTGCGGTAACCGCCTTCCTCGAGGACGTGTTGCGGAAGCATGCCCAGGTGGCCGATGAAGGGGATCCCCGCGTGGGTGAGGGTGCGGACCTGGGGCAGGATGGACCGTCCGCCTTCCGCCTTGACGGCTTCCGCGCCGGCCTCCAGCAGGGCGCGGGCATTAGCCAGCGCCTGATCGGGGGTTTCATAACTTCGGTACGGAAGATCGGCGGCCAGCAATGCCCGTGGCTTGGCCCTCGCGCAGGCCCGGACGTGATGCAGCATGTCGGCCATCGTGACGTGGGTGGTGTCCGGATGGCCCAGGATCACCATGCCGAGCGAGTCGCCCACCAGGAGCAGGGGAACGCCCACCTCGTCGAGCAACCGCGTCATGGGGTAGTCGTAGGTGGTCAGGGACGGGATCCGGGTTCCCGCCGCCTTGCAGGCTCTCAGGAGTTCCACGGTGACTTTCGCAGCGGACATGCGAGCGGGGGTCAGGCGAAACTGCGGGCCAATTCCTCTGGCGTGACGGTCGCGGTACCGATCTTGCCCACGACGATGCCCGCGGCGTGATTGGAGATCAACGCGGCCTCCACCGGCGACGCTCCGACGGTGATCGCGGCGGTGAAGGCAGAAATGACGGTGTCGCCTGCTCCGGAAACGTCGAACACCTCCTGGGCGATGGTGGGGATGTGCAGGGGGCTGGCATGGCGCCGGCACAGCAGCATTCCTTGTTCGCCCAGCGTGACGAGAAGCAGGGCGGGTTGCAGCCGGTCGAGCAATCGATTTACCGCCAGCATCAGGTTGCGATCCTTGAGCGGATTCGTCTGGCGGGTGTTGTCCAGCAGCCCGGCCAGTTCAAAGGTTTCCTTCCGGTTGGGCGTGATCAGGGACAATCCCTTCAAGTCCAGCGAGTGGACCGGCTTGGGGTCCATGCTTAACCAGACCCCACGTTTCCGGCAGAGCCCCCGCAGTCCGTCCAGCAGGCCCTGAGTCACCACCCCTTTGCCGTAGTCGCCCACGATCACGCCGTCCGCGGACGCGAGTTCCTGCCGGACGCGCTGCAACAGCCGGCGGGAGGTGGTGGAGTCGATTCCGTCGCGGCTCTCGCGATCGATGCGCACCACCTGCTGCTGATGCGCCACCACCCGGGTCTTCGTGCTGGTGAGGCGTCCGGGGACGGCGAACAGGCCGGCGCAAACGACCTTTTGCCCGCGCAACAGATGGATGAGTTCACGCGCGGCAGGATCGCGTCCGACGACGCTGAACAGGCGGGCGGAGAGTCCGAGGGAACTCAGGTTGCGGGCCACGTTGGCGGCGCCGCCCGGCATGAAACTTTCCCGTTTGAAATCGAGGACGGGCACGGGCGCTTCCGGCGAGATGCGCGACACTTCGCCCCAGACGAACTGGTCGAGCATCACGTCGCCCACCACCAGGATCCGGCAGCGACGGGCGGATTGCAGGAGGGCCCGAACACGGTCACGCGAGATGGTCGGCGGTTTCATGGGGTGTCAAGGAATCCAGTGAGCGGGCTGGTGGCGCTGGCCTGGAACTGTTCCGGGGCCAGACCGGTTTCATAGGCCGCCCGGCCCGCCTCGACCGCGGCCTGGAAGGCGCGCGCCATGCGGTTGGGATCGGAGGAAACCGCGATGGCCGTGTTCACCAGGACCGCGTCCGCGCCCATCTCCATGGCTTCCGCGGCGTGGCTGGGCGAACCCAACCCAGCATCCACGACCACCGGCACGGTCGCCTGATCGAGAATGATGCGAATCTGGTCGCGGGTCCGGAGACCGCGATTGGATCCGATGGGCGACCCGAGCGGCATCACGGTGGCCGTGCCCACGTCTTGCAACCGTTTGGCCAGGACGGGATCGGCGTTGATGTAGGGCAGCACCGTGAAGCCTTCTCGCACGAGGATCTCGGCGGCTTGCAGGGTTTCGATGGGGTCGGGCAGCAGGTAGCGAGGGTCGGGATGGATCTCGAGCTTGACCCACTTGGGCAGGCCGGCGGCGGCCGCCAGCCGGGCCAGTCGCACCGCTTCCCCGGCATTCATTGCCCCGCTGGTATTGGGCAGGATGAGGTAACGCGATGGGTCGATGAACTCGAGGATGTTGGCGAACGGATCCTTTTGCCCGCTCAGGTCCGCGCGTCGCAACGCCACCGTCACCATGGCCGTGCCGCTGGCGGCCAAGGCATCCCGCATGGATTCCGGCGACGCGAACTTGCCCGTCCCGAGAATCAGCCGGGAAGCGAACTCACGTCCGGCGATGACCAATGGTTTGCCGTTCAACGACATCGGCGCAGTCTAGGATTGCCGGCGTTGGGTTGTCGAGGGACTTCAAAGATCACAAGGATCAGCCGTTCATGAGGATCCGTTCAGGCCAATGATCCGAAAACCGCCCGGTTCTGACCTTCCTTGAAGCGGATTGGCCGACACACCACAGGCGGGGCAGCGGACCCGTGCGAACTGCAATGGTGCAGCGTTTTCATGGGGAAATTTTCCATTTGACAGGAATTGAACCCGTGCGAATATAGACACTTGTTAGACACAAAATAAACACAAACATAAACAAAACAGGAAAGGCTGAATACCTATGAAACGTTATGCGTTGATTACAACTGTGGCACTGAGCGGTGTGCTCATGGCACAAACCTTCTTGGCTGCTGCATTGCAGGCAAGTCCGAAGGTCGGTCCGACTGTGGCCGACCTTGTGGTGGCTAATCCAGATCTGGATGAGGATGGTGAAGGTGACTTCGACATTCTTCTTCAGGCGGTTCTGGCTGCGGACAGTTCGGTTCTCGACCGTCTGTCTTCGAATGGTCAGAACACTGTATTTGCGCCTACCGATGCGGCCTTCGAGGCTGCCTTTGAGGAGTTGGAGGCACTTGGCATTGAGGTCGGTGATGTCCTTGGAAACACCGAATTGCTCACTTTGATCCTGGAATACCACATCTCACCAGGATTGCGGGATTCCAGTAATGTTCTGAAAGCAAAGAAGATCCGCATGCGGGATGGCGGTTTTCTGGGTCAGCAATCCGGCGTTCTCACTGACAATCTGGGCCGGGAAGCTGGGATCGTCGCGGCAGACATCAAAGCAAGCAATGGTGTAGTGCACGTGATCGATAACGTGGTCTTGCCTGATCTTCCCTGAGCCTTGGCACATCGCCTGTATCATGGCCCGCGGGTTTCCATCCGTGGGCCTTTTTCATTTGGTTGATCGGTTCAGTTTTCGAAGTCCGGTCTGCTCATCCAAGCGACTGCCGCAGGGCCGCGAACATGCTCTTGCCGGACTCGATGCTGACGGGTTTGGCCTCGCGTTCGGAGGCGTGTTGGACCAGGTCTTCGGGGATGTGCTGGAGGAATTGCGAGGGGTGGCCGTGGACGGGTTGGCCGTATTGCTTGCGGGAGCGGCAATGACTGAGCGTCAAGCACTCCTGGGCGCGGGTGACCGCCACGTAGAACAGGCGGCGTTCCTCGTCCAGGGTGTTCTCCTCCTTGGAGCGGGAGTGGGGCAGGAGGCCCTCTTCGAGGCCCACCACGTACACGTGGGGGAACTCGAGTCCCTTGCAACTGTGCATCGTGATCAGTGTGACCTGGTCGGTCTTCGTGTCCTCCTCCTCGTCCCGCTCGGCGTCCAGAACCACGTCCTCGAGGAACCGTTCGAGCCGTTCCTGGGGCGTCTGCCCGGCGAAGCGGTCTCCGTCCAGGTCCGCGATCAGATCCTTGAGATTCATCACACGGCTCTCGGCATTCTCGGTGTCCTTCTCGATCCGGCGCAACTCGTTGAAATAGCCGATCTCGTCCAGGAATCGCGCGGCCCAGTCTTGCAGGGCGGTGGGGTGGTCGGCTGGTCCGGGTTCGTGCAAGGCTGCGCGCGTGCGGTTGACGAACCCGACAAACTCCTCGATGCATTCCCGGGCCCGGGCCGCAAGGGCGGCGACCACGGTGGGATCCGTCATGGTGCTGAACACGGAGTGATGATGCGCCTGGCTCTCGGCGAGCAGTTTCTGCAGCGTGGCGTCGCTCAGGCCCCGCGCGGGGACATTGGCAATGCGCAACAGGCTGGCGTCGTCGTGCGGGTTGAGAAAGAGCTTCAGGTAGGCCAGGAGATCGCGGATTTCGCGCCGGTCGAAGAAGCTTTGGCCGCCGACCACGCGGTAGCGGATTCGCGCCTGGCGCAGGGCGGTTTCCAGCGGACGCGACTGTTGATTGGTGCGGAACAGGATCGCCTGTGAACCCCAGGGCACCCGCCGGGCCATCCGCTGGAACTCGATCTCCTCGACAATTCCCTCGGCTTCGTGCGTGTCCGTGTCGAAAGTCTGGAAAGTGATGGGCTCGCCCCGGCCCTTGGCCGACCAGAGCGTCTTCCCGCGGCGGCGGACGTTGTGCCGGATGATGGCGTTGGCGGCGTCAAGGATGGTGGTGGTGGAACGATAATTCTGCTCCAGCTTGATCACCTTCACCTCGGGGTAATGCTTCTCCATGTCCAGCAGGTGGGCGATTTCCGCCCCGCGCCAGCCGTAGATGCTCTGGTCGTCGTCGCCGACCACGCAGAGGTTGCGGTGCTGGGAGGTCAGGGCGTGGACGAGCTCGAACTGGGCGCCATTGGTGTCCTGGTACTCGTCCACCATCACGTACTGATAACGCTCGCGGCAGGTTTCGAGCGCGTCCGGATGCTCGCGAAACACCCGGAGGGTCAGCAGGATCAGATCGTCGAAATCGACCGCATTGCACGCCTTGAGGGCCGACGCATACCGCTCGCGGACATGGTCCAGCATGGCGGCCACTTTGTCCTGGGGGTTGAAGGCCTGGGAAGCGGGATTGTTCTTGGAGCGGCTGAGCAGGGCGAGGACGTCCGCTGGATCCACCTTGTCGGCCCTGCTGGCGATCTGGGCCAGGACCCGTTTCATGGTGCTGAGCTGGTCGCTTTCGTCGTAGATCACGAAGTTGCGCTTGTAACCGAGCCGATGGATGTGCTGGCGCAGGATCCGGACGCAGAGGGAATGGAAGGTGCAGATCGTGGGGCGGGAGGGGTGTGGCGTGTTGCGTGTTGCGTCATCAGCGTTGCGTGGTGCGTGGTACGCGCGGGATTTGGGAAGGAGGGTGCGGACGCGTTCCTGCATTTCACGCGCGGCTTTGTTGGTGAAGGTGACCGCCAGGATGTGGTCCGGCGCGATTCCCTTGCGGATGAGGTGAGCGATGCGGAAGGTGATGACGCGGGTCTTGCCTGTGCCCGCGCCGGCCAGGATCAGCACCGGGCCGCGGAGGGTTTCCACCGCCTGGCGTTGTTGCGGATTGAGCGTGTGCAGGTCGAGCACGGGCGGCGGAGTTTAGTCCAGGAAGCGTCCGAGGCAAGCGGTTTGCCGATTGGCCAAAACGGGGTAGGGTCCCGGGCGTGACGCACAAGAGCGACAGGATTGCCGGGCGGGTGGCCGGGTTTGGGGGGCGCGGATTGGATGCCCGGTACCTGGGTTATTTCGATTGTTTCAATCGGGAGTTGTTTTACGAGGCCCACGAGGTGTTGGAGGATCTGTGGTTGTTGGACCGGCAAGGGGCGGACGGGGATTTCTACAAGGGCCTCATTCAGCTGGCAGGGGCTTTTGTGCATCTGCAGAAGGGCCGGATGCCGCCCTGCACCGCCTTGCTGCAATTGGCCGCTCGCAACCTCGGGCGTTACCCGGTGTGGCACCACCAGTTGGACCTGCGGGCTGTGCTGGAGATGATACGGGAGTGGGAAAGCCGGGTTGAATCCGCGCGGGCGGGCGCGCTGGTTCCTGCGGGCTGGCGCTATCCGAAGCTTGCGCTGGGGTCCTGAGGCCGGCTGCGCAAGGCTGGCTGCCCGATCGGGCCTGGATGCGAGGCTCTGCGGGTGACAGCCCGGGCGCGGGGTCAGTGGCCGCATTCACCTTGGCCGGCGGTCCTCGCAGGTCGCTTTCTTCGCGGGCGAGTTGGGGCTTTGGAGGTTGCTATTGGCAGAGCCCGTTTCATAAGCTGGCGGGGTCTTTTCGAATGAAGGTTTATATTGACGGTCAATTCTACGCTGAGCGTGACGCCAAGATCTCGGTGTTCGATCATGGGCTGTTGTACGGGGACGGGATTTTTGAAGGCATCCGGGCCTACAATGGGCGCGTGTTCAAGTTGGACGAGCATATCGAGCGGCTGTTCTGTTCCGCGCAGGCGTTGCTGCTGAAGATTCCACTGTCACGGGCGGCGATCAGCCGGGCGGTGGTCGAGACCTGCCGGGTCAACCGGGTGCGGGACGGCTACGTCCGGCTGGTGGTGACGCGCGGTCCGGGGACGCTGGGGTTGAACCCGAATCGTTGCAAGAAAGCGTCGGTCATCATCATCGCCGGCAAGATCCAGTTGTATCCCAAGTCCTATTATGAGCACGGCCTGGACATCATCACCGTGCCCACGGTTCGCAACCTCCACAGCGCGCTCAATCCGGCCATCAAGTCCCTGAACTATCTGAACAACATCCTGGCCAAGATCGAGGCGAACAACGCCGGGTGCGAGGAGGCCGTGATGCTGAATTCCGAGGGATTCGTGGCCGAATGCACGGGGGACAACCTCTTCATACTCAAGGGAGGCCGGCTGATCACGCCGCCGCTGTATGCCGGGGCGCTTTACGGGATCACCCGCGCCACGGTCATGGACCTGGCCCGCGAGGCGGGTCTGCCGGTCGAGGAGTCGAACCTCACGCGTTACGACCTTTTCAACGCCGAGGAATGCTTTTTGACAGGCACGGGGGCTGAGTTGGTGCCGGTGGTGAAGATTGACGGACGCGTGATTGGGTCGGGTCGGCCCGGACGCATCACGCGCAGGCTGGTCGCAGACTACCACGCCTTGACGCAGATTTCCGGGGAGCCGATATACCGGTAGGAGCCATGTTGTGCTGCGTTTGCAAAGAGCGGGAAGCCACCGTGCATCTCACCCAGATTGCGGGTGAGCATATCCAGAAGGTGGATCTCTGCGAGGAATGCGCCAAGGAAAAGGGCGTCAATGATCCGGCGGCATTCTCGCTGGCCGATCTCCTCCTGGGTTTGGGCGCTTCCCAGGAAGTCGAACGGGCTTCCGGAGATCAGGAATCCGCCTGCCCGGTGTGTGGTTTTACGCACTCCGACTTCAAGAAGACGGGCCGGCTGGGCTGCCCGGCTTGCTACGATCATTTCTCGGACGGCCTGACCGCCTTGTTGAAGTCCATGCACAAGGGGGTGCGCCATATGGGCAAGGTGCCAGCCCGGTTCAAGCAGCGTAAGCAGGCCATCGACACCACCGACCGGCTCAAGACCCTGCAGCGCGACCTGGCCAAGGCCATTGAGCAGGAAAAGTTTGAATGGGCGGCCGAGTTGCGTGACGAGATCAAGGCGCTTTCAGCCGGGCAACCGGGATCGGAGCCCGCCTCGTGAAAAGGAGCGTGCAGGATTTTTTGGCGCCCCCCTCGGAGGTGGCCCGCCGGCGGGGGCCGGAGGACCAGATCGTCCTTTCAAGCCGGGTGCGGCTGGCCAGGAACCTTGCGGGCTGCCCGTTCCCCGGGACTTCCCGCAAGGATCAGCGTCAAGGGGTGCTCGACACCATTCGCCCCGCCGTGGAATCCCTGCCGTTGATGAGGGACGGTTTTGCCACGGCGATGGACGAGTTGAGCGCGCTGGACAAGACCATCCTGGTGGAGCGCCATTTGATCAGCCGCGAGCACGCCGCCCGGAACGTGGGCAGCGGACTGGTCTTGAGCAAGGACGAGAGCGTGTGCGTGATGATCAACGAGGAGGATCACCTGCGCATGCAGGCGCTCCTGCCGGGATTTCAGATCAAGCAGGCTTGGAAAATCATTGACGCGGTGGACACCGAGATCGAGGGCTCCCTCAACTATGCTTTCAGCCCGACTCTGGGCTTTCTTACCGCCTGCCCAACCAATCTCGGCACGGCGATTCGTGTCAGCGCCATGCTCCATCTGCCGGGCCTGGTGCTGTCCGACCAGATCAACGCCATCATCCAGTCCGTAAACAAGCTTGGGTTGGCCGTGCGCGGTTTGTATGGGGAAGGCACCGAGGCGCTGGGCAACATCTTCCAGGTTTCCAACCAGATGACGCTGGGCGAAGCGGAATCCAGCATCATCGAGCGCTTGGAGAAGGTGCTCAAGCAGATCATCCATCACGAGCAGAATGCCCGTGAAACGTTGCTCGAACGTTCTCCCAAGACGGTGTATAATCACATCGGCAGGGCCTACGGAGTGCTGGCCAACGCGCACAGCATCTCGTCGAAGGAAACCATGAACCTGCTGTCGTTCATGCGGTTGGGGCTGGAGCTGGGGGTGTTCCCCGGGGTGGAGCGGGCTGTGGTTGACGAGTTGTTCATGGTGACGCAGCCTGCTCACCTGCAACGGTTGAAGGGGGGCGGGCGGCTTAGTGGCGAGGAACGTGACGTGCTGCGAGCAGACATGCTGAGACAGCAACTGAAGGACGTGAAACGTCCGGCAATGATCGTTCCGCCCGCCCGCCAGGACGACGGTTCGGACAAGAACACATGATAGCGAGGCTGTATGAGTGATGAAGCCATGAGCAATTTCACCCCGCGCGCCCAGCAGGTGCTGGCGCTGGCGCGCAAGGAGGCGGACCGGTTCAACCATAATTTCATTGGCACCGAGCACCTGTTGCTGGGCCTGATCAAGCTCGGCCAGGGCGTGGCGGTCAATGTGCTCCAGCGCATGGGCCTGGACCTCGACACGGTTCGCCTTGAGGTCGAGAAGCAGGTGGGGACGGGTCCGGACCAGAAGATGATTGGGAACATTCCCTACACGCCCCGGGTGAAGAAGGTGCTGGCGCTGGCCGCCAAGGAAGCCAAGGCCCTGAACCACACCTACGTGGGCACCGAACACATCCTGCTGGGATTGCTCCGCGAGGGCGACGGCGTTGCCGCCCGGGTGCTCAAGAGCCTGGATATCGACATCGAAGCCTGCCGCCAGGAGACCTTGCGCGAGCTGGATCCCAATTTTGCCGGGTCGGAGGAGCCGCCGGAAGGCGTGGAGAAGGTCACTCCCGGCGAGAAGAAAGGCGAGGTTCGCACCCCGGCCCTGAAAGCGTTCGGCCGCGACCTCACCGAGATCGCGCGCAAGGGCGAGATGGACCCGGTCATCGGGCGCAAGAACGAGATCGAACGTGTGATTCAGATCCTGTGCCGTCGCACGAAGAACAATCCGGTTCTGCTGGGCGAGGCTGGGGTGGGCAAGACGGCGATCGTGGAGGGGTTGGCCCAGGAAATCGCGGCCGGCAACGTGCCGGAGATCCTCTTGCAGAAACGGGTGGTGACCCTGGACCTGGCGTTGATGGTGGCCGGGACCAAGTATCGCGGCCAGTTCGAGGAGCGTATCAAGGCCGTCATGGACGAGATCCGGCGGGCCAAGAACGTCATCCTGTTCATCGACGAGTTGCACACGATTGTCGGGGCTGGATCGGCGGAAGGCACCATGGACGCCTCGAACATCATCAAGCCCGCGCTCAGCCGCGGCGAGATGCAGTGCATCGGCGCCACCACGCTCAACGAATATCGCAAGTACATCGAAAAGGACGCCGCGCTCGAACGCCGCTTCCAGTCCGTGAAGGTGGATCCGCCCTCCCTCGATGAGGCCGTGCTGATTCTCAAGGGGTTGCGTCCCAAGTACGAGGACCATCACCGGGTGGAGTTCACCGACCGTTCGATCGAGTCGGCCGTGAAGCTCTCCGACCGCTACATCACGGACCGATTTTTGCCGGACAAAGCCATCGACCTGATGGATGAGGCGGGATCCCGCGCCCGGATTGGCACCATGACCCGGCCGCCGGAGATCAAGGCCTTGGAGGCTGAAATCGAGGAGATCAAGGCCCGGAAGGAGAAATCGATCAAGAACCAGGACTTTGAAGGCGCCGCCGCCATGCGCGACAGCGAGAAGCAGGCGCGGGAGAGGCTCGAAAAGGTGCTGGCGGATTGGCGCACCAATCGCGAGGAAAAGCGGGTGACGGTGGACGAGGAGGAGATCCTCCAGGTGGTCTCCAAGTGGACGGGGATTCCGCTCAGCCGGATGGAGAAGACCGAGGCCCAACGCCTGCTGGCGGTCGAAGAGGAGATGTCCAAGGTGGTCATCGGCCAGCGCGACGCGGTCGCCGCCCTGTGCAAGGCCTTGCGCCGGTCCCGGGCGGACCTGAAGGATCCGCGCCGTCCGATTGGCACGTTTGCGCTGCTGGGGCCCACGGGCGTGGGCAAGACACTATTGGCCAAGACCCTGGCGGAGCAGATGTTTGGCGATGCCAAGGCGTTGATCCAGCTCGACATGAGCGAGTACATGGAGAAGTTCAACGTCTCCCGGTTGGTGGGGTCACCTCCGGGTTACGTGGGCTATGAGGAAGGCGGCCAGCTCACCGAGGCGGTGCGGCGCCGGCCCTATTCCGTGGTGCTTTTTGACGAGATCGAGAAGGCGCACCCGGACGTCTGGAACATGCTCTTGCAGATTCTCGAGGAGGGTAAACTGACGGACAGCGTGGGCCGGGTGGTGAACTTCCGGAACACGATCATCCTCATGACTTCCAATGTGGGTTCGGACACCATTCGCAAGCAGGGCACCATGGGGTTTGCCAGTGCGTCCGACGAGACGAGTTACGAGAGGATGCGGGAGCGCATTCTGGACGAGGCCAAGCGCACCTTCCGGCCCGAGTTTCTGAACCGGCTGGATGACGTTCTGGTTTTCCGCTCGTTGAACAAGCCGGACCTGGTCGAGATCCTCGGCCTCGAGGTGGCCAAAGTCATGAGCCGCCTCAAGGCGCGCAATATCCGTCTGGAGCTGGACGCCACGGCCAAGGACTTTCTGGTGGAGAAGGGATACGATCCCGCCTATGGCGCCCGCCCGATGCGGCGCGCGGTCGAGCGGTATCTCGAGGATCCGCTGGCGGAGGAGTTGCTCCGGGGCGTGCTTCACGACGGTGATCCCATCCAGGTGGTGGCGCAGGAAGGCAAACTCGTCTTTCGCCAGGAAGCTGCCGCTGCAGGGGCGCTTTCCAGCTAGCCTGGACATTTCCCGCCAAAGCCCTGATGCGAACCGGACCTGAACTGATCAAAGCCACCAAGCCGTTTGCGGTTGATTCCACGGCGCGGAGCTGGTGGTACGTCCTCTCGACAGCCGCCTTGCTGGCCGGTGCGCTGACTGGGACGCTGTGGGACGTGCCTTGGGGAGTCCGGCTTTTCTTCAGTGTGCTGGCCGGCCTTCTGGTCCTGCGCCTGTTCGTCATCTACCATGACCAGCAACATCATGCGATCCTGCCCCGGTCGCGGGTGGCGGAGGTGTTGATGCGGGTTTTCGGGGTTCTGGCGTTGAGTCCCAGCAGCGTCTGGCGCAGTTCCCACAACTACCATCACAATCACAATTCCAAGCTGCGCAGCGCCCATATCGGGTCCTTCCCCGTCATGACCAAGGCGCAGTACCTGAAGTCAAGCCCTGGCGAGCGCCGGTTGTATCTCTTCACCCGCCACCCGCTGACCATCCTGTTCGGCTACGTCTTCATCTTTCTGCATGGCATGTGCCTCTATCCCTTCTGGAACACCCCCAAGAAAAGTGTGGATTGCCTGGTGGCCTTGGTGGTGCATGGATTGATCGCCGCCGGGTTGATTCATTGGGTTGGCTGGCAGGGATGGGTATTCACCCAGGTGGTTCCGCATTTCGTGGCTTGCGCCATTGGATCCTATCTCTTCTACGCCCAGCACAACTTCCCCAGCGTGGAGTTCGCTGACAAATCGGGTTGGACCTACGAGAAGGCGGCCTTGGAATCCTCGAGCTTCATGCGGACGGGGCCGATCATGGGATGGTTCACGGGAAACATCGGCTATCACCACATCCACCACCTCAACGCGCGGATTCCATTCTACCGGCTGCCGGAGGTGCTGCGGGCCTTGCCGGAATTGCAGCAGCCCAAGACCACCTCGCTTCATCCCCTGGACATTCTCCGTTGTCTGAGGCTCAAGGTCTGGGATGTGGAAGCCCAGCAAATGATGCCCTTGCCGCGGGAATAGCCCGCGCCCACCCCTTCATGCCCTATACCGCAGCTGAACTGGCCCAACGATTGGGAGGCGAAATCACGGGAGACGGTTCCGTGATTCTCACCGGATTCGCGGCCGCCGCAACCGCGCGGCCCGGGGATCTGACGTTCGCCGAGTCGGAATCCTATTTCGCCGCCGCGGAGCAAAGTGCGGCCAGCGCCATTCTGGTGAGCGGCGACTTCAGCTCCGCCTCGAAGGTCCTTCTCAAGGTGCCCAATCCCCGGGTGGCCATGGCGAAGGTGTTGCCCCTGTTCTTTCCGCCCGACCAGGAACCGAGCGGCATTCATCCGACCGCGGTCATCGCCGATTCGGCGCAGATCGATCCCTCGGTGCACATCGGCCCTTACTGTGTGGTGGGCGAAGACGTCCGGCTCGGTGCCCGCTGTGTATTGCTGGGAGGCAATCATGTGCGGAAGCAATGTGTGCTGGGAGAGGACGTGGTCCTACATCCGAACGTGGTTCTGTATCCCGGGACACAGGTGGGCCATCGGGTGATCATCCACGCGGGCACGGTGATTGGCTCCGACGGCTACGGGTATGTGTTCGACGAGGGGCGGCATCGCAAGGTTTTGCAGTTGGGAACCGTCACCATCCAGGACGACGTCGAAATTGGGGCCAACGCGGCGATTGATCGCGGGGCGCTTGGTCCAACGGTGATTGGTCAGGGAACGAAGATCGACAACCTGGTGCATGTGGCGCATAACGTCTCATTCGGGCGCCACAACCTCGTGATGGGCCAATGCGGTTTTGGCGGCAGCACCGAGTTGGGGGATTACTGTGTCATCGCTTCGCAGTCCGGAATCGCCGATCATCTGAAACTGGGCCCTCAGGTCACTGTGGGTGCCAAATCGGGAGTCATGCGGGACATCCCTCCCGGCGGCACGGTGCTGGGGATTCCAGCGCAGCCGGACAAGCAGATGAAACGTCAGTGGATCGCCGTGCAGCAACTGCCGGACTTGATCAAACGCGTGCGTGAAGCCGAGCGGGAATTGCGTGAGATCCAGGCCAAGCTGGGTTGATGCTCGGGCGATACGGACCGCGAGTCCGTGACGCGCAGCAGTCAGACTCGTTTACGCGGCCACCATCAGCCTGTCGAGCTTTCGCAGGCGCGGCGGCGCGGGACCGGTCACACTTCTTTGGCCTTGAGGAGAGAGGCGCGCACTTGTTCGGTGATCCGCGCCCATTCGCCGGCGGCGATTTGCTGGGGCGTCGCCAGCCAGGAACCCCCGACGATGAACACCTCCGGCAGGGCCAGGTAGCTGTTCAGGTTGGCGAGGGTGATGCCGCCGGTGGGACAAAACCGCAGCTTGAAGCTCTTGAAGGGGGCCGCCATGGCCTTGAGTTGGGCGACGCCGCCCGAGGTTTCTGCCGGGAAAAACTTCTGGCAGAGGCAGCCCAGTTCAATACCGCGCTGGATGTCCGATGGCGTCATCACGCCCGGCATGAACGGAATGTCCCGCTCCTGGAACAGCCGGATGATTCGCGCGTCAAGGCCGGGCGCAAGACCGAACTCCACGCCGCAGTCCAGCGCTGACCGCGCTTGATCTGGAGTGATCAGCGTTCCCGCCCCCACGTGCATGGCCGGCACTTCTTTGCGGATGCGGCGGAGGGATTCCGCCGCCGCCTCGGTGCGGAAGGTCACCTCCAAGGTATCCAATCCACCGTCCATGAGGGCCTGGGCCAGCGGGACCGCCCGCGCCGGATCCTCAATGGCCAGCACGGGCAGGACCGGTTGCTTCAGGATTTCATCAAGTTGTTTCATGGGTGTCCTTCTCGCCCAGCACCGGCATCTTGCCCCTGGGAGGGAGGAAAGGCCAAGCGGGAATCCTGCGAGGGCGGTGCTTATTTCAGCCGATCCAAGGTGGCTTGCAGAATCTGCCAATCGGCCTGGCCCTTGACCTTGGCGCGCGCCGAGTCGATGACTTCCCGCTCCTTCTCGTTCTTCGTCGGTTTGCTGACCTGGTAGAAGATGCCGAAATGACCCGGGAACGGTGCGTCCGCCAGCCGGTAAGCCGCGATTTCGTCGCGAACGTCGTGGCTGTCGGGCACCAGGTTGAACTCGCCGCCCTTGCGGGGGTTGGAGGCATCGAAGGCGCCCTCGTAGAACTCCACGCATTCGCTCAGGCACTCGACAAAGCTGAAACCCTCGTGGTCCATGGCCGCCTCCATCACGTCCAGGACGTGCTTCGGATTGCTGTGAGTGGTGCGGGCGACAAAGGTGGCCCCCGCCGCGATGGCCTGCTTCATGGGATTGATGGGATAGTCCACCGCGCCCCAAGGGTCGGTCTTGCTCTTGAACCCCAGCGGGGAGGTGGGGGAGGTCTGCTTCTTGGTCAACCCATACACCCAGTTGTCCATGACCACGTAGGTGAGGTTGATGTTCTTGCGGGCGGTGTGGTTGAAATGATTGCCGCCAATGGAGAATGCGTCGCCGTCGCCGCCAAACACAAACGGATGCAGGTCCGGCCGGGACAAGGAGATGCCGCTGGCCAGGGCCAGGGCGCGGCCGTGGATGTAATGCACGCCGTGTGCCTGCACGAAGTAGGGGAACCGGCTGGAGCAGCCGATGCCGGCCACGGTGGTGATCTTCTCGTGGTGCAGTTTGCGCTTCTCGATCAGCTTGAAATAGAGCGCGAGGACGGAGAAATCACCGCAGCCAGGACACCAGGTGGGATGGTCGCCTGCGATCTCCTTTTTGGTCAACGCCTTGCGTTCCGCCCCGCCGGGCGCCGGGGGTTGGACGGTTGTTGCAGTCTTGGTGCCTGAAATGTCCGGTGTCAAAACACTCATAGTTTGCTTGCTCCCTTCCGGGTGGCCTCCAAGGCCTGCTTCACGCGCTCCAGAATTTCCTTCACCTTGAACGTGATGCCTTCACACTTGTTGATCCCGCGAATCCTCGGGTCGGCCAGTCGTGCGCGCAGAAGGGCCGCGAGTTGTCCATAACCTCCCAGACCCTCATCGTTCATCTCCACCACAAGCACGTGGTTGAACCCGGAAAAGATCTGGTCGAGCCCCAGGGGCAGGGGATTGAGGTGACGAAGGTGCAGGGCGGACACGCTGTCGCCGGCGGCGCGGGAACGGTCCACGGCCTCGCGGATGGGACCTTCGGTCGAACCCCAGCCCACCAGCAGAACGTTGCCCTCCGGGGGGCCATACACTTTGGGTGTTGGGATGGTCTTGGCCAGGGATTGCAGCTTGCGTCGGCGCTTGGCGGTCATTTGCGCATGCACCTTGGGGGAGCCGCTCGGATGCCCCAGTTCGTCGTGCTCGAGTCCGGTGGCAATCGGATACTTCCCGCTCAGGACAGGCGTGCCGGGCACGACGCGTTTGACGCAGCCGTCCGGAGCCGAGAGGTCGTAGGGTTTGTAATCTGCCACCGGCGACAAGTCCGGCGTAAGGTCCTGACAAAGGGCCTGCAGATCCGGTTCCGGGAACGCCTCGATACGTGTGGCGATGGCCTGATCACTCAGGATGAACACCGGCACGTTGTACCGGTTGGCGATGTTCACGGCCTCGATGGCGGTGTAGAAGCAGTCCTCCACATTGCTCGGGGCCAGCACCACCCGCGGCGCGTCGCCGTGGCCGCCGAAGCAGGCGATGTTCAGGTCGGACTGCTCCACGTTGGTGGGCATGCCCGTGGAGGGTCCGCCACGCTGGATGTCCACGATGATCAAAGGGACTTCCGCCATCACCGCCCACCCGATGGCCTCGCTCTTGAGGGCGATGCCGGGTCCGCTGGAGCCAGTCACGGCCACACGGCCGCTGTAGCTGCCGCCGATGGCCATGGAGACGGAGGCGATCTCATCCTCGCACTGGATGAAGCTGCCGCCGTACTTGGGAAGTTCCTTGCGCAGGATTTCCATGATGTCCGACCAGGGGGTGATCGGGTAGCCGGCGCCGAAACGCACACCCGCGGCGATCAAGCCGTAGGCCAGCGCCTCGTTGCCGTTCATCACCACCTGCGCCCGGTCCCGTTTCAGGCTCTCGTTGAAGCTGAAGGTCTCCATCAGGGCGCCCAGCGAGAAACTGTAACCGGCGTGGAAGGCGGTGATCGCGTTCTGCACCACGCTGGGGTTCTTGCCGCCAAACCGTTCGCTCACCAACTTCTCCAGCTTGGGCACGTCCAGATCAAACATCCGGGCGATCAAACCCAGCGCAAAGATGTTCTTGCCCTTGTCCCGCGCCGTGCCGCCGATGGCTTCAACGGTCAGCGAAGAAATGGGGATGGAGACGTGGCGATACTTGCCCTCCCACTCCGGCCGGGGTTTCACGTGGTCGGCGTCCAGCATGACGATGCCCCCCGGCCGCAGTGCATTAATGTGGTTCTCGTAGGAATCCTGGTAAAACGCCAGCAGGACATCCGCCTCGTCCCCGGCGCTCAGGACTTCGCCGGAGCCGATCCGCAGTTGAAAGATCGAGGGTCCACCGGAGATGGTGGAAGGGATGGTCATGAAGGTCATGACCTCCTGCTCGCTGCGCCCGGCCAGGCGGGCGAGAAAGCCGCCAATGGCCTGAATCCCGTCCTGTGAATTGCCGGCAATCCGAATGACTGCCTCGTTAACTTTTGCTGTGCCTCTGCCCCCAGGCTCCGTTGCCGCGGGGATGGCTGCCGAATCACTCATGCAAGACCTCAAATTGTCCAGTGCTAATCCACGTGCCATGGGGCCTTACCTTTGGGGTGCCGCCCCGGTTGTCAGGGGACACTATCATTCGGCAGGGACCTGTCAAACGCGAAACCAGATTCCTATCCAATTGGAAATGAGGCGCTTAGATTTGAGCGGCTTAAGCCTTGGTCTAGGCCAATAAGAGGCAATGATTCAAGGCATCACCGGCCAGCTTTGGCCGGAGGTCGGGGCGGTCAAGGCCGGATGGACGTCAGGCACCATTGCAGGGCTTCGAACACTCCTTCGCCCAGGCTCAGACGGCTGATGTAGCCGTCCTGGTCACGGACGGCTTCCTGGACGGCGGAAACCGCGTTGGCGGGCGCGGCCAGCCAAGCCGCGCGCTGTCGTTGCAACATGGGCAGGTCGTTGTAGTGGTCTCCCACGGCGAAAGTTTCCTGGGCTGGAACCCCAAGCATCTCACAGATTTCAGACAGCGCGGTGCCCTTGTTGTAGGAGGTGTGGCTGAAGCGCATATAGACGTCGTTGCGCACCACCGCCAGACAGGGGATCTGACTGGCGAAGGATTCAAGGAACTCGTGGATCCGGTCGGCGTCTTCGGGCGATTCCGCAATCAGGCAGAACGGCGAAAAGGCATCTTCATAAACCGTCGCCTTGTGGGTGTTGGTGATCCAAGTGATCAAGCCGGGCAGCTCCAGCCGCACCTGGCGGAAAAGATGGTTGTGTTCGGTCTGGCAGGACTCGTTCCAGTGGCGCAGGCTGCGATAGGAGGAGCCGTTGTGCACGTAGATTTCGCGCTCCACCAACACGAGGTAATCGGGCTGGATGGTGATGTGCGACCGGCCCAAAGCCTCCATCAGGCTGGACAAGTCCCGGCCGGTATTGATGATCCACTTGACGCCTTGGGATTGCAGTTGGGCGATTTGTTCGACAAGGCACGGCGGGATGGGGTGGTGTTCAAACTCGGCGAACACGGTCCCATCGAAATCTGTGCAAACAACCTGGATAGGGACTCTATTCATGGGCCAATGCCGCCGCCGGGAGGTTCCCGGGGGTTGCAGCACGCTGTTAGTCTGCCCCCAGCACGGTCTTGCGTCAAAGGGAACGTGGGGGTAGCGTCGATTGAGCGGTTCTGGAGGGAGTCTTTCGCGCCGTCCGCGGGGCTGCGCGTGGTGGGGGCCTCGCACAGAGGTTCGGGCTTGTCGGGAGGGAAGCGGCTTCCAGAAGCGGCCCACGGTGCCGGCATGGATTTCCAAGCACAGTACGATGATGCGATGTTCGAGTTCAGCCGTGGCCATTACGACGCGGCCATCGCGGGGCTCCGGTCCATCCTGGCAGAGGAACCGTCGCATTTTGACGCCCAGCTTTCTCTGGGCATGGCGCTCTACCGGCAGGGCGACTACGCGGCTGCCATCGCCGAGGGGCACAAGGCCCAGGCGATGCGCCCCCGGGATCAGTTGGTGCACACCAACCTGTCCCTCTTCTACCTGAAGGCCGGCGACAAGGCGACGGCTGAACATCACGGGTTGCAGGCCCGCATTGCCGGCTGGCGGGAGGATCCCGAGGCCAAAAGCCAGACCACGGGCGACCCGGATCTGCAACTGGCAAGACCGAAGCCTCCACCAAGCGAGTTCCCGGATCGGCCTTGGAAAAGGAAACCCAAGCTCGGCGGTTCATCCGCCTCCTGACTCGACTTATGAAAAGCGCCTACGAATTGGCCATGGAACGACTGGACAAGCAGTCGCCCACGGTGAAGCTCACGCCGGAACAGAAAGCGCAGATTGCCGAACTGGAGTCGCGATATGCCGCCCGTCAGGCCGAGCGGGAGATCGGACTGAAAGCCGAAATCACGAAGGCCATCCAGGCTGGTGACCTGGTCGAGGTCGGGAACCTCGAACAACAGCTCGCCGCCGAGAAGCGGAAGCTTCAGGTGGAACTCGAGGAAAGGAAGGAACAAGTCCGCAACGGCTCGCGTGTTTAGGTGCGCGCCACATGTCCGACACCCCTTCCATGGTCAGCGTGACCGCGCCGCTCAGCCCGGCGATCTATTACCGGGAGCAGTACGGACCGGACTATCGGGTGATGGATCCGGGGGTGGCTCCGGCTGGCCGAGGGGTTGTGCGTTACTTCAGCCCGCGCCGGAGCAGGTCGAAGTGGTAGAGGGCGACCACGACCAGCGAATGCTTGATCCTGCTGGACGCGACCAACCCGGGCAGATCTGCGACAGGAACCAAGCGGGTGACCAACTCCTCGGTCTGATCCCAGTCGTGGGGGTGCTTGAGTTCGCAGCGCTCGAAGTAGGCGGTGTAGCAGGTGTTGCTTTGGATGGCCGGGTTGGGCCAGATCTCGCCGATCAGCCGGCCAGACTGCCCCTCGTAGCCGGTCTCCTCGCGCAATTCCCGTGCGCCTGCCTCGATGGGAGAGGCATCGCCTGGATCCATCATCCCCCCCGGGACCTCCAGCTCGACCGTGTCCGAGCCATGGCGAAACTGTTCCACCATGACCAACCGGTCATCCGGCGTCAGGGCGATGACGTTCACCCAGGCGGCTGAGTCGATGACAAAGAAATCATGCTCGGCTTGGGTGCGCGGCGAGAGTTTGCGGTCACTGCGGATGGTGAAGATGCGGAAATCACCCACCCGCTTCGACCCGAGCTTCTTCCAGGGGCGAGGCATGCTCAAAGTGTCTCGGTCGTGCCCGCCCAGAATTGTTCCAACATGGGAATGAGCCGGCGCGCGTTACTGGACCGAGTCCTTGGGAACGATCTTGATGCTGTCGATGCTTTGCCGGGCATTCGGCACATCGCGCGGTCCGGTGGTCGTGGTGGCAATCTTCTCCAACACCTCGTCGCCCTTGATCAGCTTGCCAAATGCCGTGTACTGCCGGTCGAGGAAGGTCGGGTTGCCGTGGCAGATGAAGAACTGGCTGCCGGCGGAATCTGGATCCTGGGATCGCGCCATCGAGAGCACGCCGCGCGTGTGGGAACGGTCATTGAACTCGGCCTTGACCTTGTATCCGGGGTCACCCGTGCCCCAGCGGGCCTGGTTGGCCTCGTCCTTGGTGAGCGGGTCGCCGCCCTGGATCATGAAATCCTTGATCACGCGATGGAAGCAGGTGCCATCGTAAAAACCCTGCCGGGCCAGCTTCTTGAAGTTCTCGACGGTCTTGGGGGCGACGTCCGGCCAGAATTCCACGACCATGGTGCCGGCGCTGGTCTTGATCACTGCGACTTCCTGGGTATCCACCTTCTGCTCTTCCTTTCTTTGTTCGGTTGGGGGTTTGGCCTGCTTCGGAGCGGCTTCAGCCGGATCCGCTCCCATCATCGCGACGGGGCTTAGCAGGAACGCGGTCAGAATGGTTGCGGTAAAGCTCTTCATAGGCGCGCAGACGCTCTCACAGGCCGTGGTCCAAGTCACGCGCGGAATTCGGCCGGGGATTCCTTCTAAAACTGCCTGAGGAAGCGGACGTCGTTTTCGTAGAACAGGCGGATGTCATTGATCCCGTAACGAATCATGGCGATGCGCTCGATGCCGAAACCGAAGGCCCAGCCGGTCCACACTTCCGGGTCGTAACCCACCGCCTCGAATACCGCCGGGTTGACCATGCCGCAGCCGGCGATCTCCAGCCAGTCCTTGCCCAGCTTCTTCACGAGGGCGTTGCTAAAATCGATCTCGAAGCTCGGCTCGGTGTAACTGAAGTAATGCGGGCGGAAGCGAATCAGGGTGTCCGGCCCCATCAACTCGCGGAAGACGAACTCCACGGTGCCCTTGAGATCCCCGACCGTCACCCCTTGGTCCACGTAGAGGCCCTCCACTTGGTGGAACGTGGGGTTGTGGGTGGCATCGGCATTGTCCCGCCGGAACACGCGCCCGGGTACAATGATCCGGACCGGTGGCGGCTGCTTCTCCATCACCCGGATCTGGACCGAGGAGGTGTGTGTTCTCAGCACGAGACCGCCCCCAGAGGGTCCCGGACCTCCAGCTTCGGGCCTGTGTCCCCGGACATAAAAGGTGTCCTGCGTGTCGCGCGCCGGATGGTCGGCGGGGGTGTTCAGCGCGTCGAAACAGTGATATTCGTCCTCGATCTCCGGTCCATCGGCCACCACGAACCCAATCTTTCGGAAGCTGCGCACGATGTCGTCGGTGACCTGCGTCAGCGGATGAGGCCGGCCCAGGGTGCGGCGGCGTCCCGGCAGCGTCCAGTCGATGGGTTCCTTGGGCAGGGCGGCCTGGAGTTCCAGTTGTTCGCGGCGTGTGGTGAGGGCGGATTCCAACTCGGCTTTGGCGGCATTGATGGTTTTGCCCGCGACGGGCTTCTCCTCCTTGGGCAGGCTGCCCAACTGCTTCATCAGGGCCGTGAACTTTCCGTGCGGCCCCACCCAGGCGCCCTTGGCTGCCTCCAGAGCTGCGAGGTCGGCGGACGCGTGCAACTCGGCCAGAGCCGATTGCTTCAATGGTTCAATCTCGTCCAAGAGCGACATGCAGTCAGAATTCAGGAGAGTGGACCGGGAATCCAGAAGGAAAAAGCAACGGGCGGTCCACGAGGGGACCGCCCGTCCGGAACATTCAGGGTGGAAAGCCGTTCAAGCCTTCGCGGCGGCCTTCGACTTCAGCGCCTGCTGCGCGACCTTCACGATTTCGCCGAACGCGGGCGTGTCGGTGGCGGCGAGGTCAGCCAGCACCTTGCGGTCGAGTTCGACCTTGGCGGCTTTCAGGCCCTCGATAAAACGGCTGTAGGTGATGCCGGCGGCGCGGGCGGCGGCGTTGATACGAACCTGCCAGAGATAGCGGAAGGTGCGCTTCTTGTTGCGGCGATCCCGGTAGGCATATTGCTGGCCGTGATCCACGGCGTCCGAAGCGTAGCGGTAGAGTTTCGAGCGGCGCAGCCGGAAACCCTTGGCTGCTGTGATCATCCGCTTGCGGCGTTTGCGTGAGGCTGGTCCGTTGGTGACTCGCATGGTCGGTCAGGGGTTGGTCAGTGAAAGGTCAGTGAAAGATTGCAGCGTCAGCCCCGATGGCTCCAGGGCATGGATTCCAGCACCCGATGGACATCGCTTTCGGCGAGGGTGGTGGTGCCGCGCAGGTTGCGGCGGCGCTTCGGACTGAGAGTTTGGTTCAGGTGCCGCTTGCCGGCGCAGGCGCGCAACACCTTGCCCTTGGCGGTGATCTTGAACCGCTTGGCCATCGATTTCTTGGTCTTGATACCTTTGGGACGTCGCATAGTGCAATCGCTTGAGGCGAAAGAGCGCACAAGATAGGCAGGGTGCAGACAGCCGGGCAAGTGGTTTTTTGGGTCCAGGCGGTCCGCGGACCCCGCGAATCCGGAGCGATGGGCGCCCGTCACCGCGCGCCCCAGCAAGTCCCCGGGCGCCGCCTCGAGCCGGCAACAGAGGTCTCACGCAGAATCAACCCCGCGCCAGACCGCGTCTCCGGGACGCTGCGAGTATGGCGTCCGTCCCACAGCCGTTCCCAGGGAGCGGGGTCGGAGGGGGTCGTGGATGCGGCATCCGGTCCGTCAGACGCTTTGCTCGGGGAACCGTTCGCGGATGCACTGGCGCACCTGCTGTTCCTGTTCCGGGCGGAGCAGGCGGCGTTGCACGCGGCGTTGCACGGCGTCCAGGAGCTCGATCCAGTCCTCGATCGGGGGTTGCTCGATGGGTTCCCAGCGATCGAATCGCTGTTCGCGGGAGAAGAACCGGTATCGGCCACCCGTATGGAGGACCGTGATTTGCAGTCTCACCCCCTCGGGTGTCGTGCGTTTCCAACTGATTTCCGCCTTCGGCATGCGCCAGCTCCGCGTTTACTCGGGCAGGTCCACGGCGGCCACCGCCATGGCGGCGATGCCTTCCTCGCGTCCCACGAAGCCCAGGCCCTCGTTGGTGGTGGCCTTGATGCCCACCTTGCGTTCCGGCAATCCGAGCGCCTCCGCGATGTTTCGTTTCATGGCCTGGATGTGCGGAAAGATTCTCGGGGCTTGGGCCAGCAGGGTGGCGTCCACGTTCACCAGCCGCCCATTGCGCAGCAACACCTGCCGGGCGGCTTCCTCGAGAAATACCTGGCTCGGAGCGCCCTTCCAGCGGGGATCCGTGTTGGGGAAGAAATGGCCGATGTCCACCTCGCCGACCGCGCCCAGGATGGCGTCACAAATCGCATGCATCAGGGCATCGGCATCCGAGTGGCCTTCCAACCCCTTGGAGTGGGGAATTTCGACCCCGCCCAACACCAACTTGCGGTCCGGCACCAAGGCGTGAACATCGTAGCCAATTCCAATGTGAACCATGACTCGACTATAGTTTCGGGCCGTCGGCCGACCAAGGCATTTATGAGGCGCGGACTCAAGTTCACGGCTACGAGGTTCATGGAAAGCCTCGGCCTCCAAAGATTTGACTTGAGTTGGGGCCGTGAACCGGCGGGCGAAAGGAGCGCGGACAGGTTTGTCCGCAAGTCGTTTGCAGAAGGCTCGCGCAGACATGGCTGTCCGCGCTCCGGTGGGCGGTTCAGGGGTCGCAACGGCACAGATGACAAGGGTGCGAATCGAGCCCTGGGAGCGGCGACCGCTCTCGGGGCGTGTGGCTGCCAGCTATTCTCATTTTGGAGCGCGGGTCTGCGACCCGCAGCAGCTGCGCCTGGAACAAGGCATCTGGAAGATTGAGGACGGCCTTCCGTGGCGGGGGTGCTGCGGCTCATGGAGCCGCGCTCCGGGCCAAAATGAGAATGGCTGGTGTGGCTGCACGGCTGGCTTGCCTTACCGGGCATTCGTCCGTCATCGTAGGGCATGGTCCGCGTTCGATTTGCCCCGAGTCCCACCGGTTACCTGCATATTGGCGGTGCCCGCACGGCGTTGTTCAACTGGCTTTACGCCCGGCATTGCGGCGGACGCATGATTCTGCGGATCGAGGACACCGACGCTGCGCGGAACAGCCAGGAGGCGATCGAGGTAATCTTGCAGGGGTTGCGCTGGCTGGGCATTGACTGGGATGAGGGGCCGGTGTCGGCCGATCCAGCGGGCGCCAGCCGGGGCGATTTCGGGCCCTACTTCCAGAGTCAGCGCCGGGGGAATTATCAGGAACGGGTGGAGGCGCTGCTGTCCCGGGACCTGGCCTACGAGAAGGACGGCGCGATCCGCTTCCGCATGACGCGCGAGCCGGTGGTGATGGACGATCTGGTGGTCGGACAGGTGACACGCGAACTCACGGATCGCGAGGCGGAGGATCCGGATTTCGTCATTGTCCGGTCCGACGGCCATCCGGTGTTTCATTTCGTGAACGTCGTGGACGACCTGGACATGGGGATTACGCACGTCATTCGGGGTGAGGATCACCTGAGCAACACGGCCAAGCACATCCAGTTGTTCAAGGCGTTCGGGGTTCAGCCACCGAGATATGCGCACATCCCGCTGATCCTCAACAGCGACGGCTCGAAGATGAGCAAGCGGGACACGGGCGCCTCGCTCTCGACCTACCTCGAGGAAGGATTCCTGCCGGAGGCGGTGACGAACTACCTGTGCCTGCTCGGGTGGTCTCCGAAGGACGACCGGGAGAAGCTGTCGGTGTCCGAGGTGGTCGAGCGCTTCGATCTGGCGCAGGTGCTGCGGCACAATGCGCGGTTCGACATGGCCAAGCTGCAGTGGCTGAACGGCGAATACCTGCGGGAGTTGCCGGCCGAGAAGTTCTTTGCGGAGGCGGTCCGGGCCTTCGCGCGGGCTGGCACCGACACCAACCAGTGGCCGTTGGAGTACGTGCGCGCGGCGCTCACGACCTGCCTGGGCAAGGTCAAGCTGTTCTCGGAGCTGCCCGCCTACGCGGGGTTTTATTTCACGGAAGAACTTTCCCTTGATCCCGCGGCGCTGCGCGGGGATTTCACACCGGACAACAAACCCCGCATTCAACAGTTGCGCGATCAGTTTGCCCGCCTGGCTGAGTTCAAGGCGGAGGCGCTGGAGGCGACGCTGAAGTCCGTGGCCAAGTCGTGCGGCGTGAAGAACGGGGTGCTGGTGCATCCCACGCGGCTGGCCTGCACGGGAGCCACGGCAGGTCCGAGCCTTTACCACCTGATCGAGGTGTTGGGCAAGGACCGCGTGTTGCGGCGGTTGGATGCCGCGCTGGCCACGGCGTGACGGATCGGGGATGGGGACAGGCAAGGCAGGCAGGCAGGCAGGCGGAACGCGCAGCTGGGAGAAGATTGGGGAGGTGATGTGAAGGGCCGAGGTGTGAAAGGAACGGAGCGACGATGAGCCGAGTTGCTGCATTCAGCAACGAGCAACCTGCATCCAGAATTCAAGATCAAGACCCATGACACTTCCCTCGCCTCCGGTTCCCAAGGCTCGCGGATTCTCCATGCGAGCCAGTTTGGTGGTTGGGTTTGGGTCGGTGCTGCTATTGACGGCCGCCGGGATCGTATTCAACAACCTGTACGCGGGGCACAAGGTGGTGCGGAGCCTGTCCCGATCCATCCTCGACCAAGCGACGGCGTTGGTGGAAGTGAAGCTGGAGGTGTTCTTTGGCGTGGTTTCCGGAGTCAGTGGCAGCACGGCGCAGCGGTTGGAGAACGGCTCCCTGGTGTGGCGGGACTGGGATGGGTTTCGCCGGTTCCTGCTGCCCATGCTGCAGCGCCTGCCGCAGGTCTGCGGGGTGGGGGCCGGTGACAGCGAGGGCAACGCATACAACCTGACCCGCCACGGCACGAGCTGGTGGTCGCAGGAAGTTCAGCCGGCGGCGTGGGGCACCAATACCTTGTGGAAGGAATGGACGGCTGAAGGTGACCTGGTGCGGGAGTGGTGGGAGGCGTCCGAGTTCGATCCCCGTCGGCGTCCCTGGTTCACCAACGCTGTGGCGGTGGCGCGCCTCGGCTCACCGTCCGAGGGACGAGGGCCGCTGTCGCCGCACTGGACGCCGCCCTACCGGTTCTTCATCACGGGGGCGCGAGGGGTGACGGTGGCCACGCGGGTGGCGTGGGGCCAGAACTTGGACGCGGTCGTGTATTTCGATGTCGCGCTCAGCGATCTGGATGCGTTCATGGACAAGGTCAGGCCTTCCACGAATGGGTTGGCCATCGTGTTGACCGACGACCTCGAGGTGCTGGGCTGGCCGGGGCGCGCGGGGCTCCCGCCCGGCAAGCTGGTGGAAGGCGGAGGCGGGGTCGAGGTGTTCGCCAGCCAGGCACCGTTGCTGGCAGCCTCGCTCCAGCACTGGCGAGAACAGGGACAACCCGATACGCTGGTTCAGCGGGTCCGGGGGCCGGATCAGAACCTGTGGATGGCATTCCGTTCCCTGCCCGTGGCGGGCGAGAAGTTGCATGTGTTGGTATCGGTCCCGGAGGAGGATTTCCTGGGCGAGGCCCGCCGCGAGCGACTGCGGATGGTGATGGTGCTGGTTGTCGGCCTGGTGGTGGCGGTCGCTCTGGCCGTGTGGCTGGCGTCGATTTATACGCGCCCGATTGCGGTGCTGGTCAATCGCAGCGAGGCCATCCAACGGCTCGAGTTATCCGGGCAGGCCGAGGTCGCGTCGCGCGTGAAGGAGGTGCAGCAACTGGCCGGGGCCCAGGCGCGGATGAGTGCGGCGCTGGAATCCTTTGGCCGCTACGTGCCGCGCGACGTCCTTCGCGAACTGCTTCGGCAGGGGGAAGCCGCAAAGATCGGGGCGCATCCGGCCGAGCTGACCGTGTTGTTCAGCGACATCCGCAGTTTCACCCAGATCAGCGAGATGCTTCCGCCCGACGATGTGGCGCGGTACCTATCCGATTACTTCGATCTGCTGCACGGCATCCTTGTGCGGCACGGGGGCACGACGGACAAGTTCATGGGCGACGCGATCATGGCGTTTTGGGGTGCGCCCCGGCCCGACGCGAACCATGCCCTGAATGCGGTGCGGGCGGTGCTGGAAGGTCGCGACCGGCTGGAGTCGTTGAATCGTGTTTGGAAGGCGGAAGGCCGCCCGGAGTTTCACACCACCTTTGGGCTGGCCTCGGGTCCGGTGGTGGTGGGGAACGTGGGTGCGCGGGACCGGCTGAACTACACGGTGCTGGGCAACACGGTGAACGTGGCCAGCCGCTGTGTCGGGTTGGGCCGGCAACTGGGCTGCTCGATCCTGGCTCTGGAGTCGGTGGCCACGGCGAGTTCTGGCGAGATTGAATGGCGCCGGCTCGGGCCGGTCAGCATCCGGGGTATCCGCCAGCCCCGGATGGTTTGCGAACCCTTGGGGGTGGTGGGAGAGGTGGCGGCGGACGTGCTGGCTTTCCGGCAGGACTACGAGCGGGCGCTGGATGCCTATCTTGGGAAGGACCTTGGGCGCGCGTTGGAGTTGTTGGAACGACTGACGGCGGATCGACCTGGGCAACCTTCCGTGCTTTACCTGCTCCAACGGTGCCGTGAGTTGCGGCAAGGCGTTGGCGGCGAAATCCATACGGAGATGCTCTCGTTCAAGTGAGGCGCGACTTACGGGAAGGTTTCCACTTGCCACGAATTCAGCGGCCTGCAACTTTGTTGCGCCGAAGAAGGCATAAGTCCGTTTTGGTTCCCTACAGCTGCTTCCAGGGTGAGGTCCTGTGTGCCTTCGAATTCTGGAGATCGATTGTGGAGATGCTCAAGACAGGTGGCGTGCAGCGTGAGCGCCAGAGATACTATTTGCTGGCCGGGATGGGCGGGCGTCAGGCCCGCCGGAAGCATCGTGCCTACCTGCTGTACGCCTTGATTGCGGCGGCGGCGGTTTCCTGCCTTCTGACTGGCCTTTTCCTCTGGATCAACGCGCTGTGAACCCTGAGCGGGTTGCTACTTGTTGACCAGTTGCAACGCGATCTGCTTCTCGAGTTCGTAGGCCAGCCTCATGTCCGTGCCTCCGCCCGAGGTGCGCGCCTGCACCACCACCGAGGTAACCTTGGCATCCACGGGTTCGACTCGAATCCAGACCTTCCGCTGATTGACCCGCGCTTCGATCGCGCGGGCTGGAATCTCCTGCTTGTGCAGAATCATCTCGTTTTGGAGGGTGCCATTGAGTTTGACGACGTGCAGGGCGGCCTCGTAGACCTGCGGCACCGTCCGCTCGTAGCGGCCCTCAATCTTGTCCTTCACGAAAGGGACTGCCGCGGTCTTTTTTTCGCTGACCGTCCCGACACAGCCTGCGGCCAGGAAGGCTGGCAGCAGAATGACTGACCAAAGCTTCATCTTCATGGCGCGTAATCAATCAAAAGCTGGAGGAGGGTCAAGCACGGATTCGGCACGGCTGCTCGACAACCGTATGCCTGGGTGGCAGTTTGTCCGTGGTGTTGTCACAGGAACTACTCCGATTGCGCGAGGTGCTTCGCGGTTATGGCTCCTGCCTGGTGGCTTATTCAGGCGGGGTGGATTCAGTGTTGCTGGCTGTCGTGGCCCGGCAGGAGCTCGGCGCGCGTTCGCTGGCGGTCATTGCGGATTCGCCGAGTCTGCCACGGCGGGAGCTCGAGGAGGCGCTGGCGCTGGCTCAGCAGCATGGTTTTGCGGTACGGGTGATCCCGACCCGCGAATTCGAGAGCCGTGATTACACGTCCAACCCGGCCAATCGATGTTACTTCTGCAAACAGGCGTTGTTCTCGGAACTGGCCCCGATCGCCGCGGCGGAGGGGTTTGCCGTGATTGCGTACGGTGAGAACGCCAGTGATCTTGCGGATTACCGGCCCGGTGCGCAGGCTGCGGCGGAGTTTGCCGTGCGGGCTCCGCTGAAGGAGGCCGGACTGACCAAGGCGGACATTCGGGCCATCTCGGCGGAACTCGGTCTCCCGACGGCGGACAAGCCTCAAATGGCCTGCCTGAGTTCCCGGATTCCGTATGGCGAGCCGGTGACTCCCGAGAAGCTGCGCATGATCGAACTGGCGGAAGCCGTGCTCCGGGATCTGGGTTTCCGGGAGGTCCGCGTGCGGCATCACGAGCTGGGAGGCGGGGGGGCCGGGAATCCCACGGCGCTGGCCCGGATTGAACTGGGGGCGGAGGAATTGCCGCGCCTCCTGACTGACGGATTGCCCGGGCGGGTGGGGGAGGAACTCCGGCGTCTCGGGTATGCCCAGGTCACGCTCGACCTGGCCGGCTACCGGCGTGGCAGCTTGAACGCTGTGCTGGGCCAATCGGCCTCCGCAGCACCGGCTTCCCAGCACTGAACGCGCGCCGGACCGAGTCGAAACTTTCAGCCGCGACAGGTTTAATAACGCTATGCCTCAGTTTGCATACCGGGCCCGGAATCGATCTGGCGAATTGGTCGAGGGAATGCTGGAAGGCAACGACCGTGGCGCGGCCTTGATCCAGATCGAGCGGTTGGGGCTTTTCCCGGTGACGGTGGATGTCTCCAAAGCCACGACTCCCGCGCCCGGCGAGGCGCCCCAAGCGCGCCGCAAATTCGAGCTGGCGGCGCTCCTGCCGCCGACGGTTCGGGATTATCTCCATCGTTCCAAGCGCCCCAAGCTTCGCGAGTTGGCCACCTACACCCAGCAGTTGGCGAATCTCCTGCAAGCGGGCATGCCGCTGACCCTGGCGCTGAACAGCATGACGCATATCGAATCCAAAGGCATCAAGTCGGAGGTGAGCAAACAGCTCCGGCAGGAAGTCATGGAAGGGCGTTCCCTCTCCGAGGCGATGAGCCGTCAATCGATGATCTTTTCCGATCTCTACATCAACATGGTGCGGGCCGGGGAATCCAGCGGCGCCTTGGTGGATGTGCTCCGGCGCATGGCGGCGCACTATGAGCGATTTGCGGAAGTGCAGTCCAAGTTTGTATCGGCCATGGTCTATCCGGCCATCGTCGCGTTTGTGGGGGTGGCCATCGCCGTGGTGTTCATGGTGAAGATTCTGCCCACCTTCATTTCCATCTTTGATGGCATGGAGATGCAGTTGCCGATCATGACGCAAATGCTGGTGAACCTGAGCGACTTCCTTCGGGGTTACTGGTGGCTGTTGGTGTTGATGGGGATTTCCCTCGTGATCCTCACCCGCCGTTACCAGGCTTCGCCCCACGGCCGGCGCAACCTGGACCGATGGAAAATGCGGGCACCGGTGTTCGGGAATGTCATCCGGCTGAATCTGTTCGGGCAGTTCGCCCGCACGCTTTCCACACTGCTCGAGAACGGCGTGCCCGTCCTGACCGCCCTCAAGATCACCGAGCAGATCATGCCCAATGTCATCGTCAAGGAGGCTGTGGCCAAGACGCGCGAGGCGGTGACGGACGGCAAAACGATTGCCCAGCCGCTGGCGCAAAGCCGCATCTTTCCGCAGTTGATGGTGGACCTGGTCCGGATTGGCGAGGAAACGGGTGACGTGCCGGCTTCGCTGCGAAACCTGGCGGAGACCTATGAGCGGGATCTGGATATCGCGCTTCGGACGCTGACCAACTTGATCGAGCCGATCATGATCATCGTGATGGCCATCGGCGTGTGTTTCCTGCTGCTGAGTGTGTTATCGGCGATGTTTGCCATGACGTCCAACATTGCCCGGTGATGAAGATCTGGAATGAGAGATCCTTCGGCGAGGTCCATGCGTTGGGTCAGGGAGGCCGTCCTTCGGGTGAAACCGGGACAGATGGCAAGGCCCGACCAGAGGGGGCTTTCACCCTCATCGAGGTCATGGTGGTGGTGGCCATCCTCGGGGTGATTCTGGCGATCAGCATTCCGGCCATCCACCGGGCCAAAGACCAGGCGCCACTGATTCAGACGGTGAAGGAGATCCAGAAGGTCTGCAGCCTGGCCCGGGCTCGAGCCATCTTCAGCGGCGCGACCGCCCAGGTGGTGTTTCGTCCTTACGAGCGGACGTTTGCCCTGGCGGGCGGAAGCCTCGGCGAGTCCGGCTTCAAGGCCGGCCAGCCCTCCACCACGTCCGGGATCATCCACGAAAATCTGGCCGTCGAGATGCTCGACGTCAATCTCATGGAGTTCAAGGACCAGGACCTGGCGGTGGTGAACTTCTATCCCAACGGCACCTGTGACGAACTGACCATCGTGCTTCGCTCCGACCGAAACGAGTGGCGCAAGATCAGTCTCGAAGCCACCACCGGTCTAGCGACTGTGGGGGGGGTGCGGTGAACCGCAACGGCTTTGGCTGGCAGTCGGGTGAGGGCCAACCTGGCGGCGTCCCGCACAGCGGGGTTGCTGCGAGTCGCGGACTCGCGGTCCGGAACGAACGGTTCCTGGGAAGCCTCCACGATCAAGAGATCGCGCGTGGGGACCATGAACCCGGTAGGGCGCCTTCCCACCCGTTCCTGGGAAAAGCATGGAAGGAGAGGGGCGGCTTCAGCTTGCTGGAGGTCATGATTGCCATTGGAATCTTCTTCCTGGTGGCGTTCACGGTGCTGGCGGTGGTGTCGCAGTGCCTGCGCCAGGCCAAGGCGCTGGATTTGGCTCGGAGCCCGATTGGATCCCTCGCCTCGCAAACAGTGGTGACCAACCAGCTCGAGGAGGGGATCGAGACCGGGGATTTCGGAGATATCTTCCCCGACTACCGCTGGACGCGGGAGGTTTCTGAGTTGACGAACGGGTTGTACGAGGTGGCGCTCACCGTGACGCGGAGTGGGCAGTCCAGGCCGGACGGGGAGTTGATGCTCTACGTTTACAAACCCGCCGGCGGGGGGGCACCGGGTCGGTTGGGTCGGCCGGGAGGGCGGCAGCGATGATCGGTGGACGGCAGCGCGTCGGCAGCCATGCTCATGAGGGTTCGGAGCTTGGCTCCCGGAGCCGCAGCACCCCTGCGCTGGCGGGCCGAGTTCCCTGGTTCAGCGGCTGGGTGGCAGGCACAGCGGCTGCGGGTCGCCGACCCCTGGTCCGAACGGGGAAGGGCTGGTGCGCCCGGGCCGGGTTCACCCTGGTGGAGATCCTGATTGCCATCGGGATTTTCAGCCTTGTGGTGGCGGCTATTTACGCCTGTTGGTCGGCGGTGCTGCGGTCGTCGAAAGTCGGGAAGGATGCGGCTGCCCGGGCCCAACGGTCGCGCATGGCCCTCCAGTGCATGGAGGAGGCGCTGACGTATGCACGGATGTCGGCCGCCAATGCGGACCGTTACTGGTTTGAGGGAAACAGCGGCAGCGATGCAAGGTTGAGCTTTGTGGCCAAGCTTCCCAGATCCTTTCCCCGCGGTGGCAAGTTCGGAGAGCTCACCTTGCGCCGTGTCGAGTTCGGCCTGCAGTCGGGGGAGGATTACAGCCAGGAACTGGTGCTGCGGCAGGCGCCGCTGCTCATGGACTTTGATGAGGATGAGCAGAACTATCCGCTCGTGCTCGCCCGGGATGTGCAGGAGATGATTGTCGAGTTCTGGGACTCGCGGGAGGAGGACTGGATTGATGAGTGGACGGAAACCAACCAGATCCCCGAGATGGTCAGGGTTTCCTTGGTTACCAAGCGCGGCCTTGGTTATCAGGCCCGGAAGGTGGAATCCACGTTTCTCGCCAGCCCCGCCTCGCATGCGGTGCAGGCTGCCAGTCAGGGCGCCGTGCCGCCGGGCGCCCAGCCTGTGGTGCCCGTGGTGCCCGGGCAACCGGGCCAACCCGTCGTGCCGGGAGTTCCAGGGCAGCGGCCCGCACGTGGTGGTATTCCTGCACCGGGAGGCCGCCCATGACGTTTCCTCGAATCCATCGCGAGAACGGTATCGCGCTCATCATTGTCATGATCTCGGTGCTGATCCTGACCATTCTGGCGGGCGGATTTGCTTACGCGATGAAGGTGGAAATGAAGCTGGCGATGAACTCACGCAACTTTTCCGAGCTGGAGTGGCTGGGCCGCTCCGGCATGGAATACGCCAAATGGATTCTGGCGGAGGACATGAAGCTGGACCCGCGCGACGCCACGTTCGACATCTGGGCGGGAGGGTCTGGAGGCTTGAATGTCTCCAACAGCGTTTTGGCGGAGATTCACCTTCCCCTGACCGTTCACTTGGGCAGGGGCGAATTCACCCTGCACCCCATGCTGGACACGGAGCGGAAGATCAACATCAACCGAGCGGACGAACTGCTCCTGCAACGGGTCTTGACCAGCATGGGAGCCGACGCCGGCGAGATTCCCACGGTCATTGGCTCCATTCTCGACTGGATCGATCCGGATGACACCGAGCATCTGCAGGGTGCGGAGAGTGATTTCTACGAGGGCTTTGATCCCCCGTATGAAGCGAAGAATGGTCCCCTGGACGACATCACCGAATTGTTGCTGATCCAGGGGGTGAATGAACGGATGTTTCGGGGTGGGGGGGGCGGCCCGTTTGTTTTTGAGCGCGCCGTCCAAGGCGGGGGCGGCCGTTTTTTCGAGGAGGAGATGCCCACCTATGCCTTCGGCCTGGTGGATGTGTTCACGGCGGTTTCCTCCGGCCGCATCAACGGCATGACCGTGGACGCGCGCACCCTGGCTCTGCTGCCGGGCATGGATGAGTTTCTGGCGGGCCAGTACCTCGAAATGCGTGGGGGGATCGATGGTGTGGACGGCACGGAGGATGATCAGTTGCCGGACTTGTCCTTCATCATTCCGGACGCCGCGGCCCGGGCGCAGGCGCAGGCGTTGCTCGACACCCGCAGCACCACGTTCGAGGTGCGGGTGACCGCCACCATGGGCGGGGTCAGCCGCGAATTCGTCGGGCTCATCGTGCGCAACAACCCCAACGACGTGCAGTTGGTGAGTTTCTACGCTCCTGACGACAAGTAGGCCGGGGCTGTGCAAGCCGCGTTTGACAGAGCAGCCATTCGGGACTAGAACACAGCCCGCGCGGTCAACCAAACAACCAAGAGAAAGGCAACGAGAACATGGCCATCGCAGTCGGAACCAAAGCTCCGGACTTCACGCTCAAGTCGAAGAACGCCCAAGGGGTGAAGGACGTCAAGCTCAGCGAGAACATCGGCAAGCGGAACACCGTCGTGCTGTTCTTCCCGCTGGCCTTCACCAGCGTCTGCACCCAGGAGATGTGTGATATCACCGCCGGCTTGAACGCCTATGCGGATCTCCAAGCGGACGTCGTCGGCATCAGCGTAGACAGCCCGTTTGCGCAGGAGGCTTGGGCGCTGAAGGAGAAAATCGGCATCACGTTGGCCAGCGATCTGAACAAGGCCACCGCCAAGGCCTACGGGGTTCTCTTGGACGACTTGCTCGGGTTTGGTTCCACCTCCGCCCGCGCGGCCTTCGTCATCGACAAGCACGGTGTGGTGCAATACAGCGAACAGACCCCGACCCCCAAGGATCTGCCGAATTTCAGCGCCATCCGGGCGAAACTGGCTCAATTAAAGTAGGCGGCGTTGGAATCCTGCGGCTGGAGGGAAGAGGTGGGCTTCCGGGCCTTTTGGCAACTGTTGCCGGAATGTCACCGGAGTGTCGTTGTCAGGGTGGGGGGCTTGTGGCATTCGCAGAGGATGGCGGCCATGATTACCTTACCAAACCTTTGAAGCTGCCGGACTTGGTCGCGCGCGGACAAACCGCGATCGGCCATCGGGCCGGTGCCACCGATGTCGCTGCCGCAGGGCGGGCCGCGTCCTGACCACGTCCGCCTGGGAAATCCAAGGAATCCTTGGGATCCGGGAACACTTTGGGTTTGCCTCTGGGACCCTCGCGTTCTACAAGGCTGGCCATCTTTATGGCAAGCGCACACAACCTCTTCGATTCGCTGAAGACTTTCGATCTCGGTGATGGACGTCAGGGCTCGTTCTATTCACTTCCGGCGCTGGAGGCGGCCGGGTTGGGGGCGATTTCACGGTTGCCCGTGTCCATCCGCATCGTGCTGGAATCCGTGCTTCGCAATTGCGACGGGCAAAAGGTGCCCGAAAGCAGCATCCGGGAGCTGGCGGCTTGGACGGCTCAGGGCCCGCGCACGGCCGAGGTGCCCTTTGTGGTGGCGCGCATCGTGTTGCAGGATTTCACCGGGGTGCCGCTGTTGGTGGATTTGGCCGCCATGCGCAGTGCGGTTTCGCGGCTGGGGAAGAACCCCAAGCTCATCGAACCCCTGGTGCCGGTGGATCTGGTGGTGGATCACTCCGTGCAGGTGGATGCGGCGGGGAGCGCGGATGCGTTCCGTCGGAACCTCGAGATCGAGTTCGAGCGCAACCGCGAGCGCTACCAGTTCCTGAAGTGGGGCATGCAGGCGTTTGAAACTTTCAAAGTGGTGCCTCCCGGCATCGGCATCGTCCACCAGGTCAACCTTGAGTATCTCGCCCAGGGAGTGTTAAACCAGGGCGATCTCTACTTTCCAGACACCCTGGTGGGCACCGATTCGCACACCACGATGATCAACGGGCTGGGCATCGTGGGATGGGGGGTGGGAGGCATCGAGGCCGAGGCGGGCATGCTGGGTCAGCCGGTTTACTTTCTCACGCCCGATGTGGTGGGGGTTCATCTCACCGGCTCCTTGGCTGAGGGAGTCACGGCCACGGACCTGGCCCTCACCGTCACCGCGCTGCTCCGCAAGACCCAGGTGGTCGGCAAGTTCGTGGAGTTCTTTGGTCCCGGCGCGGCCGGCCTGCCGGTGGTGGACCGGGCGACCCTTGCCAACATGGCTCCTGAATACGGGGCCACGATGGGGTTCTTTCCCATCGATGAGGAGTGCGTGAAGTATCTGCGGGCCACCGGGCGCAGCGAAGCGCAGTGTGCGCTCTACCAGCGGTACTACCAGGCGCAGGGCCTGTGGGGCATCCCGCAGGCGGGGCAGGTGGATTACACGCAGGTCGTGGAACTGGATTTGGGCAGCGTTCGGCCCAGTGTCGCCGGCCCGAAACGTCCGCAGGACCGCATCGAGCTGCCTGACCTCCGCCGGGAGTTCTTCCAGGCGGTGCAACGGCCGGCGACGCGCAATGGGTTCGGCAAGTCGCGCGAGGTGTTTGGCAAATCAATCAAGGTTCAAACGGCGTCCAAAAAGAAGGCCAGCGTGGGCACGGGAACGGTGCTGATCGCCGCCATCACCAGTTGCACGAACACGTCCAACCCCAGCGTGATGATTGCCGCGGGATTGCTCGCCAAGAAGGCGGTCGAGCGTGGCTTGAAGGTGAATCCGGCCGTCAAGGCCTCGCTGGCGCCCGGCTCGCGCGTCGTCAGCGATTACCTCAAGCGGACCGGACTGCAACCCTACCTGAACAAGCTTCGATTCAACCTGGTCGGCTACGGCTGCACCACCTGCATCGGCAACTCGGGTCCGCTCGACCCGGCCATCGAGGAGGCGGTGGTGAAACACGATCTGGTGACGGCGTCGGTTCTCTCGGGCAACCGCAACTTCGAAGCCCGGGTGCATCAGAACATCAAGGCCAACTTCCTGATGTCGCCGCCCCTGGTCGTGGCGTTTGCGCTGGCAGGCCGGGTGGACATCGATCTCAGTTGCGAGCCCTTGGGTCTGGGTCGCGACGGAACGCCGGTGTATCTGGCGGATCTCTGGCCGACGCTGCAGGAGGTGCGGGATGCGATGGAGGCCGCCCTGAAGCCGGAGGTGTTCCGCAAGCTTTACCGCAACTTCGCCGCCCAGAATCCCCGGTGGAACGAGATTCCCTCCAGCGTGGGCGATGTCTATGCATGGGATCCGGAGAGCACCTACATCCAGGAACCCCCGTTCTTCGCGGGGTTCAGTCTGGAGCCCGCCGGGATCCAGCCGGTCCAGGGAGCGCGCGCCCTGGCTCTTTTTGGGGATTCGGTCACCACCGACCACATTTCCCCGGCCGGAGCGATCAAGCAGGCCTCCCCGGCTGGCCGATTCCTCCGTGAGCACGGAGTGGCCTTTGCGGACTTCAACAGTTACGGCAGTCGGCGCGGCAACGACCGGATCATGACCCGCGGCACGTTCGCCAATGTGCGGATCAAGAACCTGATGCTCGGCGGCCAGGAAGGGGGCGACACGCTGTATCAGCCCGGCGGCGAGCGGATGTCGATTTATGATGCTGCGATGAGGTATCAGGCAGCCGGGGTGCCCTTGGTGATCCTGGCGGGCAAGGAATACGGCACGGGCTCCAGCCGCGATTGGGCAGCGAAGGGGACGAATCTCCTCGGGGTCAAAGCGGTCATTGCGCAAAGCTTCGAGAGGATTCACCGCAGCAATCTCGTGGGGATGGGCGTGCTGCCTCTGCAGTTCCCGGAAGGCGCCACCGTGCAGAGCCTGGGGCTCGATGGCTCCGAGATCTACGAACTTGTCGGGCTGGATTCACACCTCAAGCCCCAGCAAGACTTGGTGCTGAAGATCATGCGACCGGGCGGCCAAGCGCAGCAGGTGAAGGCGCGGTGCCGCATCGACACCCCCATCGAGGTCGAGTATTACCGGCACGGAGGGATCCTTCCCTGCGTGTTGAGGCAATTGGTGGCGCAGTCCTGACGCGCGTGGAAAAGCCTGAGCCGGATGGCTCCAGCTCAGGCTCTTGTTGTGACATAGGACTTCTGTGGCTGCGCCTCGAAATCCTGAGTCCCCACTTCCCAGTCCTTGGCTTCTGGAAAATCTGATCGGGTGGGTGTCCGATGCTAAAACCAGCCCCGGCGGTTACTTGGTCCGGCCCGTCAAGGTGGACCGGTAGAGGTCGTCTGAGGCCGGCAGATTGTCGTCCTCCCAGACGCGATTCGGGCCGGCGGACCGGATCAGCACTTCATCCCCGGAGAAATAGAACCGAAAGGGGTTGTTCCAGGGATCGACGATCTCACCTTTGTCGTTGAGGTCGTTTTGACGGATGGACAGGATGAGCACCTTCTTTTCGTTCTGGCCCATCAGTGCCCGGGTAATGGACACGTTGTTGCCCACCGGATAGGCACCCGTGAATTCCTTGTATTGCTGAAGCCCGAGGATGAGATTCTCCGCGTTCTCGTTGAAGTCAGCGTTGGGGTCCGACTTGGCGCTGACCTGACCGCAACCGGTCACCAGTGCCGCCGCCAGGGCTGCGACAGCGGCGGCGATGCCGATGGGGAGGAGGGCTTCCTTCTTTCTCATGCTCAATCGTCCGTTGGGGAACTCGATCCGAGCTCCGATAGGACGCATTGAGCAGGGGCGGTGCCAGTGGATTGGCGCACCAGCAGTTCGGCGGGCAGGCGGCGGGAGGGCGGATGCTGGTGGTTGAGGAGGGCCACCATGGCATCCATGGCCGCCATGCCCAAGGTGAACTTGGGTTGACGGGCCGTGGTGAGAGGGCGGGGTGCGTTCTCACTGATCAGTAGATTTCCAAACCCGGTCACGGACACGTCGTCGGGAATGCGCACACCGTGCTGGATCAGCCATCGCATGCAACCGACCGCCACGAGGTCGTTGACAGCCTGCACAGCCGTAGCGTCGCACTTCTCCGCGATCATCTGGGAGACGGCTTGGATGCCGTCTTCCACTGTCCGTCCGGCCTGAAAGACGAGATGGTCGTCCGGCTCGATGTGGTGTTCACGCAGGGCGCGGCGGTAGCCCTCCAGCCGTTCCTGGGTCCAGGGCGACACCAGCGGTCCGGACAGGAAGGCAATCCGTTTGTGTCCCTGACCCAGCAAATGCCGGGTGAGCTCGTAGCTGGCCTGCACATCATCGGTCTCCACGTTGACGAAGTGGGCGCAGAACGGGGCGGTGTGGCCCAGGATGACCACGGGGGTGCCGCGTTGTTGCAGTTCCTGGTAAGCCCGCGCCTCGGTGGACATCCGATAAACCGGCGAGACAAAGATCCCATCCACCCGGCGTGCGAGCAGCCGGTAAATGCAATGCTCCTCGCGCTCGGGTAGATTGTGCGTGTGCGTGAGGATCAGGTCATAGCCCATCTCTTGAGCCCGCTGTTCGATGGCCATCAACACCCGCGCAAAAATGGGATTGGTGGTGGAGGAGATCACGACGCCGAAGGTGCGCGTGGTTCGCGTCCGCAACCCCCGAGCCGCCGAATCCGGCACATACCCCATCTGCTGGGCCAGGGCGCGGATGCGCGCCTTGGTGGCTTCCGAGACGTCCGGCGCATCCCGCAGCGCCTTCGACACGGTCATCACTGACACGTTGGCGCGCAGGGCAATATCCTTCAGGCGAACCGTCATGAGCAATCGGCGTGCGGAAGTGTGCGGCTAGAGATAGGCGCCGCGCCAGTGCAATTTGTGGCGCAGGGCCTGGAAGAATGAACTGTCGGCCAGATGCACCAACTGTACCGTACGCCGACTTTGCCGGATCACCACCGCGTCGTCCTGGTCCAGCTCAGAGGTGACTTGACCGTCCGCGCTGAGCAGCGTGGATCCACTGGCACTGCAGTTGGTGATCCGGATGACCGAGGAATGGGGCAGGATCAGCGAACGGTTCGAGAGCGTGTGCGGACAGATGGGGGTCAGCGCCAGGACCCGGGCGGCGGGATGAATGACCGCGCCGCCGGCGGCCAGCGAATAGGCCGTGGATCCGGTGGGCGTGCTGAGAATCAGACCGTCGCACCGATAACGCGTTACCGGGTCGCCATCCACGCTCACTTCCAGTTCGATCAGCCGGGAAGAATGCACGCGGCCAATCACGATGTCGTTCAAGGCCGAAAGCCGGATTCGCTCGCGCCCGCAGTGTGCCTCGGCTTCCAGCAGGGCCCGGGGTTCCAGGCGGTATTCCCCCTTCCAGAAATGGTCCAGCGCGCGCCCCAAGTCCGCGGAAGGCACGGCCGTGAGGAATCCCAGCCCGCCGATGTTCACGCCCAGGATGGGGGTGGGGGAGCCGGCGGTTTGGCGGGCAACGCCCAGCATGGTTCCATCGCCGCCCAAAACCAGCAGCAGGTCCACCGCGTGTCGCAGCGATTTCAGGTCGGGAAAGGTCTGCACCTTGAGGCCGGCATGGCGCGCTGTTTCCTCCAGCGCCAGCACCTTTCCGCCCCGCCGCGCGATCAGGCCGGCTGCATGACGAACCGTGCGCGCCGAGTCGGGTTTCTCGGGGTTCCCCACCAGTCCGATGGTTCGGATCTTGTCAGTTTGATTTTTCAAGCAGCACCAGGAATTCCTTGTTGCCCGCCGGCCCCTCGAGGGGCGATTCCGTCACACCCTGCCACGCCAGCCCCAATTCGACGACGGCGAAATGTTGCAAATCCGCAATCACCCGCGCGTGGACGGCGGGGTCCGTGATGACCCCTTCGCCCTTGTCCGCTTCGGCTTTGCCGGCTTCGAATTGCGGCTTGATCAACGCCACGATTCTACCGCCCGGCCGCAACAAGGCAACTGCGGGAGGCAGGATCCGCTTCAGCGAGATAAACGAGCAATCCGCCACCACGAGGTCCAGCGCTTGGAACGGCTCGGGAAAGTGGGCGGGGGTGAGGTGGCGCGCATTGGTGCGCTCCAGGACCACCACTCGCGGGTCGCGCCGGAGTTTCCAGGCCAACTGGCCATGGCCGACATCAATCGCATAAACCCGGCGGGCCCCGTGCTGGAGCAGGCAATCGGTGAAACCGCCGGTCGAGGCGCCCAGGTCAGCCGCAGTCAGGTCGCGGACCTCGATCGGGAAGTGCGTCAGCGCATGTTCCAGCTTGTGGCCGCCGCGGCTGACATAGCGTTCGGCTTCCGTCACGGTCAGTTCGTCGGTGGAAAGGACGGAATCGCTTGGTTTCCTGGCGGGTTGGCCATTGACGCGGACTTGGCCGGCCATGATGGCCCGCTTGGCCTTCTCCCGACTGGGAAACAGGCCGCGATCCACCAGAGACTGGTCCAACCTGGGCACGACCCGAGTGTGCCCGGGCGCGGCCCGCGTTTGAAGGACGGAATGCGGGTCAGAGGGCGGCGGCCCCGGTGGTCAGGCGGCTTTGGGCCTCGCGGTACGCGTGGAGGAACAGGTCGTTGTCCGCCACTGTTTTTTCCACCAACTGCTTGAGCAGGAAGATTTCCGAGCTGCTGATCACCGCATGCACGCTATGTTGAAAGGCCTGCATGGGGGTGAAGGTCTGGAACGAATCTCCCAGCAGGATCACCGTGCAATGGCGGCGCTGGCCCATGGGCATGCGCTGCATGGCGTGCAGGGTGTGATTCTCGTCAATGCTGTTGGCGGCGAAGCACTCCTCGATGATCACCGCCTCGTAGCGCACCTGGGAGAACCGGTTCAGGAAATCGGCATGCGTGGCGGCCGTGTGGACCTTGTAGCCCAGTTCCACCAGAGCCGCACGGGCCGTTTCGAGCCAATCAGGATTGGAGAACGCGATCAGGGCGGGCCGGTCGGACGTGCTCAGGAATTCGAATTGTGAAGGCATGGCTATTTGAGTCTCAACACCGGTTTGGCCGGCTTCGAGTCGTTGTTGGTGGGTTTCTTGGCCACAGGGATGTGCTGCATCCGCAGTTCACCCAGCGAGGTGGTGACTTCCCCGCGGGACTTGCGAACCTTGTCGATGCCGCGATTCACTACATCCCGTTTGGTCGCATAGAGCAGCGCGACATCCTCGGTGATTCTGCCCTGCTCGTAGGATTCGAGGCACGCGTGATCGAACGTCCGCCATCCGAAGGGGTAACTGGCTTCCGTGATCTCGTAGAAGCTCTTGCCCTCGGCTTCACCGAGGCGGATGGACTCCTGGACGCGCAGATTGGAGCCCATGATTTCCAGCAGGGCGTGGCGTCCGCCCCCGACGCGGGGGGCCAGGCGCTGACTGACGATCCAGCGCAACGAATCCGCCAAGCGGGCGCGGATTTGTTCCTGTTCCTCGGTTTCGAACATGCCCAGGATACGGTTGATGGTCTGGCCGGCGTTGGTTGTATGGAGGGTGCTCAGCACGAGGTGACCGGTTTCCGCGGCGCTCATGGCGATCTTGATCGTCTCGCAATCGCGCATTTCGCCCACCAGGATCACCTTGGGCGCCTGGCGCAGGGCGGCGCGCAAGCCATTGGTGTAGGTGTCGAAATCCGTGCCCAGTTCGCGTTGATTGAACGTCGCCACCTTGTGGGTGTGCACGTATTCCACCGGATCCTCCAGGGTCACAATGTGGACGGGTCGGGACTTGTTGATTTCGTTGAGCACGGCGGCCAGCGTGGTGGTCTTGCCTGACCCGGTGGCGCCGGTGACCAGAATGAGGCCGGTCTTTTCCTTGGCGATCTGGTGGAAGATGTCGGGGAACGTCAGGCTCTCCAACGTGGGGATTTCCGTGTTCAGTTTGCGAAGCACGATGCTATGGTTCCCGCGCTGGGAGAACACATTGACGCGGAACCGGGCCAGGTCGCCCAGCGTGTACGCCGAGTCGCACGATCCGCGTCGAATCAGATCCTGCAGGTGCCACGGATTGTCCCCGATGAGGTTCAGGGCGATGGTTTCCGTCTGAAAGGGGGTCAAATGGCCGATGGGAACGTCCAGCTCGACCGGCTTCAGATCGCCGAAGGATTCCACCTGCAACTCCTTGTCCACAGTGAAGAGCAGGTCGGAGACCTCCTTCTGGGACTGGAGCATCGTGGTCAGGACATGGTCTAGTTCGGGGTGTCTCATGGCTATGCGTCGTCATCCTCCGGCGGGGTGGTCAGGAACGGCCGGAATTTTTTCTTGTCCAGGCACTTTTCGTAGGCTTCCTCGGGTGAGATGCGTTTCATGCGCAGGTGTTCCATGATGGCATCGTCAAGTGGCTGGTTGCCGAGTTTCTTGCCGATTTGAATCATGCCCGGGATCTGATGCGTCTTGCCCTCGCGGACCAGGTTGGCCACGGCGGTGGTGAACACCAGAACTTCCAGGGCTGCCACCCGTCCCTTCTTGTCGATGCGGCGGAACAGGTTCTGTGCGACCACTCCCTTGAGCGCTTCGGACAGGGTTGTGCGAATCTTGTTCTGCTGATTGGCGGGGAAGACGTCGATGACGCGGTCCACGGTCTTGGCCGCGCTGGTGGTGTGGAGGGTGCCGAACACCAGATGGCCCGTGCTGGCGGCCAGTAGGGCCAGTTCGATGGTTTCCAGATCGCGCATTTCGCCCACCAGGATGATGTCCGGATCTTCGCGCAGCGCGCCGCGCAGCGCGGAGGCGAAAGTCTTGGTGTGCATGCCCACCTCGCGATGGTTGACCAGACAGCCTTTGCTTTGATGCACGAATTCGATTGGATCCTCAACCGTGATCACGTGGTCGGTCCGGTTGCGGTTGGCGTAGTCCACCATGGCTGCGAGGGTGGTGGACTTGCCCGACCCCGTCGGGCCGGTCACCAGCACCAATCCGCGATGCAGCATGGAGAGTTTCTTCAGGACCGGCGGCAGCGGTGCGTCAAATTTCTCGAAGTCCTCGAAGGTGAGCACCTTGCTGGGGATTTGGCGGAACACAGCCGAGACCCCGTTCTTCTGCTGGAAGAAGTTTGCCCGGAACCTGGAAATGTTAGGGATCTCGTAACCAAAATCCACGTCCCCCGTTTCCTCGAATTGCTTGATCTTGAAGTCCGGGGCGATCTCATAAAGCATCGCCTTCAGCGAATCATTCTCCAGGGGTGGATAGTCGATTCGCTGCATTGCCCCGTTGATGCGCAACATGGGGGGATTGCCGGAAGCCAGGTGCAAGTCCGAGGCTTTCTGCTCGAACATCAAATTGAAAAACGCATCGATTTTTGCCATAACCTATCCGTTCGATTGGAGTTACGCCTAGCTAGTTCCACACCATTTGCGACACCGTGACCGAGATGAGCAGAATTATTGCCGACGAAATCCGGCGGACCGGGCCGATTTCAGCAGCACGATTCATGCAGTTGGCGCTCTATTGTCCCGTTTATGGATATTACGAGCGCGATGCGGACACGGTGGGGCGGGCGGGGGATTATCAGACCAGCGTGTGCGTGGGGCCGGTGTTCGGAGAGTTGCTTGCCCGGAGGGTTGTCGGGTGGCTTGACCAACTCCGGCAGGACGAGGCTGGTGATCTGCAGTTGGTGGAAGCGGGGGCGCATGACGGAAGGCTGGCGGGCGATCTGTTGGGCTACATCCAGCGGAATCGTTCCGATTGGCTCGGCTCGTTGCACTACGACATCCTCGAACCTTCCGTCGCGCGGCAGGAACGACAAAGGGCCGGGCTGGTCAGCTTCCTTCCCCACCTGCGCTGGCACTCAAGCTGGGACGCTCTTCAACGGGCTGCGGGCGGTGTGCGTGGTGTGATTTTCTCCAATGAACTCTTGGATGCACAACCGGTCCATCGGCTGGTTTGGGATCGCGCCCGGAGCGCCTGGTTTGAGTGGCGGGTGGGTATTGTCCAGGAGCAATTCGGCTGGGTGCGCAGCGATGCTCCGACTACCGAGTTCGTGCAGGAACTGGCGCGTTGTGTCCCGCCGGCGATTGGCTCGGTCCTGCCGGATGGTTATGTGGTCGAGCTCTCACCGGCGGCGGAGCACTGGTGGAAGACTGCGGGGGGTGCGCTGCGGCGCGGTTGGTTGCTCACGTTCGATTACGGGTTTGACGACGACGCGGCTTTCTTACCGGAACGCACGGGGGGCACGTTGCGCGGCTACCGTCGGCACCGGGTGGTTGCTGACGTCCTGGAGGATCCGGGAGCCCAGGACCTTACCGCGCATGTGCACTTTGGGAGGATTCGGCGTGCGGGGGAAGCGGTGGGACTCAGGACCGACTTCTATGGCGAACAGGGCAGGTTTTTGACGCAATGTGCGGCGGATTTCCTGCGATCCGGTGAGGGCGGGCCTGGCCCCGACGCCGCCTGGTTGCGGCAATTCAAGACGCTGATTCATCCGGACCACTTTGGCCGGTCGTTTCGCGCCCTGGTGCAATCGCGGCTCGAATGAGATTCAGCTCGTAGTGCAGCAGGGCCATCCCGCAGAGGGCTGCGGTCTCGCTGCGCAACACGGCCGGACCCAGTGTCATGGGGAGGGCTCCAGCAGCCAGGAGCATCCGGGTTTCATCCGGCGCGAAGTCCCCTTCCGGGCCGATCCACAGGCCAACCGGCCGACGGTTGCCCGGTTGAAAGATTTCCGGCTGCTCCTGCAGCCATGCGCGCAACGGACGCGCGCCGGCTTCCAGCGATGCCAGGAAGGAATGGGGTGCGGCTCCAAGCAGGTCCGCCAGACGAGCCGGCGCTGCGATGTGCGGCAACCAAGGTTGGCCGCACTGTTTGAGGGATTCCACCGCGATGCGTTGCCACTTTTCGACCTTCGTTTCCGCCTCTCCTTCGGCCCACTGCGAAACCACGCGGACCGTGAGCATCGGTTGAATCGCGTAAACGCCCAGTTCGGTTGCCTTCTGCACGATCCACTCCATGCTCCTAGGTTTGGTTGCCGCTTGGAACAGGACGAGATCAAACGGCGGACGGGGCGTCTCTTCCCTGTGCTCGACCTGCAGCTCCACCCGCTTTCGATCGACCTTCAGGACGCGGGCCAAGGCGCGCAAGCCGCGGCCGTTGAGGAGCATGAGCGTTTCCCCGGACATGACGCGGAGCACTTTGGCGGCGTGAGCGGCTTCACCATCGGTCAGGGCCGCCATCACAGCGTCCCGGGACAGTGCCGGCAGGTAGAAACGATGCATGGCGATCGAGGTGGCGAGACGGCGAGTTCGTTTCGTCGTGCGTTCAGCTTGGGAAGAGCTTCCGGGCCTTTTTCAGGAATCCCTCGATGATGGGGCTCTCCTTTCCGTTGCACAACTCGGCGAACTCCTCGAGTTTGGTGCGCTGGGCTGGGTTGAGCCGGGTGGGCACCTCGACGTTCACGCGGACGTGCAGGTCCCCATGGCCGTAGCCTTGGACGTTGCGCATCCCTTTGCCCTTTAGTCGGAACATGGTGTTTGGCTGGGTGCCGGCTGGGATCTTGATGGTGGCCGGGCCATTGAGGGTGGGGACTTCCACGTCGCCTCCCAGGGCTGCCACGGTGAAGGAGATCGGGACTTCGCAGAGCAGGTCGTCACCGTCGCGCTCGAAAATTTCATGCGGGGCCACGCGCAGGACGACGTAGAGATCTCCGGATGGGCCGCCGCGCAACCCGGCCTCGCCGTTTCCGGCGGAGCGCAGTCGGGAGCCGGTATCCACCCCGGCCGGGATGCGGAGTTTGATGGTGGTGGATTGCTCGCGGCGCCCGGCGCCCTGGCAGGCACGGCAGGGTTTGTCCACCACGCGACCGGCTCCGCGGCAATGGGGGCAGGTTTGGGCCAGGCTGAAGATGCCGCGGGCCGTCACGACTTGGCCGCGTCCCTGGCAGGTGGGGCAGGTGCTCCAGCGCGATCCGGCCGCTGCACCCGAGCCCATGCACTCATCGCATCGCTCGGCTTTGCTGATGCGGATGTCCTTCTCGCAACCGTGCGCCGCCTCCTCGAACGAGATTTCCAGATCGTAGCGCAGATCATCGCCTCGTTGCGGCGCTGTCGGATCCTGGCGTCCGCCGCCGAAGAGATCGTCGAAGATGCCGCCGCCCCCCCCGAACACTTCCCGGAAGATCTCAAACGGATCGTGAAATCCGCCGCCGGCCCCACGACCAAATCCGCCCCGTGCCCGGGTATCAAAGGCGGCGTGCCCGTATTGGTCGTAGGCGGCGCGCTTTTGCGGGTCGCTGAGCACCTCGTAGGCCTCGCCGATCTCCTTGAACTTTTCCTCGGCGGACTTGTCACCCGGGTTCTTGTCCGGATGATACTTCACCGCCATCTTCCGGTAGGCCTTCTTGATTTCGTCGGCTGTGGCGGTGCGCTCCACGCCAAGCGCTTCGTAATAATCGTGTTTGGCCATGGTCAGGCGGCGGGCCTCTTGGCCACGATCACGCTCGAGGGCCGGACCAGGCGATCCCGCAAGAGGTAGCCTTTGCGGACCTGCTGCGCCACGTGTCCTTCCTCGAACTCCTCGGTTTCCACCTGCGAAATGGCTTCATGCAGGTTGGGGTCAAAAGGTTTTCCATGCGCCTGGATTTCCTCCAGCCCCGCCTCCGTCAGAACGGTGCGGAACTGCTGGAGGACAAGCTGAACGCCATCTTTCAGTGATTGCTGGGACTCCTGGTTGTGCGCATCGGCGGCCGCGATCGCCATGTCGAAGCTGTCGAGCACGGGCAGGAGTCGTTCCAGCAACTTGTGGTTGGCGTAACGAATGGCTTCCTCCTTCTCCCGGGCCGCCCGCTTGCGGAAATTGTCGAAGTCGGCCGTCACGCGCAGCAGGCGGTCCCAATGCTCCTGGGCCTTGGCGGCCTGGGCTTTGAGTTCAGCAAGCTCCGCATCGGTCGGGAGCGCTGGTTGGGCGCCATTCGTGGCGTCGGCCTTCCCCGGCGCCGTGGACGAGCCCGGCTCTGGCGGGGCCTCCGGCTCCGCGGTTGGTGTCGAATCCCTCTCCGTATTTGGCTTTCTCATGAACAAGCGTGCATCGCGATGTCGCGAAGGAGCCGTGAAACTAGCAGACAGCTCGCGCTCCCGCAATGACCGCGCGCGGCTGCCGGTCATCGTGGGGTGAGCAGACTGTCGAGTTCCGGGCGGCCACGCAGAGAGCCCAGACGCAGGTCGCCCACGGCTTCCGCCCGAAGGTTCTTGGCGGTCGGCGTCTTCTCCAGTCGGGCGTCGCTCAGGGCGAGGGAACGCTTCAGCGACTGGATGGCTTCGTCGGGTTTGCCAAGCGTGGCCTGGAGGGCTCCCAGATCGTACCAAGCCTCCGGGGAATCCGGGGTGACGACAGTCAGCTTCTGCAAGGCGGCCTCGAGTTTTGGGAAATTGTTCAGTTGCAGGAAAGCCTGGGCGCAGGCCAGCACTGCACCCGCATCGATGTTGGTGGCGGCCAGCACCCGGTCCAGCGTGGTGATGGCCGCGTTGGTCTGCCTGAGGTTAACCAGGTTGGCGGCCAGGTTCAGGCCCAGCATCAGATTGGTGGGGGAGGCATTCCACTGCTGTTGGAGGGCAGCCAGGTTGGCATTAAGCTCCTGTACTTGCGTCTGCTGATTCTGGATTTCACCCAGTCGTGACACCAGGTCAGCCACTTGCGGATTGTAGGGGTCCAACTTGAGGCAGGTCTCGGCCACGACATGCGCGTCCTTGTACCGGCCCTGCATCATGAGCAGATTGACGTAGCGAAACACCGCCTCGGGGCTGTACGGGCAGTAGGCGAAGGCTTGCCGCAGCGCGAAATCAGTCTCCCGGATCAGCCGCTGCTGTTCAGCGGCCGTCTGGGGTCCGAAGCCCCGGGATTGCGCCTCCGGGGTGAGGCGCCAGGCATAGACCCCGGCGATCGAACTGCGCAACTTCGAGAACGCCTTCTGTGCCTGGTCGTCGCGCACGAACTTCCGGTCGCCTTGGAATCCATCAAAGTCATGCCGCAGGTAGGTCTTTTCAGCAAACCGGGCGATCTCCTCAACCGGCGTGTCGTAGTCGATCCAGTCGCCGATGAGCCGCTTGGAGAACTCCCGCCAGAAATGGTGGTCTCGTGCCAGCACCTCCTCGGACAACGTCGCCAGCGGCTGTCGATTGATCTTCATGATGACCCCGAACGGCGTCAGGTGGGGATACATCCAATCCAGGGGGAAGCTCTCTTCGACAAAGAATTCGTTGTTCGGATTGTTGTCAAAGATGACCTTGGTCAGCAGCCCGTTGATGGCCATGACGGCGACCTGTCCCGACACCTGCACCCGGTTTTCGACCATCCGAACATCCTCCCCGGGCTTCAGGCGACCCTGTTGCAGGCGTGCTTGGGCGTCTTTCAGGTATTCCTCGAAGCACTGGGAGGAATCGCGGGGTGAAGGGATGTAGATTTCCTTGGGCGGATAGACTCCCCGGGCCCGGCGGTTGGCCTCGATGCGTTCTCCGATGTTGAGCAGCGGCTGGTCCAGTACGCGATAAGCGAGTTTGGCCAGCGCGTTGGTGCGGTAATTCAACTCGCGCTCCTCCTTGGAGCGGAGGAACTCCTGGAAGAACGGGGTGTCATACTTGCGCTGTTCGCTCTTGTTGTAATGGGCGCGGATGTAGTGCAGGTAGGTGCCATCCGCCAGCGCGTTCTGGGTGATGATGTAAACATCGCGCCGGTCATAGGCCGGATCGAGGGGTTTGCAGCGTGGCGGGATGAAGCTTTCGCAGAAAATCATGTAGGTCGGGCAGAACCGTCCCGGATCCGTGCCTCCGAAGAGCACGGCGTCACGCGTCATCTCGGGGTATATCCGCTGGGCCTGTTCCGGGTCCCGACTCAGTTCCTCGCGCAGTTGGCGGTCGTAGCTCAAGCTGCCGTCCGGGGCGGTAAAGGGCGGGGTGAACATGTCGTGTCCGAACCAGTATCCGAAGAGGTGACCCCGCTGTTCGTTGCCGAACCAATGGGACAGGGCCGAGTAGGCCGGGATGGCGGCAAACGCAGCCAGCAACAACGTCAGACGTTTGCCCTCCAGTTTGCGCCACAGCAGCAGCACCGCCGCTCCGGTGAGCACCACGATCAGCGCGCCCCCATAGACTTGCAGGGTGACGTCCCCGTGGCTCAGGGTGTAGGCGATTCCCTCCAGCACCACCCGGACGCAAGCCCCGAGGCTGACCTTGAAGGCGGCCATCGCGAAGACGCCCTTCAGTCCCACGCCCAGGCCAATGGCCGCCAGGGTGCCGGCGGCGATGAGAACCCCATTCTTGCCGGCCTCGTGACGCCTGAGCAGGAGCGCGGCTGTGGCCACGCAGATGACGGCATAGACAATCGAGCGAATGCCTTCCGAGGCCACACCCAGTCCATACATGCCAAAGATCACACTCAGGAAGGTGTCCAGGGCGGTCACCCCGAGGAACGGTGCGGCCACGGGCAGCCACTGCCGGATGCGTTCGTGGTGCGCGATCCCCAGCGCGGCGATCAAGGTCAATCCGTAGCCGATGAACATCGCGATGAAGACGTGCGAGGCCGTGAAGAACACCTTGGTCAGATCGCGCGAGGCCCGGTCGGCGGAGGGATTGAGGAGGATCACCAGCAGCAGCGCCATGCAGACATACATCGCCAGCAACCCCAGGATCCAGGCCCGTTCGCGCTTCTGCATGCGCCAGAGGAACAGGAAAGGCACGATGGCCAGCAGCGGAAGCACCCAACTGAACTCGCCCGTGATGCCTTCCGCCACGATCTGCAGTTGCGTCAGGAACCGCAAAGGGTCTTCCAGAATGTTGGTGGGATTGGCCTTTTCATACTGGCCGCGGGTCAGGGCGTGCCAGAAGCCCTCCACAATGCGCGGATAGCCCCACTGCATCGGCGGATTCGTCGCTCCAGCCAGCGCCATGTAGAGATAAAAGGAGATTCCAAAGAACCAAAGCGCGCCGCAGGCCACCGCCACCAGCCAGCCCCACCCGTCGTCCTGGGTTTGAAACGCGAGGTAGAAGAACCCTGCAAGGGCTCCGAGCCCGAGCAGGAGGCCGGCGTTGCCAAATTGTGTCTTGGACGCGCTGATCAGCAGCGCCGCCAGCAGCAAGGCACCATCCCGGCAGAACTCCTTGAAGCTCTCGCGGGTGACCACTGCCAACCAAAGATAGGCGCCGAGGGACAGGACCCCGACGACATGGAACATGGTGAAGATCGCCGGGCTGGTGTTCGTAAAGATGACCCCGGCGGCCTTCAGAACCAGTCCGGCCAGGTAGAAGATGCTGTTCCAGAGGAAGAAGTTCCGGCCCAGCTTGTGATCCGCCAGCGCGATGGTCACCTCGATGCCCATGGCGGCCAGGATGAGGGTCTGGTGGTTGGTGAAGCAGATGCCAAAAATGAAGAAGGCCCAGTAGAGATAGCGGCGCCGGTGCGGCGTGTAAACCCAGCGCAGCAAACAGGCCAGCACCCCGACCAGCGACAGCACACTCAGGGAATACACCTCCACAATAACGGATTGGCTCCACATGAAGCCGTTGAAGCCCAGCAACCCACCGGCGACAAATCCCGAGATGATGCAAATCAGGTTCTCGACCCGGCGTTCGATGTTTTTCAGCCCGGCGACCCCTTCAATGATCATGCTGCTGCCGCGAGACACCATCAGGCCGATCAGGCCGCAGGACAGAGCGCCGGCGAACGCCGACCCGACGCCCACACGCCAGGCAATATTCGAAAAGGGAATCAGGTTGGCAAAGAGCCAGGTGTAAAGTGTCCAGACTGGATAGCCCGGCGGATGCGGGATACCCGCGTAGAGCGAGGCCACCGCCAGCTCGCCGGAATCCTCCAGGGTCAGATCCGGGGCCAGGGTCAGCATGTAACCCGCCATCACGATCAGCGTCGTGGCTGCCAGGGTCAGCCAATCAATCGGGCGATAGAGGGCCTTGGATTCGGCAAGGCCCGTCGGGGGGGGCACCGATGGCGTGGGGGTGGGGGTGGATCCTTTCGCTGTGGGACTCTTGGTTTTGGCTGCACTCATCTGTTCTGGCATTCCTGTTCCGCGCATCCGCACGGAAGCCGCATAATTGGAACGCTTTCAGGGGCGAAGTCCATCCCAAAACGGGCCGTCGCGCGCCCCGTCGCAAGTCCACCCAAGTTTTTCATTTATCGGGTGCGTCCTTTCGGGCACAGTTCTGCGGCTATGGGGAATCGACGTGAAGCCCGAGAACGCGCGGTCCAGTTTCTGTTTCAGCACGACCTCAATCCATCGGCTCAACTGGATGAGGCGCTGGACGAGTTCTGGCAATCCCAGCGCGCGGCTGCAGTGCAGGCGGAGGAAGGCGTCGCCAGTTGGGGGCAGCCCCGCGAACTGCCCCCCCCCTCGGACGAGGAGGTGGCGATGCGCCTGTTCGCTGACCCCCTGATTCGCGGAACCATCGAGCACCTGGCTGAAATCGATTTGGTGATCGCCCGGCACGTCCGCAACTGGTCCATGGAGCGGATGGCCGCGGTGGACCGTAACGTCTTGCGGCTGGCGGTCTTCGAGATGCTGCATCGGGAGGACATTCCGCCGGTGGTGAGCATCAACGAGGCGGTGGACATCGCCAAGAAGTTCTCCACCCAGGAAAGCGGGCGCTTCGTCAACGGAATCCTTGACAAGGTGAAAGGCGAGTTGATGCGCCCGGCGCGGGTGGTATCCTGACATCCTTTTGACCGGCGCGAGCCGGAATCGACATCGTGTTTGCCGACCTGCACCTTCACACCTACTTCTCGGATGGCACCTACTCGCCCGAGGAGTTGGTGGCCCATGCCCGGGACCATGGACTCTCGGCAATCGCCTTGACAGACCACGACACGGTGGAAGGCTGCGCGCGCGCCGCGCAGGCTTGTCTGGAGGCCGGGATCGAGTTCATCTCCGGGACCGAGCTGACGGCGGATTACAAGGGCACGGAACTGCACATGCTGGGCTACTTCTTGGACGTTGGGAATGAACGGCTCATCCAGGAAATCTCCAAGTGCCAGGCCACCCGCCAGGATCGGGTTCGGGAAATGGTCCTGCGCCTGAATCAACAGCGGGTGCCGCTGCGGGCCGAGCGCGTCTTCGCCATCGCCAACTGCCAGTCCCCCGGCCGGCCGCATGTGGCCCGTGCCCTGGTGCAGGACGGATACTGTGCGAGTGTGGACGAGGCGTTCGAGCGCTTCCTCAAGCGCAGCCGCCCGGCCTGGGTTCCCAAACGGCGCATTTCGGCAGCCGATGCCATCGGGCTGATCCATCAGGCCGGCGGCCTGGCGGTCATGGCGCACCCGGGATTGAACCGCACGGACGACCTCATCCCGCCGGTGGTGAAAGCCGGGTTGGATGGCATCGAGTGTTTTCACACCAAGCATTCAACAGCGACTGCGGAACGCTATCTGGAAATCGCCGATCGCTACAACTTGCTGGTCACCGGCGGATCCGACTGCCACGGCATGAGCAAGGGACGTCCGCTCATCGGCACCATCAAGCTGCCCTACCAGCATGTCGAGGTTATGAAGATTGCTGCAGCCAGGCGTCGGGAGGCTGTGACCCGTGGACTGCAATCGTCCAACCCCACCGGGCTTCTCTCATGAGTCTGCTTGCCACGTTCAAGGCCGGCTTGGCGAAGACGCACCACCGGCTGGTGCACGAGATCAAACGCATCGCCACCGGCTCGGCGAAACTGGATGCCGCCAGCCTCGAGGATCTCGAAGCGGCCCTGTTGGGAGCGGATCTCGGCCTGGAAATGACCGGCCGGATTGTGAAATCCACCCGGCAATCCTTCGAGACGCAGGGACGCGACGGACCCACGCTTCTGGAGATCGCCCGGCGCGAGGTGGAGCGGAGTTTCGCGGGAGTCAGTCCCGGCCTGGTCAGGGCGCCGGAGGGAGTGACGGTTGTTTCAATCGTGGGTGTCAACGGAACGGGCAAGACCACCACCGCCGCCAAGTTGGCTCATCGTGTTCAATCCGCCGGGCAGACGGCGTTGCTGGCGGCCTGTGACACCTTCCGCGCCGCAGCCATCGACCAGTTGAAATTGTGGGGGGGGCGACTTGGGGTCGAGGTGGTGGCTGGCGCCTACGGAGCGGATCCGGCGGCGATCGGGCACGATGCGGTGGCGTCCGCCCAGGCGCGTCGCGCGGATTACCTCTTCATCGACACTGCCGGACGTCTGCACACCAAGCACAACCTCATGCAGGAGTTGCAGAAGGTGCATCGGGTGATTGGCAAGCAGCAGCCCGGCGCACCCCACGAGGTCTTGCTCGTGCTCGATGCCACCACCGGCATGAATGCGCTGCAGCAAGCGCGCGAGTTTCACAAGATCGTGCCGCTCACCGGCCTGGTGGTGACCAAGCTGGACGGCACCAGCAAGGGCGGCATGGTCGTGGCCATCCACGACGAACTCAAACTGCCCGTGAAATTTGTCGGTTTGGGAGAACAGGCTGGGGATCTGCAGCCGTTCGACGCGGCCCAATTCGCCGAGGCCCTGTTTGAAGACGCGCCGAATGCCTAGCCGCAAAGCACGAGTCAACTCTGCCGGCGTCCGGGCCAGCCCGGATTCCTCACCTGCCCATGAACCTGCCGTCCCGGGGCGCGGGTTCGCGACCCGCAGCCGCAGCGCCATGTCTGGTTTCCACAGACGTTCGCTCACCCATCCGCCCTCCGAGGCCACTGCGGCTCATGGAGCTGCGGTCCCGGGGTAGTGCAGATGCACCCAGGGTGCCAACAGCCAGGTCGAGGGTTTGCGCTGACTCGCGCCGCCGGCTACGATGCGCATCAATGCCTGATGATCAATTCATGCGCCTTGCTCTGCGACTGGCCCGGCGTGGCTTGGGGTCCACGTCGCCCAACCCGATGGTGGGCGCGGTGCTGGTCAGGCGGGGCGAAATCCTGGGGCAGGGCTGGCATCGCCGGGCGGGGGAGGACCACGCGGAAATCAGAGCGCTCCGCAATGCTCATCGCCGCGGTCGCTCGCCCAGGGGGGCCACGCTCTACGTCACCTTGGAACCTTGTTGCACGCAGGGTCGAACCCCGCCTTGCACGGACGCCATCATCGCGGCCGGGATCAAGCGTGTCGTGGTGGGGGCGACCGATCCCAACCCCAGGCACGCCGGGCGCGCGTATCGTCTGTTGCGGCGGGCGGGGCTCACCGTAATCCGGGGCGTTCTGCAGGACGAGTGCGCGGCCCTGAACGAGGCGTTCAATCATTGGATGGTCGATCGCACCCCGCTGGTGACCGTCAAGGCGGCCATGACCCTCGATGGCAAGATCGCCACCGAAACGGGCGAGTCCAAGTGGATCACCGGCGAACGGGCGCGCGCCTGTGGCATGAAGCTGCGCCAGGCCAGCGATGCCATTCTGGTCGGCGTCAACACGGTGATTGCAGATGACCCGAGCCTGACGTTCAGAAGCCAGAACGCAGCAGGCCGAAGGCACAAGGAGCCCGGCTTGCGCCGCATCGTTCTGGATTCCATGGCGCGGACGCCGCTGACGGCCAAGGTGGTGACCGATGCGGACGCCCATCTGACCACCATCGTCGTTGGCTATCGCGCACCGAAGAAGCGCCTCGCTGCCCTGACCCGAAGGGTCCGGGTGATCGTGGCGCCCCCCTCCAAGTCCGCACCTCGGACCCCCCACTCGGCCAGCAACTTGTCCTGGCTATTGCAAACCCTCGGCTCCGAGGCGGTGACGAGCTTGCTGGTGGAGGGCGGCAGTGAAGTGAACGCGTCCTTTCTCCTTGGCCGATTCGCGCATCGCCTTGCGTTCTTCTATGCTCCAAAGATTCTGGGTGGACGGGACTCGCGCAAGGCCGTTGGCGGTGAGGGCGTTGGACGGTGGGAGGACGTGCTCACCTTGGACGACATCCGGTGGCGGCGGCTAGGTCCTGATTTGCTTCTGACGGCGCGTGTGAAATAGCCCGCCGTCCGCTGCTGTCGGGAGCGTCCAGGGAACCGAAGCTGCCGGATCGCAGGTCTGCGACCCGCAGCACCTCCGCCGCGCGGGACACCCCCGAGTTTTTTTCAAACAACCCGAAAATTGGGGCGGCTGCGGCTCACGGGAACGACCTGACTGGTAATCAACCCTTCCGTGAGCTTGCAACTCGAAACCCGCCACTGCCAAACTGTTCCCCATGTTCACTGGCATCGTTGAAGAAGCGGGCACCGTGGCCGCAATCAAACCCACCACGCGGTCGATCCAACTCACGCTGCGGATGCAGGCTTGCGGCAAGGGGCTCAAGGTGGGAGACAGCGTGGCGGTCAACGGGTGTTGCCTCACCGTGGTCGCGCTCCAGCGCCAGGGACGCGCGACCCTCGCGCGGTTCGACCTCCTGCAGGAAACCTGGAACCGGACCAACCTGCAATTCGCCCACGCCGGATCCCTCGTGAATCTGGAACGCTCGCTACGCGCGAATGGTGAACTGGGCGGACATTTCGTCACCGGCCACATTGATGGGATCGGACGCATCACCCGTTGGGAACGGGCCGGACAGGATCACGTGCTCGACATTGCCGCGCCACGGGCCGTGACACGCTACATCGTGTTCAAGGGATCCGTGGCGGTGGATGGCATCAGCCTGACGGTCGCCGCCGTGAAAACTGGCGGCTTCCGCATCTGGATCATCCCGCATACTTTCGAGGTCACCAATCTCCGTGAACGCCAGGTTGGGGACCGGGTTAATCTTGAGGGCGACATCATCGGCAAGTACGTCGAAAAGTTCACCCGGGTTCGGCGCTAGCCCCCTCGGGTCCGTCGGATCGGTCGGATCGGTCGGATCCGATGGATCCGATGGATCCGGACCTTTTTCGGTGTCACACAACTGTAACACCCCCGACACGAAGAAGTAGCTGCCTCGTCGCAGGCTCCCCCCACTTATGCGACACGGCATCTTGACGGCCTGTGTTGCGCTGTTCCCCCTTACGCAGTCCTTCGCTCAAGGCGAGGATCTTGTCGGGGGGGTGCGCACCACGGTGGAACAGTGGGTCCAGACCCGGCAGTTGATCTCGCGCAGCCAGGCGGACTGGCAGGGCGAGAAGGATATGCTGGACCAGACCATCGCGCTGTACGAACGAGAACTGGGCGCGATCGGAGAGCAGATGACGAAGGTCTCCACCAACAACACCCAGGTGGCGGCCGAGATGGCCGACGCCGGGGCGTTGAAGGAATCATCCATCGAGGCCGTGAATCGGGTGCGGACCTTCGCCACGGAATTCGAGGCTCGGCTGAAAGCCGCGGCGCCCCAGCTTCCCGCGCCCCTCCAGGAGAGCATCAAGCCGCTGATGCTCCGCCTGCCCGCCGATCCCGCCACCACCAAGATGCTGGCGGCCGAACGACTCCAGGTGATCGTCGGGATCCTCAACGAACTCGACAAGTTCAACAGCGCCGTGAACCTGTTCAATGAGAAGATCAGGAACGACAAGGGCGAGGAGGTCTCCGTTGAGACGCTTTATGTCGGGTTGGGCGCGGCCTATTTCGTGAACCAGACGGCGGACTTCGCCGGGGTCGGCACTCCAGGCCCCAACGGCTGGCAGTGGACTTCCAAGTCGGACATTGCCTCCGTCGTCCAGGAGGCCGTTCAGATGTATCGCAACGAGCGCACCGCGCGATTCCTGAAACTGCCGGTGACGATCCAGTAACCCCTCTCCCCGCACCCCGCCATGAAGATTTCCCCGAGTCATCCGCTCCTCCTCCTGCTGGCCTGGCCGCTGCTGGTTGCCGGCCAGACCTTGGAAGGCGTGCTCGACAGCGCCTCCACCGACTTGAAACAGGCCACCGCCGAACTGAACACGGTGCGCGGGCGGATCGAATCCGAACGCCTGCCTCTCGCGCGCAAGGTGTCCGAGCTCGAACAGTCGCTCCTCGCCCGCCGGGCCGAACTGGCCAAGCTCCAGCGGTTCCAGGAAAACCAACTCGTCGAACTCAACGCCCTCAAGAGCGAAGCCAAGCGCGTAAGTGACGAGGTCAAGTATTGCGATTCGCTGCTCTCCGAGTATGCCCGCGCTTTCCGCACCCGCCTGAGCTTTGTCGAGGAGCCGCGCTACGCCGGGATCTTCGCCCAAGCCGACAGGGCGGCGGCTTCCGCGGACCTTACCGCCGCCGCCCGGTTCAATGAGCGTTCCCTGCTTCTCAACAGTTCTTTGGAACGCGCCCTCGGCGCTTTGGGGGGGGAAACCTTTGAGGCCCAGGCTCTGGACAAGAACGGTCTGGTGCAGGCCGGCACCGTGGCCCTCATCGGCCCGGTGGCGGTGTTCGCCAGTTCCTCAGGCAGCGCCGCCGGTGTGTTGCAACAGGAATTGAACAAGGCCGACCCGACCATCGCGCAACTGGATCCCGCCCTCCAGGAGGCGAGCCGAAAACTGGCTTCGTCCGGCAGCGGCGAACTGATCCTGGACCCCACGCTCGGTAACGCCTTCAAACTGTCGGCGCTGCACAAGGGGCTGTACGAGCAGTTAAAGGACGGGGGGATCGTGATGATTCCGCTGCTGGGGTTGGGCGTGGCGGCCGTGTTTCTCGCGGTGTACAAGTGGTGGCAGTTCTCCCGGGTGCGCCTGGCGACCGAGGCCGACCTCCAGAGGGTCCTCGATCACGTTCAAGCCATGCAGTTGTCCGAGGCGGTCAACTACGCCCGCTCCATCCCCGGCATGGCCGGAGACCTGTTGGTCACGGCGGTCGAGCATGTGGACCAGAAGAAGGAGTACATCGAGGAGGTGCTTTACGAGAAGATGCTGGGGGCGCGCACCCGGATCGAGCGCGGCCTGCCGTTCCTGGCCCTGGCCGCCACCGTGGGTCCGTTGATGGGATTGCTGGGCACCGTGACCGGCATGATCGCCACCTTCCGGATCATCTCGGGGTTTGGCGGCGGGGATCCCAAGATGCTGGCGGCGGGCATTTCCGAGGCGCTGGTCTGCACCGCCACGGGCATGGCGGTGGCCATCCCGGCCCTCCTGGCCCACGCGTTTCTCAGCCGCCGCGCCAAAGGCATCGTGGGCAGCATGGAACAGACCGCAGTGGGCTTTGTGAATGGTGTGCCGCAGTCAAACTGACCAGACCCGGATTGCGCATTTCCTTTGAACCTGTGGTGAGCCTATGAATGAAATCCTGAACGAGATGTGGCACACCTGGACCCAGGGTGGGGTCGTCATGATCGCCATGGTGCTGCTGGCCCTGGTCAGCTACGCCACGGGCGCGCATCTGCTGATCGTGCTTTCCTACCGCGGCCTGACGAAGGCTTCGGACGCCACCGTGCGCGGCTGGGTGGCACGGCCGGAAGCGGCGCCCAAGCGCCTGCGCGAATTGATCCGTTACACGCAGGATGGCATCGGTTCCCTGAGGGACATCGAAGGCCGGTTCCGCGAGGTCGAGGCGACCCAGGTCACCGAGCTGGACCGCCGGGTGGCGTTTCTCAACGTGCTCGTCATTTCCGCACCCTTGTTCGGGCTGCTCGGCACGGTGCTGGGCATGCTGCTCACCTTCCGCGCCATCGGCATGGGCGGAAGCTCGACCTCTGAGATCATCGCCAAGGGCATCAGCGAGGCGCTCGTGGCTACGCAGACGGGCATGATGGTGGCCATTCCGGGCCTGGTCCTCGCGACGGTCGCCAAGCGCCGCCGGTTGGAATACGTGTCCTTCCTGGCCCGGTTGGAGGGCATCACCCTCCGCCACTTCCGTCCCGAATTCCGCGGCATGACCCGCGTCTTCCGACGGCAGGATTTCAAGCCCAAGCCCGCCCGGCCGCTGGAAGCGGCTGACCTGGAGCCTGCCTCGTCATGAAACTGCGCCGCTCGCTTTCCCAGCCGGAGGAGCCGATCGAGCTGAATCTGATTCCGCTCATCGACATCATCATGTTCCTCCTGATCTTCTTCGTGTCCACCACCAGCTTCATGGAGACGCCCGGGGTGCGGGTGGACAAGCCGGCTTCGGCCAGTGCGGGGCAGTCGGACGGCAGCACGATCATTTTCGCGGTGGCCAGCGATGGCCGGATCACCTTCGAGGGCAAAGAGGTGGGCCTGGGCGGCGTGCGCCCCACGGTGAAGCGGTTGTGTGCCAGGGAACCGCTGCCGGTGGTCATTCAAACCCATGAAAGGGCTCGCTCCGGCGTCATGGTTCGGATCGTGGACGAAGCCATCCTCGGGGGGGCCAAGGACGTGAGCCTGGCTTCCCAGAAGGGCGAAGAGAACATCTAGCGCCCCGCAACCCGCAACAAATTTCACCTGACATGAGATTTCGCCGCACCCTGGAAGAGCACGATGAACACATCGAGCTGAATCTGATTCCGCTCATCGACATCATCATGTTCCTCCTGATCTTCTTCGTCTCGACCACGAGCTTCATCGAGGAACCTGGCGTCCCGGTCGCCAAACCGTCCGCCGCCAGCGCGCGGCTGTTGGACAAGAACAGCATCATCTTCGCCGTGACACCCGAGGGCAAGGTGGCCTATGGCGGCAAGGAGATCGGCTTGGGCGGCGTCCGTCCGACGGTCAAGCGCCTGTGTGCCAAGGAAGCCTTACCGGTGGTGATTGAAGCCGATGACAGCGCGTTTTCGGGGATGGTGATCCGGGTCATCGACGAGGCCAAGCTGGGGGGGGCCAAGGATGTGAGCATCGCGACCGAGCAGGGCTGAGGGTCGGCCGCATGCGGAAGGTTTACCAGAACGAAACTTCGGGCGCCGGCGTCGCCATCGCCGTGTTCGTCGGCGTGGGATTCACGGCGCTGCTATTCGGGTTCATCCCCTTCGCGCACCGCGTCAACAAGCCCGACCGCACCTTGGAACTGGTGAAAACCAGCGCGATCGAGCTGCCGCCGCCCGCCGAAGAGGCGCCGCCTCCGCCCGTCGAGGAGGAGAAACCTCCCCAGCGCGAGGCGGAGCCCGAACTGGCCGAGGCCCAGCAGCAGCTAATCCCCATCAGCGCCGATCTGGAAGTCGCGACGGGAACCGGCGGCGGGTTCCTCGGGGTGAGCGAGATCCGCTCGCTGACGGCGGCGTCGGAAATCCAGGACGAGGTGTTTGATGTGGCGGAATTGGAGAAACGGCCCGAGGCCGTCTCCCAGGTGGCCCCGATGTATCCGCCGGAGTTGCGCAAGGCCAAAATCGAGGGTCTGGTCACCCTCGTCTTCGTGCTCGACGAAACCGGACGCGTGGATGAGCCGCGGGTCGAGAACTCCAGTCGGCCGGAATTTGAGAAGCCCGCGCTGGACGCCATTCGCAAATGGCGGTTCAGCCCCGGCATGAAGGACGGCCAGGCGGTGCGGACCTACATCCGGCTGCCCCTGCGCTTCCGGGTCACTGCGGGTTGAACGTCAGAGAACCGAGAATCATGCGAGATCTTATGAATCGTTACTTGAAACCGGGCCGATTGTTGAGTGGCGGGCTCCTCATGCTGGCGAGCATCGCCACCGCCCAGGCCGGCAAGGCGGACAAGCAACCGGCTCAGGCCCCGGTCACCTTCGCGCCGGTGCCGGCCGGCCACGAGCTGGCCTCTCTCTGGAACGATCCCGAGTTCACCCGGCGTCTGCTGGGCAGCTACGGATTCGCTTCCGAGGTGGAACCACGCATGACGCCCGAGGAGCAGGCCACCTACCGCGACAAGGTTGTGCCGTTGCTGCGTGAAGACCAGCAGAAGGCGCGGGAGACCCTCGAATCCCTTGCCCAGCCCGGGGCCAGCGCGGTGTTCGATTTCACCCTGGGCAATATCTACTTCCAGGCGGAGGACCTGACCAATGCCGTCACCCATTTCCAGGCGGCCATCGCCAAGTTTCCGGACTATCGCCGGGCTCACAAGAATCTCGGGTTCGCCCTGGTGCGCAGCGGCCAGTACGCCGCCGCCATCAAACCCCTTGTCAGTACCGTCGAGTTGGACGGGGGGGATGGCAAGGTCTTCGGTCTGCTGGGCTTTGCTTACGCCAGCCTGGGCCGCCACGTTTCCGCCGAGGCCGCCTATCGCCAGGCACTGGTGTTCGAGCCGGAGAACCTCGACTTCAAACTCGGCCTGGTGAAGAGCGCCGTGTCCACCGCGAATTACGACTACGCTCTGGCCCTCCTGGATGAATTGATCCGCGAATACCCCGAGCGTGAGAACCTCTGGTCGCTGCAGGCCAACCTTTACATCCAGAAGGAACAGCCCGCCAAGGCGATCATCAGCCTCGAAATGCTGCGCCGCGCCGGCAAGGCCACGCCGCCATCCCTCTACCTGCTCGGCGACCTCCACATGTCCCAAGACGCCCCCGACCTGGCCTTGGCCGCCTATCTCGACGCGCTGAATCTTGACAACGGCCAGAACCCGACCCGGGCGCTGCGGGCCGCCCAGATTCTCGTGAGTCGCAACGCCTTTGATCAGGCCAGCCAATTGTTTGTGAAGATCCGTCAGGCTCCCACCGCCTTGTCCGATCCGGATGAACTGAAGCTGTTGAAGCTCGAATCCAAAGTGGCCATGTCCAGCGGCGCCGGCGAAAAGGCCATCGAGACGCTGGAACAGATCGTTCAAAAGGATCCGCTGGATGGCGAGGCGTTGCTGCTGGCCGGCGATTATTACGCCAGGAACGGACAGAAGGAGAAGGCGGAACTGCGGTATCAGACCGCCAGCGCGATCCAGGGTTTCGAGGCCGATGCTTATGTGAAGCATGCGCAACTGCTCGTTCAATCCCAGAAATACGCGCCCGCCGCCGAATTGCTGCGCAAGGCCCAGAAGGTCAAGCCGCGCGACAACGTCCAGCGCTATCTCGACAAGGTGGATCAACTGGCCAAGACCGGACGCTCCTGAGGGGGCGCGAACCAACTCCACGCGCGCCTGTCATTCCCATGCGTCCACAGACTTCAGAGGCGGATTCACAGCCCGGTCCGGGGCAGACCGATCCGCTTTCCAACTCGCGCGTCGGGACCATGGACCGCACGGATCCCCCCCTGAACCTCGCAGCCGTGGACGTGAGTCCGCGCCCTATTTCGGGATCGAAGAAGTGCGCCGACTCACCTCGGTGGCTACGGCTCATGGGTTCAGAGCGCGAAACCGCGTTTCCAGGAATTATCCCCTTGAACCGCAGTTCCGCAAAACTCTCTTCCACCTTCCATCTGGCCTGGCTCCTTGCCTGCCTGGCGCTGGCATTCATGGCGCAAACCGGACTGGCCCAAGGCGCCGGGGAGGGAACCGTGAGCGGCACGGTGCTCAGCACTTGGGACGGGACGCCCTTGCCATCGGTGGTAGTGAGCGTGCGGGGCACGACCCTGGCCACCCAGACGGATGCATCCGGACGATTTGAGCTCAAGCCGGTGCCCGCCGGCGAGCACATGCTCATCTTCTCCAAGCCGGGATACAACCGTGTAAGCGTCGAGGAAGTCCGGGTGCTGATGGGCCAGAGCTCGCGGGCGGACGTGCGGCTTAATCCCGAGTTCTATGAGCTCGACACCTACGAGGTGGTGGCGGACCTGGTCGAGGACCAGTCGCTGCAAATCCTCTCTGACCGGCAGGATTCCGCGTCCCTTGTGGATGCCATCGGCTCGGAAACCTTTGCCAAGTACGCCTCCTCCGATGCGGCCGATATCGTCACCAAGGTCTCCGGCACCAGCGTCGTGGATGGCAAGTACGCCGTGATTCGCGGCCTGAGCGATCGTTACACGAGTTCCACGCTCAACGGCGGTGAGATTCCCTCGCCCGATCCCTATCGAAAGGCCGTTCAGTTGGACATGTTCCCGTCCTCGATGATTAACAAGGTCGAGGTCAGCAAAACCTTCACGCCGGATCAACCGGGCGGGTTCACGGGCGGCGCCATCAACATCGTCACCAAGTCCTTTCCCGAGGAGTTCAAGGCCACAGTCAGTGCTGGCGTCGGCGCCAACAGCCAGGTGATCGGGAACGATGAGGTTTTGGGATACGACGGTGGCAGCACGGATTTTCTCGGGTTCGATGATGGCACTCGCGCGATTCCGGAGCAGATCGAGAGCGCCGATCCATCAGAGATCTTCTATCCGCAAACCAGCCAGCCGCAGTTCCGCAACGAGGCGGACGCCCAGGCTTACGAGGAACTCCTCAAATCGTTTGAATCGACCCAGCTTGGCCCCGAGGAGAAGACCGGGCAGCCCAACCTGAATTTCGGGGCCTCCGCCGGCGGCAGCGCCAAGCTGTTCAATCGCCCGTTGGGTTTGGCCGGATCCTTGAGCTACGACCTGAAGCACACCCATTATGACGGGCTGTATCAGCGTTGGTCGCCACGCCCGGGAACCGAAGCCTTGGCGCTCGATCGCAATCTGGATGACACCCGGTCGGCGGAGGAAGTCAGTTGGGGCGCGGCCGCGACCTTGGGATACCAGGTGTTCCCGGATCACCGACTGGGCGTGAACTACATCTACAGTCAGAGCTCCGAGGATGTCGCCCGGCGGCGCGTCGGCCAGGTCAAGCCGGAGCAGATTGACGGGTCACAGCCATCCACAGCCTACCTCAACACGCTCTCGTTCACGGAACGAAACATCGCGGCGTTGCAGTTTCTTGGAGATCATGTGGTGCCCGACCTGAATGGGTTGTCAGTGAACTGGCTGGTTTCGGTCGTGGGGACCGCCCAGGAGGAACCGGATTTGCGCCTGTTCAACTTCAACTCCTTCCCCACCGGCCAACCTGAGTTTGGCGGGTCCTCAGGCGTCCCGGAACCCGGCTTTCCCACCCGGTACTACCGCGATTTGCAGGAGGATAACCGCACCTTCAAAGGGGATGTGAAGCTGCCCTTGGAACCGGACGAACCCGACAGCAATTACCTCAAGCTGGGTGGGCTGGCTGCAAAGTCGGAGCGGGAATTTGTCGAGAAAACCTACAGCTATGGCGCGGCCAACCTGGTGTCCGGTGACCCCGAGACCTATCCCAACGAGTTCCTCACCGGAACCAACTTGGACTACTATTACGTGCCTGCAGCCCGTCCCGGCCAGTCCGGTAATTACCGCTTCAGCCGCTGGCTGACTTCGGATATCGGCAACAACCTCTATAATGGCGAGCAAACCATCACCGGCCTCTACGGGATGGCGGATGCACAGCCCCTGTCGTGGCTTCGGTTGTTGGGGGGGGCGCGGTATGAAACGACCGATCTTTCTGTGGATAGCACCTCCCGCGGCAATACGGACGTCACCACCGCCACCATCGAGGAGCAGGACTGGCTGCCCGCAGCCGGCCTGGTCTTCACCGTCATCACCAACATGAACGTCCGGTTGCACTATTCGAAGACGCTGGCCCGCCCGACGTTTCGCGAGTTCGCCGCCTACCGCAGCTACGATGTGACGACTGACGAGTTGCTCCAAGGGAATCCCAACCTGCAGACAAGCCATATTCAGAACTACGACCTGCGGTGGGAGTGGTTTCGCCGTCCCGGAGAATTGCTCTCCGCGAGCGTATTCTACAAGGATATCGACGCACCCATTGAAAAGCAGGCCCTCGACCGCACGGGTGACATCGTCACTTACACCAATTATCCGCAGGCCAAGCTGTTCGGTGTCGAAGTGGAGGCGCGCAGTTCGCTGGACGTCATCGCCGGTGCGCTGCGCAACTTCAGTCTGGGAGCAAACCTGGCCTGGATCGAGTCCGAGGTGACTAATCCCGAGAACTTGGAGAAGACCAAAGTTCAGCCCACGCGGCCGCTGTTCGACCAGTCCCCGTACATCATTGGAGCGGACCTGACCTACGACAACCGGGCGCTGGGGACAACTGTGTCCTTGGCCTTCTACCAGGCGGGCGAGCGCCTCTACCTGGTCAACCCGACCGGCTACGATGTGTACGAACAGCCGGCCCCGCAGTTGGATCTGGTGATTTCCCAGCGCTTTGCCAAGCACTGGAAAGCGCGCTTCTACGCGAAAAACCTTCTCAATCCCGAGTTCGACCGCATCTACGGCCAGGCGGGCGAACTGGACCGCGAATACCTCTACAGCTCCTACACGAAGGGGATCACCTTCAACCTCACCCTTTCCTACGAGTTCTGAACGGGTTGTGTCCGGGAGTGTGGGCCGACCTGGACGGCCGGCAAGCCCGCCGTTTCACAGATATGTAACCATTCCGACGTTGGACGGTGACTGAGCCGACCTACCGTGAATGCGCTTGGCTGCCCAGGTAACGGTGGCAGGCGACCAAACCAAGATTAACAACAGTCGAAACCATATATGATCATGAAAAACTCCTTCAAATCTGCGGTTTTTGCGGCCGGATGCGCCGCCGGGCTGCTGGGCACTTACGATGCCCACGCTGCCACCGTTCCGGTTGGTGGTTATCTGTATAACACCATCAATTGGTATGCGACCAATACGTATGTGCTGACCAACTTCACCTACGTCATGTCCAACGCCGTGCTCAACATCGAGCCGGGCACCGTGGTCAAGGGCGTCTCCGGCACCACCCTGGCCAACTTCGGCACCCTCTTCGTCACCCGCGGCGGCAAGATCTTTGCCCAGGGAACGGCTGCGAAACCGATCATCTTCACCGCGCAGGACGACGACGTGAACGATCCCTTCGACGTGGTCTCCACGGGCTTCCAACGGGGGTTGTGGGGGGGCATCGTCCTGATGGGCAAAGCGCGGCTGAACAACGTGCAGTTCGGTTCGACCAACGCGCCCAT
>JALOTZ010000055.1 GCA_025457615.1 Verrucomicrobiota bacterium
GCGCTCCGGGCCGACCTGAGAATGGCAGGGGTGCATCTGGACACTGCCCCCGGCGCGCGGCCTTCAGGCCGCTTCAACGTGCGAAGGGCACTCGATGAAACGCCTGTTCCGCGGGCTTGCGAATGCTGAAGCGGCATCAATGCCGCGCTCCGGGCCGACCTGAGAATGGCTGGGATGCATCTGGACACTGCCCCCGGCGCGCGGCCTTCAGGCCGCTTCAACGTCCGAAGGGCACTCGATGAAGCGCTTGTTCCGCGGGCTTGCGAATGCTGAAGCGGCATCAATGCCGCGCTCCGGGCCGACCTGAGAATGGCAGGGGTGCATCTGGACACTGCCCCCGGCGCGCGGCCTTCAGGCCGCTTCAACGTGCGAAGGGCACTCGATAATGCGGCATCCGGACACTCTGAAAACACGTTTATGTGGCAGCTTTTCAAAGAATTCCTTCAATTCCTGCGGCAGGAGAAAAAGTGGTGGCTGATCCCGCTGGTGGTGGTGCTGCTGTTGCTGGCGGCGCTGATCGTGTTCAGTGGTGGATCGGTGCTGGCGCCGCTCATGTATCCCTTCATGTAAGGCCAGCGTGTGCGGCATCTCCTCGGCATCTCGGCGTATTACCACGATTCCGCCGCCGCCTTGATTGGCGACGGACGGATTGTGGCCGCCGCGCAGGAGGAGCGGTTCAGCCGGAAGAAGAATGACGAGCGTTTTCCCCGGCACGCGGTCGCCTTCTGCCTCAAGCAGGCGGGGATCACGGCGGCGGACCTGGACGCCGTGGTGTTTTACGACAAACCCATCACCAAGTTCGCCCGGCTTCTGGAATCCTATCTGGCTGTCGCTCCCGGCGGCTGGCTGACGTTCCCCCGGGTGTTGCCTCCCTGGCTCGGCGAGAAGCTCAATCTGCGCGGCACCATCCGCTTCGAGATGCCGGACCTGCGGCCGGACGCGCCCATCCTGTTCACCGAACATCATCAGTCGCACGCCGCCAGCGCCTTCTTCCCGTCGCCGTTCGAGCAAGCCGCGATCCTGACGGTGGACGGGGTGGGGGAGTGGGCGACCACGACGGTCGGGGTGGGGAAGGGCAACGAGGTGGAAATGCTCCAGGAGATTCGCTTCCCGCACTCGCTGGGATTGCTCTACTCCGCCTTCACGGCCTACTGCGGATTCCGGATCAATTCTGGCGAATACAAGCTCATGGGGTTGGCCCCTTACGGCGAACCCCGGTTTGTTGACGCCATCTACGAACACCTCATCGAGCTGCGGGCCGACGGCTCCTTCCGGCTCAACCTCGATTTCTTCCATTTTCTGCGCGGTTTGCGCATGACCAACCGGAAGTTCCACGATCTGTTCGAAGGCCCGCCGCGCCCGCCCGAGACCTCGCTCGAACAGCGGCACATGGACGTGGCCCGGTCGGTCCAGGTGGTGACCGAGGAGGTGATGCTGCGGTTGGCGCGGCACGCGAAGGAAGTGACCGGGCAACGGAACCTGTGCCTGGCCGGCGGTGTCGCTCTCAATTGCGTGGCCAACGGACGGATCCTGCGCGAGCGCATCTTCGACCGCCTGTGGATCCAGCCCGCGGCGGGCGATGCCGGGGGTGCGCTCGGGGCGGCCTTGGCGGTCTGGCACATGCAGCCGGGACGCGAACAGCCGCGCACCGTCATCCAGTCGGACGCGATGCAGGGCGCGTTTCTCGGCCCCGAATTCTCGGATGACGAGATCGAAGCCGTCCTCCGGCAGCACGGGGCGGTTTATGAGCGGCTGGAGCGCGAGGCGTTGCTGGACCGGGTGACGGACCGGCTGGCGGACGAAAAGATCGTGGGCTGGGTGCAGGGCCGGATGGAATACGGTCCGCGCGCGCTGGGGCACCGGTCGATTTTGGGCGACCCGCGTTCGCCCCGGATGCAATCGGTGCTCAATCTCAAGGTAAAGTTTCGCGAGTCGTTCCGGCCCTTCGCCCCGGCGGTGATCGAGGAACGCGCCCCCGAGTTCTTCGAGTTGGACGGCGCGTCGCCCTACATGTTGCTGGTGGCGCCGGTGCATCCGGCCCAACGCCTGCCGGCTGCCGGCCAGGCGCATGGGCTGGACCGGCTCAAGCAGGTGCGCTCGCGCATCCCGGCGGTGACGCATGTGGACGATTCGGCGCGGGTGCAAACGGTTTCCGAGCGCCAATGCCCGCTGTTTTACGCCCTGTTAAAGCGCTTCGAGGCCCGGACCGGCTGTCCGGTGCTCGTGAACACCTCGTTCAACGTGCGGGGCGAACCGGTCGTTTGCACCCCCGACGACGCCTACCGGTGCTTCGTGAACACCGAGATGGATTACCTGGCCATCGGCGGCTTCCTGCTCGATCGGGCCAGACAGCCGAGCCTGGGGGTGAAACAGAAATTTCACCCGGTGCCGGATTGAACCGGGAGATCTTTTGGAACCACGAAGAGCACGAAGGAGACGAAGACGATGCTGCGACTGAAAGAAAAGCCGGTGGAGTGGATCAAGTTCACGGCTGTGATGGGTGTGGTCGTAAACGCTGTGCTCTGGATGCTGTGGCGGCGGGGACAGTTGCCCATCGAAGTGGCGGTGGCGGCGGCGGCGCTGGCCCTGGCGGCGTTGGTGACCGCTTGCCTCCGTCCCCGCTGGTTCCGTGGATTGTATCGGGGGGGCATGACTGTCAGTTTCCACATTGGGCAGGTGATCGGGAAGGTGATGCTCACGCTCTTCTTTTTCCTGGTGGTCACTCCCATGGGGTTGTTGCTCCGGTTGTTGGGCAAGGATCTGCTGCATCTGCGCTGGAGCGCCCAGGACACCACGTGGTGGCGTCCGGCGAGGAACAACCGGCAGTTCGACCGGATGTTTTAGCCAAGCACCACATGAACGTGCGGGTGCGGATGGGGTGGGGGTGTGGTATGTGTCGTTAATGCACAACACGTTCCGCTCCTGCCGTCGTTCCCTGCCCGGCGCCGCCGCGTGCCGGAGCCTCCTGCTCCTGCCGCTGTTCCTGGCGGCTGTTTCAGGCTGGGCCCAGTCCTCGCGCCCGGGGATGGGGGCCACGCCCTACGCGGATGCGGGCGGGACGGGGGTGACGTTTCGCGTCTGGGCGCCCAATGCGACGAACGTGGCGGTTCCCGGGTCTTTCAATGGCTGGAACACCGCCGCGCATTACCTGACGCAGGAGGGGACGTCCGGCGTCTGGTCCCGGGACATCCCGGGGGTGACGGCGGGAGCGCAGTACAAGTTTCACCTCAACGGGTCGATCTGGAAGAAGGACCCGCGGGCGCGCCTGTCGCAATGGAGCGGGTCCGGAGGCAACAACATCGTTTACAACCAGGCGACGTTTAACTGGATGGGCGACGGCCGGCTCCCGGTCAATCAGTCCGACCTCGTCATCTACGAGCTGCACGTGGGCGCGTTCTACGATCCGACCGCCAATGGTTTTCCCGGCACCTTCGCCAATGCGGTGAGCAAACTGGATCACCTGGTGGACCTGGGGGTCAACGCGGTGCAGCTTATGCCCGTCATGGAATTCCCCACCGACTTCAGTTGGGGTTACAACCTGGCTGAGCCCTACGCCGTGGAGAATGTCGGCTACGGGGGGCCCGATGGCCTCAAGAATTTCGTCAAGGAAGCGCATGCGCGCGGCATCCGCGTGCTGCTGGATGTGGTGCACAACCATTACGGTCCCAGCGACCTCGACCTCTGGGGCTTCGACAACGGGGCCACCCCGGGCATCTATTTCTACTCGGGCGCCCTCGGAGTGACCGGCTGGGGCGATACGCGCCCCAACTACTCCCTCGAAGGCGTCCGCTCCTACATCATCGACAGTTTCAAGATGTGGATGGACGACTATCACGTGGATGGGTTCCGCTGGGACTCTGTGGGGACGATGCGGTTCTACTCGGGCGGGAGCGTGCCGGGGGCGGACACGTTGATCCAGGCCATCAACAACACGGAGATCCGGGCCAATCGTCCGGGCGTCATCAGCATCGCCGAGGATGAGGCCTACGGGCAGGGGTTCCATGGGGAATGGGACCGGGGTTTCGGGGATTTCCTGATCGGCCTGGCGGTGGCGGCCAATGACACCGACCGCAACATGTTCAGCCTGTGGAACAACATTAATGCGCAATCGGGCTTTTTTCGCACGACCTACACCGAATCGCACGACCTGACGGGCGACCTCAACGGTCCTTACAATCAACGGCTGCCCTACCGCATCCAGCCGGCGGACCCGGACGGCTACTATGCGCGGAAGCGGTCGATGCTGGCGGCGGCGGTGGTCCTGACCATGCCCGCCATGCCGATGTTGTTCATGGGCCAGGAGATGCTCGAGGATGAGCAGTTCGCCGACGGCAATCCCCTGGATTGGACGCACGCCACCACCTATGCGGGCGTGGTGAACTTTTACCGGGACCTGGTCCATCTGCGGCGGAACCTCGACGGAGTCAGCCTGGGTCTGACGGGCCCGAGCATGACGCAGCAGCATCTGAACAACACCGACAAGGTGCTCGCCTATCACCGCTGGGGCGCCGGGGCCAACGACCAGGTGATGGTGATCATGAACTGGTCGGGCAGCACCTGGAACAACTACAGCCTGTCCTTTCCCGAGAACGGCACCTGGTACGTCAACCTGAACTCGGATTGGACTCGCTACGGATCGGATTTCGGCAACGTGGGCGGTTCAGTCATTCAGGTGTCCGGAAACTCCGGCACCGTGGGCCTTGGTCCCTACTCGGTGCTCGTCCTGTCGCGCCAGGCGCATCCGGGACTGGACGCGGACAACGACGGGTTGCTGAACGGGTGGGAGCAGACTTACTTCAGCGATCCGCTGGTGGCTTCCGCCAGCGCGGATAACGACGGAGACGGATTGAACAACCTGGGCGAACAGGGAGCCGGCACTCATCCGACCAACCCGGCTTCTGTGCTCAGGCTGCTTTCGATTGTTCGGACGGGTTCCAACCTGACCCTCACGTGGCAGGGCGGGACCAGTGTCCGCCAGGTCGTGCAGAAGGCGATCAGTGCGGGCGGTCCGTGGGCCAATCTCTACACGAACAACGCGCCGACGCAGATCACCAACACGGTGGTGCTGGCCGGGCCGGAGGCGGAGGCTTACTTCCGGGTTTCGGCCGGGCCTTGACCCGCAGCCCTGCCTGTTTTGGCAGGGCGCCGGTGCCCCGGCGCCTGGCCGCGATGCTGCGACGGCCCTGCCGTTCAGGTGAAATCGGTCTGGCCTTTCTTCAGCGCGACAGTCCCGGCGGATCCTGATTTCCGGGCGCCGCGTCCTGCCGTTGCTGGTTGAGCAGATCGAGCATCTGGCGGTAGAGCGGGGCGTATTGACCGCTGTGTTCGACACCGTACTGGGCCAGCTTCCGCGCCTCCTCCACCCGCCCCGTCTTGAGCAGGGACAGGAACAACGCCTGGTCCGCGGCCACCAGGTCGGTGCCGCCCAGCTTTTGCCGGCTGGCGTTCAGGTAGGGAATGGATTCGGCGAACTCCCCGCGCAATTGGTGCAGCCGGCCCATGTAACGCTCGGTCAGCCCGGTTTGGGAAAAGCCGCGGCGCAGCAGGAACCGGCCCTGCTCGATCTCCGCGCGCGCCAGTTCCCGATCGGATTCCGAGAGCGCGCCCGTCAGTTTCTCGCGGCAGACGAGGGTGAAATAGACGTATTCCATGTGCCAGGAGGTGTAGAGCGGCACCGAACGGGTCGCGATCTCGTAGAGGGTGAGCGCTTCCGCATAGCGCTGTTGGCGCATGAACTCCCGCGCCACCATGCCCGTGATGGGCCGCTTGCCGCCGGCATGCGGCTTCTCGGACTGCCACTCGCGCACGACGGTCTTCAACTCGGGCGACAGGTTCTCCTCAAAAGCGGACGCCGCGCTCTGGAACCGGAGGAAGCCCTTTGGATTGCGGGTCTGCATGAACGGGATGCTGAACAGCACGCGCATCGAGTGCGCCACACCGTAATCATCGTACGCATTCTCGCCCAGGCGCCGCGCATAGTCGGGCCAGGGACGAATCCGCTCGAGCGCGGCGGCGTCCAGCCCGGCCCGGCCGGGCGCGCCGGCCAGCGTCTTCACCATCCCTTCGGCCATCAGCGCCTGGCCGCGCAGGGTGGGATGGACATGATCATCGAGCAGTTCCCAGCCGATGCAGCCTCCGGGGCTCTCCTGGCGGAACAGGCCTTCCAGGTCGCACAGCAGCGCCGCTCCAGATTCGGCGGCCTGGCGGATGGCCGTCTGTTGAAGGCTGGTGGCGCGCCACGGCATCGAGTCGAGGTCGCGGGCCCGCGCAAACTCGGTTTGGGCTTCATTCGTCCGTCCCAAGGCAAAGAGCGCCTGGCCGTGCAGATGACGCAACCGGGCGTGTGGCCCGCTCGAGCGCAGCCCTTCCTCGATGCGTTCCAGGGCCTGGCTGGGATGGGTGGCGATGCCCGCTTCGGCTTCATCCAGCAACTGGTCGAGCCGGGCTTGCTCGATCGAGGGCAGGGAAGCGGTGCGGTCCTCCCCGATGGGCAGGAGGTCCCGTTCGTTGGAGGGCAGCGTGCAGATGATGGCGGGAACCCCCCGCTCGCGGCACATCCCGGCCATGGCCCGGAGGTTTTGTCCCAGGTTGCGCGCCGCGGCCTGGCGGAGGGGATCGTCCGGGGCGGTGTAGCTCTGGCCGACCATGATTTCCATGAGCGTCAGGCCCTTCTGCGCATCCTGGGGATGCAGCCACTGGCTAAGGGCCTGGACCAGGGCCAGAGATCGGACGGCGCGGGTGAGTTGGAGCATGGCCACGCTGGAGCCGGCCCGGTTGATCGAGGCCACGCCGTACGCGCCGAAGAATTCGTTGTGGCCGGTGTGGATGATGACCAAGTCCGGCTCGAACTGCATCACTTCCTTGAGCATCGCGCGGACGGGGAAGCTTGCCACGGCGGTCGTGCCCAGGTTGATGACCTCGACCTGCCGATCCGGCCAGGCATCGGAAAGCATGGCCTTGAGGAAAGCGGACGAGGCGAGGTTGGGAGGTTGGGGATAGCCTTTGGCGGCGGATTCGCCGAGCAGAAACACGCGGAACACGCCCGCGGGTTTGGGATCCAGGAAGGCGTATTGATCGCAGTAACCCGGGCGGTCCGGGTTGGCGAAGAACCAGGTGACGGCGCCCGCCTGATCAGAGATGACCAACTGCCCGCCCTCGACCTCTCCCACGCGCCTCAGAACCGGGGCGTAGCCGCCAAATCCACCCAGGCGACAGCCCGCTTCCACCAGTCCGAGCAGCAGCAGCGGAGCGGCCAGGCTCAACAGAATGAACCAGCGGCGGCGGTGGGGACTGGGGGTGGGGGCAGCGGCTGGCTGTCCCGCCTGGTCAGTGGTTCGGGTCTGGTTGCGTTTCAAGGTCGAGCGTGTTGCGATTCATCCACAGAGAGTTCCGATCCGGCAGGGCCGTGCGGCGCACGGGCTGGGCGCCGACGCAGCGGCGCCCTGCCGGGGCGGAAGGCAGGTTCGAAGTCGGTGTCGCATGCGGCAGTGTGGGCGAGGCTGGCGCGTCGCCACAAACAAAAACGCCCTTGTCCGAGGACAAGGGCGCTGGGTAATGAAATGCCGAATCAGGACCGGCGACGAATGGCCACGCCCAAGGCAGCCAGGCCCAGGCCGGTCAAGGCGAAAGTGGTCGGCTCAGGCACGACACCGATCGCTTGGTTGGCCAGATCGACATAGAGGGTTAAAGCTTCGTTGGGCATCGTGGTGCTGAATCCAAACGTTGCCGCGTTGCTACCCAAGCCGTCCGTGCCGACCTGGCGGGCCCACCCCGTGCCGTCGGTCGCCTTGAACTGATACGAACCCGGGGTGCTGATGTTGAGGGCAATGGTGTAGAGTCCGCCCCCTTGGGGCGTCATGGCGAATGTCGGGTCCGCCGGGTTCCAGTCGCCCGCTCCGCCCGCTTCATTCATGAAGTCGCCTACGACTTGCAGGGGGGCGTTGTCCATGTTCACCCAGGTCACCTTGCCCCCGTTGCCGTTGTTCTGGTTGAGGTCCACGGTGATCACGGCGGAACCGTCCAAGTCTCCATAAGCCATGGTGTTGACGTTCACCACTTCAGGGTCGCCCCAGCCAGCGGGCGGATTGCCCAGATCGTCGAGCACTTTGAACTCATAGAGCGTGCCGTTCAACAGGTTGTTGACGGTGTAGCTGTAGATGCCTCCACCCAAGGGAAGCATGATCAGCGTGCTGTTCGCGGGATCCCAGTCGCTCGGGTTGCCCTGCTCGGTCTGAAGGTCGCCGGCGATGACAAGGCTCGCTTGGGCGGTGCTGGTGGACATGGCTGCCGCAATGACCGCGGAAGCCAGACAGGAGTGCTTAAGGATTCTCTTCATAGGATCACTGTCATTGGTACTTGGTTGATACTGTGTTGGTAACTGAATGAACGGAAGAGTATCTAGCAGAGCCGGTTCACCCCGTCCACCGCATGTTCATGCGGTAAAGGGCCGGGGTGCGATTGAAAGCGGGTAAGATCTTCAAGCGGGGCTGGTTCCGGAGACAGGATGAACAGGATGGATAGGATGGAAGCCGCCCAGGGGCAGCCCGGAATCCTGGCCGCCCGTTCGCCGCCTGAATGAGTGAGCGCCGACTGGGCGTCGTCGGCTACGGATCAATGTTTGGCGCGCGGTCTCTTGGTCGTGCCGCATGAATGTGCGGTGGCGAAAGGGGTTGATGCTGCCTAGAGTTGTCTGCTAATGACGTCCTTCGTTGCACAGCCCCGCCTGTGTTTCAAGACCCTCCCGGCAGGCGGCTGGCTCGGGGTCGGTTGCGCCTTTGGCCTTGCCCTGTGGGCGACCCCCACTCCCGCGCAGACGTTTGCGACGCTCCCCTCCCGCGCCGCGGATCAGCCGGGTTTTGTCTATACCGCGTCCCCGGCCGACTGGCGGGACGTGCCGATTTACCAGGTCATGACCGACCGCTTCTTCGACGGGGACTCGGCGAACAACGACGACAACCCGTACGGTGATACCAATCCAGCCGGGGAACGATCGATTCACGGCGGCGATTTCGAGGGGTTGCAGGCCAAGCTGGATTACATCCGCATGCTGGGGGGGCGGGCGGTCTGGATTTCCCCGGTGGTGCGCAATGTGAACGGCGAGTTCCACGGCTACGCCGCCACGGACTTCAACGCCATCGATCCGCACTGGGGCACGCTGGCGGAGCTCCGGGCCTTGGTGGACGCGGCGCACGCCCGAGGGATGTATGTGATCATTGACGTTGTGCAGAACCACACGGGGGACCGCATCACGTCCAGCAGTTCCGGCTGGCCGTCCTTCAACACCAACGGCTACACCCTGCGCTGGATCAACACCGCGCGGAAGCATGCGCCTCCCTTCGACACGCTGACGCGGTTCTACAACTACGGTCAGATCGATGACTGGAACGATCCGGTGCAGTCCTTGAAGGGCGACTTTTTCAGCCTGGACGGCATCAACACCGAGCAGCCGGCGGTGCGGCAGGACATGATCACGATTTTCCAGGCGTTGATTGCCGCCACGGACTGCGACGGGTTCCGGGTGGACACGGCGCGCCATATCGAGATGGGGTTTTGGGAGGCCTTTCTGCCGGCCCTCGAGAGTTACTGCGGATCGATTGGCAAGACCAACTTCCTCATCTTCGCCGAGGCGTGGTTGGGGGACGACGCCGATCTGGCTCCGTTCACCGCCACGAACCGGTTCAACTCGGTGCTCTATTTTCCGCTGCGGGACACGATGGAGGGCGTATTTGTGTGGGGCAACCCGACCGCCGGAATCACGGATCGCTTGAATCAGCTTCCGCTCTACAACGCCCGGGCCCGCGATCAGATGGTGCAGTTCCTCGACAACCACGACATGCCCCGCTACCTGAGCACCGACAAGCTGAGCGGCAACACCGCCCTGGCCCAGGCCGCGCTGAGTTTTCTCTACACGTCCGGGCGGGTTCCCTGTCTGTATTACGGCACCGAGCAGGGCTTCAATGGCGGGGGCGATCCTGATGACCGCGAGGACATGTTCGATGGGCAGTTCGAGTTTGGTCCTTCGGACGGGGACAATTTTGACATGGCGGCGCCCCTGTTCCAGCATGTGCGCACCCTCTGCCTCCTCAGGCAGGTTCATCCTGTCCTGCGGAAGGGCACTTGGGGTCCACAACTCCAGACCACCGGCGGTCGCGGCCTGTATGTTTATTCGATGCTGTGGAATGGGGCGGAGGCGGTGGTGGCGATCAACACCGCCAGCCAGTCCCAGTTGGCGGAAAGTGGCGGACTCGGACCGGCCACCACGCAGCCGGCGGGAACCGTCATGGCCAATCTGTTCGATCCCACGGAAACAGTGACGGTGGGGCAGGGGGGCGGTCCAAGCCGGATCACTTTCAGCATCCCCGCCTACGGCACGAAGATCTGGGTGCCGCAGAGCCACGTCGTTCCCCTGCCGCCTTCGGTCCGGGCGATGGCGCCGGCCCACCACGCGACCGACGTGGCGCGGGGCGAGCGGATTGTTCTGACCTTCGATCAGCCGATGAACCTCGCGTCCGTGGAATCCACCTTCACAGTGGTGCCGTCCGTGCCGGGCACGTTTGTCTGGGATTCGCCCAGCCAGGTGAACTTTGTCCCGTCGTCACTGCTCAACGGCGTGACGCGTTATACAGTGCGAGTGGGGGCGAGCGCTGCCGGCACGAACGGGCAGGCGTTGGGAATCGGTTTCGAGAGCTTCTTCACCACGGGCACCAACACCATTCCCGTCAAGGAGGTTCCCCTGCGCCAGTATCAACTGGATGGCCAGCTTTCGACCGTGGAAGCCGCCACGCTGCGGGCCTCGACCAACGGCGTCGCGCTTTATGCGGATTTCAATGGAAAACTGCTCTATTTCGCCACCCCGGCGGCGGATTATCCCGAAGATCGATTCCTCTTCGTCACCACCACGACCAACGGAAGCAGTTCCGCACCTTGGGCCAAGAACGGCACGGTGGCCGGGTTGCAGCATTACGTGGGCAACGAGGCGGACAACGGGTGGTCCGGCTGGTTCCACGCCACCAGTGGCAGTGGCGGACAATCCGCCTCGGTCCAGGGCGGCTGGCTCGAAGGCACCCTCGATCCCCTGACGGCGTTCGGGTCCATCCCGCCGCGGCTGTTCGTGGCTTCGGCTCCCTATGAGACGCCCGACGGAGGGGATATGGTTCCGGGCGGTCAGTGTCCGGGCGGGGATGGGGATGGGAACCTCGAGGCGCGCGAGTATTACGTTCTCAATCTGGCCGCCTTTGACACCGACGGGGATGGGCTGGCCGACCTGCAAGAGGACGCCAACGCCAACGGCGTGTTTGACGCCGGGGAGACGCGCACCTTGGTGGTGGATACGGACGACGACGGCATGAGCGACGGCCAGGAGTACCAGGCGGGCACGAATCCGAATGATCCGCAGAGCCTCTTTGTCAGCGACATCCAACACGTGCAGGGTGCCGGTCAAGTGGCGGTGCGGTGGATGGGCTTGAGCGGACACGCGTACACGGTATGGGCGGCGAACCAAGCCTCCGGACCCTGGACGCCCACCGCCATGCAGAATGTGTCGGGGGCTGGAGTCACGCTGGAGTATGCCGAGGCTTCGGCCACGGGTCAGCCCGCCCGCCTGTTCCGGGTGCAAGTGTGGCGGCTGCCATGAGGCGGTGCTCCCGGAGTCTCGCTGCCGCTCACGGACCGCGGGTCTGCGACCCGCAGCGGCTGCGCTACGCCGGGCTTCCACAAACTCCAGATGAAAGGTAAGCCTGCCAAACCAGTGAGGGCCGGCAGTGCAAGCCGCGCCTCCACCGCCCCGCCCACGGCCAAGGGTGAACGGCCAGGGGGAATCGGCGGGCGCCGGCGCTGGCTCTTCCGGTTGCTGGCCATGTTCGTCATTCCGCTCGTCCTGTTGGGTTTGACCGAGGCGGGGCTGCGCGTGGCGGGTTACGGTTACGATCCGCGCTTCTTCATTCCCCAGACAATCGGCGGAGAGAAGTTCTTCGTGCAGAATGACGACTTCAGCTTCCGTTTCTTCCCGCCCCAGATCGTGCGCCAGCCGGGTGCCTTGCGCATGAAAGCCGTCAAGCCGCCGGGGAGCGTCCGCATCTTTGTGCTCGGGGAATCCGCCGCCATGGGCGATCCGGAACCGGCCTTTGGTCCGGCCCGCTACATGGAGGTTCTTCTGAAGCAGCGCTATCCGGGCGTCGAGTTCGAGGTTGTCAACGTGGCCTTCACGGCCATCAATTCGCACGTGGTCCTGCCCATCGCCCGCGAGTGCGCGGCGCACCAGGGCGACTTCTGGGTTGTTTACCTGGGCAACAACGAGATGGTGGGGCCGTTCGGCGCCCTGACCGTTTTTGGACTCCAGGCGCCGCCGCAGGGTCTGGTGCGGCTGTCCCTGGCCTTGCAGCGAACCCGGCTCGGACAACTGGGCGTGGCGCTGTCCCGACGGCTCCAGAAGCCCGCCACGCCGGATGCCTCCTGGGGCGGCATGCAGATGTTCCTCAAGAATCGCTTGAGTCCCGATTCGCCCCAGCGCCAGCAGGTGTATCGGAACTTCGCGTCGAATCTGGCGGGGGTGCTTGATGCTGGCACGTGTTCCGGCGTGAATATCATCCTGAACACGGTCGCGGTGAACCTTCGGGACTCGCCGCCGTTCGCCTCCGAGATCGAGGCTGGCCTGAGCGATTCCGGCCGCGCCCGGCTGCAGGGCCTTCTGGAAGCGGCCCTCCCGTTGGAGCGCGAGGGCGCCTGGGAACGCGCGGCGGAACAACTTGAAGCCGCCTGTGCGCTGGCGCCGGCCCATGCCGAGGCGCATTACCGTCTGGCCAGTTGCCTGGACCGCCTGGGGCGCACGGACGAGGCGCGCCGCCATTACCACTTGGCCTGCGATACGGACACGCTGGCCTTTCGGACCGATTCCCAGTTGAACGGTGTGATTCGCCGGGCCGGGGAGCGGGACGGGGTGCAACTCCTTGATGCGGAGACTGCGCTGCCGCGGGAGTCGGGCGTGGACATCCCGGGCCGGGAATCCTTTTATGAACACGTCCATTTCAACTTCGACGGCGCCTATCATCTGGGCCGGCTTTGGGCCGGGGCGGTGGCGGACCGGTTGCCGGAAAGGGTGCGCGCGCAGTCCGCGTCCGACTGGCCATCGCGCGAAGCCTGCGAGCGCCGGCTGGGGTTGACGGATTGGAACCGGAAGCTGGTGACGGAGGCGATGCTTCGGCGGTTGCGCCAGCCACCCTTCAGCAGCCAGTCCAACCAGGCGGATCGGATTCAAGCGTTGAGCGGCCTCGAGCAACGCCTGCTGGCGGGAATGACTCCGAAGGCGCATGAGGAGGCCAAGGCGGCTTACGAGGAAGCCATTGCCGGCGCACCGGAGGATCATTATGTCCACGAGGTGTATGGCAACTTCCTGCAATACACCGGCGACCTGGCGGGTGCGGATCGCCAGTGGGAGAAGGTCAGCCGGTTGATGCCGCACGATTTCCTGCCCTGGTTCCAAATGGGGGTGATCGAGGCCAGGCAGGGCAACCATGCGGGAGCGCAGCGGAACCTGCTCCAGGCCCTTGAACTGCGGCCGTCCTTGATCGAGGGGTGGTCGGAACTGGGCCAGAGCTACGGCGCCCTGCCGGACTGGCCAAAGGCGCTGGACTGTTTCGATCGAGCCTGCCGCCTGCGCCCGCAGGATCCCATCCTGTGGGCTTATCGGGCCAGGGTGCTGGGCGGGATGGGCCGGGGGGTGGAGGCGATTCAAAGCTATCGTCAGGCCCTGGCCTTGAACCCGGGTTACGCGGACGCGCACGGGGCCCTGGGCGATCTCCTGGCTCAAAGCGGCCGATTCCCGGAGGCGGCGGCGGAATACGAGGCCGCGCTCCGACTGCGGCCCAACGATGTCACGGCCAACTTCAATCTCGGCGTGATGCTGCTGCGCACGGGCCGGATGGTCGAGGGACAGCAAAGGTTGCAGCGCGTGCTGGAGTTGGACCCCAATCATGCCCTGGCGCAGGACTATCTCCGGCGCCTTGAGGCGGGCCCGCCGGTCAAGCCTTGAAGGGGGGTCATCCCTACTCCCCCTGACCCCCTCATCCCGGACCGCGGGTCCGCGACCCGCAGCGGTTGCGTTATGCCGGGCGTCCACAAAGGTTCGAACACCCCTCCGCGTTTCGAGGCTGCTGCGGCTCATGGAGCCGCGCTCCTCCGCACCAGGTTCACGGTCCCGACTCATGTCCCACTTGGGGAGTTTCCTTGGTTTGGCCACCGAAGCCGAGCCTGCCCCCATGCGCCGGTCCCGCACAAACATGCGGTTGTTGGAGCCGCAGGAGGGTGGTACCTGTTAACCATTGCCACATCCGTGACCTGTCAAGTCACACGATGTGATGTGAATTGTTAAGAGTACATCAACCCAACCAGAATATGACGAAACAATCGTTCAAACATGCAGTATTCGCCGCCTCCCTGATGGCGGCTACGACGCTGACCCCCTCAGCGCTGAAGGCAACCGTTTACAATGATGTGACGGGTGAGACCATCTCCGTTCCTATTATTGACATTGTGAAGGTCGAGGTCAGCAACAACATCGCGGACCTGATCTTCAAGATTGACCTCAACGGCGATGTTGTGGCCACGGATTGGGGCAAGTATTGCATTGCCATCGATACCACCGGGGGCGGTGATACGCTCGGCAATGGCTGGAATCGTCCCATCTCCATGAGTGCCGGCATGGATTACTGGGTGGGCAGCTGGGTGGACAGCGGCAATGGCGTTCAGCTCTGGCAGTACACCACGAGCTGGGCCACGACGGGCGGACCGAACATCTCCAAGAGTGGCAGCAATGTCACCATCACGGTGCCATTCAGTCAGATGGGGTTGAACATCGGCAGCAACTTCACCTTCGACGTAGTGTCCACGGGTGGGGGCGGTGGGGACAGCGCCATTGATTCGCTAGCCAACCCTGCCCAATCCGTTGCGACTTGGGCCGGTCCGTATGATATCTCTTCGTATAGTCCTCTTCCGAGCTACACCCTGGTCCAGCCTCCGGATCCTACCAACAAGGTCACGTTCCTGGTCGATATGCAGGTGCCCATTGCCTTGTGGGACGAGGGTGGTTTTCCCGTTCCGCTCGATGCACTTGACACCAACAACCAAGCGGTTTTTGTCCGCGGCAATTTCAACGGCTGGAACGCGAGTTCCGAGTATGCCCTGATTCAAGTCGGGCCGACGCTGTTCAGCAACACGGTGGACGTGGTCTGGCCGAATAATGGCACGATTCTCTACAAGTTCTACATCGATACCCCAGTGGAGGAAACCACGGTGATGAGTTGCAACGCTTCGCGCACCCTGCAAATCACCAGTCTCACCATGACCGCTCCGCTCGCCTACTGGGGCGACCGCAAGACCAGCGATCCCACCGTCAATGTGACCTACTCGGTGGACATGAGCTTGCGCGAGGCGTCGGGGCTTTTCACCAACGGGGTGAGCGCGGTGTCACTTCGTGGCTCGTTCAACGGATGGGGAACAACTGCGATGACCAACCGCCCGGCGCCCGATACCAACATCTTTGACGTGGTGTTGTCGTATCCCTACACACCGATCGGCAGCTGTTATAATAGCGGCTTTTACAAGTTCTACTATAACCCGCCGGAAACTTGGGAGAACGATCCCAACCGCAGTCTCACCACCACCATCACCAACGTCAACACGGTGTTGCCTACGGTGTATTGGAACCACAATCCTTACCGACTTGGCTGGCGGGATGAAACGGGGGTGGGAAAGAGCGAAATGGGAAAACAAGGGTAGCGCCCCGACTCATCAGGCGCGGTGGTTTTGCGCCGCCACGGCCCACCAAAGGGTTTGGTGAGCACGCCGATTCGTTCGCGATGGGGTTTTCGCGCCGCGGGGCAATAAAACAGTTTCGCTTCGCCGGGGACCGCTTCAGCCAGACCCGCTCGCCAACACTGCGGGCGACACCCGGCAGCGCGGCATCAACTCGCTCAAGAGTCCACGCCACCACGCCACCCATCCGGCCGGCGCATACACACACGCCTTCAGACTCCGCGCATGTCGCTTCAACTCCACAGGGATCAGCAGCAAATGCCGCAGCAGCGTCCGCATTCGCTTGGGCGCCTCGCCCTCCGGCAGGTGCAGCAGCTTGAGCGCCTGCATTACGTTCCACGCCAGCACCGCCAGCGTGTAGAAGCTCCGGTTCGCGTTCAGGTTCGCACACGGCGGATGGTGCAAATCCAGATCGCTCAACAACTCGCTCAACACCCGCTCCTTGTCCCCCTTCAACCGGTGCCGCTCAAACGCCCGTTGCGCCGATCCCTCCTGTTCCTGCGCCGTCAGAAAGGCGTAACGCCAGAACATCTCCCCCGCCGGGCGATGCCGCACGACCGCAAAACGCTGCGGGCTTTCGCACCCGCCCGGCTGATGCCGGAACCACGCATACTGCGCCGTGTGCTCGCTTCCGTCCCGCCACTTGAGGTTCTGCGCCGCCGACCATGCCCACTCCGGCAGTTCCGCCGCCTTCGTTTCCAGCGGGCCGGTCCACCGGTTGTAGCTCACGCTCCACGCGTCGAAGTGCCGCGCGATGCACTCCAGATATTTGCCCGCGCTCGAGGCGCTGTCCGTGTAGAGGTAGCTCGGTTCCTTCTGCCACAGGTGCGCATTGGCCTCCAGCAGTTCGGGCAGGCGGTTGCTGACATCCTTGCCCGCCTGGTCGCTGGCGGGACTTTCCTTGGTGTCACTGGTGGCGCCGAGCACTTGATCGGCCAGGAACGGCCCCACCAGCAGCACCTGCCACGACAGCGCGAGGTTCCCCTCGTAGTTCATCGCTGCGCCCTCAAAGGACGAGCCGCTGACCTCGATCTGCGTGTCGTCGAAGAACGCCTCCGTCCGGCCCGCGTGTTGGTAACGCGCCGGTTCGGCGCGCGCGAAGGCCCATTGCACGAAGTCCCGGTTGAGCCGCCGCAACGCCTGCCAGCCCGGCTCGCCGATGTCGCGGAGCCATTCCCCCAGCGCGGTCTGGTCGGGAAACTTTTCGATCCCAAGGAACGCCTTGAGCGGCCCGTCGTCGTTGAGCCGTTCGGCGTCGGCCAGCGACACCCCGCCGCTGGTGAAGCTGAACAGGACTTGGGTGACATAGACCAGCGGGACGTAACCTTTGCCCAAGTGCGTGCGCGGATCCAGATCCCGTGCGCGGAGGACGCGCTCCTTGAGGCCGAACTGTTCCAGCAGGCCCGCGACGGCGAGTTGGCCGCCATGTGCACTGGCCTGGCGCCAGTCACGAAACTCGACGGTGAACTTGCGGGGTTTGAGCGTGCGATACTTGGCCATGCTCTACTGACCGCCAAAACCCCGTTTTGTTCACCCAAAGGGTGAAGCGTTCAGCACGTCGGTAATGTTTGGGGG
>JALOTZ010000056.1 GCA_025457615.1 Verrucomicrobiota bacterium
CCGCGAGGACCCGCTACGAGCGCCGGAAGCCGTTCATCTCCGCCTCCGCCACGGAAAGGTTCTGATCAGCAGGACAAACCTTCTCGACTGCATGGGGGGAAGCCCTTCACCACAAAGAGCGCAAAGAACTCAAAGACTGTTTACTGGAAGCCTGTTCTTTGTGATCTCTGTGTTCTTTGTGGTTCTTCTCTTCATGCCTTTCGATCCAAACAACGCGACCGCTGCGCGGGGCTCTTTTTCTTTGGTCAGTCGTTGCTCTCTCGTCACTCGTCCGCTCCGCGGTCCGGCAGTAGTAGGCGTAGCCGTACCAACTGCGGCCCCGATCCACGCGGTCCGAGCCCGATGTCGGACCTCTCGGATCATTCGTGGGCGAACTGCCGTAATACAAACTGGAATACCAATCCCAGCACCACTCCCACACGTTCCCAGCCATGTCATAGAGGCCGGGCGCAGGGCGCCAACGCCACAGTGGCCAGACAGAGCACAGCAAGGGAGATGACGTGTTTGATCGAAGGTGCTTCATAGTAGCCGAGAGTTCCGCTGTGGACCTTGACCTTCGCTGGGGTTCATAGCAGAGGCAGCGCACCTCAACAAGGCGGATCCCGGAGACAAACCGGCATGGGACCTCCCGCAGGCCATCCGCGGCGCATCGTCCCACGCCCTGTCTTGGGTTGAAAATCAACCACGTGGCACAAAGATCACAGGGGCAGAACCGGAATTTCATTCTCTGTGGTCTTCGTGTTCTCGGTGGTTCCATTCGAACCCCGTCCGGGTGCCGGCCTTCGGTGCCCGCACTTTCAACTTTGAACCGGGGGTCAGTCGGCGTATAACCCCGGCATGCTTCCGACCCTGCTGACCAACGGCGGCCCGGTGGTCTGGCTCCTGATCCCGATCAGCAGCGTGGCCCTCGTGGTGTTCATCGAGCGACTGCTGCACTGCCACCGCGCCCAGATCAATTCCGCCGAATTTCTCAACGGCGTCCGCACCGTGCTGCGCCGCGAGAATGTGGTGGAAGCCATCTCCATCTGCGACGCCACGCCCGGCCCCGTGGCGCGCCTGGTCAAGACCGCCATTCTCGCCCGCGAACAGGGTCGGGAACAGGTGCGGGAGTCGCTCGATGACGCCGGGTTGGTGGAGGTGCCCCGGCTCGAGGCGCGGCTGGACCTGCTGGCCACCATCGCCCAGATCGCCCCGATGCTCGGGCTGCTGGGAACCGTGCTGGGATTGATCCGCATCTTCATGGACATGGAAGCCGCCGGGCAATACGCGCACTTCAATCAACTGGCCAAAGGGGTGTGGATGGCCCTGATCAGCGCCGGCGCCGGACTGGCGGTGGCCATTCCCACCCAGGCCGCCCACAATTACCTGGTGAACCGCGTGAACCTGATCGTGCTGGACATGGAACGCGCCTCCAATGAGATCCTGCGGATCCTTTGGGAGGGCAACGGAGGCCGCTAGACCTGGCCCCTGAACGTCGGTCGCGCCCGCACCGCCGGCCACCCGAATGAGATTCCATCGAAACATCAAGATGCTGCGAGGCCAGTTGGACGCTGGCCCGTTCGTGATGGTGTTCTTCCTGGTCCTGATCTTCGTGCTGTTGGGCACCCTGACCTATACGCCGGGGGTGCATGTCCGGCTGCCCGTGGCGGAGGCGATGCCGGGGACGGAGGGCCCCACGGTGAGTGTGGCGGTGGACCCGCAGGACCGCTTGTTCTTCGAGAACCAACTGGTCACTGAACCGGAGTTGAGCGCGCGGCTGGCCGAGGCGGTGCGCGCGGCGCCCGAGCCCCTGACCCTGACTGTGCATGCGGACCGGGAGGTGACGTACGAAACCCTGGTCCACCTCACCCAGGTGGCCCGCGAAGCCGGCGTGCGGGAAGTCTTGCTGGCCACCATGCCGCGACTATTCCCCCAACCGCCCGCCACTCCTTTCCTCCCATGACCAGCGTGGGAAGTTATGTCCACACCTGGTCGCGCGCCCGCTGGACGACGGCGGTTGGCTTGACTTTGGCCATCCAGGTGGGATTGCTCCTGGTCTTCAGCCAGCGGGGGCCGATGCAGCGGGATCGAGGCCTGAACACCCGACTCATTCTCCCCCAGGCGGTGGTCGAGGAATGGAGGGCGCTAAACGATCCCACGCTGCTGGCGCTGGGGAGCGCCCAAGGCTTTTCCGCCCTCTGGTTGCAACCGCCCCGGCTTCCCCCCTTGAAAGCCGACTGGGACCAGCCTCCTTCATGGCTGAATCTGGACCCAGACCGGCTTGCCGCGAGGTTCCTGGAGTTTGCCCGGTCCAACGCCAGTTCGACGCCCGGGCTGACGTTCAAGGTGCCCCTCCAGATGGTGCCTGACCCGGGTGTTTACGAGCAGGCACCGCTGCTGACCGCTTCCAACCTGCGGGTAACCGGCGACTTGGACGGGCGCGAACTGCTGCGCCAGCCGGAACTGCCGTCGTGGAAGGCGGTCGATCTGCTGCCACCCAGCGAGGTGCGGGTGGTGGTGGACACGCGAGGCTGGGTGACCTCCGCCATCCTGGTCTCCAGCAGCGGCTCGACTGAGGCCGACCGGTTCGCACTGAACGCCGCGCGCGAGGTCCGCTTTGCGCCCCGGCGGGCCGCCGCAACCACCCCCGCCCTCACCCTCGGACGGTTGGTCTTCGAATGGCACGCCACGCCGGAGCAGACGAACACACCGGCCCTCAAACCGCGATGACCCGAAGGAGAAATTCTCATGCCGGTTGACACACTCCTGTTTGCCTACGTGGTCGTCCTCCTGGGCGCCCTGTCGCTGGTTATCGCCGCCACGGAACTGCATCGGCGCCGCTTGGCCCCGAAACCGTCGGAAGATCGCATTTTTCGGTGCCGCCGCTGCGGGTTCGTTTACACGGATGATGCAGACGTGGATCTCTCGCGCTGCTCCCAATGCGGTGAGACCAATGAACCGGTGAGGTTCTGAGCTGCCGTTCGGGGCCGAATCCCGGAAAGGTGGGGCCGCGCTGCGTCGGGGCCTTCGATCCGCAATTGATTCGCACCCCTGACACCCATCCTGGCCCTGGGGCGCCGGAGCACCGGGCGCCCCACCAATCGAAACTCCGCCTATTTCACCTTCACCAGGGTCACGCCGCCCAGCAACAGCCGCAAGCTGTTCATCACCACCACGACCGTGCTGCCCTCGTGTCCGACCACGCCCACCGTAAGCGGGATCACCCCGAGCAGCGCCAAAACCACCAGCACCACCACCGTGCCCAGCGAGACCACCAGGTTCTGCTTGATGATGCGTCGCGCCCGCTGACTCAGCCGGAAGGCGGCCAGGAAATTCTCCAGCCGGTCGTGCATGAGCACCACATCCGCCTGCTCAAGCGCCGCATCCGCCCCTCGCGCTCCCATCGCCACGCCGATGTGCGCGGCAGCCAGACTGGGAGCGTCGTTGACCCCATCCCCCACCATCGCCACGCGCCGCCCCCCCTCGCTCAACGCCTTCACCGCCGCCACCTTCTCGTCCGGCTTCAACTCCGCCCGAACATCGTCCACGTGCAGTTCCTGGCGGAGATGCTCGCCCGCCGCGCGGCGATCGCCCGTGAGCACGACCGATCGCAACCCTTCCCGGCGCAACTCCTCCACCACCTGCCTGGATTGCGGGCGGATGTCATCCCGCAAGAGCACCCGACCCGCCAGCCCGTCCTGAACCACCCAGACTTCGGCGAAACCAGGCTCGGGGGGGGACACCGCAGCCGGAAGTCCCCCGTGTTGGGCGATCCATTCCCGCCCGCCCAGCCGTACATGAACCCCGCCCCGCCTGGCCTGCAGCCCGAAACCGGTGACGGATTCGAAATGATCGAACTCGACGGCCTTGAGTCCGATCCGTTTCCCGTGGACCGTGATGGCGCGGGCCAGCGGATGCGTCGAGAGGCGTTCCAACGAGTACGCCAGCACGCTGACCTCCTCCTCGCGTCCGGGAGGAAAACTCTCGACCCGTTCCACGCTCAGCTCCCCGGTGGTCAGCGTGCCGGTCTTGTCCAGCGCCACAACGTTCACCTCCGCGAGGTTCTCCACGGCTGCACCCCCGCGAAACAGGATCCCGTGCCGGGCGCCCCAGGCGATGGCCGCCAGCACGGCGGACGGAATGGACAACACCAAGGCGCAGGGCGACGCCACGACCAACAACGTCATGGTCCGGTAAAACGCGCTCCGCACCTCGTCCGAATTGGCGAAGGGCTCCAGCCCGAATCCCAGCCACCAGACAAAGAACATGACCACGGACAACCCGAGCGCGAAGTAAGTGTAGTAGGTGCTCACCCGGTCGGTGAACCGCTGGGTCGGGGCCTTGTTCCGTTGCGCTTCCTGGATCAGGTGGATGATTTTCTGCAGGGCGCTTTCCGAGGCCGGGCGCGTCGCCACCACTTCCACCACGCCCCACTCGTTGAGGGTCCCCGCCAGCACGGTCTCCCCCACCCCTTTCGACACCGGGGTGGCCTCGCCGGTGAGATTGGATTCATCTGCGGCGGTCTGGCCCTTGACGACTTCGGCGTCCACCGGGAACTGGGCCCCAGGCCGGACCAGCAATCGCATGCCCGGTCGCAACCGTTCCACGGCGATTTCGTGTTCCCGACCGTCTTGATCGATCCGTTGGGCCACCTTGGGCGCGTTGTGGAAGAGGGAATGAATCTCCCGCTGCGTCCGGCCCAGCGCGTAATGCTCCAGCGCCCCGGAAAGGGAGAACAAGAAGAGCAAGGTCGCCCCCTCACCCCACGCATGAATGCTGGCGCTGCCCGCCGCCACCGCCAGCATCAGAAAATGCACGTCAATCGAACGCTGCCGCAATCGTTCCCACACTTCCTGCGCAGCAAACCAACTGCCCGCCAGGTAGGACATCAGGTAGAGGGGCACCGTCCAGGGCCCGACCTCCAGGAGGCGCGCCGTCAGCGCCAACCCGCCGCACAAACCGGCCGCCAGCAATTGCGGCTTCCACTCGTCCTCCGCATCGAGATGCTCGAGGAACTCGACATCGCGCTGCACCACCCGCGGCCAGGGGATCTCGCGCCAGCGCCAGAAACGCGGGGCGGTGGGACAGGTGACGCGCGCAATGGTCACCCGGTCGCCGTCGTGCTGGATGGAAACGCGCCCGCGGTCCTTGTCCAACAACGGACGTCCACAGCTCCAGCAATCACCCACACCCATCAGCAGGTCGCAGGACTGTGAGGAAGGCAGGTCGCAACCTTGTTCCAGCTCGTGGGACACGCGGGCCGTGATCTGCGCCTCATCCACGCGCCCCAACGTGGCGACCGACACGCTCTTGCGGCTGCGGTCGAAGGTGACCGCCTCCAATGCGGGTTCCTCCGTCAGGATCCGAACCACGGATCGCGCAATGCAGCATTCGCCCCCCGCGTCGGAGGACGTGGCGTCGGGCGAAACATCAACGTGTGCCATGATTGCGCCATCTTTGCCCTGCGCGCGGCCAAGGTCCAGCGCGTTCTGGGCCGTGGAACCTTCAGGTGCCGGCGATGAAATCGTGTTCCGGATCCCGCACCGTCAACACCGGACACGGGGCATGCCGCACCACGCGCTCCGCCGTGCTCCCCAGCAGCACATGTTTCCATCCCGTGTGCCCGTGGGTGCCAAGGACGATCAGGTCAGCCCCCAAGTCTTTGGCCACCTCGGCGATCTCCACGTAAGGCCGGCCGAGCCGGGTCATCACCTTGACGTCGAGCCTCCCCACGCCCATGCGCTGGCGCTGCGCCGCCAGCTTGTCCTCGGCCGCCTTCATCAGGCTGCCGTTGATGTCGTCGCTCACGGCGGGGATGGTCATATAGTTCTCCGGGTAAACCATCGGCTCGACCACATGGAGCAACACGATGCCCGCCTGGAACTGCTGGGCGAACGCCACCGCGTAGTCCGCCGCCTTGACGGAACATGCCGAGAAATCCACGGGCACCAGCAGGGTCTGCAACCGGATGCGGCCTCCCTGGACGCTCTTTTCCAACAGCGCGTCATCGGTGCGCGTGAGTTCCACGGTCACTTTGCCGGATCGATCTGCTTTTCGGACTTTCATAAGCTTGGTATTGGGTTTCCGCCCCAATCTGGTCCCGTTCAACGGTTCCCGCAAGCCGCCGGTGCTCCCACGGAACGCATCTGGACACTGTCCCCGGAGCGCGGCCTTCAGGCCCCGCTTCAACGTCCGAAGGGCACGCGATGAAACGCTGGTTCCGCGGGTTTGCGAATGCTGAAGCGGCATCCATGCCGCGCCCCGGCCAGAATCGCGTTCGAGGACTGTGTCCAGATGCACCCCTGAAGAACCGTCCGGGCTCCTGCCGGGCCGCACGGGCAAAGACCAGGCGCCCAAGGAAGAGTCCCTTGTTCCCTTTGGACCGGCTCACCGCCCATGAACCGCCGGGTGCCTTTGGGAGAAGGCCCCACACCAACTCCCCCACCCCGACAACCAAGGGTGGGTTCAGTTGGGACAGCGGGGAGCTCCTCATCAGGTCAGCAGGCTGAGGCGGCTCAGTTTCGCTGTCCTCAGGGCGGCGCCAGTCTGTGGTCGATTCCAGCCCCCGGCTTCAAATAGTGGCGAACCCCAGCGGTGAACCCGGGCTGTCGCCATCCAAACACCCGCTCCACCACGCCCGCATCGCCCACGTTGTCTTCCTGCAACATCAAGAGTTGATCTCGATTCAGGGGCGCGGGTCGGTGAAGCAGGGATCCCAGCACGATTTCGAGCACCGCCGCCTGCAGCCGCGCCACAGCCAGGGGGATGCGGACCTTGAATCGCCGCCGGCCACACGCCTGCAGGATTGCATCCAGGATCTGCACAAACGTCAACCGCTCGGGTCCGCAAAGGTCGTAGGTCTGCGCCACGGTTTCGGGCCGGTCCAGGGCCTGGACGAAGCAACGCGCCACCGTCTCCACGGCCACGGGTTGCATGAGGTTGGACCCACTCCCCATGACCGGGAGGAAGGGCAGCCAGCGCGACAGGCGCTCGAACTGGTTGACGAAATGATCCTCCCGACCGTAGATCAGGGAGGGTCGGAAGATGGTGTAGTCCAGCCCGCTGCCCCGCACGACTTCCTCCGCCGCCCACTTGGTCTGATGATACCGTGAGGCCGCGCCAGGCCGGGTTCCGAGCGCGCTCATGTGGATGAACCGCCTCACGCCCTGCGCCTGCGCCGAGGCCACCATGTTGCGCGTCGCCTCCACATGAAGCCGATCGAAGGTGACCCGCCCGAACTCGCGGATGATCCCCACCAGATGAATGACCGCATCACACCCCGCCACCGCGCGCTCCAGCGACCGCAGTTCCGTCACGTCCCCCCGATGGAATTCGGCGACGGAATGCGGTTGCGGCAACTGGTCAGCCGCCCCCTTCGCGTCCCGAACCAGAATCCGCGCCTGATGCCCGGCCGCCGGCAATTGCCGCAGCACTTCACGCCCGACAAACCCCGTGGCGCCTGTAACGAGGATTTTCATCGAAATACTGGGGGGATGGAGGAGCGCACCCGCAATCGCCCCATCACTCCATGGCCCATTTCATCGCCCGAGTTCCTCCAGTTCCCCGGCCACCATGTCCATCAAGGGCCGGAGGGTCTGGCGGCTGAAATCGAAGGGACATCCCGCCGCCTCGAACAACGCCGGGAGCGGACGGGATCCGCCCAAGGCCAGAGCCCGCTTGTAACGGGTCAACGCCCGGGCGCGGTCTTGCTTCGAGTTCAGCCACACCTGCAGCGCGCCCAGTTGGGCGATGCCATACTCGATGTAGTAAAACGGGTAGAGGAAAATGTGAAGCTGCCGATGCCACAGGAAGGCGCGAGCCTCCTCGTGCCCGGACCAGTCGGTGTCGCCACCGAACCGGCCGACCAGATCCACCCAGGCGCTTTGCCGCTCGGCGGACGAGTGTCCCGGGTGCGTATAGAGCCAGTGCTGGAAGGCGTCCACCGTGGCAATCCACGCCAGCGCCCCCACCACCCCCTCGAGATGCGTCCGGCGCGCCCGGACGATATCGCCGTCCGCATAGAACTCGCCAAGGAACTCCCCCCCGAGCAGTTCCATGCTCATCGACGCCACTTCGCAGAACTCGATCGGCGCGTGGCGGTAGTGGTAGATGTCCTCCTCACACGTGGCCAGGGCGTGAAAGGCGTGTCCCGCCTCGTGCAACAGCGTTTCGACATCCCGCTGCATTCCCACCGCGTTCATGAAGATGAAGGGCAGCCGCGCCTCCGAAAGCGTGGACTGATAGCCTCCCGGCGCCTTGCCGCGGCGATTGTCGAGATCGAGCAACCGGTGCGTAATCAACACCCGGAAATCCTCGGCCAAACCGCCATCCAGTCGGGCAAAAATCCGGTCGGCACCCGACACCAGTTCCGCCGTCTGTTGAAACGGGCGCAGGGGTGGGCGACCCTCCGGGTCCACGGACAAATCCCAAGGCCGGAGCGATTCCAGGCCCATGCGCTCCCGCCGCCGGGCCTGCAGACGTCGCAGCAACGGCATCACCTCCGCCTCGACCGCCTCGTGAAAGGCTTCGCAGTGGGCCGGGGTGTAGTCGAACCGGCCCAGCTTGCGAAAGGCGTAGTCGCGGTAATTCTGGAACCCCGCGTTGCGCGCCATCTGACCGCGCAGTTCGAGCAGTTGCGCGAACAGAGTTTCGATCGGTTCCTTTTCCTGCAACCGCCGTTGCGCCGAGAGGGTCCAGGCCTCCTGGCGCACCGCCCGATCCGGCTCCTCGAGGAAGCGGCCCATCTGGACCAGCGTGCGATCCTCACCCTGGAACGGCACCGTCAACGCCCCCATCCGCTTGTTATACTGCTGGCCCAGTTTGGCCTCCTCCATTTCAAGCGGGACGTTCTCCGGACGAAACATCTCCACCTGCAAGGCCATGTCCCGGTCGAACACCGCGTAGCGGTCCGGATTCAGCCGGTGGCGCAGCGGGTGGTCCACATAAAGCCTGGCCAGCGCGAATTGCCGGGGCTTGGTCTGCGGCTCGATCTCCTCGATGAAATGCAGGTAGGCCCGCTCCGCCTCGGCATCCTCCGTGTGGCAGGTCATGGCGATGTGGCGCCGACTGGACTCCTCGTCGAGCGCGGCGGACAGTTCGCCCCAGTCAAGGATCCATTGCTCCAGGTCGGCCGTGGAAACGCAGTGGGCCGCCTGCCGCTCGAGGCGGTCAAAGTGCGGCTCGACCTGGGGCCAGTCTCCCAGATCCAGGGTCTCGGGCAGAAACCGCCTGGCCCGATAAGGCGGCAGGGCGCCGAAGGGCAGCAAACTCATAGCGCGAGGATGGCATAGAGCACCAGCGTCAGCACGGTGACGGCGCCCAGCATGCCGGAGGGCATGAACTTCTTGGTCTTGGCAAAGCGAATGCCGAACACCAGGATCAGGGCCCCCAACAACGCGTACTCGACCCCGGGGACGAACAGCCGGAGGGCACAGAGCGCCAATAGGCCGGCGGACACCAGGGAAGTGATCAGGCTGACCTGGCTCTTGGCCTTGAGATAGCCGATGATCCCGCCGGCCAGCAGCAGGCCGATGTAGATCCAGAGGAGCGTTGTGGGCGTGATGCGCATGCGGGCGGCAGCATAACGCCCGGCCTCGCTCAGGCCACCAAAAAACGGCAGACGCCCACGGCCAGAGGCGGGGTCACTCGGCAAACACCTCGATCCCCAGCACTTCGCCCGGGCGACAACTGGCCTCGACATCAAACGGATGGCAGCAGACCTCGCACTCCGTGGAAAAGCGCTGGTGACTGGAGCTGGTATCCACCACCAGATCGAAACGCTGGCCGCAGAACGGACACTGCACTCGCACACTGACCTCGACTTCCATAGGTCAAAACAAGGTTTATCGTGTTGCCCTCACAAACGTCGTTGGATTTCCGATCCAACCCTACGCCTCCCCCCGCCCCACCGCCACGACAAAATCAAGCATTGGCATCGGAGAAGAACCCCAACAAACTGGACCAACCATGAAGAGCACCTGGATTTTGACCGTTGTCGCCGGCTGGCTCGCCAGCCTGCCCGTGACCGCAGCCATCCAGACGGAAACTGTGGAATACCGCGAGGGCGACGCCGTCCTGGAGGGTTACCTGGCCTGGGACGATTCGATCACCGGCAAACGCCCGGCCGTGGTCATCGTCCACCAGTGGAAGGGGCTGACTGATTACGAAAGGAAGCGGGCCCAAATGCTGGCCCGGCTCGGGTACGTCGCCTTCGCCGCCGACATCTACGGAAAGGGAATCCGCGCGGCGGACGCCGACGAGGCCGGCAAGCTGGCCGGGAAGTTCAAGAGCGACCTGCCGCTGTTACGCTCCCGGGTCAAGGCGGCCGTGGACCATCTCAAAAAGCATGAACGCGTGAACCCTGGCCGGGTCGCCGCCATCGGTTACTGCTTCGGCGGCACCACCGTGCTGGAACTGGCCCGCAGCGGCGCCGATGTCCAGGGCGTGGTCAGTTTCCACGGCGGCTTGGGCACCTCCCTCCCGGCCAGGAAGGGCGAAGTGAAGTCCAAGGTTCTGGTCCTGCACGGAGCCGATGATCCCTACTCCCCCGCCGCCGAAGTGTCGGCGCTGCAGAACGAGCTTCGCCAGGCCGGCGTGGACTGGCAGTTGGTGCTCTACGGCGGCGCGGTTCACAGCTTCACCGACTGGGATGCCGGCGCCGACAATTCCCGCGGAGCCGCTTACAACGAGCGAGCCGACAAACGGTCCTGGGAAGCCATGAAACAGTTCCTGAACGAGTTGTTTCAATCCGGCCAATAGGCGCAATTCAACGTCTGCGCCGCGCCCCCCGCCTTCGCCGGCACACTCCCTCCCCGAGAACCGGCCCTCCTTCCTTCCGACTCAGACTGCATAAAATTCAACCGACCCTGCAAGAATCCTCAGTTCCCCCGGAAGACGGTTCGGATATGCTCCCACCCACAATCATGCTCAACATCGCCCCGTACTCATTGGGAGTCGGCGACCGTTTCGCGCACCAGGCTCAGGCCCAGTTGAAGGCCTGTCAGCGCGCCGCCGAACAAGGTGCCGCGGTAACTCCCGTCTGGAACAAATCCAACCGCGAACACACCATCATCGGATCCAGACCCGACAGTGTGCGCGCGGCGGCGGATGCCGCGGTTCAGGCGCTGGGTTGGACGCGGCCGTATCACGTGGATGCGGACCATATCGGGCTGGGCACCGTGGACCGGTTTCTGGCCGCCTCGGATTTCTTCACGATCGACGTGGCGGATTTCATTGGGAAACCGGCCTCCCCGGAATCGATCCGCGCCTTTGCGGACCGGCATCCGGAGCTGGCGGGGCGGATTGAGATTGCGGGCATTGTCCAACCGTTCCCGGGATCGCGGGCGGAAGTCGAGCGTGTCGCGGGCAAGTTCCTGCTGGCCGTACAAGAGGCCGGCAAAGTGTATCGGCACATCGCCGCTGCCAAGGGGGCGGGCCGGTTCATCCCGGAAGTCTCGATGGACGAGACCGACACCCCGCAGACGCCGCCCGAGCTGTTGATCATCCTGGCCGCCCTCGCCGACGAGCAGGTTCCCCTCCAGACCATTGCTTCCAAGTTCACCGGCCGATTCAAGAAGGGGCTGGATTACGTGGGCGAGGTGGCGCAATTCGAGCGTGAGTTCAACGACGACTTGTGTGTGATCGCCCATGCGGTCCGGCAATACGGATTGCCCGGCAACCTCAAGCTGAGCCTCCATTCGGGGAGCGACAAATTTTCGCTTTACGCCCCGATCCGCCGCGCGCTGCGAAAGCACAACGCCGGCGTGCATCTCAAGACCGCCGGCACCACCTGGTTGGAGGAGGTCATCGGGTTGGCGGAGGCCGGCGGCGACGGTCTGGCGCTGGCCCGGGAGATTTACGCGGAAGCGCTGGCGCATATTGACGAACTGTGCGCACCGTACGCGACGGTCATCGATATTGATCGCGCCAAGCTCCCGGCGGCCGCCCAGGTCCAGGGGTGGACGAGCGAACAATTGGTGCGTGCCGTGCGCCACAACCGGTCGGATGCGCAGTTCAATCCCCACCTGCGCCAGTTGTTGCACGTGGGATTCAAGGTGGCGGCCAAGCTGGGGCGACGTTATCTGGACCAACTCGAAGCCTGTGAACCGTCCATTGCCCGCAACGTGACGGAGAATCTGCTTGAGCGACACATCCGTCCCCTGTTTCTGTAACGGCCAATTCAATCATCCTCATGAATAACGCAAGCAGTCCGGCCGCGCCGGCCACCGGGATCGGGAACTATCGCTGGGTCATCTGCGCCCTGATCTTCTTCGCCACCACCATCAACTACATCGATCGCCAGATTCTTTCCCTGCTCAAGGAGATTCTGGACCAGGAGATTGGGTGGACCAATGAACAGTTTGGCTGGGTGAACTCGGCGTTCCAACTGTCCTACGGCGTGGGATTGCTCGGGTTCGGCTGGTTTGTGGACCGGTTCGGCACCAAGGTCGGCTACGCGGTGTCCATCGCCGCCTGGAGCGTCGCGGCGGCGGCCCATGCGCTGGTTGGGACAGTGAGCGGCTTCATCACCGCCCGTGGCGCCCTGGGTTTGGGCGAGGCCGGCAACTTCCCGTCGGCCATCAAGGCCACGGCGCTTTGGTTCCCGAAACGGGAGCGCGCGTTCGCCACCAGCCTGTTCAACGCCGGGACCAATGCCGGCGCGCTGATCGCCCCGGCCATCATTCCCTGGATGGCCTTCCAGTTTGGCTGGCAATCCGCCTTCATCGCCGCGGGTGTGCTGGGCTTCCTCTGGTTGTTCCTCTGGGTCCCCTTTTATAACGTGCCCGAGAAGATCAAGCACCTGAAAGCTTCGGAGCTGGAGCACATCCGCAGTGACAAGGACGAGGATCATATCGAGGAACACCGGACGCCGTGGCTCAAGCTGCTGGGCTATCGCCAGACCTGGTCGTTCATCGTGGCCAAGTTTCTCACCGACCCGGTCTGGTGGTTCTTTCTGATCTGGCTGCCGGATTTCTTCAACAAGACCCGCGGATTGCAGATCAAGAAGAGCTGGATCCACATCGTCATCATCTACGGCATCGTGACCGTCCTGAGCATCTTCGGCGGTTGGGTGACGGGGTGGCTGACGCAGCGGGGCTGGACCGTGACCCGGGCGCGCAAGACCGGCATGTTCGTGTTCGCGCTGCTGGTGCTGCCCATCCTGGTGGTGACGCAGGTGGGCGACTGGACGGCGGTGTTGTTGATTGGTCTGGCGGGGGCGGCGCACCAGGCGTGGTCGGCCAACCTGTTCACCACGGTGTCCGACATGTTCCCCAAGCGGGCCGTGGCCTCGGTGGTGGGCATTGGCGGCATGGCGGGATCGGCCGGCGGGTTCATCTTTCCGATCCTCACCGGCAAGATGCTCGATCATTTCAGCGCCCAGAACAACGTCACCACCGGCTACGCCATCCTGTTTGGCATCTGCGCCTGCATGTATTTGATTGCGTTTGGCCTGAATCACCTGTTCGCACCTCGCTATGAGCAGGTCCCGCTCAGGAACTCAACCCCAGTCTCCCGGTAATCCCATGAAATCAAAGTCCTTCATCCACGAGGATTTCCTGCTGAACAACGCGGCGGCGCGGCGCCTGTATCACGAATACGCCGAAGGCGAACCGATCATTGATTATCACTGCCACCTGCCGCCGGCGGACGTGGCGGCCAACCGCCGGTTCAACAACCTCTTCGAGATCTGGCTCGAGGGCGATCACTACAAGTGGCGCGCCATGCGGTCCAACGGCGTGCCGGAACGGTTGTGCACCGGGGACGCTCCGCCCAAGGAGAAGTTCCTCGCCTGGGCCCGGACCGTCCCCCACACACTGCGCAACCCGCTCTATCACTGGACCCACCTCGAATTGAAACGCTACTTCGGCGTGGACGTGCTGCTGAACGAACAGACGGCGGACGCGGTCTGGGAACAGGCCAACGCCCGCCTGGCCGCACCGGACCTGTGTGCGCACGGCATCCTGCAAAAGTTCCAGGTCCAAATGGTCGGGACCACGGATGACCCGGCCGATGACCTGGCCCACCACCAGGCGATCGCCAAGTCCGGCCTGCCGACGCGCGTCCTCCCCACCTTCCGGCCCGACAAAGCCCTGAACGTGCATCTGCCCGAGGCCTGGAACGCCTGGGTGCAGGCCTTGGAAAAGACGGCGGGCATGAACATCAAGAAGCTCGCCGATCTGCTGGAGGCACTGAAGAAGCGGCACGACTTCTTCCACGCGCTGGGCGGACGCCTGTCGGACCATGGGTTGGAACGGTGTTTCGCGGATTTCCCAACCGACAGCGAGGCGGCGCAGATTTTCGACCGGGCACGGTCCGGGAAGGCGGCCACGTTGGCGGAGCGCGAGAAGTTCGCCAGCCACATCATGCTGCAGGTCGGGCGTTGGAACGCGGAGAAGGGTTGGACCATGCAATTGCATGTGGGCGCCCGCCGCAACAACAACACCCGCCTGTTCAAGGCGCTCGGGCCGGACACCGGGTTCGATTCCATCGGCGACTTCCCGCAGGTGGATGCGCTGGCGCGGTTCCTGGATCGCTTGGACCAGGAGAACGCCCTGCCCCGCACCATTTTCTACAACCTCAACCCGGCGGACAACTACGCCTTCGCCACCATGCTGGGCAATTTCCAGGACGGCTCGGTGCCGGGCAAGATCCAGATGGGCTCGGGCTGGTGGTTTCTCGACCAGAAGGAAGCCATGGAGTGGCAGCTCAACGCGCTGTCCAACCTCGGCCTGCTTTCGCGCTTCATCGGCATGCTCACCGACTCGCGCTCCTTCATGTCCTATCCCCGCCACGAATACTTCCGGCGGGTGCTCTGCAACCTGCTGGGATGCGACATGGAATCCGGCGAACTGCCCGACGACTTCGAGCTGGTCGGCGGCATGGTGCGCAACATCTGCTACAGCAACGCGAGGAATTACCTGGGTCTGGCGGGGTCCGGCAGGGTCTGAACCGTTGGCTCCACGCTCCAGTTGCATCCTCCGCGCAGGTTACGGGATATGACCATGGCAAATGCATCAACGACTGCTTGGGGCATTCACTCCGGGAAGACTGCAAGTCCAGCAAGCATCGATGGCAGGCTGCCAATCGCTGTTCAAGCTGTGCCTGAGACAGGGCACTTTTCCGAATATCTGGCACAGGTGGCCCGGCACAGACGCAGGCTACGGTAAAGAAGGATGCCCCCGCTCATGGATTCCGCCCAACTCAACGGACTCACCAATTTCATCTGGAACATCGCCGACGACGTCCTCCGCGACGTTTACGTCCGCGGCAAGTACCGCGATGTCATCCTGCCCATGACCGTCCTGCGCCGCCTTGATGCGGTGCTGGAGCCGACCAAGGCCGCCGTGCTGGAGATGAAAGCCGCCCTCGACAAAGAAGGCGTCACCAACCAGGACGACGCCCTCCGCGCCGCCTCCGGCCAGGCGTTCTACAACACCTCGCCCTTCCTGCTGCGCGACCTCAAATCCCGCGCCACCCAGCAGAAGCTCAAGGACGACTTCGAGGCCTACCTCGACGGCTTTTCGCCGAACGTGCAGGACATCCTGAACAACTTCGCCTTCCGCAACCAGATCCCCAAGCTCTCCAAGGCCGACGCCCTCGGGCACCCCGTCGGCGACCTGCCCGCGCTCGACAACCACAGCATGGGCACGATGTTCGAGGAGCTGGTCCGCCGCTTCAACGAGGAGAACAACGAGGAAGCCGGCGAACACTGGACGCCGCGCGACGCCGTCCGGCTCATGGCCAATCTCATGTTCCTGCCCGTGGCCGACCGCATCGAGAGCGGCACGTATCTCCTCTACGATTGCGCCTGCGGCACGGGCGGCATGTTGACCGTGGCCGAGGAAACCCTCCAGCAGATCGCCAAGGCGCGCGGCAAACAGATCGCCACCCACCTCTACGGCCAGGAAATCAGCGACGAGACCTACGCCATCTGCAAGGCCGACATGCTCCTCAAGGGCGATGGCGACGCGGCGGACAACATCGTCGGCGGCTCGGAGCACAGCACCCTGTCCAACGACGCCTTCCGCGGCCGCGAGTTCGACTTCATGCTCGCCAATCCGCCCTACGGCAAAAGCTGGAAGGCCGACCTCGAACGCATGGGCGGCAAGGGCGCGATCAAAGATCCGCGCTTCGTCATCCAGCACGCCGACGACCCCGAGTATTCCCTCCTCACCCGAAGCAGCGATGGCCAGATGCTCTTCCTCGCCAACATGCTGGCGAAAATGAAGCACGACACGCCCCTCGGCAGCCGCATCGCCGAGGTCCACAACGGCTCATCCCTCTTCACTGGCGACGCCGGCCAGGGCGAGAGCAACATCCGCCGCTGGATCATCGAGAGCGACTGGCTGGAGGCCATCGTCGCCCTGCCGCTGAACCTCTTCTACAACACCGGCATCGCCACCTATGTCTGGGTGCTCTCCAACCGCAAACCCGAGCACCGCCGGGGCAAGGTCCAGCTCATCGACGCCACCCAGTGGTTTCGTCCGCTGCGCAAAAACATGGGCAAGAAGAACTGCGAACTCGCCCCCGAGGACATCCAGCGCATCTGCGACACCTTTCTCGCGTTCAGGGAAACGCCGCAGTCCAAAATCTTCCCCAACGCCGCCTTCGGCTACTGGAAGGTGAAGGTCGAGCGCCCGCTCCGCCTCCACAGCCAGCTCACCCTGCCGCGCATCGAAACCCTGCGCTACGCCAGCGGCGACGAAGACATCCGCACCAAGCTGCACGAGGAACTCGGCGACGCCCTCTTTGAGAACTTCGCCTCCGTGCGCGAGGCACTGGAGAAGCTCCTCGCCGATTGGTCGGATGCGTCCGATCCGTCGGACGACGATGAAGCCCCGAAAAAAGGCCTGCCCGAGAAAACCAAGCGGAAACTCCTCGATCCCGACACCTGGCAGCGCGACGCCGTGCTCGTCGAAACCGCCACCAAGCTCCGCGATGCGTTGGGCGGCGACCTCTACCCGGACCACAACATCTTCCTCGAAAAGCTGGAGGCCGCCCTGAAGAAACTCGGCATCCCTTCGACTGGCTCAGGGCGGGGCAAGCCCAGCGCCTCCGACCTCAAGCAAATCATCGCCGCCGTGAGCTGGCGCGATGAATCCGCCCCGCCCGTCATCAAGAAAGTCCACAAGCCCGGCAAGGTGAAGCCCGACCCGCTGCGGGGCCTGTTTGAACTCCCCTCTACCTCTGGGAGAGGGGCTGGGGGTGAGGGTGCTCGACCCGTGGTCGAGTTTGAGCCCGACAGCGAGCTGCGCGACTTCGAGCAAATCCCGCTGCTGGAGGAAGGCGGCCTGCCTGCGCCAGGCGAAGCGCGGCAGGCAGGCATCGAAGCCTTCATCCGCCGCGAAGTCCTGCCCTATACGTCGGATGCCTGGATCGTCGAGGCCGACACCAAGATCGGCTACGAAGTCAGCTTCACCCGCCACTTCTACCAACCGCCCCAGCTCCGCACGTTGGCGGAGATCAGCGCCGAGATCCTCAAGCTGGAACAGGAAACCGAGGGCCTGCTCACCGAGATCACGAAAGGAGCGGCAAAATGAGCGACGAGCCGCTGCCCCGATCCGAGATCATCCTCTACCAGACCGAGGATGGCCGCACCCGCATCCAGTGCCGGTTCGAGAACGAGACCCTCTGGCTCACGCAGGCGCAGATTGCGGAGCTGTTCCAGACCACGCCCCAGAACGTCACGCTCCATCTCAAGGCCATCTTTGCCGAGGGCGAACTGTCCGAGGCGGCAACTTGTAAGGATTACTTACAAGTTCGCACCGAGGGCGCGAGGCAGGTCTCCCGCAGCCTGCGGCACTACCGGCTGGAGGCGATCCTCGCCGTCGGCTATCGCGTCCGCAGCCACCGGGGCACGCAGTTCCGCCAGTGGGCCACGGCGCGCTTGTCCGAGTATCTCGTCAAGGGGTTCACCATGGACGACGAGCGGCTCAAGAACCCGCCGGGCAAAGGCCAGAAGGATTATTTCGACGAACTGCTGGAGCGCATCCGCGACATCCGCTCAGCGCCAACGGCGCGATCCAACCACAGCCCAGGGCAACGCCCTGGGTATGCATGTCACAAAATCTCCCAAGCCCTGAAAGGGCGATCTAACCTATGCCGCAATCCCTTGCCCGTCTTCCCATCCATCTGGTCTTCAGCACCAAGCACCGCGAACGCCTCATTACCGATGCCGTTCGCGATTCTATGCACGCCTATATGGCCACGGTGTTGGAGAACCTCGGATGCCATGCGCACCTCATCAATTCCGTCGAAGACCACGTTCACATCCTGTTTGAGCTTTCCCGCACCGTCGCGGTCAGCCAGGCCGTCGAGGAGGTCAAAAAGGCGTCCTCAAAATGGCTCAAAACCCGGGGCGCTGAATATGCCGGTTTCGCGTGGCAGGCCGGATATGGCGCGTTCGCCGTTTCTGAATCCAATGTGCCCGCCGTCCGCGAATACATCGCCGGACAGCGTGAGCATCACCGCGTCAAAACGTTTCAGGAGGAATACCGGGCGTTTTTGGAACGGCACCGAGTGGCATTCGACGAACGGTATGTGTGGGATTGAGGCGGCGGGTTGGGCCGCCCTTTCAGGGCTCAATTCGTTGTTGTCCGATAACCCAGGGCGTTGCCCTGGGCTGGCATGGCGTTGCCCCTTCGGGGCGCAGGAAATGCACCGCGCCACCCGGCACACCATTTTCAAAGCGCCAACGGTGCGCACCAACCACAGCCCAGAGCAACGCCCTGGGTTATTGGCCCACCAAATGCGTAAAGCCCTGAAAGGGCGGTCCAACCACGCCACGAAAGGCGTCCCAGCATGATCGAAGGACTCCAGCCGTATTCGGAATACAAGGAGTCGGGCCTGCCCTGGCTCGGGCGTTGGGTTGCAGCCCCAACGGGGCGATGCCATGCCAGCCTGGGGCAACGCCCCAGGTATCGTGCCCCGCATCATTTCCCAGCCCTGAAGGGGCGGACCATTGGGCGCGTGGGCAACGATGTCCCTTCGGATTTGGGTCGCCCCTTCAGGGCTTTTGCCATGTGTGACCGTTTACCCAGGGCGTTGCCCTGGGCTGGCATGGGGCTGCCCCTTTGGGGCGGGAAGGGAGGCAAGGCATGATCGAAGGTCTCCAGCCGTATTCGGAATACAAGGAGTCGGGCCTGCCGTGGCTCGGTCGCTGCCCAGACCATTGGAAAGTCCGGCGCACAAAGATTCTGTTTCAGGAGCGCGTCCAGAAAGGCTTTCCAAATGAGCCTTTGCTCGCAGCCACGCAGACCAAGGGCGTCGTTCGAAAAGAAGACTATGAAACGCGGACAGTCACCGCGCAAAAAGACCTGCACTTGCTCAAGCTCGTTGAGGTCGGCGACTACGTTATCAGCCTTCGTTCATTCCAAGGCGGAATTGAAGTCGCACACTATCGGGGAATCATCAGCCCCGCCTACACCGTGTTGAAGCCACGCGGCGAGGCAAAGTCCGGTTACTACTCGAAATTTTTCAAGTCACGTCAGTTTATCGATAGTCTCTCGCTCTTCGTCACCGGCATCCGCGAAGGGCAGAACATCGACTACGAGCGGATGAGTCGCGCCGAAATGCCGTGCCCTCCCCCCGACGAACAAGCGGCCATCGTGCGGTTTCTGGACCATGCGAACCGGAAGATCGACGGGTTCATCCGGGCGAAGCGGAAGCTGATCGCGCTGCTGGGGGAGCAGAAGCAGGCCATCATCCACCGCGCTGTCACCGGGCAGGACCAGATTGTCGAGCGCAAGCGAGCTGATGGCACTTCAGCCTTTAGCCTTGAGCCTTCAGCCTTTCCCAAGAAGCCCTCCGGCATCCCCTGGCTCGGCGACATCCCGCAGCATTGGGAGCTAACCAAGCTCCGAAGAATCTGATTCTACCAAGAAGGCCCGGGCCTACGCACTTGGCAGTTCAAGGAGTCTGGCATCCAAGTCATTTGCGTCACGAACATCACGGCGAGCGGCGTCAACCTCGGAGCTTACGGTCGCT
>JALOTZ010000057.1 GCA_025457615.1 Verrucomicrobiota bacterium
CCTGCTCCAGGGAAAACCGTGGAAGCTGCTGCTCATCCGCACCGGCAACATCCGCACCCGCGACCTAGGCCGATTGTTCAGCCAGCATCTGTCGGCCATTCGCGATGCGCTCGATCAGAACTCGCTGGTCGAACTGGACCGCCAAACGGTCAAGGCTGTGGCGTAGCGGAGGCGGGGAAGGCGGACTGACTCTCGCTCATGGCTTCATGAAGGCACTGATGACGGCAAAGCGCAGACTCCAGGCGGGTTCCGGCGTGGCGGTCCGGACATCGCTGGTGTGGGGTGTTTGCGGGTTGATGGCGGGGATGAGCGGGCTGCAAACGGCAGCCGAGACCCCGGAACCCATCACGTCCGCAGCGGCCATCAGGGCCCTGAGCGCGTCCGACGCCGCGGCCAGGTTGCCCGTAAAATTGGAGGGAGTGGTGACGTTCTATGATGAAGCGGTCTATGGACGATTCGTTCAGGACGAGACCGCCGGCATCTATTTTAATGAGCCGACGAACCCTCCGCCGCTGACACCCGGGCAACGGCTGGAAATCATCGGCGTGACCAGCCCGGGTGAATATGCGCCCAGCGTGATCCCCTCGGAGGTTCGGATCCTTGGACAAGCGCCCCTGCCCGCGCCCAAACCGGCCACCTTCGAACTTCTGGCGACGGGCCGGGAGGACAGCCAGTTTGTGGAGACCTCGGGGATCGTACGCTCGGTTCGCGTCGATGAGGCCTCCGGCTATCACGTGGTCGAACTGGCCACGGGGGGTGGACGGCTGGCCGTTTACGTCAGGGAGATCCCCACCGGCCAGCCGGATGCACTTGTGGATAGCCGGGTTCGCGCACGGGGCGTGTGTTCCACGTTCTTCAACCGCCAGCGGCAGTTGTTCAATATCCGACTCCTTGTGCCGCGTGGCAGCGACTTCCTGGTGGAAAGCCCCTCCCCGGCTGCACCTTTTGAAATGCCGGCCCAGCCCATCGGCAGCTTGTTGCAATTCACCCCGCAAGGGGGCTATGGCCGGCGCGTCAAGCTGGTGGGAACCGTCACCCTCCAGCAGAAGGGAACCGCCCTCTTCATCCAGGACGGCCAGGATGGCCTCAGTGTGCGCACCCGCCAGCAGACCCCGCTGGCGGTGGGGGATGTGGTCGAAGTGCTCGGGTTTCCAGCGCAAGGGACCTATACCCCCCTGCTGGAGGATGCCCTCTACCGCAAGATCGCGTCGGGAACGGCGCCCGAGCCCGACAACATTGACTACGACAAAGCGCTCCAAGGCGGCCACGATTGCCGGCTGGTTCGCATCCGGGGCAGGATCCTGGATCGAACCTACAATCCCGGAGAGCAATCGCTGCTGCTGGACGATGGCCAGTTCATCTTCCAGGCTTATCTGGCGCGGCCTGATGCGGAGGACGCGTTCGCCCACGCGGCCAAAGGAAGCACGGTCTCGGTGACCGGTGTGTGCCTGGTGGAGCCGGGGCAGTGGCAGGCCGGCGAAGCCTGGCGCGCCGCCTCCTTCCGCATCCTGATGCGATCCCCCGCAGACGTCCAGGTCCTCGAGGCGCCCCCTTGGTGGACCTTGGAACGACTGTTTGGCATGATCGGCATTCTCGCCGCCGTCGTCTTCGGCGCCATGACCTGGGTGCTCGTGCTGCGCCGGCGCGTCCAACAACAGACCGAGATCATCCGCCACCGCCTCGAAATCGAGGAGGAGCTCAAGGAACGCTATTTGGACCTGTTCGAAAACGCCAACGACATGGTGTTCACCCATGATCTCGAAGGGCGGCTGACCTCCATCAACAAGGCCGGCGAACGACTCCTGAACCGGTCCCGAGCCGAGATCCTGTCGCTGAACCTGATGGACCTGCTCGTCGGGGAACAACGGCCCCAAGCCGCCAAGTGGATGGAGGCGGTGATCTCGGGCGCCGAAACGCAGGCCGTGGAGTGGGACTTTCTGGACGCCGGCGGCAACCGGATGCGCCTGGAGGTGAGCAGCCGTCCGGTGGACCGCGCCGGGCGCGTGGTCGAGGTCGAGGGGGTGGCCCGCGACATCACCCAGCGCAAACGGCTCGAGCGCGAGATCCTGGAGATCAGCAGCCGCGAACAGCGCCGGATCGGGCATGACCTGCACGACGGTGTGTGCCAGCAACTGGCGGGCATCGCCCTCCTCACCAACACCCTGGCCGACCGGTTGGAAGCCGGCGAACGGGTGGACCCCAGTGAAGCCGAGAAGCTTTCCCAGCTCATCAACGAGGCCAACCGCCAGACGCGCGCGGTTGCCCGGGGCCTCTTCCCGGTCCGCCTCGAGGATAACGGGCTGGTATCCGCTCTCGATGAACTGGCCAACAGTGGCGGAGCGCTGTGGAAGATCCATTGCACCTTCGCGTGTCATCAACCCGAACCGGCGGTGGAGAATGGGGTGGCGCTTCACCTCTATTACATCGCTCAGGAGGCGTTGCTGAACGCCGCCAGGCATGGACAGGCCCGGAATGTGAACGTCACACTCAAGCCGCAGGGGGATCGCTGGCAACTGCAGGTGCGCGACGACGGGGTGGGATTCTCGACGCAGCATGTGCCCCGCACGGGCATGGGGATCCGCATCATGCACTATCGGGCCCGCGTGATCGGCGCCACTTTAGACTTGAAGAGTCAGGCCGGTTCAGGCACGGAAGTCAGTTGCCTGTTCTCGCCGACAGCGGGGTAGTTCGTGTGTCCCCCCCGGGACGATGCCGGAAGGACCAGTGCAATAACGCATGAACACCGATTCTACCCATCTGGATCGCATCCTGATTGTGGACGACCATCCACTGTTCCGCGAGGGGCTCCGCCAGATGATCGACCGTGAACCCGACCTCGAGGTTTGCGGGGAAGCGTCCAACTCCGAGAAGGCCCTGGATTCCATCAACACCTTGGACCCGGACCTGGCCATCATCGACATCTCCCTGGCCGGATCCAGCGGCATTGACCTCATCAAGACCATCAAGGCGGACCACGAGGACCTGCCCCTGCTGGTGGTGTCCATGCACGACGAGTCGTTGTACGCGGAACGCGCCCTGCGCGCCGGTGCGCTCGGCTACGTCATGAAGCACGAACCGGCCAAGACCGTGAAGCTGGCCATCCGCAAGGCGCTGAAGGGGGAGATCTTTCTGAGCGACCGCATGTCTTCCACCGTGCTCGCCCGGGCGGTCGGCGGCAAGACGGAAACCAACAAGTCCCCCGTGGCTGATCTCAGCGACCGGGAGTTGGAGGTGTTCCAGATGCTCGGCCAGGGGAAAAGCGTCCGGCAAATCGCCGCCGACCTCGATCTCTCGATCCCGACCATCAATTCCTTCCGCAACCGCATCAAGGAAAAGCTCGGACTGAAAAGCTCCACCGAGGTCATGCTGCACGCGATCCAGTGGCTGCGGGATGAGATGGGCAAGTAGCCGGGGGGAGAATTCTCCGAACGAGAAGGTTCGCGCTTTCACACGTGCTCGATCCGCTCACTGGATCGAGAGAACCTGATAGAAATTGTGCGGCGGTCCCACGGGATCGAACACCGTATGCGTGGCGCCATTGCCTGTGATCGGGCTGCCGAGATTGTTCCAGACGGTGTTGGTGCCGAGCAACGCGGCGGCCCATTGGACCTGATAGGTGACACTGTTGCTGGCAAACCAGGCAATGCCCTTGCCCCGGTCAATCTCGACCTCAAGGAGCACGGGACCCACGGGGGTGGCGCTCACGGGCGCCGTGTCGGGACTGGTGCCTCCCACGCCGGTCGCCGACACCACGTAATAGTAGGTCGTGGCGTTCTGGAGTCCGCTGGAATCGGTGTAGGTCACCACGGGAGCGATCGTGGTGCCCAGGAGGGAATACGGCCCCTCGAGGGCAGTGGACCGCTTCACCGTGTAGTTGGTCGCAAAGGGACTGGCGCTCCAGTTCAACGCCACCTGGGCATTGCCCGCGATGGCCGCCAACCCGTTGGGCGCCACCGGCGCCGCCAGTGTGGGCGACGCGGAGACTTCCAGGCTGTTCGGGCTCTCGCCGGACCCGTTCACCGCCGTCACCACGTAGTAGTAATCCTGTCCGCCCAGAACGGCATCGTTGTAAGTCACAGTGGGAGCGGTCGTGCTGCCGACACTGTCGTAAGGCCCGCCGGAGGCGGTGGCCCGCTTCACAGTGTAGCCGGTCGGACTGCCGGTGGCGGCGGTCCAGCTCAGGGAAACCAGGTTGGCGCCGGGCGTAGCCGCCAATCCGGTGGGAGCATTGGGGGGCGTGGCGACATGGCCCACGACATCGGCGTAGGTGTCCCCGACCCGAATCTCATCGACGGTGATCTCCCCAGCCCCTTGAACATTCAGACCCACGCCGGCAATGGTTCCGACATCGAAGGTACTGTTCGTCCCGGCGGCGGCCACTCCGGGTGTGGCTTGATTGGCCACCGGGTTGAGATAGGCGGTGACCGTATCGTTGGCACCCGAGGTGTCAAAATCCATTCTCAACACCACGAGATACGTCGTACCATAGGTCCCAAGACCCAATTGCTTGAGTGAAGTTGCTGATACAGCGGCGGTGCCGGCGGTGGTCATGGAACCCAGACCCAATTGTCCTTGCGTCGCAGAGTAGGGTGCCAGTCCGAAGCCAAACCACAAGCAGGTGGCATTGGTATTGGGAAAGAAGACGCCATTGTCGTTTCCGCCCGAGTCTCCGGCGCTGGTCTTATACAGGAAGCTGATCCACTTGGTTCCACTGGAGAGCGGGCTGGAGAAGCTCGCAAATTGCCGGGCGCCGGCGGAACGTAACGCGTTGGTGGCCACCGGGAGTCCCGTGTAGGTCAGACCGGAGACCACCGTGCCGGCGGCTCCACAGGTCCAGTTGCCGGTGTAACCGTCGCCCGTGGCCGGGGTGCCGTTGACCAGGCTTCCCGTGGTGTAAGCAAAGGACTCGTAGCTCGTGGGGGCTGCCTGGGACAAGCCAGCCGAGGCCAGGCAGACAATCAGTGTCGGCAGCAGCGCGCAGGAGCCTGGCCGCGAGGTCACGCGGACCGCCCGCAGGACCCGTAAGGCGCGACTCATTCTGGTTGAGGCGATGGTATGCATAAATCTAGGGCGATTGGAGGACGCGGTAGAACCGGCCGGTGTTGGTACCGATGGGATCAAACAAGCTCTGGAATGTCCCATCGCCTGCGCGAGTGGGGGGCAGACTGTTCCAAACGGCGTCGGGGCCGAGCTGGGCTGTCCACTGGACGGTGTAGTTCGTGCCGGCGGAGGTGGGCCAACGGATGCCGACCCCGTCGAGAATCTCGGCTGAAACGATGTTGGTCTGGAGCGCCGCGCCGCCCGCGAAATAGACATCGTCAAACTCGATGCCGGGAATCGGACCACTGGTCCCCAGGATCTGGAAAAGCTGGCTGACCTCGCTCAGATCCACTTCCGGACCCAGGTCGGCGATCGGGATTTCGATCGCATGCCATTGGCCGTCCCGCACGAATCCGTACGGGTCGCTGCCCGCTTGGAAGGTAATCCATTTCTGCCCCACCCCATCCATGTTTCCGCTCTTCATGCCCACCATGAACGTGGTGGAGGCGCTGCTCTTCAGCGCGAACCGCAATTTGCCATTCGGGTTGTTGAAGGCCGAAAGATCGTGTTTGACGTTCGGCGTAAAGGCGGCACCAAACCAGGTCGGACCGGGGGCCGACTGGAGACTGATGCTTTCGCCGCCTTCATAGGGGTTCTGTGGGGTGGGGACCAGGGTATGTTCCCAGACGAAAAAGTTCCCGTCCACACCCAGGGCGAATTCTCCCGCATCCTTGTGCGCCCCGGTTTCGGTATAGACCCCGAAACTCCCGCCGGACGGCCTCGGCCGGACAACGCTCGGTTCCCACCACACGTTGTCGATGGACAGATTGAGCGCGGCGGCTGGCGGATCCCCGGCGATCATGAAAATCTGATGGATGGTCCTGAAGTCGGTGTTCGCGAAGCGATTCAGGGGGATGCTGACCGTATGCCATCCGCCGTCCCGAGCGAAACCGAACTCGGCCGTCTGGTCTCCCAAGGGAAGCCAGAATTCGCCGGCCCGGGAACTCTTGACCCCGACTTTCATCAGGGCCGTCGAGGTGGTCTTGATGTCAAAGTGGAGCGTGCCGTCCGAGTAGTTCTTCAGGTTCCGGAAATTGGGGAGAAAGACCCCCATGCCAAACCAATCGCCCCCCGCGATATCGAAGGACCAGGCCGCGCTGCCCTCGGAAGGAGTGGATGGCGCTGCTTCGACCATGTTGTTCCAGGGATAAAGTGCGGCATTGGTGCCGTACTCAAACCCCGGCTCGGTGCCCGTCTGGTAAACCAGGGCGGCGTTGACCGGCACGGTCTCGGTAAATACCCCAAAATTGCCGGTTTCCGCGATTTCATCGCCGTAATAAAGCTGCGTATCCGGATTGTCCGTGAGGCGGATCCAATCGACATACATCCTGGCCGAACTGCCCGGCGTGGGTAGAGCGGTGACCCCGGCGGGACTGTAAACGCCCGTGTACGAGGGATCATAACCGCCGATGGCCACGTTCAGGATCGGGAAGAACGGCTGATGAAACTCGCTGAGATAATCGGGCGTGATATCCAGCGAACCGTAAGGAGCATCGTCGAGATAAAAGGTGATGCGGGTCGGCGTCCAGGACATCTTGTAACGATGGTAATCCAGGCTCAGGTCAACCGGGGCATTGGTCCACGCCACAAAGTTGGAATAGTCCCCATTGGCCACCGAGAAGTGCAGCGCACAGTTGATCTTCTCCTGCTGCAGACCCTCCTGGATCCCGGCTTTGGAGCCCATCTCGACAATGTCCAGCTCCCCACATCCCGGCCAGGGGATGCCGGAGAAATTGTTGCCCAGCATCCAAAAGGCCGGCCATAAACCATTGGCGGTATCGGGCATTTTGATCCTCGCCTCGAGACTCCCGTACTTGAAGGCGAATCGTCCCTGGGTGAGCATGCGGGCCGAGGTGAACTCATTGCCGGAGTAGTTCTCCCGGCGGGCCTCGATGACCAGATTGCCATTCTCGATGTAGGAATTCTCGTGGCGCGCCGTGTTGTGCTCGAATTGACCATTCCCGAAACCGTGACCGCCCACGTCGTAGGTCCACGTGCCAAAATCAATGACGTCGCCATCAAATTCATCCGACCACACCACCCCCGCCGTCGCCGGCCCGCGGTCCGGCGCGAACGCCATCAGCGCCGTCAGGAGAGCTTGGAGAGACAAAAGGCGAACCTTTCGGAGTAATCTGATGCTTCGCATAGTCATATGAACATTTCTGTCGGAGGCCGACCTTCCGCCCATACCCAACCAGCCAAGGGCTTTTCTGGCTGCAGGCGGTGCCCTACAAGACCACAGGCGAATCGGGATGTCAAAGAAAATACTACATTCTTTGAGGCCGACCGAAAATTATCTTGACGTTCCTGTAGATTTGTAGGATTTGCTACTACACCCCGATGAAGGCGAGTGTCGCCGTGTCGTGGGGTGTCGTAGAGTCAAGTTGCGCAGTAAACCAAGAACCAAAGAAGTCATCCTATGAGACGAATCCTTGCCGTGCTTTGTGTGGCGGGCCTTGTTCCCGCCGCCGCAAATGCTCAAAACCTCTTGTCCAACCCGGGGATCGAGCTGGGCACCGGGGCCAATGCGGACATCTGGACTGAGATTGCCCTAAACAACTCCACCATGGAGCGTTCCGCCAGCATGCCGCATACGGGAATTTACTCGATGTTTGGCAATGTCACTTCACCTGACGGCAGCCCAGGAAAAGCCGAAATGCTTCAGTTGACACCCACAGGTTCAATCGTTCCGGGCAACGGCTATACCATCAGTTTCTGGGCGAAAGGCTCCGTGGGGCCGGGAGCGGTTGCATGGTACGATGGCGTTTGGCTGGATACGGACGGCAGCCATGGTGGTGGCGTGAAAGGGGGCACGGGCTTGAACAACATCTTCGCCACGCTCTCGGGCACCTACCAGCCATACAGTGGAACCTTCACGGCCCCTGCCGGGGCCGACGCTATTCAGCTTTCCATTCGCATGGAGGGCGGCGCCTTCATCGGATCCGGCGGACAGCTTTATGTGGACGACGTCTCGATTACCGTGGTCCCTGAACCCACAACCTTGGCGTTGGCCGGCCTGGGCGCCGGGGCGCTGCTGGTCTTTCGTCGCCGTCACTAAGACTCTCGGAGATCTTTCCGGGTCCCAGGCCGCCCTTCGGGGCGGCCTTACGTTTTCACGAACAAGCCCTTGAAAGCCACGGTCACAGACCGCCGCTGCAGGCTTCCGGGGTTTGGAAGATGCCTTCTACAAGCCAGGGCCGGACTGGATTCGCCGAAGCTCAGACCGCGCCTGGGTGAAATCGTTGCGAATCGCCAGGGCCCGCTCGAAACAGGCTGCGGCTTCCTTCATTCTCCCTTCGCGAACCAGCAAGGCGCCGAGGTAGTAGTGGGGCCAGGCCAGATCGGGCAAGAGCTTGCAAATCCGCCGCCCCTCGGCAATGGCTTCCCGGCGCGATCCCGTCACCTCGAGGAACTGTCCATAATTGCCCCGCAGCAAGGCATCCTCGGGCCGCCGCGCCACAGCCTCTTCATAAACCTTGCGGTCCCGGGTCGGGCTGTCCTGGGTGATGCGCGACCCCACCGCCCGCAACTCGGCCTGGATGGATTGGAGGTTCCGGCCATGACTGCTTTGAGAGGTGAACGGGGGCACGGCAATGCGGTTGAGCGCTTCCTTCCACAAACGCTGCTGATCCCAAAGCGTCACACCCAGAAGCCGGTCGCAGATGTCCCGCTCCGCCCACCCTTGGGCCTCCGTGCGGGCCACCGAAGCCGGCAGCATCCCAGCGACCTGCCCGGCAAAGATCCGCGCCAATCTGTAATTGCCTTCCAGAGTGAAATGTACGTGCTCGTAAAACAGTTCCCGGCCCGGCAGCCCGTCTGGTTCCTCACCGGCCAGAACTCCCGCGGCGTCCACCACCACCACCCGGCCATCCGCCCCCACTCGGGCCGCCTCCTCGCTGAGGATCCGGTTGATCCGCGTGTCCGCGCGCACCGCCAAGGCATCCTGATCCCGCGCCTGTTCCAACCTCGCCCTGGCCTGCGCCCGGTTGGTCAAGGCCAGATGGCAGGCACCCATCCGATAAGCCAGCTCAGCAAACTCCGCGTCAAGGGCGGCCGCATTCGAGTAAGCCTCCAACGCTGCCGGATACGACCCGGCGGTCTCGAAGGTTTGTCCCTGCTGAAACCACTGGTCCCATTGGGCAAGCCCCTCCGCATCAAGCCCGGCGGCATGCTGGGACAGAAACGGGGAGCAGTCCGCCAGGTTGCAGGCGACAGTGCTGAGCAGGATCGGCACCCCCGCCTCGCGGCCCACGCGCAGCAGGTCGCGGAGATTGCCCCGGAAATTCTCATACGCCCGCCGACGCGCCGGATCGTCCGCCCGCAACGGATTTTGGGTGAACATGTCGATGCCGGTCCAGGCCGGGGGAACCGCGGAACCTCGTCGCACCCCTTGAAGCACGCGATCCAGGAGTTGCCCCATCCGCGTGGTTTTCAGCGCGAGCATCGCTCGGACTGCGCCACGCCGGGGAGCCTTGGCCCCGAAGACCGTGCCCGCCCCATACGGCCCCACCATCTCGTTGTTGCCCATGTAAACCACCCAGAGATCCCCTTGGTGGCGGGCGCACTCGCGGGCGATCGGCAGGATGGCATGTGAGTTGATCGCCGTCATCGCCACGCAGATCACCTCGAAATCCGTGGCCGGATACCGCTCCTCCAGCAGCACCTCCAGATAGCGCCCCGCTCCATACGACGGATCCGGATCGCCGTAGGCCGCCGACTCGCCGAAGAGAAAGATCCGAACCGCGCCCTCGGGCTTCACGGCAGACATGCGGAACAACACGGGCTCGCGGGCCAACGCGGGTGGAAAAAACCGGTAGCTAAACTTGAAATTCGGGATCAGGTAATCCCTCCCCTCGATCCGGCTCGGCAGGAAGAATCCCGTGGGATAACCGAACCCGGCGAGCCGCAATCCCAATTCGACAGAACCCAGGACCACCAACGGAATCACGGTGGCCGCCGCCAGTCGCATCAGCCAACGCCGGCGGGGGGACAGACTCCGAACGCCTTCTGCCGGGGCCGCAGACCCCGCCAACACCGCCGCCCCCTTCCGAACAGGCTGTGACCCTCGCGAGCTGCGTTTCGAGCGTTTCAAAGCAGGGCCGATCATAGGCGCCTCGATCTCGATAGGCAACGAACGGCGGCCGGGACAGCAATCCTCATTCTGGCCCGGAGATACGGCTCCATAAGCCGCAGCACACCCGCCACGAAGGGCGGTTCTCAATCTTCCATCGGCCTGGTTCCAAGCGAAGCGCCTGCGGGTCGCCCGCCCTCCTCTTCCTCTTGATCCAAGCCGTCAGCCGGTTTGACATCTTGGGCTGGATGTACCATTTGTTACTACACATCCAGGAACGTCGGCCTCCCCAGAGCCCGTTCAGTTCACAGACCCGGATCAGCTTATGCGCAGCATCGAATACCCCACGCGTGGCGCGGGCCGGACGCCCGTGTCCGCGTTCACACTGGTCGAGCTATTGGTCGTGATCGCGATCATTGCGATTCTGGCGGCCATGCTGTTGCCGGCCCTGGGCAAGGCCAAGTTCAAAGCCAGGGCGATCGCCTGCACCAGCAATTGCCGGCAGGTCGGGCTCGCCTTCATCATGTACGCGGGCGACCACCGGGATTACCTGCCGCCCTTGAACACGGGCAATTTCATCGCCGGCCTGACCTCCGACTGGTGGTTCAAGATCCTGGACCGAGGCCAGTACCTGACGAGCAGTTCCATTTCCAACAACATCTGGCGTTGCCCCGTGGTTAAGGAGGCGGACATCAACCCCGCCGCCACGGCCTATTTCCTTTCCCCTGTCGAGGGGTATGGACCGCTGGAGGGCAACTCCTACACTCGGGGCATTGTCCGTTACGGCCGCGACGCGGATGGGTCGCCCTTGGGCAGCCGCAAACTGACCACGATCAGGCGGGCCAGCGAAATCTGGTTGATCGGAGACGTGGGGGTGCCCAAAACAAACCGCAATCGGGACGAGCAGCCGCCGGGCGGGTATTGGACCGAGATCGTCACCTTTCAGCCGGACCCCCGCAACGGGTGGCTTACGGGACGGCCTCAAAAGCAGCCCGCTTGCCGCCACAATGACCGGGCGGTCTTCTCCTTCTGCGATGGACACGTCGAGAGCTGGCCATGGTCCGATCTGCGCCAGAACAAGAACGACGTCTTTGCGGTGAACTCCTATTGATTCGTGGGACCAGATTCGCGGAACCGATCATGAAATGGAGTGTCCCCTGCCTCCTGGCCCTGACCTGTGCGTGCGTGCTCCCCGCACGAGGACAAACCGTAAACCCTTCCCTCTGGAAGGCTTTCACCAACCCAGCCAACGGGTTTGGGACCTGGATCCAGACGGGCCCGGACGAAACCAATCACACCTTCATCGACGATTTCACCTCGCTGACGAGTGGCCAGGTGGCGGATGGAGTCCGATCCTACCGCGTCAGCAGTCAGAAGCCCTAGCCAGAGGCTCCAAAAAAAACCTAAAATAATGGTTGACCAAACCGTCTAAGTGTAATACAACGAATCACACACAACCCCGGCGTGAGTCGCGCCACCAAAATTGTGTTGAGAGAGTTGCGTATAAACAAAGAACCCACAGGAGTAAGTCTATGAAGTTAAAAAACCTATTGTTGTCAGCCCTTACGGCGTGCGCCCTTCTCGGCGCAGCCTTGGAAAGCCGTGCGGACGTGAGTTACACCGTCGATCCAGGTGCGACTTGGATCGGTTACATGAACGTGTTCGCTCTTCCCAGTGTTGGGAATTACCCGCCATCTCTGGGAGGTTACGAGTTTGGCAGCGGTTGGGGAACGGGAGATCTGGTCGCGTATTTCACGGGTCCCGTGCTAACGCTGGCCCCGAACACGATCAATGATCCCAACGAATACTGGTATACACCCTCTGGTGGGCCGGGGTCGGTCGGAAACAAGATCATGGATGCGTCCATGTACGTGGAAGTCGGTTCGTTGCCCGGACAAACCGTGACCTTTACCGGCACGGTGCTGTCCGATACGCTGACCTTGGCCAACAACCCAGGCAACGTGGATGCCAACGGGAACGGCTGGACCTCCGTCGCGTTCATCAAAGACTTCGCGCCGGACTACTCGTCCTTCGTTACGACCACGGTCCCTCTGGCTCCGGGCAACTTCAGCATCAGCCTGGCCACGATCAATGATCCGGCTCGCCATGTCCAATATGGATTCGAGACGATTGGTCCGGATGTGTGGATCACCGACGTGGGTCCCTTTGGCAACATCACGATCACGGTTCCCGAGCCCTCGACGCTCGCGTTGGCCGGACTCAGCGCCGCTGCGTTGCTGATCTTCCGTCGCCGCAGCTAATCGATGCTTCCTAGGCAGATTTCCAAGGCCACCCTTCGGGGTGGCCTTTTTCTTTCCGCTCGGCCGATGCAGCGGACTTGATTCGATGAAGGCATCCGCCGCCTCGACTGTGACATCGCGCGTTGAACCGTTGAACCGTAGCCGCCGACGTCCAGCCGGCGCTGACTCATGGAAGCGGAGAGCCGTGCGCAGACTGATGTCCACGGCTACGACGGTTCATGGGATGCTTCGACTTCCAAGATTGAACGCGCGTTGGGACCATGAACCTGGCAGGGCGCCGGGGCCCCGGCGCCCCACCGACAGGCCAGTCGCTTTCAAGAACCGGTCCGGTTTTCTGCAGGCCTGCCTGCTGGGCCTGCTCTTGATCGGCGCAGCCGCTCCCAGCAGTCTCGCCCAATTCACCCCCGAGCCTGTCTGGTCGGACGAATTCAGCGACACGGGTTCGCCGGATGCCGCCAAATGGGGCTTCGAAACCGGCGGTGGCGGTTGGGGCAACGGCGAGCTTCAGCATTACACCGCCCGCACCAACAACGCCCGGGTGGAGAACGGCATGCTGGTCATCAACGCGCTGCACGAGAACTATGGCGGCAGCGAATACACCTCGGCACGCCTCCACTCGGTGGGAGGGGGAAACTGGACCTACGGACGCGTCGTGGTGCGCGCCCGCTTCACCGGCGCGCAGGGCACCTGGCCGGCCATCTGGATGTTGCCGACCGACTGGGTGTATGGCGGGTGGCCGGACAGCGGCGAGGTTGACCTGATGGAGCACGTGAGCACCCACGGGATGTCCGTGCAGGCTTCCATCCATACCCGGGACTACAATTTCAAGATCGGCACCGCGAAGTCCGGATTCCAATACAATGTCGATTACTGGAACTGGCACGACTACATCATCGAATGGTATCCCGGCCGGCTGGATGTCTCGCTGGACGGAAGCCGGTTTTTCACCTTTCGCAACGAGTATCAGGGTTACGGCAAGTGGCCCTTTGACCAGCGGTTTCATCTCATGCTTAACGTGGCCGTTGGCGGCTGGGGCGGCTGGCCCACCTTCACGAGCGAAACGATGGAGATCGATCAGGTGCGGGCCTACGCCTACACAGCCCAACCGCAAGTCCTGGTGCATCCGCAGGCGTGGTATCGGCTGGTGAACCGCCGCTCGGGCAAGGTGCTCGACATCGATGGACCATCCACCGCCGATGGCGCCAACCTTCACCAGTGGGAGTGGTACAGCCTGACCAACCAGCAGTGGCGGTTTGAGCCCGCGGGGGACGGTTCGTTCCGGGTGATTTCACGCTACAGTGGCAAGGCCTGCGATGTGGCCGACGCATCGTGGGCGAACGGCGCCAATGTGCAGCAGTGGCCCACCAACGGAACCCCGGCCCAGGAATGGTGGCTGCAGCCCGCAGGCGACGGATACTGCAAGGTCGTCAATCGGGAAACCGGACGGGTCTTGGACGTGGCTGATCTGGCCACCACCAACGGCGCCAATGTGCAGCAGTGGGATTATGTGGGGGGCGCCAACCAGCAGTGGCTCATCGACGAGGTGGTGCCGCCCCCCGCCCCGCCGATCCCGACCGGTCTGCGAGCCGAGGCGGGCGGCGAACGGGTGACACTGTTCTGGAACGCCGACACGAACACCGCCAGTTACCGTCTCAAACGCGCCGGCTTGAGCGGCGGCCCCTACGTCAGCATCGCCTCGAACCTGACCCAAGCCACTGCGATCGATTCAGGCCTGGTCGCAGGCCAACCCTGCTACTATGTGGTTTGCGGGCAGAATGGGAGCGTGGAGAGCCCGAGTTCCCTCGAAGCCACCGCCATCCCCTGGGACCTGATCCATGCGGTGAACGCCGGTGGGGCCGCCGTGCCCCCCTTCAGCGCCGATGCCTTTTTCTCGGGCGGCACACCCAGCTCCAATTCCGCTGCGATCGACCTGTCCAGCCTGACCAACCCGGCACCGCAGACGGTGTATCAATCTGAACGCTACGGCAGCATGACCTACACCCTGTCCGGCCTCGCCACCGGGGTCACCTACCGGGTGCGGCTGCACTTTGCTGAGACCTATTTTAGCCAGGCCGGCCAACGAGAATTCAATGTCTCGATCAACGGTTCGTCCGGGTTGCGGAATTTCGACATCGTGGCGGCGGCCGGCACAAAGAACAAGGCGATCATCCGGCAATTCGACCGGGCAGCCAACGCCAGTGGCCAGATGGTGATTCAATTCACGCCGTTGGTGGACAATCCGACCTTCAGCGGCCTGGAGATCTGGCGCGCTCCCGACCTGACACCGCCCACGTTGAGCCTTGCCCGGAGTGAAGCGGGGATTGAGCTGAGCTGGCCTTCGTCGGCCACCGCGTTCAACCTTTACAGTGCGGCCACTCTGGAACCGCCGCTTTCCTGGTTGCCGGTGACGAACCCGGCGGTCAGCCAGAGCAACCAGATGAACGTCACCCTGCCGCGGCTCGACGGCCCCCGGTTCTTCCGCCTGTCGGCCCCCTGATCTTCCGGATCGAAGCCGGAACGGCGCGCCAAATGGAAGGCAGCCCCTCACGAACCGCATCTCGGGCCTGCGGACCGCGAATCCGCGACTCGCAGCAGCCACGACGCTCCCAAATCCCACGACCAACTCGCAGGCTACACGCACCTGCGCAGCCGCTGCGGCTCATGGAGCCGCGCTCCTCCGGAACCGGTTCATGGCTCCAACTCCCATCCTACCTTGGCGATTTCATCTTCCCATGAAGACAGTCTGCCCTCTCTGCATCGCGCTCCTCACACTAAGCACAGGGTTCGCTCTGGCGGCGGCACCCGAGCCGCCCGCTGAACGCTGGCTGCCCGTTCAGCCTGGAGCAGCTTGGAAGCGGCCTTGACCGTGGTGGAGCACATCCCGGACAGCAAGACCCACAGAATGGGAAAAGGCCGCCCCTGATTCAGGCGAAGTCAATCTCCCCAGCGGGAACGGCTTCTGTCAACCGCGGGGGAAAAATCGGACCCCTTGCTCCTCCCTCGGCCCCGGCCGACCAACTCACGCCGCTCCACGGGAGCGACGCTCAA
>JALOTZ010000058.1 GCA_025457615.1 Verrucomicrobiota bacterium
CGCACTCCACAACCTGTCGGAGCCATTGAGGCACCCTGGACAACGCGTCAGCGTCCTGGAGTGCGGCTGAGAGCAGAGCGATCTGCCGCTTTGGGAGGCCACGACGCTCCGCCAGGCCTTGTCCCTTCAATCCTCAGCTTTCCGGTCCCGCTGGAGGAGATCACGCACGCTGTCCCGGGGACTCTTGCCCTCGTAGAGCATGGCATACACCTCGTCGATGATGGGCGTCTCCACCTCGAGTCGGCGGGCCAACTGGAAGGCTGAACGTGCCGTGGGGTAGCCCTCGGCCAGCTTCGGATGCGAGGCCAGAATCTGTTCCATGGTTTCGCCCCGGCCCAATCGCTCGCCCAGATCGCGGTTGCGGCTTTGCCGGGAGAAACAAGTCAGCATGAGGTCGCCCAGGCCGCTCAACCCGGCAAAGGTCTCCGGCTGAGCGCCGCAAGCCACCCCCAAACGCCGCATCTCGGCCAGTGCCCGCGAAATCATTGCCGCCTTGGTGTTGTCCCCATAACCCAGTCCGTCCCCCACGCCCGCCCCAATCGCCATGACGTTCTTGAGCGCCCCCCCCAGTTCCACCCCGAGAATGTCCGGACTCCGATACACCCGGAACTCGGGCCGATGAAAGAGTCCCTGGACTGTTTTGGCGGTGGACTCCGATGGACTCGCGCAGACGACGGAGGTCGGAATGCCCAGCGCCACTTCGCGGGCAAAGCTGGGTCCGGACAACGCCGCGACGGGGTTGTTCGGCAGACATTGCCTGAGCACCTGACTCATGGTCTGTCCCGACTTGTACTCGATGCCCTTGGTCACGCTGATCAACATGGCCAGCGAGTCACCCACCCTCGCCGACACCTGGCGGAACACCGTCGAGGGCACGGCGAAGACCAGGCCCTCGCGCCCGCGCACGGCCTTGTCCCAGTCCGATTCAATCCGCCACCCGGTGGGGAGCGGTACACCGGGCAGGTAGCGTTCATTGCGGCCGTGCCGAAGCGACTCGAGCACCTGCGCATCGATGTCCCAGATCGTCACCGCATTCCCGTTTTCGTGAAGCACCCTGGCCAGGGCCGATCCCCAGGCGCCGGCCCCGATGACGGCCATGTTCATGAGCTGATTCCTCCGGGACAATGCGGGTTCATGCGGATCTCCGTCGCCACTCGATTCGACTCTCGGTTCCGCCCAGCAGGCGTTTGATGTTGGCTCGATGTTTGAGAATGGCCATGGCCGCGAGCGCGGCGGTGAGGGTCGTGAGGACCCGGTTGCCGCCCGTGGTAAACCAGGTGGCCACCGGCAAGGCTGCGGCCGCTCCAATGGACCCGAGCGATACGTAGCGGGTCAAACCGAACAGGACGATCCAAACGCCCAACCCGATCAACAGTGCCCAAGGCACCAATGCGGCCAAGGCGCCCGCTGAGGTGGCGATGCCTTTGCCGCCCTTGAACCGCAGCCAAACGGTGAAGTTGTGTCCGAGCACGACGCACACAGCCGCCACCAGCGCCAGTGAAATGAGGCCTTCATCAGCTCTTGCCGCACCCACCAACCCCTTCGCCAGCGACGGCACCAGCAGGCAGGCGCCCAGGCCCTTGGCAAAGTCCAGCAGCAGCACGCTGATTCCCCAGGCTTTGCCCAGTGCGCGAAAGACATTGGTCGCCCCGATATTCCCCGATCCCACCTTCCGGATGTCCACGCCCTTTGCCCGGGCGGCCAGGTAGCCGGTGGGGATCGATCCCAAGAGGTAAGCAAACAACGCGGTCAGAATGTAGGCCAACGCCGGCACGCACGGATTCTAGGAGCCGGCCCCCGTCGGTTCAACGAACAAAAGAGCCGTAGCCACCGACGTAATTCGGCTTCACAGCTCAAACGCCGTCCGCTTGCCTCGCGCCGGTCCTGTGACTACCTTCGGCTTCCCTATGGAAAACGTGGTCATCATCGGATCGGGTTGCGCGGGTTGGACCGCCGCCCTGTACACCGCCCGGGCCAATCTCAATCCCGTCGTGCTCACCGGCGTGACGCCCGGTGGTCTGCTCACCACCACCAGCATGGTCGAGAATTTCCCCGGCTTTCCCGAGGGGGTGGACGGCTATGAACTGATGACGCGAATGCAGAAGCAGGCCGAGCGCTTCGGGGCCCGGACGAAGTTTGCGACGGTGGAGGCCGTGGACCTGTCCCAGCGCCCGTTCGTCCTCACGGTGGACGGCGAGCTGATGCAGGCCAGGACTTTGATCATTGCCACGGGCGCGGGGCACCGGCACCTGGGATTGGAGAACGAACATCGGTTGGAGAAAAAAGGTGTGACCTACTGTGCGACCTGCGACGGCGCTTTGCCGATGTTCCGCAACCAGCCTTTGGTGGTGGTTGGGGGAGGGGATTCGGCCTGCGAAGAAGCGACGTATCTGACCCGCTTTGCCTCGACGGTGTACCTGATCCATCGCCGCGACCAGTTGCGCGCCTCGAAGATCATGGCCGAGCGCACCCTGGCCAATCCCAAGATCCAGCCCGTCTGGGACACGGTCGTCACCGACGTTCTGGACGTGAAGCAGGACAAGGTGACGGGCGTGAGACTGCGGAACGTGAAGACCCAGAAGGAAAGCGCGTTGGATTGCGCGGGTGTGTTTGTGGCCATTGGCCACGTTCCCAACACCCAACTGTTCAAGACGGTGCTCGACTTGGACGAGGCGGGGTACATCCTGCCAACCAAAGGCGCCGCCACCAAGGTGCCGGGGGTGTTCGTGGCCGGCGACTGTGTGGACCGTGTGTATCGTCAGGCCATCACCGCCGCGGGAATGGGGTGCGCGGCCGCCATCGAGGCCGAACGATTCCTCGCGGCGGAGTGAAGTCTGTTGCTTAGGTTCATCGCAGTCGTGTCGAGCGGACGCCTCAACAAAGCCATGAGAACCCGCGAACCGACCAGCCGTGTGGAGCCCACCACCCGGCAGGATGGCCTGCCGACCCTGGCCATCACCACGCCCCACCGCGAGGCTGAGATCCATCAGCACGGCGCCACGATCACTCACTTCCAAAGGACCGGTGACGCCCCGTCGCTGTTCCTGAGCCAGTGCAGCCGGTTCGGGGCCGGCGAACCCATCGCTTCGATATGACTCGCATTCTCCTGCTGACGGCTGCGTTTGCCGCCGCGCTTTTTTGGGTGGCGATGATTGTGGATGCCGTGACCAATAAGGGCGTCAGCGACACCGAGCGGCTCATGTGGGTGCTGTTGGTGATCCTGCTGGTGCCCGGGCTTCCGCTGGGCGCACTGATTTACTTCCTCTACGGTCGGCCCAAGCGGCGGTTGGGGGTCTGAACGACACGCTCGCGGATTCGGGCTGGACAACCCGCTCCATTTCCGCCAGAAACCCGGGTGATGAACACTCCGGATTCCCCATCCCCCCGACGTCGCAAGGGCTGTTTCTTCTATGGCTGTCTGACCCTGGCCATCCTCTCCCTGGCTGTCCTGGTGGGTGGCGGGTTGGGACTGTACCTCCTTTATCACAAGGTCGAGGCGTTTGTGGAGCAATACGCCGCGCCCCAACCCATGGAACTGCCCGCCGTCCGCTACACCCAGGCCGACCAGGAAATGTTCCAGGAGCGGCTGAAGATCTTTGCCGACGGGCTGGCGCAAGGGAAGCCCACGGTGCCGTTGGTGCTCAAGGGCGAGGACTTGAACATGCTGCTGGCCTCGTCCGCCGACTTGAAGGCCTTCTCCGACGGGATCCGGCTCAAGGTCGAGGGCGACGAGGTCAAAGGGTTGGTGAGCTTGAAACTGGGCGATCTCGGGGCGCCCTTCTTCAAGGATCGTTACCTCAACGGCGAAGCTTCCTTCCAAGTGTCTCTCGCAGGTGGGCGGCTTACGGTCTCTCCGACCGAGATCCGCGTCAACGACAAGCCGCTTCCCGAGGAGTATCTGAAGGCGATTCGCGATCATAATTTTGCCGAAAGCGCCAACCAGAATCCTGATTTCGCAAACACCCTGGGTCAACTCGACAGCATCCAGGTCCAGGAGGGCGCCGTGAAGGTGGTGCCGAAGGCGGCGCCGTAGCGCAGGCGTCGCGCCTGCCGGACGGTTCGGGCCCTTCCCGGGAGGGGCGGGCTGCGCCGCGGCCTTGGGCGCCGGCGCCCCGGCGCTCGATCTTTCCGGGAAGGCTTTCGCGAGTCATCCCACAACTTCCTGGCCTCAGCCTACCCGAGCCGCACACGGTGCCGGATCGGATGATGAGGGGGCGTCAGGCGGGACGCCTCCGCGACTTTGCGCCGCCAAATAGGCGCTGGTGTTCGAGCATGGCGTAGCGGTCCGTCATGCCGGAGAGATAATCGCACACCGCCCGGTGAATGCCATCCTGGCGGATGCGTTTGCGGCTCAGCGAGCCCAGTTCCCGGGGATGCGCCAGGTAGTAATGGAACAGGGCTTCAAGCATGCGTACGGCGCGCATGTTCGGCTCGTGCACTTCCGGGTTGTAATACAGGTTCTGGTATAGGTACCTGCGCAACTCGAGGTTCTGGCGCCTGCGCTCCGGGCTGTGTTGCACCAGCGGGCGGGATAGCCGGCGCACGTCATCGGCACTCTTCACCCCCGCCCGGCGGATGCGTTGTTCCGTGGATTGGACCACATCCTTGACCTGCAGATCAATGATGCAGCGGATGATGAAGTAGCGTCGGGACTCCTCGGGGGGCGAACCATATTCGCGTTCAATCCGCCTCGCCGCGTAACGCCACAGGCCGACGCGCTTCCGAAGGTCGGCCTCCGACAGCAGTCCGGAGTCGAGTCCGTCGTCCAGGTCGTGGCTGGAGTAGGTGATCTCGTCGGCCAGGTTGGCCACCTGCGCCTCCAGGGAGGCGGACCGGGAATCAAAGCCTCCACGGCCGGCCGGATGATCGTACGCGGTCACGTGTTTGGCCAGGCCTTCGCGGACTTCCCAGCTCAGGTTGAGTCCGGGGAAACGCGGATACTTCTGTTCGAGGTGTTCGACGATGCGCAGGCTCTGCTGGTTGTGCTCGAAACCGCCGTGGCGCTTCATCAGGCGGTTCAGCCCGGTTTCCCCGCGATGGCCGAAGGGCGAGTGGCCCAGGTCGTGAGCGAGGGCAATGGTTTCCGCCAGGTCCTCGTTCAGCCGCAACGCGCGGGCAATGTTCCGGGAGATGGCCGCCACCTCCATGCTGTGGGTCAGCCGTGTGCGCAGATGATCTCCAGTGCCATTCAGGAACACCTGGGTCTTGTACTCGAGCCGCCGGAACGCGCGCGAGTGAATCACCCGATCCCGATCCCGCTGGTAGTGCGTTCGCCACTCCGGCGGCTCCTCGCGGCAGGCCCGGCCGCGACTCTCCGCGCTGAACTGGGCATACGGCGCCAGCACGGTGCGCTCGACCTGTTCCAGCTCTTCCCGGGTGCGGGGCATGAGGCGGGGCGGTGGTCAGGTCCGGACCACGTCGTCCGCCAAAAGTCCGCGGAACTCGAACAGGCGCCGGATGGTGTCTTCGATCAGGTTGTTGGGACAGGAGGCACCGGCGGTGATGCCGATGGTGACCTCGCCGTTTGGCAGCCAGTCGCGCGACTCGACTTCCTCCTGTCGGTGAAGGTTGTAATGGCGGATGAGGTGTTCGGATTCCATCTTGCGGGCGTTCTTGATGAAGTAGGTGGGCAGCTTGGCCTCGCCCATCTCGGCCAGGTGGGACGTGTTCGAGGAGTTGTAGCCCCCGACCACCAGCAGCAGGTCCAGGGGTTCTCCCAGCAACTGCTCCAACGCATCCTGCCGGTCCTGCGTGGCCCCGCAGATGGTGTCGAAGAAGCGGAAGTGGTGTGACACCCGGTCCGGCCCGTGCTTCTTCTCCATCGCCGCGCGGATCCGGCGTTGCACCTCCTCCGTTTCGCCCCGGAGCATGGTGGTCTGGTTGGCCACCCCGACCGCCTTGAGATGCAGGTCGGGGTCGAACCCCGGGGAATGCGCGCCCGCAAACTTGGCCAGGAATTCCTGCTGGTTACCGCCCCGCACGATGTAGTCGCAGACGTAATCCGTCTCCGCCAGGTTGTACACCACCAGGTAATGACCGGTGCCATAGGCGGTCGCCTGGGACGTCGTGGCCTTGGTTTCCTCGTGCTTGGCCTTGCCATGGATGATGCTGGTCACGTCCTCCTTGCTGTACTGCCGGACGCGTTTCCACACGCTCATCACGTCACCGCAGGTGGTATCCACCAACTGACAGCCGAGCGCTTCGAGCTTGCGGCGCGTGCCCACCTCGGTGCCGAAGGCGGGGATCAGCACGACGTCCTTGTCCGAGAGATGCAGATCCGCCAGCTCCTGGTCGCAGGGTTTGGGGGAGATGCTGACGATGCCCATCTCGCGGATCTGGTCGTTCACCTCGGGGTTGTGGATGATCTCGCCCAGGAGGAAGATCCGGGTGGGATCGGGAAACACCTTGCGGGCTGCGTAGGCCAGGTCAATGGCTCGCTCGACCCCGTAGCAGAACCCGAATTCCTTGGCCAGCTTGACCGTGAGTTTGCCGGGGATGCTGATCCGGCCACCATTGGCGCGGATGTGGTTGACGAGGTTGCTCCGGTAATGCTCGACCACCTGGGCCTGCACGGCCTCCATGACGTCGGGCCGGCGCAGGTTGACCTTCTGGGGTTGGATGGGCGCCTGAGTTGCCATTGGCCCTCAATCTAATCCGGAATCCGGCAGCGTCGAGCGCAAACCCGGATCTCAATAGTTCCACGCCCGATAAACCTCATACACATTGAGCGCGCCGCCCTTCCAATAGTCGTTCGACGGGAAGTGGAACCGCTGTTCCGTCCGATCAAACGTGAGCGGGACCGGGGCTTCGGGTTGGTTGGGGTCGTAGGCCGTGAACTCCAGGTGTCCCCCGGCGTCCCGCACGGCAAACAGGAGCAGGGCGTGGTTGATGTGGAGCTTGGGGAACGTCACCACATGCACAACCGGCGGACGATGGCTGCGCACGGCGGCGGCCAGGGCGTCGGCTTCCTGCGCCTGTCCCTTGCGGGAGAAGGGGAAAATCATCCGCCAATGACCGCGCTGAAAGTAGCTTTGCATCGCTCCACCACACGTCTCCTTGAGAAGTTCCTCGTGGGCGGCGCTGAATCGGCGCAGGTCCGGATAGCCGGGGATCAGCACGCGTTCCATGTCCGGCTCATCCCGGGCCGGATCTCTCGCCATCACCTCCCGGATCAGCCGCCGATACGCGGCCTCGTCCGCCGCGGGCTGCGACGCGTCGAACCGCGCGTGCTGAAAAAACTGGCGGGCCGAGCGCGCGACCACAAAACAGTGGTGGGTGTAGTCCGGTTCCGATTCGTTCTTCCGGTGCGTCCACTCCCCGGTGTCGTCATAATAGTACTCCCAGACCAGTTCGTTGGCGTAGGCGAATGTGTCGGCGTCGAATTGGAACGGCCGCGAGTTGGCGGGTTGGAGCGAGCGGGGTGTCGAGCAGGCGGAAAGCAGGACCAGGAGGCTGAGCCAGGCCAGGTTGAAGGGAAGCTGCCAATCCTTGATCGACGGACGCGCATTGAGGCCTTGAGCCGGGGAGAGCCCCCGCCATTTCAGAAGTGCGCACCGGGACGATGGACCTGGCAGGGCGCCGGTGCTCCGGCGCCGGGCTGCGCGGACGCGCAGCCCGACCCAATTCATGCGCCCTGACCTGTGGACAGCATGGCGAGCCCGTTGGGCCCGACCCGGCCACTGACCAGGAAAATTCATTGCCCCGCAACCTACCGATGCGTTACGTAGCTGACAATGCTCTACAAACGTTGGCTGGATGTCGTCCGTGCTCACCCGGATCGCTTTGCGCTGTGGGACGGGGTGGCCGGCCGCCGTTACACTTTCAACGAGCTTGCCCAACGCGCCGGGGATCAGCCAACGGCCGACGGCCCCATCCGGTTCGTCCGCGGCACCGGCGCCGGTTTCATCCTGTCCGTCCTGGCCGCGTGGCGCGACCGGCAGATGCTGGTCCCGTTGGAAGGCGGACAGCCCGAGCCGGCGATCAGCACCCCGCCCGGTGTCGGGATTGTTCATCTCAAGACCACCTCTGCCACCGCCGGCGCTGCGCGGATGATTGCGTTCACTGCCGGCCAGTTGGCGGCGGATTGCGAGAACGTGGTGACCACCATGGGACTCGACCCGGCGCTGCCGAACGTGGGTGCCATATCCCTGACTCATTCCTACGGGTTCTCGAACCTGGTCCTGCCCCTCCTCCTGAAGGGCGTTCCGCTGCTGCTGGCCGATTCGGCCTTGCCGGAATCCGTCCGGGTCGCCATCGACCAGGCTGAAGCCGTGGCCGTGCCATCCGTGCCGGCCTTGTGGCGGGCGTGGCACGACGCCGGCATCCTGTCGCGGCGAATCCGGCTTGGCATCTCGGCTGGGGCGCCGTTGCCGCTTGCGCTGGAACAGGAAGTGTTCGAGGCGGCGGGGATAAAGATTCACAATTTCTACGGCTCCAGCGAATGCGGCGGGATTGCCTACGACGACACCCTGGTGCCCCGGCGGGAGCCGGCCCAGGCCGGCCGGCCCATGAGGAACGTGGCGTTGGAGATCAACGAGGCCGGCTGCGTCGTGGTGCGCAGCCAGGCCGTGGGACAGGGGTACTGGCCCGAGCCGGATCCGGTGCTGGCCAACGGCGTGTTCCAGAGCGGCGACCTCGGCGAGCTCATCGACGGTGCCCTTCACTTGCGTGGGCGGGCTTCAGACTGCATCAACGTGGCCGGTCGCAAGGTGAACCCTGAGGACGTCGAACGCGTCCTGTGCAGTCATCCCGGCATTCGCGACTGCGTGGTCTTCGGGGTTCCCTCCGACACGCCGCGCAACGAGACCATCGTGGCCTGCCTGGTGGCCGGGGTGGAGGTCTCGACCCGCGCGCTCTCCGATTTCCTCCAAACCCGCCTTCCCGCCTGGCAAGTGCCGCGCGATTGGTGGCGGGTGGAGGTGCTGGACACGAGCCCACGCGGCAAACGCTCCAGAGCAGACTGGCGCCAGCGCTACCTCCAGGGACGTCAAGGCTGACCCGAGCACGCCTCCACGCCGCTGCTGCTCACCTTCGACGGGGTCGCGGCGGTGTCGGCCCCGCCAAGCAGGCAGAAGCGTCAAGATCGAGCTGCGATGGGAACCCTTGCGCCAGCAGGGTCCCAATCATGGTTCAGGAAGGGCTGGGAAGGATCGTCGTCCCGGGTGAGAATGCGCATGCCGGGAACGCGAGGGTTCGGGCGAAGGGAAGTCCGCGCTCCACTGGGGTCACCGGGCGGCGGTGCGGCAGGGCAATACGAACTGAAACCCTTCCCGGGCGGCCTGCACTTCCAGCCGGCCTCCGGCGTCCTTCACCAAGTGTCGTGCGCGGGCTTCGATCTCGCGGAGGGTGTCGTCGTGGTGATCCGGGTCGTGATGGAACAGGAACAAGTGACCGACCTCGGCCGCCAGCGCGAGTTTGACCACGTCATCCACACAGCCATGGCCCCACCCCACATGCAGGGTGTATTCCTCGGGCGTGTACTGCGCATCCATGATCAGGACGTCCACTCCCTTGAGGAACCCGATGAGGCGCGCCTCCTCGCTCTGGGCATAGGCAGCCGAGTATTCCTCGGGCAACCCGGCGGCGGCCCGCACCTGTTGCTGGCGGGTCGGGGGTTCGTTGTCGGGGAAGAACGCCACCTTGCCCGCGGTGGTGGTCAACCGGTAGCCGACGCAGATGCCGGGATGATTGGCAAACCAGGAATCGACCTGGACGCGGCCCAGATTGAACTTCATCTGCCTCAGCTCCTCGATTTCAAAATGGCTGGGGACATCCTGCAGGCCCACGGGGAAGAACGGGCTCTCCATCTGGCTGGAGAGGACGGTCGAGAGGCTGGATCGCGCCCCTTCGTATCCGAAGACCCGCAGATGCGCATGGGGCCGGTACAGCGGCGCAAAATAGGGGAGGCCCTGGATGTGATCCCAGTGGGTGTGGGACAGAAGCAGGTTCAGGGGCAGGGAGGTGTCCTTGAATTCTTCCACCAGGTGCCGTCCCAGTGCCCGCAAGCCCGTGCCGGCATCCAGGATGATGATCTGCCCGTCCGCCCGCACCTCGACACAGGAGGTGTTGCCCCCGAAATGAACCGTGCCCGGACCCGGGGTCGGGATGGACCCGCGCACCCCCCAAAAGCGGATCATGGTGGTTATGCCGCTGGAGTCGTCGGCGGCCGGGGGGGCGGGGGATGCCGACTCGGCAATGCGGCCCAGCACTTCCCGGATCTGGTCCAGGGGTACGGGTTTCTGGAGATACTCGTCGGCCCCCGACTCAATCGCCGCGAGCCGGTCGGCCTCGAAGACGCGCCCGGACGTCACCACGATGAGGGTGTTCCGGAACGCGGGATCGGAACGGAGACTGCGGCAGACCTGGAAGCCATTCAGGCCGTGCATGAGCAGGTCGCAGAAGATGACCTGCGGCATGGCGGCTTGGGCGGTCCGGAGGCCGCTCTCGCCGTCCGCCGCCAGCAGCGCCTCCCATCCGCATTCACGGATGAACTCGGCCAGGATTTCCCGCTGGTCGGCGTCATCTTCGATGATCAAAACCCGTCGCATGGCGCAATGAGAGATCAGACGGCGGCAAGAGAGCGCAGTGGGCCCGGCTGGAAAGCCTGTCTGGGCAGATTCACGTCAGATGCCGCGGGTTTTGAGAACCGCATTCCGTTTCCCCAGGACGATGACCCGGGGTTTCCAGCGCTTGGCCGTGAGTTCGTCCACCTCGGTGAAGCTCATGATGGTCAGGAGATCGCCAACCTTGCCCCGATGCGCGGTGGCTCCATTCAGAACGATCGAGCCGGAGCCGCGCCGGCTGGGGATGGCATAGGTCTCAAACCGTTGGCCGTTGGCCATGTTGCCGCACAGAATCCGCTCGTAGGGCACGAGGCCGGCCGCATCCATGAGATCCCGGTCGATGCCCAGGCTCCCTTCGTAATTGAGGCTGCCTCCGGTGACGCACGCCCGGTGCAGCTTGGATTTCAGAACGTGTATGAGCATGGTGGACTTAATGTACGGTGGCTTCCGGAAGGTTCAACTCCCGGATTGTTCGTTGGGTTCAAGGGGCGTCGATCTTTTGCTCGGCCTCCGCCTCGGCGGCCTTCGTCTGTTCCTGGCTCTCCATGTTGGCGTAGTAGATCCCCAGGTTGTGCTGGGCGGTCTTGTCCCCCTGTTTGGCCGCGCGCAGGAACCATTGAATGGCCTTCTGGACATTCTGTTCGACGCCGCGGCCGGACTGGTAGCAGAGGCCAAGGTTGCACTGGGCCGGGGCCACCTCCTGTTCCGCGGCCCGTTGATACCATTTAACCGCCTCCTCGTAGTTCTGGGGAACCACCTGGCCGGTTTCGTAAAAGACCGCCAGGTTGAACTGCGCCTGGGGTTCGCCCTGTTCCGCGGCTGACAGGTACCACTTGATGGCCTCGGCGTAGTTCTGCGGGACGCCCTGGCCGGTTTCGTAAAGCACGCCCAGGTTGAACTGCGACGCGGCATCCCCTTGTTCAGCCGCCTCCCGAAACCACTTCGCCGCCTGACTGTACTCCTGCGGGACGCCCTGGCCGGACAGGTAGCAGAAACCGAGATAACACTGGGCCACCGGATCATTCTGGTCCGCCGCCTTCTTGAACCAGCGCACGGCGGTTTCATAGTCCAGGTCCACCCCTTGGCCAGTCTGGTAGCAGACGCCCAGGGTGCACTGCGCCTGCGGATCGTCCTTTGCCGCGGCGGAGCGGATATCCTCCATCGAGTTCCAGGTTCGTCGGTTGCGAGCCATAGTCAGGGGCTGAGGGAAACGTCCAGTCTGAAACCGTTCTCGAAGTGGCTTGTTGCAGGCAGGGCGCTGGTACCCCGGCGCCCGGGCCGCGCACAGCGCAGCCCCACCCGTCCAAACTCACCTCGCGAGAATCGCTCCCAGCGTTCCGCAAAGCTGGAGGGAGCATAGGGGAGAGCGGACGGATTTCAAGGCGTGGAATGGTGGGGCGGAATGGTGGTGGCAGGTTGTCCCGGAGGCTGGTGGGGGAGCTGCATCTGGACACTGTCCTCGAACGCAATTCCAGCTGGGTCGCGGCCTTCCTGCCGCTTCAGGATTCGCAAGCCAGCGGAACAAGCGTTTTCTCGCGTGCCCTTCGGACGTTGAAGGCCTGAAGGCCGCGCCCCGGGGGCGGTGTCCAGACGAACCCCGGGAGGGGTGAGCCCCAAAAAGAGGTTGAGGCTGTCCGGCCCCGGGGCCATGCTAAGGCTGCCTTGCGCGAGTAGCTCAATTGGATAGAGCGTCGGCCTCCGGAGCCGAAGGTTGTGGGTTCGAGCCCCGCCTCGCGTACCAGGGCTCCCAGTTTTGACAGCGCGCGGAACTGAACCACATTCTCATCGAGTCCGGTCAAGACGAGGTTGACGATGGGCGCGGATCCGAAATCGTTGCGTGGACAGTTGCTGCTGGATGGCGGCGAGCTGGGGGGCTCGTTTTTTGCCCGGACGGTGGTTCTGGTGTGTCAGCATGATGCGGAGGGGGCCTTTGGGCTGGTGCTGAACCGTCCGTCGGGCAAGCAGGCGGGGGAACTGTTGATCGCCGACCTGCCGGAGGTGCTGGAGCATTCGCCCGTGTGGGTCGGAGGTCCCGTGCAGACCAATGCCCTGAGTTACCTTCACACCGACGCCTTTCTGCCGGATGCCAGCATCCTGCCCAATCTCGAGATGGGGCATTCGCTGGACGAACTGGTTGCTCTGGGTGAATCCTTTTCCAGCACGCGCAAGATCCGCCTGTTCGCCGGTTACGCCGGTTGGGCGCCGGGCCAACTGGACAACGAAATGCGCGCCAAGGCCTGGCTCACGCATCCCGCCTCACTCGATCTGGTCTTTGAAACGCCCCCGGAACGGCTCTGGCAAACCATCCTGCGCCGCAAGGGAGACTGGCGCTGCCGGGTGTTGTCCGAGATGCCGGAGGATCCGTCCCTCAATTGAGTTTCCAGGCCGGGGACTTTGGCGTGACGAACTTGGCCCGGCCCCAAGCTCCCATCCAACCGCAACCACCCGCACCGGATCACTCTGATCCTGGTTCAACACGCAGCCCGTCAGGCCGGGCCGGTCCCCGTGAAGTCCCCGAGGGCAGCGGGGCCAATCTCCCGATGCGGTTGAAGCGGTTCGTGCACTGGCGTGGGTCGCAGCGGTGGGGTTGGGCAGCCCCATGACATCAACCATCGAGATCACGAACTGCCGCGGGATCTTCATGTCCGATACCGAGCCCCTGCCGGTCGGCCACCGAGGCATCGTGCTTTTCCTCGGCATCGGCAAAGGTTCGCTCGACCGTGCCCGCCAGTCGCTTTTCCCAGTGTCGCAGTGCGGCATGGCGCTCCGGGGGCAAGAGGTCGATGAGATTCTCAATCAGAGCATTCATGCGCCGCATCACCTGCACGCTGCTGGCGCCACAAGACCGGATCTCGTCCAGGGCCAGCAGCAAGAAATCGTCCCACGCGGGAAACGGCACGACGAGGCGGAGTGCTCCGTGCTCGTCGCGGCATTCGCCGACGTTCAACCGGCGCTGGCCAAGCCGCAGGAGCAGGTCCTCGATTTGATCCAGCGCCTGCACGGCGGTGGTGGGGTCGTTGATGGCCGGAGAAAGAGCTTTGATGGCGATGTCCACCAGCAGCCGGAAGGCGTACTTGGGATCCTGCTCGAAGGTGCGCTCGTCCCCGAGCTGGATCGCGGCCCGCACCGCACGCTCGTCCAGCGGTCGCCGTGCCCCACAGATACGGGCCAGCGGCGTCGGCTCGACCACCGTGTCACCCACGGCGCTCAGGACTTCGATGACGGCGCCCGAGGATGTCGCAAGTTCCACGAGGGCTTCCACATGGATCGCCTGGATCGCCTGGGGCCGGCCAAGATGGGTGAGGGTCTGAGTGACCGGCAGCCCGTGCGCTGCCGCCGCCTTGGGGCCAACCGAAGCAGATCCAACCGGCGGGTACAGTTCGACAATGGCCCTGCGGCCCTGATCCCCCGTGAAAATCAACATGCGGTTGACTTGAAGCAGCCCAATCCTCTGGATGAGGGCAACGAACATGCCCACGCTGCCGACGAGCCAGGCGACCGTCATCCAACTGCTGATCAACGGAACCGTCCCCGAACCGCCACGGTCCACCCACGCCAGCATTGCGAGCGAATACAGAAACGTGGCGCTGAATACACCCAGGGAGTGGGACATTACCGGGTCGCGCGCCACCCACAGGACCAGGCGGGGCGAGTAGGCCGTGGCGCTGAATTGGGTCATGACGAACACCAGCGAAAACACGATGCCGGTCAGCGCAATCATGCCCGAGCTAATGGACGAACAAATCGCCATGGCCGAGGCAGCGCTCATGGTGGACACGCACGCCGGCAGGAAGCGGTGCTCCAAACGGGGGAACGCCAGCCCCACGGCCAGTGCGACCGAGGCATACAACAGCGGGATGATCCAGCCGCTGAACATGAGCCACTGGGGCCGGGCGAGCTTCATTAGATGTCTCCCCTCTCCCGCAACGGGCGCGGCTTGAGACCGTGGACCGGGTTGAGCGCCAGTCTGCGCCGACCGGACCGCGCCCGGCCCGGTCCCTCCGCATGTCTTAGGCAAGGGTTCATGGCTTAAAAATCGAGACCAACCGCCACCACCCACGTCGGCTCGCTCTCGTCCGGGTTGAACACATAGCCGGTCAGGCTGGCCCACTTCCACTGGAATCCCAGGAGGAAGCCGGGCTCGATCTCCCAATCGGTGTCCTCGAGGGCGGTGGTCTGCAGCGCCAGGCCAAAGTAACACCAGTCCAAAGGCGCGAGCGTCAGTTCCGACCAGGTGTAGAAGAAGTTCTCGGAGGAATCGTCGGTGTCAAAGACGTACTCCCCCTCGCTGTAGAGTTCGAGCTGCCACCAGCCCAACGTGCCTTCATAGCCGGGCGCAATGCCCGTGGTTTCGCCGAACACACCGCCGAGCATCGGTGTGAGTTCCCAGGTCACTTTGTCCCCACCCGCAAAGTTGTAACCCAGCCAGGCCGAGCCGGTGTCGAGATCCTCGTAATTGTAGCGCGCCTCGAGGTGCAGCCAGCCGTGGTCGGCGGCGAAGGTGGGCTGGACGTAATCGTCTTGCTCGGGAACCACGTAGGTGTAGGCGGAGGCGGAGAAGGACCACGGGTTGTCGGCGGCACTTTCCGCGACCGGTGGTGAAGCGCTGGTCGCCGGGGACGACTCGCCCGGGGATGCATCAGCCCACCCAGTGTTCGCGCAGAGCGCCACGATACCCAGACCGCCACGGGCTGCTTTCCGCCAGAGGCCAGGCGGCCGTGGAGAAGCGCATGGACCATGCGGGGCCCAGACCCACGCGGCAGCGTCTTGGACTGCGGTGCGCACTCCAAACCCTGGCGGCAGGAGCAACGGGTAAAAAGATTCACAATCATCATCCTCCCAAGGCCATCGTGAGCGCCACCAAAACGCCACCCAAGACCACCATCGAAACACCCATCACCCACGCCGAACGACCGGTGATGCGACCATACGCGGCCCCCGCCAGGAACAGCATCACGATGGCGATGCCGTTCGAGACGCGCATGGCCCTCAGCGTGTCCTGCATGAAGATGAACGGCACCGTCACCGGGAACGTGGACAGGAACACCAGGAGGAACACGCCCAGGGCGCCGCGCCAATCCGATCCGCTCAACCGCGCCTTGGCGGGCGGCTCCGGCAATTGCCGCAACCGCCGATGCATCGTCGCGAGCTCCGCGGGTTCAAGAACCGAGGCGATGACCGGCGGCAAGGCTTCGGCAAGGAGGCGTTGCGCCTGCTCCGGGTCTCGGGCCTGCCGCACAGCGCGGTAGGTGAGCAGGTTTCGACCCTTCTCCGCCATGCAGCCCATGAGATACAGGACGCCGTCGATGATGCCCCAGGCGATGTTGCAGCCCAGCGCGCCGATCAGCATGTTGCGGATGTCGTCCCGGCCCGCCTCGGCGATGCTGAGCGAGCCGGTGAAGGTGAGGACCATGATCAGGCCGAAAAGCACCTCGGAGATGCGTTCGACCGGTTCGAGGACCCGTCTGGCGGGCCGTTCGGATTCATCGGTTAGCATAGAGGCAATGGGATTGGTTTGGAACATCCTTGGGTAGCCGCCCCGATTTCAGAATTGCGCCTTGGGATTTTGGATTCGGTAGGGCGCCGGTGCCCCGGCGCCCGGGCCGCGCACAGCGCAGCCCTGCCTTGCGGCGCGTGGATCGTCTGCGTTCCTTCCTCATGGCGTGCGCGGTGGCAGCAGGTAGAGGGTCAGGGCGAAGATCAGATAGACCATCAACACCAACACCCCGACGAACCAGGCCGAGCGTCCACTGTTCGTGACCAGGGACGCCGTGAGCGTGGCGATCAGCATCATCACCACCGCCCCCGGCCAGAATTGCAGGTCCATCGGCGTCGGCCCGATGAAGTAGCTCGCGAGCACCAGCACCGGCGCGACAAACAGCGCGATTTGCGATGCGCTTCCGAGGGCGATGCCCACGCTCAGGTCCAGCCGGTTCTTGCGCGCGCCCGAGAATGCCGACGCCATTTCCGCCGCGCCGCCGACCAGCGCCACGACGATGAATCCGACAAAGGCGGGGGTCATCCCGAAGTCCTCCGCCGCCTTCTGCACCGACTCGACGAACACCTCGCTGACCAGCGCCACCAGCACGGTGACGCCGGCCAGTGTGCCCAGGGCCAGCCCGATGGGCCATGGCGCTTCCTCTTCGGCCTCGCCGTGGGCCGCGCTGGTGAACAGTTCCTTGTGCGTCTTGAGCGAGAAGAGCATCCCCAGTCCGTAGGCCACGATCAGCAGGACCGCCAGGCCCACGCTCAGCTTCTGGGTGAACGCCGCTCCTGTCGCCGAGTCCGCTTGTGAGATGGCCGACGGCACCAAGAGCGCGATTGTGGCCAGGAAGAGCAGCCCCGCCTGCACTCGGGCGCTGACCCGGTTGTATTCCTGCACGTGGTGCTTGAGTCCGCCCAGCAGGAACGAAGCGCCCAGCATGAACAGCGTGTTCGTCACGATGGCGCCGGCAATGGACGCCTTCACCAGCATGTATTGGCCGGCGTGCAAGGCGGTGAGCGCGATGACCAGCTCGGTCAGATTGCCCAGCGTGGCGTTGAGCAGGCCCCCGACCGCGTCGCCCGTCTTGGCGGCCACCGATTCGGTGGCGTGACTCAGCAATCCGGCCAGCGGCACGATGGCGAGCACCGAGAGCACAAAGAGCAGCGTGTGGGCTTCAGGCTTGAGTCTGGCGGCGCCAAACAACACAGGCACAAAGGCCAGCAGCCAGAGCAGGGGATTGTGACGGATTTCCTTGAGGAGCGCGTTCATGGGAGTTGGCGGGAGTGCATGGGTCAGGGATGGGGCTGCGGCGACTGTGCCTGATACATGCGGCTGACAACAGCGAAAAAGAAGCCGGTGGACCAGCCGCACATCAGGATGCCGGTCAGGGCCTCGACGCCGCCGACGAGCCGCCAGGCCGGGGGCAACACCAGGTCGCCGTAGCCGGTGGTGGTGTAGGTCACCGCGCTGAAGTAAAGGGCCGTCTGCAGGTCGGGCATGGCCTCCTTCCACCAGTAGAGCAGCGCCCATGCGGCGATCTCCACCAGATGAAAGAGCACCATCCATCCGGCCAGGCGAATAAACAGCCAGGTCAACCGCCAGAATCGTCCCGGCGCGGTGGGGTGGCGTTGCGTCCAGCGCAACGCCGAGGTTACGCCGCCGGCATGGATGGCCACGCACAAAGCCATCAGAGACCAGGCGAGGAGGAGTTTCAACAGCATGGCTGGCCTAGGGGCTGGTCGCCGGTTGGAGCCAGTTGAGCAGTTCGGCTTTGCTCGCAAAACCCACACGCTGGCCCACGCATTGCCCTTGCCGGTAGCGGAACAGAGCGGGGACGGACGCCACGCAATGGCTTGAGGCCAGCTCGGGGTTGGTCGAGGCATCCACCTGCACCAGCTTCAGTTTCCCCGCCCGCTCCACCTCGATCTCCTCCAGGACCGGTTGCAGTCTGCGGCACGACGCTTTCCGGCATCGGTTGTGGTGTGTTGCCCACTTCAGTTGTTGCGAGTCTGCCTTTGTGGCCTCAGGCCGTCAAACCAGTTCCCGCTGCACTGCGGTCCAGACTGGGGTTGAGGCGCTGCCCGAGGATCTGGTCGAGCATAAGATCGGACTGCGGAGTGCTTGTAGCGCAGACTGGCAGTCTGCGGTGTCGCAGGTTGGCAACCTGCGGGCGGGCGGTCTGCCGACTGGCAGTCGGCGATACGGCAGACAGACTGTCT
>JALOTZ010000005.1 GCA_025457615.1 Verrucomicrobiota bacterium
ATGCTCACGAAGACGAGGTTGTGGAACACGCCTTCCGCCGGCAGCGCGAGGTCCACGATCTCGGGAAAGTTCATCTTGAAGATGGGCAGGAAAAGTTTCGCCGACGCGCCCCCGATGTAGAAGTCTTCCATCGGCGGGATGCCGACGATGGTGGCGGGATACACGGCGTCCTTGCGGTGCGTGATGGCGGTGACGTGGAAGACGGGATACGGCTCGGGCAAGGTGTAATAGCCGGTGTGGTCGCCGAACGGACCTTCCTCGCGCAACGGCTCGGTCGGGTCCACGTAGCCTTCGATGACGAAGTCTGAATTCGCCGGCACCTCCAGGTCGGCTGTGACGCATCGGACCAGTTCGACGGAGCGCTTGCCGAGGTAGCCGGCCAATAGCAACTCGTCGAGGCCGTCGGGCAGCGGCGCGGTGGCGCAGAAGGTGAAGACGGGGTCGCCGCCGAGAAAGACAGCGACGGGCATGCGCTTGCCCTGCTCGTAGTAACGGCGGCCGTGGCGCGCGCCGACTTTCTGGAGCTGCCAATGCATGCCGGTGGTGCGGTCGTCGTACACCTGCATGCGGTACATGCCGACATTGCGTTCGCCGGTGTCGGGGTCCTGGGTGACGACGCACGGCAGGGTGAGGAAACGCCCGCCGTCGAGGGGCCAGCATTTGAGGATGGGGAGGTTGAGGAGGGTTGAAGGTTGCGGATGGAAGGTTGCAGATTCGTTGGCGTTGGGCGCTGTTGGCCAACTTTCAACCCGGTGAACGACTTCCTGGCAGGGGCCGTCCTTGACGCGCTTTGGCTTGGCGTGCCGGAGATCCAGCGCGGTGGAGAGCAGCTTCATGGCCTCCCGCATGGAGGTGGGCGGTTTGGCCTTCATGAGCGAGCCCAACCCGGCGGCCACGGCCTCCACCGACTCCGCCCCCAGGCCCAACGCCATGCGCCGCCAGGACCCGAGGGTGTTGATCGCCACGGGAAACGGCGAACGCTGCCCGGCCACCGTGGGGTTCTCGATGAGCAGCGCCTTGCCGCCCCCCGGGGACTTCATCTCCCGGTCGGCCAATTCGGTGATCTCGAGTTCGGTGGCAACAAGGGACGTGATGCGCTTGAGTTCGCCTGCCCGGTCGAGCGCCTGGACCCAGTCACGGAAGGAGTCGAAAGCCATGCGCGCAAGCTAGCAGTTGTGCGCGCGAGTCCAAGCCTGCGGTTGGGGCCGTGGCGGAGCGGATGGTTGCCGGAAGGACGCCGGTGCTCCGGCGCCGGGCCGCGCGCAGCGCAGCCCCACCTTCCGCCCCGGACCATGGGAAGCCCTTTTCACGATTGCGCATGAAATGGGACCCTGAACCTCTTCAATGAGGATCCGTGTTCGGGACCGGAACCAGATCACCGAACACCGATTCTGAACACTGAACACCAACCGCTGACTTCACGGAGAGATGCCATCGGCCTCCAAGGGTTGCGAACCCCGCTTCTGCATTGTAACAGCCGACGCGAGTCGGCTCTGACTTCTCCAACGAATTCAGATGGAGCGGACTCACGTCCGCTGCTACACGGCTCATGGAGACAGCCCGAGGCGCTGGCCCGTTTGCGCTGGCTGCGGGAGTTTCACGCGACGAGCGTGGCCATCACGCGATCGCTTGGCCAGTTGGAGCGGTTTCCCGGCGAAATCCAGTGTTCGGGCTCCTGGCATGGTGAGTGCAAGATGATGGATAAGCAGATGAAGATGGGCATTGACGCAGGTGGGTCGGAGACTATCATCAGCGAACCCAATCCGGAACGGATTAGCACTGAACAAACTTATGAAAACACTACGCAAGCACTCGAGGGCCTTTACCCTCATCGAACTGTTGGTCGTGATCGCCATCATCGCGATTCTGGCTGCCATGTTGTTGCCGGCGCTGGCCAAAGCCAAAGCCAAGGCGCAACGCATCAGCTGCGTCAACAACCTTAAGCAAATTGGCATATCGGTGCGCCAATGGGCGATGGACCACCAGGACAGGCAGCCTTGGGACGTCCCGGTGAACCAGGGCGGAGCTTCCACCTTGCTCAAGACCGGCGCCTATCCAACCACGGCGCCCACGACGGCAAACGCGTCGTTTGTGTATTATGCCTTCGCCATGCTTTCCAACCAGGTGAGCACGCCGAAGGTGCTGGTCTGCCCCTCGGACGGGTCCAGCACGGAGAGCGAGTATTTCCCCCGCTACCTGGCCACCGGCTTGGTTGATCCCGCAAGCAAGGTGACGGGCAAGGTGGCGTTTGAGAACAACAACAATACCAGTTACTTCATCGGGCTCGATGCCCAGGAAGAGCAACCACAACGCTGGATGTCTGGAGACAGGAACATTGAATCCGATCCCGCGAATCTCAGCATCAAGCCAACCGACGTGATCGACGGCACACTCATCTCGGCCTCCGCCTCCACGTATGGCTGGAGCTCGAGTGTTCACGAAGAGAACGGCAATCTTGGTTTGGCGGATGGCAGTGTGGCACAAATGGGTTCCCCCCAACTTCGTGAGTCAGCAAGGTCTGTGCAGGCATCCTTCGCCGCCCTCACCACCAAGTGGTGGCTCCTAGCGCCGAATACAGGCAAAGACTGACGTTCTCGGTTCGAGTTTCACAAACCCAAGGCGCCCCGCCCGGGGCGCCTTTTTTTGTGATCAGGGCCAGGCTGCGGAAACTTTGCCTCTTTCTGTAGCCAGCCAGACGCCGGGCCGGCCACCCTCCGCAACCGCCCTGCTTCTCCGACAACTCGCTAGTATTTCTTGCTGAACCGCTTCTTCGATTCCGCGCTCTCCACGCCGCCGCCTTCCGCTTCCGCTTTCGATTCAGTCCCAACCGGTTCATCGGAGGACTTTTTCTCCGCTTCCCCGGCGGGTCCGGGCTCCGGATGATTCACCGCGTCCACGTAGGCCATGCGCAGGGCCATCAGGGTCTGGCGCAGCAACTTTGCCTCGTCGCCGGTGAGGTTTCCTCGGGTCTTGGTTTCCAGCATCTCGAGCTGATCGATCACCATCTGGGCGGCCTCCAGGTCGCGCCGGGTTTCGCCGGTTTCCGGATGGGGGACCTTGCCTAGGAGCATGGTGGCCAGGCTGGACATCTGAAACACCATCTGCATGAACAGCATGGTGGTCTTCTCGCTGGAATTCAGGATAAAGTCCGGTTGGGATGCTTCCTCATTCATGCCCACCACTCTCGCGTCGGAGCCGGATTTCAGCCAGCAAAAACTGGATCAACAACCGCAACCGCGCCTCCAACTCCGCGACTTCCAACAGCGCCTGGCGGGCGTCCGGATCGTGCAGCAGCGTGCCGCCCACCAGATCGGCCAGGGTTTCCGTATCCCTGATCGAATGCAGGTAGCGGAGCACATCCGCAGTCAGTGCGGCGGGATCCTGGACCTCCCCGGGTCCGCCGGGTGCGGGCAGGCCCAACGGCAGCAGGGGCAACCCCAGATGCACCAGGTCCTCGACCAGTTCCAACACCTTGGCCATGAGCGCGTCCGCGGCCACCGAATCGCAGTCGGGGGTTCGAATGGGCTCGATGCGCTGCACGCGGTAGGGCTTGTAGCGGACGGTACCGCGCAACCGCACCCGGCTGATCCCCTGCAACACCAGATGCGACGTGCCGTCCTTGTGCGACACGGACGCGCGGATCAACCCGAGACCGGCCACCGGCTCGGGCGTTTCACGCCGGCAGGCGGGACGTTGCCGGGCCACGATGAACAGCCGGTGCGTGGCCAGTGCGTCGGCCAGCATCTGGCGATAACGCGGCTCGAAGATGTAGAGCGGCAGCAGCGCCTGCGGGAACAGCGTGGCATGCGGCAGCGTCATGACCGGAACTTCAGACGGTATCTGCATGCCCGAATGTAAGCCGGGCCGGGCCGGGTTCAAGCGTGGCGCGGCCACCGAACGCCAAGATCAGCGCTTTTCCTTCGCCCTTGTCACGATGGCTCCAGGAATGGTTTACTTTGACAGCGTCCGCGCCCCCATAGCTCAAATGGATAGAGCAGCAGTTTCCTAAACTGCCTATCCCCGTTCAATTCGGGGTGGGGGTACCATCACAAGCACCCTCCATCGGTCGCTACCCAGGAGGCGCGAGATGGGGTGGCTGCGAGATGCTCATCGCGACATTCGTCGATCCGCACATCAGCAGCACGAGAAGCTGACGCGGCAACCGGTTTGGCAAGCTGGACAAGTTGCGCCGAATCACCGGCGCTTGCTCCCTGGAAAACACGGCCCACCGGGTCGTGGCCAGCGCGAATCTTCCAACAAAGGCAGCAGTTTTCCTTTGCTCCTCGGCTGGTCCGAAGCTAGTGTGCCACCGGCTTTGTCCGGTGGTGTAACGGTAGCACAACTCCCTTTGGAGGAGTTTGTCATGGTTCGAATCCATGCCGGACAGCCAACTTCCAGTGCGGCATTTTCCCCACGAGAAGCCACTGAATCAATCCAACGGCCCAAGGGGAGGATCTCGCTGACCAGGACTTCCTGTCAGCCTTGGGCCGTGGACGAGGTCGCCGTATCGCTGGGAGGCAATTCTGGGGAGGCGGCTGGAGTCGCCGGTTGCGGCTCGCTGGAGTTGGATTCCATGACAACCTCGGCTTCCGATGCATCCTGGGGCGCCGCCAACCCGGGAGCTGGCGGTTGAGCAGCAGATTCAGGCACTGGTTGCCCGGCTGGTTTGGATTCGGTCTCCGGCCTGGCCGATTCGGGCTTGGCCTTCTCTTTCTTGGGTGCGGGTTGGGGTCTGGGCGCGGGTTTCTTGGCCGTTTCCAGCAGGCCGTTCGCGAATTCAATGACGTGGCCCTGGTGAACCAGCCAATGCAAATCCGCAATGATGGCCGCCTGCTCCAGCGTGGGCTCGGAAGCGACTGCCGGTGCCGCGGCGGGTTTGGGGGGCAGGGCTTCGCCGCTCGCTTCACCTTGGTTTGGTTCTGCGGACACCGGCGAGGGAGGAGCGACGGGAGCGGGGGCGGGCGCCAGCGTTTCAACCACCTGACGGCGCGTGCATTTGGGATGTTCATTGATGAACTGCACGATGCGCCGCACATTCTCCGAAACCGGCTCGTTCTCGAGATCCAGGAAGGTGGGTCGGGCCACCCACACGTGAGTGACCGTCTTGTTGACCTTGAAGAACTGCAGTCCGCGCGAGGCGAATTGCTGGCTCAGGGAGGTGGCCACCTGCATGGGGAAGCGGCGTTGCGCATCCAGCACGGTGCGAAAAACCCGGTAGAGGCCCCCGCGCAACTTGTTGCAGTTGGGGCCGGACAACGTGTGCGATTCCACCTCGCGGATGATGGTGGGCAGGTGCACCTCGCGGAAATGCTTTTCCACCGCCGCCAGGTCCGGCAGGCGCGCCGCCTCCGGCACGTTCAGGCAGACGTACTCGGTTTTCCAACTCTGCTCCTCGACCCACTGCTTCACGACCGCTTCGTCCCGCACGATCTTCACCCGGGCCTTGTAGGCCTCGAAGGGCAGGCGCGAGAAGCGGGCGGCGTGCAGCTCGCGCAGCTTGGTTTGGTAATCGTGATGGTTGGGCGGCCCGAGGATCACCCCGCTCATGCCGCACTGGGCCACGAAGGTGTAGGTGCCCTTGGGTGGATCGGTCTGCGTGCGCTCCGTCTGGTAGAAGGTGCCCAGGTGCTGCGCGAGCACATGCGCCACGGCTTCATCCTCTGAGAACCACAACGAATCGTCCAGTGCGCAACTGAACAACGGCTGAATCACCGTGCCTTCCGGACCCTTCTTGACCGTGAACACCGCCGAGTAACGCTCGGGCTTCTGCAGAATCATCGAGGCGATGTCGAACAGCGGATAGGCACGGCCCGTGGTCTTGATCTGGCGCGCCAGCGACTCGGCTCCCTTGTCCTCCGCGTGCAGGGCCACATTGATCTCCGGCAACGGGGGCGGCGTCTCCCGGCGCTCCGGACGCTCGCTCCAGGGGCGCCCTTGAAATCCACCCTTCGGCGCAGGCCCGCGATCTGGCCGTCCCGGACCCCGATCCCGCCCTGTCGGCGGACGATCCCGGCGCATATCTCGACGAAAGCGGTCCCCGCCGCGGCGCTCTTCCCGCTCGGGCCGTTCCCGGGGTTCGTACTTGGCGTATGGATTCTTGGAGTCAGATCCCTTGGCCCAGGCGGGCTGGAACAATTCGTCCAGATTAAGGTCCGTTTCCGGATTGATGCTCATGATTCGATTCAGGGCTCTGGGGCCCGGTGAAAATATGACAGCGTCAGAGTGGACGGGCGGGCTGCTGATTGCAAGCCCCGGGGGGACAGAACAGCCATTCTCATTTGGGCCCGGAGCGCGGCTCCCTGAGCCGCAGCACCCCCGCCACGGAAGGCCGTCCTCAATCTTCCAGATGCCTTGTTCCAGGCGCAGCTGCTGCGGGTCGCGGACCCGCGCGCCAAAATGAGAATTGCTGGGGACAGAAGCCCATGCTGCGTATTGCGTGTCGCTTCGAGCATGGCCGGCGACGTCCGCAGGTCACTCTGAGCGACCCATGCAGCGTGCGGCGTGAAGCGGGACCGTTGGCGCTGGCAAACCACTTGACGCACCACGCACCTCCCACTCCTCCTAACCAGGATTCAGGCATTCGCCCGACCTCCCACAGGCTTGAGCGCACCGCTTCGCCGGCTATCCTTCCCACGCGTGAAACCCTATCACCGCCCAGCTCCCGCCCCGGCCGCCGGTGCGCCCCGCTTCCTCAACGCCCCGGCCCCGACGGGCAGCGATGCCTGGCATCGGCCCTGGGTGCAACTGCGCACGTTCAGCTATAACCCGGTCATCTACCCGGCCATGCTCGGTGCAGTTTCCAACGATGCCAAGCCGGGTGATTGGGTGTCCGTGTACGACAAGCAAGGCCGGCTGTTCGGCGGCGGCCTTTACAATCCGAAGGCCCGCGTGCCGCTGCGTGTGCTCACCCATGGCGACCAGCCGGCCCGTGAGGATTACTGGCCACAGGCCATCGAACGGGCGGTCCAACTGCGTGAGCAACTCGGCATCCTGTCGGATTCCACCAACGCCTGCCGCCTGATCAACTCGGACGGTGACGGCCTGAGCGGGTTGACGGTGGATCGGTATGGCGAAACGCTCAGCGTGGAAGTGCATAGCCTGGGCATCTACCAGCGTCTGCCCCGCTTGTTGCCCCTGCTGCACCAACGCGTCGGCACCCGGACGGAAGTGGTCAACGTGGACAAGCACATCGCCCGCTTCGAGGGCATCACGGTGAAGCGTCAGGCCACCCCGCCGCCGAAATCAGCGCGCATCCGCGAGCACGGCGTGCGCTACGAAGTGGACTTCACGCAAGGTCACAAGACCGGGTTTTTCTGCGATCAGCGGGATAATCGCCTCAAGTTCTCCCGCCTGGTCAAAGGCGCGCGGGTACTCGATGTGTGCTGCTACACCGGCGGCTTTGCCGTCACCGCGGCAACGCTGGGTCAGCCCGCTGAAGTGACTGGACTCGATCTCGACGAGGATGCCATCGCCCAGGCCCGCCGCAACGGCAATCTGAACCAGCAGAACCGCATCAAGTGGGTTCATGCCGATGCGTTCGGCTGGCTGCGCCAGGCGCAACAGAATGGGGAACGCTGGGATGTGGTGGTGCTGGACCCGCCCAAGTTTGTCATTCCCGGCGACGAGGACGAGCGGCTGGGCTGGCAGAAGTACGAGGATCTCAACCGGCTTGGGGTCGCGCTGGTGAAACCCGGCGGCTGGCTGGTGACCTGTTCCTGCTCCGGCACGGTGTCGATGGACCAGTTCGAGCAGCTCGTGATCCGCGCGGCGCACCGGCAGAACCTCCGGCTCCAGTTCACCGACCGCACCGGTCCCGGAGCAGATCATCCGGTGATGTCCAATGCGCTGGAGGGTCGTTACCTCAAGGTCCTCTGGGCCCGGGTGTTCTAGTTTGATGACGGCAGGGTATCAAGGCGCTGGCCGGGCGATTAACCCCGGGGTCATGAAACGCTCCCACGGTTCTGCTCGTGCCCGCCATCAGCGCACCTCCGCCAGACGCCGCGCCCAACTCCGGGCGGCGTTTGAACGCAGCGGCGGTCTAGTGGGAGCCGCCGAGTGCCTGGTGCCGGTGGCAGGTCACCACATGATCATTGACCATGCCAACGGCCTGCATGAAGGCGTAGCAGATGGTGCTGCCGACGAATTTGAATCCGCGCCGCTGCAGATCCTGGCTCATCGCATCGGACTGTGCCGTGCGCGCGGGCAGCTCCTGGAGTGATCGCCACCGGTTCTGAATGGTCCGACCCTCGACGAACTGCCAAAGATGGCGATCGAAGCGGCCCCGGTCCTCGCGGAGCTTCAGGTAGGCCCGGGCGTTGGTCACCGCGGCGTTCACCTTGAGCCGGTTGCGCACGATGCCCGGGTCGGCCAGCAGCGCGGCCATCTTCCTATCCGAGTAACGCGCGATCTTCTCCGCCTCAAAGCCGTCGAACGCGCGACGATAGCCCTCACGCTTCTTGAGAATCGTCAACCAGCTCAACCCCGCCTGGGCGCCATCCAGGATGATCTTCTCGAACAGCTTCTGGTCATCGTGCTCCGGCACGCCCCACTCCTCATCGTGGTAGGCGATGTAAAGCGGGTGGCTGGCGCACCATTCGCAACGGTTCATAATCCCACGTGTTTCGGGTCGTGGTAGTCCGCGAAACTGAAGGTGTGGTACGTGTTAAGCCAGCCGTGATCGGCGTGGCCCCGTTCATCGGCTGGGCTCATTATTTCTTTGGTGCGGCGCCGGCCAGGCTGAGGGTCAGTTGGATCTCCTCGGCCACCTTGTCGGCCGGGGCGGCAGGGTTGATCCCAAAATCCGAGCGTTTGATGCTGAACTGGGCGCGGACGACGAGCAGGTCGCCCAGCATCTGCCCGTTGGTGCGGGCTGCGAGCTTGTCCTTGAGATAGGTGAAGCTGACGGGGGTGGTGATTTCCTTGGTGACACCGCGAAGGGTCATCTTGCCGGTGACGTCCGCAGTGACTTTGTTACCCGAGGACTTCACGTTGGCAACCCGGGTGGATTCAAAGGTGATTTGGGGGTGCTGCTTCACGTCCAGCCAGTCCGCACCGTGCAGGTGTTCCAGCATCACGGGGTTGGGGACGGAGAGGGACTTGGATTCGATGACGATCCTGCCCGAGAGGGAGGCGGGTTCAGCCGCATCGTAGTTGATGGTGCCGGAGACGCCGTTGGCGGTGCCGTTGATGGCTTCCAGAGGAGCATCAAGCACAAACACGGCATTGTTCACGCCCTTGGGATCCTTGAAGTCGAAGGATTGGGGTTCGGCGATGACCGCCACGGCAAAGCTGGTGGCAGCGGTGAGGGTGAGGATTGTTCTGTTCATGGTTTGGTTTCCTTTCGGTTGGTGGTGGATACTGGTTTAAGCAAGAAGGATGCGCCCAGCAGGGCCAGGGCGAGGAGCAGGCCGCCGCCCAGCACCTCCACGCCGGCAACGAATTGGTCCCGGGTTTCCGGGTATTCGAGTTCGGTGACCGGATCGAGCTTCACAACGGTGACTCGGGTCTGCGTCCAGCCGGTGTGCGCGCCGGTGACCAGCCAGACCGCCAGGGTCAGAACTCCGATCAACCCGGCCAGGACCCGCAGTACGCGTCTCATGGCTGATGCGTCTCAGATGTGCCGGATCAATTCTGCCGCCGGGAACCTCACCTTGGGCAGCGAGGCATACTTGTCGCCGGCGGCGCGATAGCCCAGGGCGCAGCAGACCACCGCGTGATAGCCGCTCCCTTTGAGCTTGAGGATCTCGTCGAACTTGGCCGGCACGAAGCCCTCGATGGGGCAGGCGTCCACGCCGAGGACCGCGGCGCTGGTCATGAGATTGCCCAGCGCGATGTAGGCCTGGCGGGCGGCCCATTCCGAGGCGGTCTTGCTGCGCGGTCCCTGCACGATGTCGCTCACCATCATCCCCCGGTAGGAACCCAGACTGTCGGGCGCCACCCCGCGGACGGCCGCGATCCGTTGGATGAAGTGGTCCACATCGGCCTCGGAAACCTTGTCCTTGGCGGTGAACACCACGAAGTGGGAACAATCCGCGACCTGACGCTGGCCCCAGGCATGCGGGACCAGCGACTCGCGGATCGCCGGGTCGGTCAGGACGAGAAAGCGGTAGGGTTGCAGGCCATACGAGGACGGGGACAAGATCAAGGCCTGTTCCAGGGCCTCCCAGGTTTGGGCGGAAATCTTGCGGGTTGCGTCGAAGGCTTTGACGGCGTAGCGCCACTGTTGGGCGCCGATCAGTTGTTGTGTGGTCATGGTATTCATCTTCAGTTCAAGGCGGACTATGTAACACGGGTTTGGAATTCTGCAACCGGCAAGCCGCCGCGCCGCAGTTCAGCGGACGCGCTTCAAGGTTGCCGCATAGGCGCCGTCCACCTGGTCGCGCATCGGGGTGGCCTCCTGCTGATCTTCGAGCGCGAAGTCGGGGTGTCCGCTGAGGAAGCGCTGCACCAACTGGGCGTTTTCCTCCGGTTCCAGGCTGCAGGTGCTGTAAACGAGGCAGCCGCCCGGTTTCAGCCGCTGGGCTGCCGCGTTGAGCAGTTGCAGTTGCGTGCCGGTGAGGCGCCGGACTTCCGCGGGCTGGATGCGCCACCGCAGGTCCACCCGCCGCCGCATCACCCCGGTGTTTGAGCAGGGTGCGTCCACCAGCACCCGGTCAAAGGGAGCCCCGGGGATGCCGGCCTGAGGATCGGACACCTGCCCGATCTGAACGGGTTCGATGCAGGCAACGCCGAGGCGGGTGGTATTTTCCTGGAGAAGCTGCAGCCGTTTGGCGGATGAATCACACGCCACGATGCGGCCCTCGCCCTTCATCATTTGCGCCAGGAAGGTGGTCTTGCCGCCGGGTGCGGCACACAAATCGAGCACCGACTCGCCGGGTTGCGGATCGAGGAGGAGCGGTGCCAGCAGCGTGCTGGGGTCCTGCACATAGAACCAACCGTCCCGGAAGCTGCCCAGCTTGATGAGGGGAGGATGGGTTCGCAACCGGAACACCAGATTCTCCGGCAGCCAGTCGCGCCTGATGAAATCGTATTCCACGTTTTCGAGACGCCAGCGTTCCAGGAGCCGGCCGGGATCGGTCTTCAACGTGTTCACCCGCGCGCAGGTGTCGGCCGGGGTGTTGTTCCATTCGAGCAGGGCCACCGCCTCCTTCCGCCCGTGGTTGGCGGTCCAGCGGTCCACCAACCAGGCCGGATGCGACCAGCCGAGGTCGGGCTGCGAGGCTTTGAGGTCCTCCAGCAATTTCCGCGCGGAATCCCGTTCGCGTGCGTAGGCCCGCAGCATGGCATTTACAAAGCCGGATTGCGGACCGCAACCCAGTTGCCGGGCCAGCTCGACCGATTCATTGACGGCGGCATGAGGCGGAATGCGGTCCAGCCAAAGCAGTTGGTACAGCCCGAGGCGCAGGAGCACGCGGACGGGTGGCTTTTGTTCACGTCCGCCGCTGCGCCGGCCGATCAGCCAATCCAGCGTGCCCTGCCAGCGAACGCACCCCAAACCCAGTTCCCGGCAGAGGGCACGGTCGGATGGCAGGAGCCGCGCCTCATCGATGGCGCGATCCAGCAACGGCTCAATAAAATCCGCTCCGCGCTCCCGCTGGAGGAGGGCGGAGGCCGCGGCGCTTCGAGGGGTGGGCACAAGCACAGAGGGAATTAATGCTTTTCCAGTCTCGGGAGCGAGCCTAAGATAGGGTCTATGCGCGAAGAACTGGAGAAAATGGTGGCGGCGGGAAAGATCGACCAACGCCATGTGGAGCCGCTGATGCAGCTCACCGACAGCGGCTTCTGCATGCATCGAAGCTGGGGTTTTGGGCGCATCCGCACGGTGGACACCGTGTTCGGCCGGTTCACCATTGATTTTCCGGGCCGGGAAGGGCATGCGATGGACCTGTCCTTCGCGGTGGAAGCCCTCAAGCCGATCCCCAAGGATCACATTCTGGCCCTCAAGGCGTCCGAACCGGACCGGCTCAAGCAACTGGCGGCGACGAATCATCTGGAGCTGGTCAAGCTCGTGCTCCGCAGCTACGGCGGCAAAGCCACATTGGACCAGGTCCAGCAGGCCTTGGTGCCGGAGGTCATCAGTGAGGATTGGAAGAAGTGGTGGGAGGCCGCCCGGCATGAGCTCAAGAAGGATGGACACTTCCAAATCCCTGCCAAGAAGAGCGAGCCCATTGTTTATCAGGCAGCCGAGACTTCCCTCCACAACCAACTGATCGAGGCGTTCCGGTCCGCGAAAGGTCTGAAGGCGCGCGTGGCGGTGGCGTCGGAAGCGGTCCGCAGTGCGGAGGACCTCACCGGGGTGGAACCGTTGGCGGCCGAGATGATCTCGACGCTGAACAAGGAGATTGCTTCCCACCAGCGCACCAAACCGGACGTGGCCCTGGAGGCGGTGTTTGCCCGGGACGATCTGCGCGCCCTGGTCAAGCTGCCTCCCGAGGAGGGGGAAGTGACGGCCACGTCCATCTGGCGGCAGGAAATCATCTTTGCCGACGTGCTGGATGCCATCCCGGCGGCCAAGCAACGTCGGGCCATCGAATCCTACAAGGAAGCCAACCCGGCGAACTGGCACGAGGTCGTGTTGTTATCGCTCAACGCCATTTCTGCCCGTCTCTGCAAGGAACTGGTGACCGTGTTGATCCACGACGGGCACATGGCTGAACTCAAGGAAGTGCTGGCCCGGCTGATCAGCCAGCACTCGGCCAGCAGCGAACTTCTGCTCTGGCTGGGCAAGGAACGCAGTGACGCGTTCGCCGACATCCTTGGCCCGGAGGTGTTCCGGGCCATGATCAGCGCGATGGAGCGCGACCAGTTCAACGAGAAGCGCTCGAACCGGCTGCGTGACTTCATCATGGGGGATGCCGAGTTGCTGGCCGATCTCACGGCGGCGGCGGACATGGACGTAATCCGCGACGTGACGCGCGGGCTGCAATTCTCCACCGTGTTCGACGACATGGACAAGCGGTCCCTGCTGGCTCGCCTGGTCAAGAGTCATCCCTCCGTTCAATCTTTGATCTCCGGGGAGCAGACCAAGCAGGACAACGCCCTGCTGGTCTCCTGGGAGAGCCTGGAACGGCGGCGGGCCGAATATGCCGACCTGGTGCAGCGCAAAATCCCTGAGAATTCCAAGGAGATCGCCATCGCCCGCAGCTACGGCGATTTGCGCGAGAACCACGAGTACAAGGCCGCCAAGGAAATGCAGAAGATACTCATGCGCCGCAAGGAGGAGCTGGAGGCCCAGTTGATCCGCGCCCGCGGCACCGACTTCGCCAACCCGCGCACGGATGTGGTCAGCATCGGCACCGTCGTCCATGCCATGGATCTGGAAGGAAGCCGGCAGGAAACTTTCATCATTTTGGGGGCTTGGGACAGCGACCCGGACCAGGGGATCATCAGCTACCTTTCTCCCGTCGCCCAGGCGCTCCTCAACAAGTCACCCGGGGAGCAGGTCGAGTTCGAGGTGCATGGGGAGCGGCATCATCACCGGATCGACCGGATCGAGCAGTTCAAGGGCGGTACGATGTCCAAGACAGCATCGGCAGCGGAGACGCCGGAGTCTGTTTCCGCCCACTGAGGCGCCTGGAGGAAGGCGGTCGAGGCTACTCGGAGTCACTCCGCTTGTCCATGGATCGGGTGATCAGGCTGGTCTGTGGTTTCGACCGCCGCCTCATCCACATCATCCCCCCGGCGACAACAGCCACCGCCGCCAGTCCGCCTCCCAGCACAAGGAACGCTGCCGGCACCGCGGAACGTGGTCCGGCCTCCTGCCCGGATGCCGGGATGGGCGTCCGGGTTTCCCGTTGCATGACCGGATCCTGTCCATCGGCAACCGGGCCGGCTGGGGCTGGAGAAGGCTTGGCCTGGCCGAGGTCCGGCGCGAAGCCGTTGGTCGAGGCCACCGCAGGAGCCGCTGCGGCCGCGGTCGCAGGTTCCGGAGGCAACGCGCTGGTCTGCCGGCGGGTGCCGCTCACGATCAAGGGTTCGGCAAAGACGATCGGGCCGCGGTTGGTGGTCACCAGGGTCCTGGACAGGTCCGGTTCCGGTGCGGGGTTGTTGGTCCAGGCCACCCCGAGCGGCTCGGGCCTCGGTTCGGGAGGAAAGGCGGGGAACTCCACGGGCCAGGGCGGATAGCTGATCCAGTACCCGATCAGACTCCCCCGCGAGCCGCGCAGGACGGTGATGATGGGCAACTGCTTCTGCTTTCGGACGTCCTCATGTTCCAGAAGGGAACTCTCAATCGCCTCGTCAAAGGGCGTTCCTCGAATCACCTCGTGGCCATCCCCGAGGAGAATCACGGTGATGCGGCGGGATTCCGATACCAGCGCCAGCACCTCCGGCATGACTTTGGAGAAGTCCGCCGTCCGGCTGTAGCGCTGTTGCTCCACGAACTCCAGGACGCGGCGGGCGATCTGATTGCGGTTGTCCCCGTCCCACGCCAGCAACTCGAACTCCCCGGTGTGCAACGTGTCGTTGAAGGTCCAGAACCCGAGTTGATCCCCGTTCCGAATCTCCCCATGCATTCCGGACGCCAGCAGGTCTGTGAGCGTCTTCTGCACCACCGAGGCCCGCGTTCGCATGCTGGTGGAAATGTTCAGAATGAACAGGTATCGGTCCGGTATTTGCCCGGGGGCGTTCGTATCGAGGCTGGCGGCCAGGCTGGAGACGGACGGCACCAGGAGCCAGAGCGCGGTGACCAGTGAGGTGGCAATCTTCATGGTTTTCCAGGGGAGGCCAGCCGGGCCGAGGTACCGCGGGCGGCGTGATACCGCGAACGCTCCCGCCGGTTGTGGCGCTGGACGTCGTCGGCCAATCCCGCCAGTGTCGCTTCCACCGTGTGTCTGAAGCAGTCGCACGATTCGGCCAGGCCGCCCATGTGGATCACCAGATTGCGTTCGGCCAGGTCATTGGTGACCGCCAGCACTTCCCCGTAGTCCTGAAACCGATAGGCCGCCCGTTCAATCATGTCATCGGCCGTCCGCCCATCGCGGGAGTAAAGCACCTCCACCTGGCGGGAGCTGTGCGCCTTGGGGGTGTGGGCCGGCGCACCCGTCCCGTCGAAAAAAATCGTGATGGGGATGCCCACGGCATCCTGGTAATGCGTGAGCGTCTGGATGAGCGCATCCCGAGCCGCGGCGGAATGGCGCGGCTTCCCCGCCGCCAGCTCCACCCAGTCGTGCAGCAGGCTGTAGCCGTCCACCAAAATGCGCACCAACGCCATGGGGGCAGGATAGCCTCACCCCTCCGCATGTCGAATCCCAAACCCCCGGCATCCACGCGCGCAACCTTGCGCGCCGCGCTCCACTCCAAAGATCCGGCTTCGAGGACATGAGCCGGCCCCGCCTGGGCCTGGACCGGCAGGATGACACCTGAAACGTTTCCCCGGCCCCCTGGTTCAAGGAACCTTGCGAATCCATCCGTGACGACCACCGGTTCCTGTGGCATGGGTAGTCCATGGCTCGACTCAAAGGTCCGGAAATCAAGAAGGCACTGACCCGCTTGCCCGGGTGGAAGCGGGCGGGGGCGACCATCTCGCGTACCTACGCGTTCGCGGATTTCCCCGCAGCGATCCGCTTCGTGAACCAGGTGGCGAGCCTGGCGGAACAGGCGTGGCATCACCCCGACATTGAGATTCGCTGGAACCGGGTCACGCTGACGCTGACCACGCACGACGAGGGCGGTCTGACCCCGAAGGACTTCCGATTGGCCCGAAAGTTTGATCGGGCTTGAGGAACGGTCAATTCCCTGCCCGCAGGTTTCCGAGGCAGGAGGCGACCAGGGTGTTGACCTTCTCGGCCCGGTTCTCCGGGTTGACGTCGCGCACGTCCAGGCGGGCGTAGGATCGGAACAGCAGTTTGGAATCCCGCGAGTCCACCACGTCAATGACGATCGCCCCGATTTCGAACAGGTTGCGATCGCTGCGCTTGGACACCGCCTTGTGCGCCTTCTCGGCCACGGCTTCCGCGTCGCGTCCGTATCCGAAGTATTCGTCATAGGTGGCGGTCGTGGCGTTGTCCGCCACAATGACCATGTAACCCACCTGCACCTCGCCGCCGGTCGGCACCCCCCGCAGTCCCCTCTGGGCCAGTTGAGCCCCGATGGCGTCTTGGATCTGCCGGTGGATTTCCTGGCGACGTTCGTTCACCACCACGCTGGCCGGGGCCTTGGAAGGCATCAGGGAGTAGGTGCCCGCGCGCACCGGTCCATGATTGACCTGGCTGGGAACGGACGAACAACCGGCAACCCCCGCCACGCAGGCGGCCACGAGGATCGAAGACATCAGATTCATGGACGGACCTTTAGGCGGCGGCGGCGCGAAAGTCAATACGGGGACCGAGGCTCAGAGGCCCGCCAGGCGTCCCCGCCGGTTCCCCCATTCGCCGAGCCGCCCGGTGCGTGCTATCCTGCCCCGAGAGCCACACCACACTTCGCAGGCAACACGGCACAACGGAAGGGGGTGATTGGATGAAAGCGCGAACAGGAAAGGAAGTCACGGTTCGGGTGCACAATGAGATCGGCGTGCTGGCCCAACTGGCGCGGATCGTTGCAGACAAGGGGATCAATATCCTGGCGGTTTGTGCCTGGGTGGAAGGGCCGGATGCGGTCGTTCGGATGATCACCAACGACAACCTGCGCGTCATGGATGCGCTGCGGGAGAGGCATTACAACCCGCGGGAGAGCGGCGTGGTGCTGATGGAAAGCGGACACAAACCCGGCATGCTCCGTCACATCACGGAGAAGCTGGCCGGGAAGAACATCGACCTGCACCACCTCTATGCCACGGCTCCGGATGACCAGAATCGGGTCCTCATGGCATTCGCATCCGCCAATAACGACCAGGCGATCGTCCTGTTGAACGACTGAACGGGACGGAGGCGCGTGCGATGGTTTGGCCGAAGGTGAAGAGAGGGTGTTTTGCACCCTGCGACTGCCGCACTCCACCGCAAGCGTGTTGAAGAGTGTCTGCGCTATTGGGTGAGGCGTTCGAGCTTGCGGAACGCGTTGTCCCAGACGCCGGCGTAGGGCTGCACCGTTTCGTAGCGCAGGACTTCGCCGACCAGTTTTCGACCGGCTTCGAGGGATTCGATGTGTTTCAACCCGATGGCCTGCACGAGGATGTTGCCGGCGGCGATGGTTTCCTGCGGACACAGGATGACGGGGACTTGGAGCGCGTTGGCGATGAAGTTGTTGAGCAGCGGATGCTTGGCTCCCCCGGTGCCGGCGAGCAGGTAAAGGCGGTCCAATCGTTGGCCCGTCACGGTCTCCATCTCCTGCATCGCCTTGCGGTAATAGAGCGCAATGCTTTCCAGGACACAGCGGATGATGGCGCCGGGTTTGCGCGGGATCGGTTGACCGGAATCGCGGCAGAACGACTTGATTTTCTGCGGCATGTCGCCGGGAGTCAGGAAGGTCGGCGCGGTGGGGTTGATCAGGCATTCGAACGGTTCGGCCACGCCTGCCAGGTGCATCATCATCTCCAGGTCGAGGTCTTCGCCTCGTAGCGCCCAGTCGCGCCGGCATTCCTGAAGAATCCAGAAGCCCACGGTGGGTTTCCAAAAGCGGATGGTGCCCCCGTAACCGGCGTCATTGGTAAACCCGGCTTTCAGGGCGGTGTCGGTGAGAAGGGGCTGGAGCAGTTCGGTGCCGATGACCGAATGTGTGCCCATCTGGAGGAACGCCCAGCTCACCCCGGGTTCAACGGGGATCCCGGCCAACGTGGCAGCCATCTCGTTCGAGCAGGACGTCACCACGTCCACATCCTCGATCCCCGTGGCTTCCGCGAGGTCCTGGCGCAACGGCCCGAGCACGGTGCCGCCCGGGACCACTTGGGGGAAGATCTTCGCGGGCAGGCCCGTCTCGTAGAGCAAGCGCGCCGACCACGCCTTGTGTGTGGGACTGTAGAGCTGAGTGCTGCTGGCGGACGACGCTTCCACGCGTGCCTCGCCGGAGAGCAGGTAGTTGAAGCCATCCGCGATGGGCAGGAGTTTGCCCGCCTTGGAGAGGCGGCGGGATTTCTCCGCGATCACCTGGACCAGGGTGCTGTACGGGGTGGGCTGAACGCCGGTTTCCTCGTAGATCGTCTGCAAGGAAAGTTTGGCGAGCAACTGGTCCATGCTCTTGGCCATCAACTTGGCGGGCGGCGAACCCACCGGCGTGATCAGGGCGCCGTCGGAATCAAACAGCAGGTAATCCTCACCCCACGAGCTGCAGCTCACCCCATTGACGGTCTCCTGTGAACGCGCCACCTCGGTCAGCGAATCCGTGACCTGCTCGAACAGCGCGGGAATGTTCCACTGAACACTGTCCCCATCCCGGGTGGACGGGGTCGTGAACCGGCGCAGGGTGGAAATGTTCAAACGACCCTTGTCGAGGGTGCCCAGCGAGATTCGCCCGTGCTCCGCTCCAAGGTCGCAAGCCAGATACGACGTGTGCATGATCCCTCCTGGGAAGCGTCAACTGTGCCAGACGGACGCGTCCGCGGCACACCAGACGCACAGTTCGCCGGGGTCCCGAGAACTCCCCCGGAGCACGACGGACGGAAGCCGTGGCGTGCCTGCCCGTTGCCCCTGTCCAGCGGGTCCGCCCGGGTGTCCAAGAACCGTGCAGCGGTCCAGGATGGCGGCTGATCGTGGCCGGGCCGCGCTGATCCCGCCGCCTGATCGTTTTCCTTTCGACGCGCCCCCTGGTCCTGTTACCGTCCAACCGCTCAATGTCCGCGCAAACCACACTCACCCCGATGATGGCGCAGTATCGCCGCATCAAAGGGGAATTGCCGAAGGACGCGCTTCTGCTGTTCCGGTTGGGGGATTTCTACGAGATGTTTTTCGAGGACGCGCAGCAGGGGGCGCAGATCCTGAATGTGGCCCTGACGCAGCGCAACGGCATTCCCATGTGCGGCATTCCACATCACGCCGCGCAAGGCTACATGGCCCGGCTGCTGAAGGCCGGCCGCAAAGTGGCGATCTGCGATCAGGTCGAGGAACCGCGACCGGGGAAGCTGGTCCAGCGCGAGGTCACGCAGATCCTCAGCCCGGGCACCCATTTCGATGAGCGGATGCTGGCGTCCGAGCGGAACAATTACCTGGCGTCCGTGAGTGTGGGCAGCCGCCATCGCGCGGCGGCGGACCGTCGAGCCGACACCGAAGTTCCCGAGCCTTCGGGCGGAGTCACCACCTACGGATTGGCGGTGGTGGACCTGACCACCGGGGGATTTCAGGTGACGGAACTCGAGGGCGAGGCGGCGCTGCTGGCGGAACTCGAACGCCTGCGGCCGGCGGAGATCATCCATCCGTCCGAGGACACCGCCTTGCGCGAGGTGTTGCGGGGCGCCCTGGCCATCTGCAACGGGCACGAAGACTGGACCTTCGCCACGGACACGGCGGTGTTCACGGTGCGGGAGCATTTCCAGGTTGCGTCGCTGGACGGCTTTGGACTGAAGGATCGCGCGGCCGCGGTGGGCGCGGCGGGCGCGGTGCTGCACTACCTGAGTCAGCACCTGCGGCGGGAGGTGGCGAACCTCACGACGCTGACCTTCTATCAGCGCTCCGATTTCCTGGCACTGGATTCCACCACGCTACGACATCTGGAAGTGCTGGAACCGCTGCAGCCGGGGGCGGCGCGCAATTCCACGCTGTACGGCGCCCTGAATCGCACGGTCACGCCCATGGGGGCGCGGCGCTTGCGCGACTGGATTTCCCAGCCGCTGGCCTCGGTCGAGGCCATCCGCCAGCGGCAGGACGCCGTGCAGGCCTGGATGAGCCGTCCATCCACGCTCGAATCCTTCCGTGCCCAGCTCGGCGAGGTCCGCGATTTGGAGCGGACCATCAACCGTCTCACCATCGGGAGTGGCGGCGCGCGGGATCTGGTGGCGCTGCGTATCGCCTTGGAACAGGTGCCGGGGTTGCGGGCGCTGGTGAACGACGCCGCGCAGGCAACCGTTCGCGGTTCCTCACCGGCCGGCTCACCTCCGGACCCTGGCTCTTTGCGCGAGTTGGCGGGGCAAGCGGACGAGCCGGCTGGACCGGTGGCGCTGCTGGCCGACCTGGGCTCGCGGTTGATGGATTTGCCGGACATCGTTGCGTTGATCCGACGCGCCATGGTGGACGAGCCGCCCTTGGCGGTGAAGGAGGGGGGGCTGATTCGGGATGGATTTGACGCGGCGCTGGATGAATTGCGGGAGGCGCAGCGGGGCGGGAAGGGGTGGATTGCGAAGCTGCAGCAGCAGGAGATCGAACGCACCGGGATCCCGTCGCTCAAGGTGCGATTCAATTCCGTGTTTGGCTATTACATCGAGGTGACCAAGGCCCACCTGGAGAAGGTGCCACCCGAATACACACGCAAGCAGACCATCGCCAACGGGGAACGCTACATCACACCCGAGTTGAAAGAGATGGAAGGCCGGATCCTGGGGGCCGAGGAACGGAGCATGAAGCTGGAGTACGAACTCTTCCAGCGGGTGCGCGAAGAGATCTTGGGCCGCTTGCGCGAGATCCAGATCATCGCGTCCGCCCTGGCCCAGCTGGACGTGCTGGCCGGATTCGCCGAAACCGCGCGGTTGCACGATTACTGCCGGCCCCAGATTGGAGCGGGCGGCGTGATCCACATCCGCGACGGGCGCCATCCGGTTCTGGAACAGAGCCTGATCGAGGAACGCTTTGTGCCGAATGATGTGGGGTTGGAACGTGGGATGCCCGGCCCTTCGTCCGGCGAGGCGACCGATGATTCCGCACTCCCCGCTCCGCCTTCCGCGCTCCCCCAGGTGGCCCTCATCACGGGGCCGAACATGGCGGGCAAGAGCACCTACATCCGGCAGGTGGCGCTGCTCACCCTGCTGGCGCACACCGGCTCGTTCATCCCGGCCGCCGAGGCGCGGATTGACCTTGTGGACCGCATTTTCACCCGCATCGGGGCCAGTGACGATCTCGCGCGCGGCCAGTCCACCTTCATGGTCGAGATGACCGAGACCGCCAACATTCTGAACAACGCCACGCCCCGCAGTCTGATCGTGCTGGATGAGATCGGCCGGGGCACCAGCACCTTCGACGGTTTGAGCCTGGCGTGGAGCATTGTCGAGCACCTGCACAACCAGGTGGGGGCCAAGACACTGTTCGCCACACATTACCACGAGCTGACCGAGCTGGCCGGACGCCTGCCGCGCATCCGCAACTTCAACGTAGCGGTGCGCGAGTGGAATGATCAGATCGTGTTCTTGCGCAAGATCGTCGAGGGCGGCACGGACAAGAGTTATGGCATCCACGTCGCCCGCCTGGCCGGGGTGCCCAAACCCGTCCTCGAACGCGCCAAGGTGATCCTGGGCAACCTGGAGGAGAGCGAACTGACACCCGAGGGCAACGTCCGCCACAGCACGCGCCGCCAGCAGGATCGCGAGAAGCTCAAGCTCGTCGCGCCCTCGCCCCAGATGGACTTGTTCGGGTGAGGCGGCCGTGAGGGTGGCACAGGAGGCCGGAGACGAGCGCCGCTCACGTCGGGGCGGCTTCGAGGTTCATGGCCGCCATCCGCGAGCCATCCTGGGCGCTTATCATGGGATCCAGAGGAGATCGGGATGGTTGGTCCGCCCGTGGCCGTGGGTGAAATCCCAATAGTCCGGTGCGCGGAATCGGGCGGCGTGGCCGTCGAGGAAGTTGAAGTTGGCTCCGGCGGCATGGAGGTTGGTGTGCACATTGTTCTGCTGGGCCACCGGGGCGCTGCCGCCGTTGTCGAAGAGCCACACGGTCTGCGCGGGGCTGCGAATCGAACTGAGACGGACCTGGTTGCCCGTCCCTGTGGCGTTGACATGCCGGTTCAGACAATAGTGGAAGAGGGTCTTTCCGTTGCTGCGCCGGCGGTTCGCGGGGCAAATCCAGACGCAGGGTCCCGGCTCGATCGAGGCGTTGGTGCGCCAGGCCATCTCGTGGTACGGAGGCAGGCCCATCACCTTCGGCAGGTCCACATACCAGCCGCTCGAGGTGGAGTTGCCACTGGCCGATCCGTCCTTGGGCAGAAGATCCCGGTTGTCGCCGGCGAAGAGGATGGTCGCCAGGGCCCATTGCCGGAGGTTGCCCAGGCAGGAGATGGATTGTGCCTTGGACCTGGCTTTACTCAGGGTCGGTAACAGTAGCGCTGCCAGGACGGCAATCAGCCCGATGACGACCAGCAATTCGATCAGGGTGAATGCCCGCCTCAGTCCCACGCGGTTGAAAGCCCCCTGTCCCATTCACCCCTCCCAGCAGCCCCCTGGATGGCCGACTATCGAAACGCCTGGCCGGGCGGGATCTCCTTGATCACCCGACCCTCCTCATCGACCAGGTAATCGACGGGCACCTGGATGGTCCGTCCGTCGGCGGTGGTTTCCATTTTCCAGTGGCGCACGACCCGTGTCGGTTGTGGATCAAACACGTTTCGCGTGGTCGCCACAGTGCCTTCGACCACCCCAACGCCGGCGCCGGCGACGTTGCCGGCAACGGTCCCGACACCGGCCCCCACCACGTTGCCGGCGACCGGTCCGGGCGAATTCTGGTTGGTGACGCGGACGGCGGTGTCCCGGCTCTGGCAGCCGCACAGGGCGAGCACGCCGGCCAGACTGGCGATGTATGGAAGTGGTTTCATGGCTGAGGTCACTTTAACGCTTTCCGGCCTGAAATCAAAAGCCCACCGAGGCGCGTTTGCCCTGCTTCACGATGGTGCGTTCGTCCTCCCACACCCCGATGCCCGCGCGCGAGCTGAGGGAGAGCTGGAAAATGTAGCTCGTCTGCTTGGTGCGGCCGGCGGACGTGCGGTCCTCGATGATCTTGCCCGAGAGAGTGTAGTCCGGCAGCCGGGTGTGCTGCTTGTCCTCGAAGAACTCCTGCGCCTTCTGCTGCTCGGCGGCGAGCGGATCTTCGGGGCCGCCATAGGCGATGGTGGTGCTGGTCTGGACCTTGCCGGTCTGGAGCAGGGCCACGCGCATCTTCTTGACCAACATGTCGGTGTCAAGCTGCTGGCCGGTGTTGTTCTGGATGCGGCTGATGGCCAGCAGGGCCGGCTGGCCGGGCTCGCCGCTCTGCAGGAGGCCGGGATTGATGAAGTTGTCAATCAGGGACGCCGTCATGGCATCGGCCGCCTGGCTGAAGTCCTGGATGTTGATGCCCTCGGTGGTGGTGACCAGCCGGGAACTGTTGGGGTCCACGTAGGCGGTCTTCGAGACGCAGCCGGTCAGGACGGCGACCGCCGCGGCCCCGAGGAGCAGGTTCAGTTTCGTGTTCATGCGGGTGTGCAGGCTATTCGGTGGTGGGTTCCAGGAACTTGATGCGGAAATCCTTCGCGCGCGGCGTGGGGGCGGTGGCGGTGATCAAAAGAACCTCCCGGGCCTCGATAGTGCGGGGGCGGGCGACGCGGATCGGTGAATCGATGATCATCCCATGCTCATCAAACCACTCCACCTGGTAGGTAAAGGATCGGGCCCGGCGGGTGCGGTTCTCCACCTCCACTTGCACCTTGAGGAAACCCTCGTCACCCATCGCGGCGTTCAGGCCGACGATCCGGACGATGTTGTTGAGGGTCTGGTCGGTCAAGACACGCTTGTCGGAGATCATTTCCCGCGGCGCGGTTGGCGAGGCGGGTTCGACGGTGTTCACAGCCGTGGAGCGGCACCCGGCAGCCGCCAGCAGGATGGCGGCGCCCAGCGCGAGGAGCGTGAGGCTTGTCGTCTTCATTTCAGGATGAATTGGCTGACCAACAACGGACTGCTGACATTGACGCTGCGAACATAGACAACATTCACCGTGCCGTCCAGAAGCGTTACTTTCGCCTGCTGCCCCGCCCCGCCCGCCAGCGCGAGGGTGCGATTCTCCGGCGTGGGAAAGCGGGCGACCTGGAACTCCTTGGGGAGCGTGCTCCAACTGCGCGTGTCGGCAATGTTGACCGCGGCCTGGTAGATGGCCGTGCCGATCCGGGCCAGCAGGCCGGCCATGTCATCGGCCTGCCGCGCGGCCGTGTTCACCCCGTAGGCGGCGGCGCCCTTGGCCACCGTGGCGATGAGCGTCTTGGTGACAATCGCCGGCCACTCGTTCTTGAAATCCAGCGCGATGATGGCGTCCATGCTGGCCAGCGGTTCCGTGCTGGCCTGAACGCCGTCCCGCGTCACCTTCAGGCCGGACAGGAAATCGTCGTGGAACTCGAGTTTGGGGAACGCCGCCCCGACGTAGGAGACATCGGCGATGATGATGGGCACGTCGATGCGCACCTGGTCGCGTGTGGCGGCCCGCCCGGTTTCGAGGATGACGTAGGTGAGGGGGGCGTTGGGATTGAGCCCGGTCGGATTGGCCAGCGCCTGGAGATCGGCGCGGATGGTGGAATTCTCGCCGGTCACTTCGATGACCCGGTTGAGGGATTTCAGGGCGCGCTCGCGATCGGAGCTGCCCGCCCCGGCATGCAGGAAATAAATGCCGTCCAGAAACACGGTGAAGGGGTTGACGTAATCCGCGTAAACCTTGAACCCTTCGAGGTTGCGGGTGTTTTCCTGGAGTTGGGCGGAGAGTTTCGGGTCCTGCCCGGCGCGTTCCACGGCCTCGCGCTGCTGGCTCTGTTGCTGTTCCTCGCGCGCTTGCGCGATGCGCCGCGCGTTCTCAGTCACGGCCTCCTGCTGACGTTGATAGGCGCGGATGAGTTCCGGCCGGGCCTTTTCGATCTCGCCCAGCGCCAGGTAGTTGAGCGCCTTGTAGGTGTGCAGCATGATCTTGTCGTAGGGCCGGCCTTCATAAGGAAGGCTCTGCTGGTTGGACAGGGTGGCGCCCACTTCGTTGCCGAGGCGCACTTCGGCCTGTTGTTCGTAGGCCTCGATCTGTGCAGCAGCCTGGTCGAAGTGTTGGTTGCTCTCCGGGTACCTGCCGAGCGCGCGGAGCACGGCCCCCGCTTCCAGGTGCCAGATCACGCCGTCCTTGGACTCATGCTTCTTGTCCGCGCGCCTGGCGAACTGGTCCGCCGCCTCCAGGTAACGGCCCTGGGCCCAGGCGTCGCGCATGGAGCTGGCCTGGTCGCGATAAGTCTGACAGCCGGTGCCGGCCAAGCCGAGCGCCAGCAGGGATAGCAGCACCGCGGGGTGGCGCAACTTCATAGGCCACCACCATTTCCAAATCGGGAGTTGGACCCCTGAACCCGTTGCAGAGGATCGCGGCTCCATGAGCCGCAGCTGCCTCGAGGGTCGGATGAAGGAGCAACTCTTGGTGGAAACCCGGCGTAGCGCAGCCGCTGCGGGTCGCCCGTCCTCCACAGTCGCCCTGCTGCGGAGGATGGAGAACGTGGACGGGCCCGCGCTCCGGAACGGCAGGTTCATGGAGAAGACGGGCGCACCGGTGGCTTGATCAGGGGATGTGTCAGTGAGCGGCCGGCCTCAGCACCGCGCCCCGGGTGATTCCAAAGTCCTCGAGGACCTCCGCTGTGGAAAGCTTGGGCCTCACCGTGACGATGCGGGCCTTGCCGATCTGCGCTTCCTCACGACCGAGCACCTCGCCGGTGTCCGGGTCCACCAGCTCCTCGCCTTGGACATACACATCGAACACCATGCCCGGCTCGACCCCGGCCCCTTCGCCGCGATTGATCGTGATCGTGGAGTCGCGTTTGCTCAGGACGCGGATCGGAAACACGATGTCCGCCACCCGGGTGGTGATCTGCTCGGCGGCGGCGCGGGTGATGTCCAGCAGCAGCGCGTCGGTGGCCTCCGCGTTGCTCTGAAGGTCGCTGGCGTCCATGCGGTCATCCTTGCGTTCCAGCCGGACATGGGCCGACTCCATCAGCTTGCCGGCGGTGGAATCGTAGATCTTGGCGGTGGTGGAGAGGCGGATCTTGCGCTTGATCCCCACCTTGTTGAGGTTGGTGAAGCTCATCCGCTCCGTGGTGTCCTCGAAGTCGTCGATGGTGGCCACCAGCAGGTACTTGGCCCCGGCCAGTTTGCCGGCTTGAGCGGCGTGGGGATCGCCCTCCGCCACGTTGCCCGAGCCGGCGAGTTCCTGTTCCTTGACGATCTCCTGAAGATCGCTGCGGCCGACAATCTCGAACTTGCGGCTGGCGTTCAGACGGTCGATCAACTGGCTGTCATAGGACTCCACCACGCGGGCCAGGGAAGCGGCTTTGCCGGAGGCGGCCAGCGCGACAGACAAGGCGGGGAGCGGTTTGATCGAAGAAACCGCCAGAGGTGCCTTGGCATCCTGGGCGCGGCCAGGGGCGGTCGCGAGGAAGAGCCCCGCGAGCAGGGCCATCCACAATGGGTTGAAGCGCAGGTTCATGGTCATCGGGCTTGGGGGTGGGGTGAATGGTTACCAATAGAGGCCGTGGTAGAACTTCAGTCCTTCCTTGGTGTCCACCTTGATGCCGCTTTGCCGGAGCATCTGGGCGTAGCCTCGGAGAACCTCGACTTCGGCATCCGTCAGCTTGCGATTGTTCTCGAGGGCCGTGTAAGCCGCCACCACATCCTTCCAGCGGGCGAACCCAGCCTCGGTCATCTGCAGGGCAACCGTGAGAGTCTGCCCTTGGTAGAAATTCACGGTGCGCTCGAAAGGTTTGAATCCCTCGCGGGTCAACCGGAGTTTGTTCAATCCCGGGGGCACCTCCAGCGGGCCGGGTGTCGAACCCACGGTGATGCCGTTGATCTCGACCGTCACCTCGGAAACCGTGGCCCGCGCGCTTCCTTCACCCAACACCACCTCGTTGTTCTCGTTGAGGCCGGCATTGGGGAGCCTGGCGAAATCGGTGATGCTGCATTGGAAGGTGACGTTGACCCGTGAGGCGTCCAGGGACACCTCGGGCAGTGCAACGCGCCGTGCCAGGAGGCTGGCCGCGATCTGATCGGCGGCGTCGTCCAACAGGCCGTTCAGCACGTCCGAACTTTCGATCTGGAGTCCGGCGGATTGACGGAGGGTCCGCCTGGCCACGACCGTGTCCCCGGCCACCTCGCCGCCACGCGCGGCCTCCGCCAGTCGATAGGTGGCGCGGAGCGTGTGGGTCTGATTGATCGTGTTCACCCCTTCACCGGTGAAATTCCGGCTTTCCATGCCATAGCTGGCCAGGGCGGCCAGGAGGATGTAATCCGCCCCCAGATTCTGCGCCAGCCGCAGCGCCGAACCGCTGTCACTGAGGACCCGGTCGAGCTCCTGTCCGGGGGTGTTCGGGGCCGAGGTGCTGCCGGCGCCGAAGTCCTTCAGCGCATTGAGAATGACCTGTCGGGACAGCACCTCCATGTCGCCCGACGCCAGGCGGCCCGCCAGGAAGTTCTCCAGCACTGGGACCTTGTCGTCGAAGGATGCACCCGCACGGTTATCGACGAACAGGGCCACCTGGATGGGCTTGGGGCTCGCAGTTTCCACGGCGGCCTGGATTGGGTTGCTCCAGAGGAGGCTCGCCAGCAGGCCCGCGAAAGCAGCGACACACCTCCCTGACACGGTCGATCTCATGTCCAACATGCGCTTTCCATGGATTCACCCGGCGGAAATGTCAACCCCGTAAGCGATGAACGAAACAGGAAAAGTCGGACCAGGGCCTCGAGGCGGATCGAACCCTTGGAGGATCCGCCCTTCCCGGGGCCAACCCGATCTCACCATGCCGGCGCAGCTATTCTCATTGCTGGCTTGGAGCGCGGATCCGTGACCCGCAGCGGCGGCGCAACACCCTGCGTCTGCGACTGGGACGAAGACGGGTCATGGACCGCTTGCTCGGCAACCTGGCCCGCACGGTCATCCTCTACGAAGAGTATCCCTTCGCCTTGCCGAGTGTGTCGATGCCGGCCGGAAGTGCATGCGTGGTGCAGTGGAACAGCGCGCCCTTTCTGAACTACAATCTGCTCGCCGGATCCTCCCCGGACGACGTTGCCAGTCCCCTGGCCACGAACTGCCGTCCGACGGCGGGAGCACATCGTGGACAAATACCATGGCGGGCGACTGCGGGTTCATTCGCGTGCAACTCGCCCCCCCCAGCCGCCGCCCAACTCCGCCCTCGCCTTCGCCATCTGCCGACCTAACATGCGATCCATGGACCAGGTTCGTCTCGGGGTGGTGGGATTGGGCAACATCGGACGTTTCCACGCGTCCTGCCTCCTGGAGGGCAAGGTGCGCGGAGCGGAGCTGACGTGCGTCTGTTCGCGGCGCGACCAGCCCCTGCCCGCGACAGCGCCGGTGCAGGTGTTCCCTGAACTTCCGTCGCTCCTCCAGTCGGGCTTGGTGGATGCCGTGGTGATTGCCACGCCGCATCCGCAGCACGCCGCCGAGGGGATCGCCGCGTTCGAGGCCGGGCTGCACGTCCTGATGGAGAAACCCATCGCCGCCCACAAGGCCGAGGCCGAACGCCTGATCGCGGCGCAGGCGCGCCATCCGCAGACGGTCTTCGCGGCTATGTATCAGTTCCGAACCGAGCCGCGCTACCGGAAGATCCGTGAGTTGATCCAGCGGGAAGCGTTGGGACGGTTGGTCCGGGTGAACTGGATCAACACGGACTGGTTTCGCACGGACGCCTATTACGCCAGCAGCGCGTGGCGGGCCACCTGGCAGGGAGAAGGCGGAGGCGTGTTGATCAACCAATGCCTGCACAACCTCGACCTGCTGCAATGGCTCTGCGGCATGCCCGCACGCGTGCAGGGCTTCGCCCGCCTCGGACACTACCACCCGATTGAAGTCGAGGATGACGTCACCGCGTGGCTCGAATGGCCGGAGGGCGCGACGGGGATTTTTATTGGATCCACGGGGGAATCGCCGGGCACCAACCGGCTCGAGATCACCGGGTCACGCGGCCGGTTGGTGTTGGAAGGCGGGCGGCTCACCGTGGACCGGAACGAAGCCGACATGCTCGAATTCTGCCGGACCGCTCAGGACGGCTTCGGCAAACCGAAATCGAACCGGGAGGAGATCCCGTTCGAACCGGTCCAGGAACCCCATGTGGCGGTGATGCAGAACTTCGTGGACGCCATCCGAGAGGGAATTCCCCTGCTGGCGCCGGGCGCGGAGGGGCTCCGCTCGGTCGAACTGGCCAACGCCATCCTCTTCTCATCCCTGCTCCATCGCCCCGTGGACCTGCCGCTGGACGGCGCCGCGTGGGAGGCGCGGTTGCACGACCTGATCGCGCAGTCCGCCCTCGCCCCAGCGGGTCAATTGGACACCAGCCGGAAATAGCGGTTCCCGTTGGCGGCCGGGACCAGAACCTGGTTCAGGCCGTTGGTCGTGATCACGCTGTTGGTCACGCTGGTCCAGCTTCCGGCGCTGAGATCGGGGTTCTGCTGCAAACTGAATCCCGAGAAGGAAGCCGGCCAGGAGAGCAGGCCGGTGCCGGATTCGACCAGTTGAATGCTCAAGGTGGGCGGGTTGGTGGAGTACTGGATGGTGTCGCTCACGAAATAGGCGGCGCTGCCATCGGCCCAATACTGCACTTGGATGTCCTGGGTGCCAGGCGTCGGTGAAACGGCAGCGGTGGTGGTGGGGGCGTAGGCTTGCCAGGCGGACCAGGGCGCGCTGCCGACCCGCACCCGCAACTGACCGGCCCCGGTGGCCTTGTGGTACAGGGTCACGTTCGTGGAGGCGGTAATGGTGGCCCCGAGGTTGACGAGCGCGGTGTCATTGGTGGCAGTCCGGTTCGCCAGAATGTTGGCATTGCTCCCACACAGGTAGCGGGTGCGGAACTGGCCGAACAGGTTGAGCCCGGCGGAGCTGAGGGCGGTGGACAGGACCTCCGCGGTATGAATGCCTTCGCCGACGGCGACCGTGTAGGACAGCTCGCGCGTGGGGGCGTCCCAGGTGAGCGCGGCTGGGGAAACGGCCTGCCCGTTGTGACGGAAGGCAGCTTTCAGCGAAGCCTCATCCATGGGCTCGCTGAACTTGAGGCGCACGGTGAGGTTGCTGCTCAGGACGCGCTCGTCGTGGGCCGGAACCGCGTTGGTCACCACGGGACTGAGCGGCTTGAGGTTGCCCTGCCGGACAAAGACCTTGGTTTGGTAGCCGCCCACATCGAGCGAGGCGAGCTTGCCGTCGGTGGTCAAGGTGTAGGTTTCGGACGGATTGAGGGCATTGACGATGACGTCGCCTGCGCTCCAGCCGGTGAAAAGGTCCCCCAGGCCGCCGCCCGCCTGCAGTTGGGCGCTCCAGGTATTGAAGGCCACCAGGGCCCAGTTGGTGGGATCGCCCAGGGCCCGCGAGTAGATGTAAATCCCGTTCTGGCCGGTGCCGCCCTGGTTCCACCGCTCGTACACGGTGTCACCGCTTTGCAACACCGGATACTTCTCGCGCACGTTCATGCACTTCTGCACCCAGAGGAACTGTGGATGGGTCATGTCGAAGTTGTCCTTCTGCGCCGGGTTGGGGCTGACCAGCGCGTTGACGTTGTCCCACGCCAGGCTGGTCATGAAATCCTCGCGCGACCAGCCGTCCAGCGCCGTGCCGTAGGAACAAAAGCCCTGCTCGTCGCCGTAATAAAACAGCGGGATGCCCGGCCAGAACGCGATGATCGCGCTGGAGAGATCGGTCTTCTGGAAACCCTGCGCCGCACCGGCGGGATTGTGCACCATGCGCCACTGGTCGTGGTTGTTGTAGAAGTTCAGGTGCGTGTAGCGCACCTCGCCCCAGGCCGGATCATAGAAGTCATAGGCATTCAGGTCGGCGTCCAGGCCCGTCTTCAGCTTGGTGAGGCTATGGTCGTCCTGGTTCTTGACCGCCGCCTGGAAGAAATCGAAGTAGGCGCGGTAGTTGATCCCGCCGTCCATGGTGTAATCCCCGTCGATGAACGAGAAGGGTTGGCCGTACATGTTCGGGCTCTTGCCGCGACCCACCATGGTGGCGGCCCGCTCGCGCGAGCAATAAAACTCGCCGTAGATGAAGAAGTCGTTCTTGCCCAGGGACGCCGCGTGCGCCTTGACGGCCGGACACCAGCGCCCGAAGAAGTAACGCGGCACCTGCATGGGCGTGTCCATCCGGATGCCGTCAATGTCCGTCGAGGCGATGAGCGCCTTGGTCATGGCGATGATCTTGTCCTGCACGCGCGGATGCGTGGTGCGCACGTCGTCGAGCGCGCCGTAGATCTTGCCCAGATGATTTTGCCACGGGTCGCCGTAATCCCCCAGGTCGCCGTTGTGATGCAGGTCGCTGTCCCAGAACGACCCCCCGCCGGGATCCACGCGCACATAACCATCGTCGCCGAAGACGTTGCAGTATTGGCCGCTGGGATACCAGGTGTTGTTGACGGGGAAGTCCACGTAGGTCTGGGCCGGGTCGCGCGGGTGCAGGCTGTATTCGCCCGAGTGAAACCGGAAGGGCGCACCGTCGTTGGGATGACCGTCGAAGTAATACAGGTTTTCCAGGTGGTTCACGACGATGTCCACAATCACGTACAGGCCCAGCTCGTGTGCCCGCGTGACCATGGCGCGGAAGTCGTCCAGCGTCCCAAATCGCTGGTCCAGCAGCGTGAAATCGATCTGCCCGTAGCCGTGGTAGGAATTGTTCCGATTCTGGAAGATGGGCGAGACCCAGATGGCCTGGTAGCCGAGGGCGCGGATGTAGGGGAGCTTGTCGCGGACGCCGAGGAAATCCCCGCCGTGCCGCGTGCCCACATCGCGCAGGTCATAGCCGGGATAGGCCAGCTCGTTGTTGGCCGGATCCCCGTCGTTCCAGCGGTCGGTGATGAACTGGTAGATCGGAATCTTGCGCCAGTCATCCGGCGACGGGAAATAGGTGTGACCGCTCCAGCCGCCGTAGTAATCCGACGGGGTGGCGTTGGAATTGAGGTTGACGTTCCAGGCGCTGTTCCCCGGCGACCACGGAGCGGCGCAGGCGGGTTGCTCCTGGAGCGCAAGTCCGGCCACCAGGATCAGGAGGTTGCGGCAGAGTCGGAATCGTTTCATAACGGCATGTCGTCCGAACAGTATGGCCCCTGGCCGGCGAGCGGGGTAGCGCACAAACATGCGGTAAGGCTTGAGCGTGGAAACTGTCGGCCCACCCCTCCCCCGAGCAGTGCCCCGGCATCCCGGGGGTTGCGTTTGGTCATTGGCAGGCCCGGCATCCTGGGTTAGCTTGGCGCCGGTTCTCAACGAAACGCATGGGTTGTGCATCATGAATTGGGCTTGGCTGCGCATCGCCCCGTGGCTGGACACACGGGCGCGGTTTGTGTCGAGGGTGCCTCGGGGGGGACGGCTGCTGGACCTGGGTTCCTCGGATGGCGAAACGCTCCACCACATGGGCGAGTTGCGTCCGGATCTCCGGTTTCTTTCGGTGGACCTCGAAGGGGTGCCGGAGCGATATCCGAAGGGAACCGACTTTGCGCGGGCGAATCTGGAGCAGGATCGGCTGCCTTGGCCGGACAGCTCCGTGGATGCGGTCACCTGCATGCACGTGGTGGAACATCTGCACGGGTTGACGAACCTGTTTGCCGAGACGGCCCGGCTGCTCAAGCCGGGTGGCCAAGCCTATTTCGAAACGCCGCATCCCAAGACGGTGCACTGGCCCAGCGCCCAAGGGCGGTTCACCTTGAACTTTTACGATGACCCGACCCATGTGAAACCCGTGTCGCCGGGACAACTGGCGGAAGCGGCTCAGCGCGCGGGGCTGAGCCCCATCCACTCGGGGGTCTCGCGCAACTGGGTGTTTGTGGCAGCGTGGCCCCTGCTGTATTTCACGCGACCCAGCCGGAGCCGCTTCACGGCGCGCGTGCATTGGGGTGGGTGGTCGGCCTGCCTGATCGCGCAGAAGCCGCGAGCGTGAGAAGGGAGAACTCCGCATGCAGAAGGCAGAAGTCGGAACACACCAGCCGGCGGGCAGGCAATCCTTGAATGGTGAATCCAGCATGGTAAATCGAGCCTCCCACCCTCCGCCGCCGGCCTCCCGAAAACCCAAATTGCTCGTGCTGGAGTTGTGGGGGATTGGTGATTTGATCATCGCCTCCCCATTCCTCCGTGAGGCCTGCCGGAGCTACGAGGTGACCCTGCTGGCCCAGGCTTACGCGGTGGAAATGCGGCCTCATTGCTGGCCTGGGGTGCAGGTGCTCCCCTTTCGCATGCCCTGGACGGTGCATCGCGGCAAATACCGCCTTCACAAGTGGCCGTGGATCCAACTGACACGCCTGGTCTGGCAGATGCGCCGGGAGCATTTCCAGGTGGCCGTGTCGGCCCGGTGGGACCCGCGCGATGATGTCGTGATGTGGTTGTCGGGAGCACAGGAGCGGATTGGTTTCCCGCGCATGGGCAGCGGGGTGGTCGAAACCCGTTCCCTGAACCGGCCGGATCCCATTGCCCACCGGCATGAACGGTGGCGGACCATCGCCCGGGCCTTGGACCTGGTCGTTCCCCCCATCGGTGAGGCAGTTCAACCAGTCAGCCGCCGGAATGGATCCGTCCTGTTGCATAGCGGTGCGGGAAAGCTGATCCGGGTCTGGCCGCTGGAGCGGTTCCAGGGGCTGATCCGCCGCCTGCGAACGGCTGGCTACCGGGTGCAGGTGGCCTGCGACATGGAGCAGAGCGGCTGGTGGCGGGATCACGGAGAACGCGAGGTGAGTGTCCCAACGGATCTCGAGAATTTATTGCAGCTTGTCAACGCGGCGGGGGCTTTCATTGGCAACGATTCGGGACCCGGGCATGTGGCCGGTTACCTGGGGGTTCCCACGTTCACCTTGTTCGGTCCCCAGGTGCCGGAATGGTTTGTTCCCCTGCATCCCGAGGCCGAATGGATGGAAGGCGCGCCCTGCCCCTACAAACCTTGTTTTGATTACTGCCGGTTTCCCGAGCCGTTGTGTCTCACAGGCATAACCGAGGAACAGGCATGGGTGCGGATCAAGGCGTTTGTGGAACGACATGTGGATCGTTGAATTCTGACCCGGCATCCGGCATGGCCAATCGTCCGGACCGGGAGATCGCAGCTTGCCAGGCCTGAACGGCCCGGACTATATCGCGGTATGCGCTTTTCCATCATCACGCCCAGCCTGAACAACCGTGGCTGGTTGGAATTGTGCGCTGCATCCGTGACGGATCAGCAAGGAGTGGAGGTCGAGCATATCGTGCAGGATGGAGGTTCCACCGACGGGACTGGCGAGTGGTTGAAAACGCATCCGGAGGTGCGCGGCTTCGTGGAGAAGGATCAGGGAATGTATGATGCGGTCAACCGCGGATTTCGGCGCGCGACGGGCGAGGTTCTGGCCTGGCTGAATTGCGATGAACAATACCTGCCGGGCGCGCTCCAGACGGTGGCGAAGGTGTTCAAATCCAACCCGGCCATCGACATGGTTTTCGGCGACATTGTGCTGGCGGACAACACCGGCCGCTACCTGTGTCATCGCCGGGTCGAACGGCCGCTGCTCCATCACACCTGGGTGTGCCACCTGTCCACCCTGAGCTGCGCCATGTTTTTTCGGAGCCGGCTGCTGGCCTCCAGAGATGCGTTCCTGGACACCTCCTATCGGTGCGGCGGGGACGGCGAGTGGATGGTTCGTCTGCTGCGGCGGGGTGTTCGGATGATTGCCGTGCGGCATTTCACGTCGTTGTTCACGCTCCACGGGGATAACCTGAGCCGCAGCGCGATGGCGCGGGAGGAGTGGCGCCGGCTTCGCAACACCGCCCCGGCCTGGGTCCGCACCTTCAGCCCGATCTGGATTCTTCATCACCGGATCCGGCGCCTGATCCATGGGAGTTATCGGCAGACGCCGTTCGCGTTTTCAGCCTACACACCGGAATCGCCAAAGCGCCGCATCGAGCAGTTCGTAGCCCAGCCAACCTTCCGGTGCCCTTGATAAACATCGAGCGCGGAGCCTGAGGCGGGAAACCGGGGGGCGGAATCGAAATCCGAGGGGCAAGGGGCCCGCATCCGGCAACGCCGCTCGGGTGACGAATTGCTGTTGCGTGCCGATCGGGGTTGCTTACTTTGCGGCTGATGAAGATCGGGGTGCTCCAGCTCAATGCCACGGTCGGGGATTTCGCCGGCAACGGGCGGAGGGCCACCGAGGGTTATCGCCAGGCTTGCCAGCAAGGGGCGCAGTTCGTGCTGGCGCCGGAATTGTTCCTGTGCGGTTATCCCCCGCGCGACCTTCTGTTGCGGGACGATTTCGTGGAGCGGGGGATGAAGGCGCTTGAGTCGCTGGCCGCCCACATCGGAGCTGTGCCGCTGTGTCTCGGGGTCGTCCTCCGGCACCGGGGCACGACCGGGCGGCCGCTGCACAACTCCGCGGTCATCCTGCAGCACGGCCGGATGGTCTTTCAACAGCACAAGGCTTTGCTCCCCACCTATGACGTGTTCGACGAGGACCGTTACTTCGAGCCGGGCGGCACCTTCCCAGTCTTCACCCATGGGGGGCGCCGTCTGGGCATCACGATCTGTGAAGATATCTGGAATGATGCGGATTTCTGGCCCGAACGGCGGTACGCGCGCGACCCAGTCAAGGAACTGATCACCAGCGGCGCGGACCTGATCCTCAACCTTTCAGCTTCCCCGTGGCATGTGGGCAAGGAGCATACGCGGCTGGCGATGCTGCAGCGGGCGGCCCGGGACGAGGGTCTGGCCTTGGTTCAGGCCAACAGCGTCGGGGCGAACGACGAGTTGATCTTTGACGGCAACAGTGTGGCGTTGGATGCGCGTGGACGCGTTCTGGCCCGCTGCGCCGCGTTCGAGGAGGAGGTGCGCGTGGTCGATCTGGCGGAGAAGCATGGGGAAGCCCAAACTGCCGGGTCACCGGACGAAGAGATGTTGTATCGGGCCCTGACGCTGGGGATTCGCGACTACGTGCGCAAGTGCGGGTTCCAGCGCGTGGTGATCGGGCTTTCAGGCGGCATCGACTCGGCCGTCACCGCCGTACTGGCGGCCGAAGCCCTGGGGGCCGACCAGGTCATGGGGGTGTCCATGCCCGCACGGTATTCCAGTGAAGGAAGCCGGACCGACGCGGCGAAACTGGCGGCCACCCTGGGCATCCGTTACGAGGTGCTGCCGGTGGAGGAGGCCTTTCAGGCCATGGAACGCCAGCTGAAAGGGATGTTCGCCGGGCTCCAGCCAGACATCACCGAGGAAAACATCCAATCGCGGTTGCGCGGGGTCACCCTGATGGCGTTGTCCAACAAGTTCGGTGGCCTGGTGCTGACCACGGGAAACAAGTCCGAGATGGCGGTGGGCTACTGCACCCTCTACGGCGACATGTGTGGCGCGCTGGCGGTGATCGCGGATGTATTCAAGACGGACGTGTACCGGTTGGCCCGCTGGATCAATCGGGAGCGGGAGATCATCCCGGCCTCCACGATCCACAAGCCGCCGAGTGCCGAGCTGCGGCCGAACCAGAAGGACCAGGATTCGCTGCCTCCCTACGAGGTGTTGGACAGCATCCTGCACTGTTACGTCGTGGAACACCTGAGTCCGTCCGAGATCGTTCGGCGCGGGCACGACCCGGCGGTGGTGACGGACGTGATCAACAAGGTGACCTTCAGCGAATACAAGCGGCGGCAGGCGGCTCCGGGTCTGAAGGTGTCGCCCCGGGCCTTCGGGATGGGACGGCGGATCCCGGTGGCGCAGCGGTTCCGGGCGGGGGAAGGCGGAGTGTAGATTGCAAAAGGGCAAGTGTGCAGCTTGCGTTGGGCAGGGTGGCGGCCCCATGATGGCGCTGCGCGCCGCCCGATGAACTTACCGGCATGAAGATCTCCGTCGTCATCCCCTGTTACAATGAGGAGGCCGTGCTGCCGGAGTTGTTTCGTCGTGTGACTTCCGCGGGGCAGACGTGGGGCTGCGATTGGGAGGCCGTCTGCGTGGATGACGGTTCCGCAGACCGCACCTGGGAATTGATCGTCCGCCAACACCAACGTGACTCCCGGTGGCTCGGATTGAGCCTGTCACGCAACTTCGGGCATCAGTCGGCGGTCAGCGCGGGCTTGTTTCACGCCCAAGGGGATGCGGTGGTGGTGCTGGACGCAGATTTGCAGGATCCGCCCGAGGTGTTGTCGCGGTTCCTCGAGAAGTGGCGGGCGGGGTTTCAGGTTGTCTATGGCGTGCGGACGCTTCGCAAGGAAGGCTGGTTCAAGCGGGCGTGTTACTGGGGGTTCTACCGGTTGCTCGCCCGCGTGTCGCCCACCAACATCCCCCTGGACTCCGGCGACTTCTGCCTGATGGATCGCCGGGTGGTGGAGGTGCTGAGGCAAATGCCCGAGCGCAACCGGTTTGTCCGGGGTCTGCGGGCGTGGGCGGGTTTCCGCCAGGTCGGAGTGGAATACGAACGGGACGCGCGGCTGGCGGGCGAAGCCAAGTACACCCTGCGGAGGCTCTCGCGCCTGGCGCTGGATGGCCTCTTCAGCTTTTCGACGGTACCGCTGAGCCTGGTGTCACAGGCAGGGCTGTGGATTTCGGGACTGGCGCTGCTGGGCATTCTGTGGACGCTGACCACCAAGTTGTTCAGCGACTATTTCGCCCAATGGGGGTTTCCACCCGTGCAGGGGTTCACCACGATCGTGATTTCGGTGTTGTTCCTCGGGGGCATCCAGTTGCTGAGCCTGGGCATCATTGGCGAATATCTGGGGCGGGTGTACGACGAGGTCAAACGACGCCCGCCCTGGGTGATCGCCGACAGCGCCGGAGTTGAGGTTCAGACACCTGACTTGTGACCGCTCCCAGCCAACGCCTCTCGACCGGGGTTGACCGGCGCGCCCCGGCGTGGCTGTGCTTCCTGCTGCCACTGGCGCTGGCTTGGCTGGCGATCACCGGGCGCAGCTTCTGGATCGACGAATGCGTGACGGCCGAGTATGTGTCGCAACTCACCCTTTCCGAGTGGCGTCACGATCTCCTGGCCACGGACTACGCAGAGGCGCAGACACCGTTTTATCTGCTTTACCTGTGGGGCTGGGAGAAACTGTTCGGGCAGGGGGAGTGGTCCCTGCGCGTGGCGGCTCTGCCGTGGTTTGTGGTGGGCGTGGGATTGTTCCTGACGGCGCTGCGGCCGTGCGGCCGGTTGGGTTGGGCGGCCATGGCCGTGACGATCAGCAGTGCATTCGTCTGGTATTATCTCAACGAAGCGCGTCTCTATTCCATGCAGTTGGGAACGGCTTGCGCCGTGGTGGCGTGCTTGGTCCAACTGGCACGCATGGAGGCCCTGAACCGGGCGATGAGGCAAAAGCCTCAGGATTCCACGTCGGTCCCGGGCATCGGGGTCGAGCCCGAGGGCGAAGGACAAGCGCGAAGGGACCCCCTCCCCAGGGAGCGCCGGAAGCGGTGGTGGTTCCGCGCTTTTCTGTTCGGCACGCTGGTGCTCAGCGGGATCAGCATCATCGGAATGTTATGGGCAGGAGCAGCCGTGCTTGCGTTCGGAGTGATCTTTTCCGCCGCGGGCGCCTGGACGCGGATCAAGTCCTGCACGGCAACGATTCTTCTCTGGTCGGTGGGAATGTCTTGGCTCGCGGGATATTACCTCTCGACGGTGCTGCGCGGCGCGCGGGCTTCGAGCCTGGCCACCACGACCCCGCAAACGGTGGTGTTTGTCGGCTACGAGTTGCTGGGATTCACCGGCCTGGGGCCCGGGCGGGACGCGTTGCGTGAACAGGGAGTCCGGGCCCTGGCAACACACCTGCCGCTGCTGACGCTGTTCGGTTTGCTGTTGGGGATCGTGCTGGCCGCGGGGTTTGCCGCGATCTGGCGGTCGGACTGGAGAAAGCGGGCGGTCGGGATTGGCGCCTGCGTTTCGCTGCCTGCCCTGTTCCTGCTCGCCACGGGTGTCCTGCGCCATTTCCGGGTGCTGGGCCGTCATTGCACCCCGTTGCTGGTGGTTGTTCTGCTGGTGCTGGCGATGGGCATGGCGTGGTTGTGGCGCCGCGGACGTTGGGGCCGGATTACCGCCGCCCTCTACCTGGCGCTGGCCCTGCTCTCCGCAATCCAGGTGCGTTGGGCCACCCGGCATCGGAAGGACGATTATCGCGCGGCGGCCGCCTTCAGCCGGAGCGCGCTGGCCGCGGGGCAGAGCGTCTGGTGGGCTGCCGCGCCGCAAGGGGCCGCCTACTATGGACTACCCCTGACGGATGATCCTCAGGAGGCTGGATCTGCCTACGCCATCTTTGGCCAGTCGGCGGAGGCTTTGGCAAACATGGATCCCCCTGATCTGGTGGTTGGATCGCGGCCGGATATTTATGATTACCGGGGCGGATTGGCTGACCAACTGAGCCGAGGCGGGTTCTCGGTGTCCACCAACTTCTCAGGGTTCAAGGTCTGGACGCGCACGCCGTGAGCGTTTCGCCGGGCTGCATTTGCATTGCCGTGCGGTTCATGCTGCGGTATAAGCTCGGCCGCAAACGAGAGTTTGTTGCGACTGATGCAGGCTGAAATCACCAGAGACGGCATTGTGGAAGCGTTTGCCTCGGAATTCCGGGCGCGCTGGGGGGAACTGCCGAACAAGGGGCTGTTCCTGGGCTTGCTGGCCGCCTGGCTGTTGCTCTTCAGCTTCCTGGGGGTGTCCACGCTGGGCTATTTGTACACGCCCTCGCTGCCGCAGTGGATGCTGCGCATCTACCTGCTGCCCAGCTCGGATGAGGTGCATGGCGTGCTCATTCCGTTCCTGGTGCTGGGATTGCTCTGGTGGAAGCGAAAGCAGTTGCTGGCGATCCCGCCTCGGGCCTGGTGGCCAGCGCTGCTGGGCCTGGCCCTGGCCGCGTTGCTGCACATCGCCGGCTACCTTGTGCAGCAGGCCCGCGTGTCCATCGTGGCCATGTTTGCAGGCATCTACTGCCTGATCGGGCTGGCTTGGGGACCGCGCTGGATGATCCGGAGCTTCTTTCCGTTTGTGCTCTTCGTGTTCTGCATCCCGCTCAGCACGCTGCCGTTTTTCAATGACCGGATCACCTTTCCGCTGCGCCTGCTTTCGGCCGGGATCGTGGAATCCATCGCCCATCTGGGGTTGGCCCCCGGCCTGCTCCGGGAGGGCACTCAACTCTATTACCAAAGCGAAGCCCATCGGTGGAACGTGGACATCGCCCCGGCCTGCTCCGGGATTCGCGGACTGACAGCCCTTTCCCTGATGACGATCACCTATGGCATGATGGTGTTTCGCGAGCCCTGGAAGCGACTGGTGATGATTCTCTCCGCGATCCCCTTGGCGGTGTTGAACAACGTGTTGCGCATCAGCTTTGCTGTCCTGGTGGGACGCTTCTACGGGGAGGAATCCCTCAAGGCGGTCGAGCAAAAGGCCGGGTTCTACACGTTCCTCTTCATCGCCATCCCCCTGGTCCTGGGCATGGGCTGGCTGCTGGGCGACCGCTGGCGCGGCCGTCCCGCAGAGACGTCCACTCCGTCGGGAGCTCCGGACCCACTCACCATCGCCCGACCAGAAGGGGTCCGGTGGACAAGGCTGGCGACACTCTTTGTGGCGGGCGCCCTCCTCATGGGGGGCACGGCCTTCCTGTTGGACTGGCTGCGCGATCACCAGCGACTGGGGAATCCCGGCGTCAGAACCAGCCGGCTTCCCGATGCCCCCGCGGACAGCCTCAGGGTGAAGGTGGAGTTACCGCAGTGGGTGAGCCAGTATGATTCCGAGGAGCAGGAGACGGACCCCATCGTGATGGGCGCGCTTCCCGCCGACACGAGTTTTGGCCAGCGTATCTACAAGGCGCCGGACGGGTTGCAGATCCAGGTTTCCGCGGTGTTGATGGGCACAGATCGCACCAGCATTCACAAGCCGCAGTTCTGCCTGGTGGGACAGGGGTGGCAGATCGACAAGGAGGAGCCTGCCTCCGTGCCGGTGCCCGAGCCCAGTCCGTACGAACTGCCCGTCACCCGGATCATCGCATCCCGGATGATCGAGCATGAAGGGCAATCCATCCGGCTAAGCGGGGTTTACGTTTATTGGTTTGTGGAGGAACACGAGATCACCGCCCGTCACGAGGACCGGATGCTCTCGATGGCCCGAAGCATGGTCACCCGGGGGGTGCTGCAGCGTTGGGCTTACATTTCCTGCTTCGTGCAGTGCCTGCCCGGCCAGGAGGAATGGGCTTTCGAGCGGGTCAAGCGGTTCATGGCCAGGGGCGTCCCCAAGTTTCAGATCCCCAGCGGCAACCCGGCCGTCGTTCGGGCGGCACCCAAACCCGTCGAATCGGGCCGTTGATCCCATGGCCACCCCTCAACAACAGATTCGGCTGCAGATCCATCAGTTGTTGGATGCGTGTTTGTTCGCCTTCACGTTCTGGTTGGCAGTGGAGTTGCGCCAGGCGCAGTGGGTGATTGACGCGCTTCACCTGGTGGCGCCGCCGCCGGAGGGCACGATCTTCTGGTATTACCTGGTCCTCATCCCCATGGCGCCGCTGGTGCTGGAATGGCAGGGCTACTACAGCCTGCCGCTGCTGGAGAATCGCTGGACCAAGTGGTGGGTGATCGTGCGCAGTTGCGCGATTGTCACCGGCGCGCTGGTCCTGCTGTCGTTCTTCTTCCAGTTCGTCTTTGCGCGGCTGGTGGTCATCTGGTTCGGGGCGATCACCTTCATGGTGTTGGTCCTCAAGGACGAGGTGATGCGGCTGACCTTGGGGAACGCGTTCATGGCCAGCCATTACGGCCGCCGGATCCTGTTGTTGGGCGCGCCCGCGGAGATCGGGCAGTTGCAGCAGCAGGTCCACAGTCTGCCACTGGAAAGCATCCGGGCCGTGGATTCCTGCAATGTCCTGGACACGCCCATCGACAAGCTGGTGGATTGTCTCCACCAATACTCGACCAACGTGGTGATCCTGAGCGGACGCCACCTGCCTTTTGACAAGGTGGAGGAAGCCATCCGCGCGTGCGAACTCGAGGGGGTGGAAGTGTGGTTGATGGCCGACTTCATCCGCACGGAGATCTCGCGCACCTCCTTCGCCATGCTGGCGGGCCGGCCACTGCTCGTCTTCCGGGCGGCACCGGAGGCGTCCTGGCAGAGTTTGGTCAAGTACCTGATTGATTTTGTGGGGACGGTGGGGCTGCTGTCGCTGCTGGCCCTGCCCATGGTGATCATCGCGCTGGGAATCCGTTACACCTCCCCCGGTCCGGTCCTGTTCCGGCAGAAGCGCGCCGGACTCAACGGGCGGCCGTTCACCATGCTCAAGTTCCGCACCATGGTGACCAATGCCGAACAGCTGAAACAGGAACTCGAAGCCCTGAACGAGATGAGCGGACCGGTGTTCAAAGTGACCAACGACCCGCGCGTCACCCCGGTCGGACGCTTCCTGCGCAAGTACAGCCTGGATGAACTGCCCCAACTGCTCAACGTCCTCGTGGGCGACATGAGCCTGGTCGGACCGCGTCCGCTCCCGGTGGACGAGGTGGCGCGCTTCGATGACGTGGCGCATCGGCGGCGCCTGAGTGTTCGGCCCGGCCTGACCTGCTTGTGGCAGGTGAGCGGGCGCAGCGATGTGAAGGACTTTGCCGAGTGGGTCCGGCTGGATCTGCAGTATATCGACAACTGGTCGCTCTGGCTGGACTTCAACATCCTCTTGCGCACCATCCCCGCCGTGCTCAGCGGCTCGGGGGCGAAATGAAGGAAGCGGGCGCGCAGGGGAAGTTCACAACCCGGAGCGGGGAGTGCGGAACATCGGATTCGAGCATCGAACCTTTGAGGCGGTGCAGGACCACAAGGATTTATGCGCATGAAAACAACTGGCAAGGCAAAGAAGATAACGCAGGCCACGCCCGTGTCCGTCATCACGGGCGCGGCCGGATTCCTGGGATCGCACCTGACGGACCTGCTGCTGAAACGCGGACACAAGGTCATCGGGATTGACAACCTGGTCACCGGATCGGTGGACAACATCGCGCACCTGGCCGGCAACCGGAACCTCCGGTTCATCGAACAGGATGTGACCGAGTTTCTGTTCATCGACAGTCCGGTCGATTACGTCTGGCACTTCGCGTCCCCCGCCAGTCCGATTGATTATCTCGAGTTGCCCATCCAGACGCTCAAGGTGGGCTCCCTGGGTACACACAAGGCGCTGGGCCTGGCCAAGTCCAAAGGAGCGCGCTTCCTGCTGGCCTCCACCTCCGAGATCTACGGGGATCCGTTGATCCATCCGCAGCCCGAGGAATACTGGGGCAATGTCAACACGGTGGGACCGCGGGGCTGTTACGACGAGGCCAAGCGCTTTGCGGAAGCCATCACCCTGGCGTATCACCGCGAGCACAAGGTCGAGACGCGCATCGTGCGCATTTTCAACACCTATGGCCCCCGCATGCGCCTCCATGACGGCCGGGTGGTTCCGGCGTTCATCAGCCAGGCTCTCAAGAACAAACCGCTCACCGTCTTCGGCAAGGGACAACAAACCCGCAGCTTCTGTTACGTGTCCGACCTCATCGAGGGCATCTACCGGCTCATGATGAGCGACTACAGCCTGCCGGTGAACATCGGCAACCCGCACGAGATGACCGTGCTGGAGTTCGCGCAGGAGATCATCCGGCTCACCGGCTCGCGCAGCCGCATCAGCTACCGCCCGCTCCCCCAGGACGATCCCAAGCAGCGCAAGCCGGACATCACCAAGGCCCGCAAGCTGCTCAAGTGGGCTCCTGTGGTGCCGCTGCGGCAGGGACTGACCCAAACCATCCGCTACTTCAAACCGAGGGTCTGAGCGGGGCTTGGGCGAGGGCAACCCGCAGGTGGCGGGCGCCGCGAAGCCCGCGGGTATCCCGGATTGACCGTTTCGCGGGCTAGCTGAACATGAGCTTGGTGGTGGGCGCCTGCTCGTCCCAGCCGCGCGTGGGTTGCGAGGTGATGGAGGACACGTCCTTGACCGAAACCTGGCGACCGCGGGTCTTGGCTCCCTTGACCTCGATCTCGGACGGCTTGCAGGTCTGCTGGTTGATCTTCTGGTAGGCCGCCGGTTTGTAGCGAATATAGAGGATCTCCGGCGTGTCCGGCTCAAAGAACAGGACCCGGGATTTCGGCGGGGCCAGGTTGTAAAGCTTGTTCAGGATGCATCCGCCAAAGGTGAACCGCTTCAGATAACTCGCCTGCCGGTTGGTGTAGGCCATCGTGAACACCCGGTCCCGCTCGGGCAGGCCGCAGTGGAACAGTTCCGGCCCGACGAACAGTTTCTCCGGCAGTTCGGTCACCTTGTAGCTGCCATCCTTGAACACCAGCAGGATCTTGTCGAACTTCGTGCACTCGGTCTTGAACTCTTCGCCGCTGACCTTGTAGCCCACATAACCGCTCTCCCGGTCGTAAGCCACCTTGAACGCCTTGAACGCCACCTCCTTGACGTCGATCTCGTCATGCCGGCTGCTCCGGGTCAGGCGCGGATACTGGGGCCCGTATTTCTCGATCAACCCCTCAAGGTGCCCGATGGCGTACTTGACCAGGTTCTTGAGATGCTTGCGTGTCTCCGCCAGATCGGCCTGGATCTGTGCGGTCTCTTCCCGGTGCTTGTTGATGTCGAACAGCGAGATCCGGCGGATGCGCACCTGGAGCAGCCGCTCGACGTCCGGGTCGGCCAGCTCGCGCAGCAACTGTTTGCGGAACGGCTTGAACCCGTCATACACGGCGGCGAACACCGCCTCGTTGGTCTTGCACTTCTCGATGGCCTTGTAGAGGCGTTCCTCGATGAAGATCCGTTCGAGGGTGCGGAAGTGGAGTTCGTCCTGGAGCTGCTGCTGCTTGAGTTCCAGCTCGCGTTTGAGGGTGGCCACCAGTTGATCAGTGTTGGCGCGCAGGACCTCGCTCACCGTCATCTCGACGGGGCGATGGTCCCGGATGACCACGATGCGGCTGGTGAGGGTCACCTCGCATTGCGTGAAGGCGTACAGCGCGTCCACCAGCTTGTCCGTGCTCACGCCCGACGGACACTTGATCTCGATCTCAGCCTGCTCGGAGGTGAAATCGTTGATGGACTTCACCTTGAGCTTGCCCTTTTGCACGGCGTCCTCGATCGAGGCGATGAGGGACTCGGTGGTGGTGCCGGGCGGGATCTCCTGGATAAGCACCGTCGAGTCATCCTTGACCTTGATCCGGGCCCGGACCCTGATCGTGCCCTGCCCGTCCCGGTAATCCCGCGCGTCCATCAGGCCGCCGGTGGGGAAATCGGGCAGCACCTTGAACGATTCCTTCCGGAGGATGGCGATCTGGGCCTTGAGCAGCTCGGGGAAATTGTGCGGCAAGATGCGGGCGCTCAATCCGACGGCGATGCCCTCGGCACCCAGCATCAGGGTGAGCGGCAGCTTGGACGGCAACGTGACGGGCTCCTGGTTGCGCCCGTCATAGCTGGGGACAAACTCCGTGATCTCGTTGTTGAACAGTTCCGTGCGGGCGAGTTCCGTGAGCCGGCACTCGATGTAGCGGGGCGCGGCGGCGGGGTCGCCGGTGTAGATGTTGCCGAAGTTCCCCTGCCCTTCGATCAAATACCGCTTGTTGGCCAGCACCACCAGCGCGTCACCGATCGAAGCGTCGCCGTGCGGATGATACTTCATCGTGTCCCCGACGATGTTGGCCACTTTGATGAACCGTCCGTCGTCGTTCTGGTGCAGGGACCACAGGATGCGGCGCTGCACCGGCTTGAGGCCGTCCGCCAGACTGGGGATGGCGCGGTCGCGGATCACGTAGGAGGCGTAATCGAGAAAGCCGCGGTCCACCCGCCGATGCAGCGGCAGCTCGACCTTCTTCGGATCAAACGGCTGATGGGTCACCGCGGCCACCGACTCGGCGTGGACATGCTCGGTCCCGTTCCCGTCGGGGGCGGCTTTGTCTGGCGCCGGCGGCGTGAGTGGCTGTCCCGGGTCCTGGATGGGCAGTTCAGGCTGGGTTGAATTTGCTTTTCGCTTCGCGGCGCACATTCCGGCGCGCAATGAAGCCAGAAGGGCGGAACGCGGGCAAGCACCACCTGGAGTAATTCACTCCTCCACTGGCACGACGAGGTGGTCCATGATGTAGTCCTTCCGCTCGGGCGTGTTTTTGCCCATGTAGAAGTCGAACATCGGCGCCGCCTCCGGCTTGGGCGCGTATTCCACGCGGCTGAGCCGCATGTCCGGGCCGATGAACTGGGCGAATTCCTTGGGACTGATCTCGCCCAGGCCCTTGAAGCGGGTGATCTCGGGCCTTCGCCGCGCCGCCGGGAGCTGCACGGTTGAGTTCATCTTTGATTCGCTCGATCCGGTTGCTTCGGATTCGGTATCAGCTTCGGCCTCGCAGGCGGGTTTGCCGCCCAACTCGACCACCGCCCGGTCGCGTTCGGCTTCGCTGTAGCAGTAGATCGTGCGCTGCTTGGTCCGCACGCGGAAGAGCGGGGTCTCGAGCACGTGCAGGTGTCCGTCATGCACCAGCCGCTCAAAGAACCGGAAGAAGTAGGTGATCATCAGGTTGCGGATGTGCAGGCCGTCCACGTCCGCGTCGGTGGCCAGGATGACCTTCTCGTAGCGCAGGGCGTCCACGCTGTCCTCGATGGCCAGGCTCTGCATGAGGTTGTAAAGCTCGTCGTTCTTGTACATGACGTCCCGCTTGAGGTCCCAGACATTGAGCGGCTTGCCCTTGAGCACGAACACCGCCTGGTTGTTCACATCCCGGCAACTGGTGATCGAACCCGCCGCCGACTGCCCTTCGCAGATGAAGACCATAGTGCCGCGCCCCTTGCCCTTGGCCTTGTCGTAGTGGTGTTTGCAGTCCTTGAGCTGGGGGATGCGCAGGGTGATGGCCTTGGCGCGGTCCCGGGCCAGCTTCTTGACGGCCTGGAGCTCCTTGCGCAACTGCTGGGTGTCCTTGACCTTCTCGACGATTCGCTGGCCGATGTCCTTGTTCCGGTTGAAAAAGTGCAGCAGTTCCTCGCGCACCTGGTTGACCAGGTCGGTGCGGATCTCGGTGTTGCCCAGCTTGTTCTTGGTCTGCGACTCGAACAGCGGGTCCTTGAGGCGGATGGCCACGGCGCCCACCATGGCCTCGCGCACGTCGTCCCCGTCGAACTTGTTGTTGGAATACTCGTTGACCGCCTTGAGCAGGCCCTCGCGGAACGCGCTTAGGTGCGTGCCGCCGTCGCTGGTGTACTGGCCGTTGACGAACGAATAGAACGTCTCGCCGTAGCGGCTGTTGCTGTGCGTGAAGCAGAACTCGAGGGTCTTGCTGGTGTAGTGCAGCGGCGGGTACAGCGGCTCGCTGCCATCCGCCGCCAGGTCCTCCATCACCAGGTCCATCAGGCCCAGGCGCGACTGGAACGCCTTGCCGTTGTACACCAGCTTCAGCCCGGTGTTCAGGTAACTGTAATGCCGCAGCCGGTGCTCGACGTGCTCGGGCCGGAACTCGACTTCGGTGAAGATGCTCGAATCCGGCTGGAACTCGACATACGTGCCATCGGGTTCGCTGGTCTTGCCCTTGTTCTCCTTCTTGAGCTTGCCGCGCTTGAACTGGGCCTCGACGAATTCGCCGTCGCGATGGCTGCGCACCAGGAAGGCGTCCGACAACGCGTTCACCGCCTTGGTGCCCACGCCGTTCAGCCCGACGCTGAACTGGAACACGTCGTCGTTGTACTTGGCGCCGGTGTTGATGGTCGAGACGCACTCCACCACCTTGCCCAGCGGGATGCCACGCCCGAAGTCGCGCACCCCGACGCGGGTGCCCTCGATCGAGATCTGCACCTCGCGCCCGTGGCCCATGATGAACTCGTCGATGGCGTTGTCGATGACCTCCTTGAGCAGGATGTAGCAGCCATCGTCGTAATGCGCCCCGGTGCCGATGCGCCCGATGTACATGCCGGTCCGCAGCCGGATGTGCTCCAGCGAGGACAGCGTCTTGATCTTGCTTTCGTCGTAATTGTGCTTGGGTTGGGCGGCCATGCGTCGCCCCTGAACATGGAAGGAAGCCGGGCGGTTGAAAACAAAAAGTTGTGCCCGCGCTGCGCTCCATGATTGACACCGGCGCGGGCGGCTTCCTACGTTCATCCGGCAAAGACCCCGGTGCTTTGCCCCGAATGATCCATTCGGGGATTTTTGTTGCAGCTTGCAGGAGTCGCGTGGGAAGACCCGCCGCGGACCCAGATTGGATACGACTATGGCCAACACAATTCTCGTCGGCGCCCAGTGGGGCGATGAAGGCAAAGGCAAGATCATCGACGTGCTCACGGAGCAGGCGGACGTGGTCGTGCGCACGCAGGGCGGCAACAACGCCGGCCACACCGTGTTCGTCGGCCCCCAGAAATATGTGCTGCACCTGATCCCGTCGGGCATCCTGCGCCGCGGCAAGAAGAACGTGATCGCCAACGGCGTGGTGGTGGACCCCATCGGCCTGGTCAACGAAATCAACGGCCTGCACAAGCTGAACGTCAAGACCGAGGGCCGCCTGTTCGTCAGCGAGACGGCGCACGTCGTCCTGCCCTATCACCGTGAACTCGACGCCCAACGCGAGGTGCTCAAGGGACGCCACAAGATCGGCACCACCAAGCGCGGCATCGGCCCCTGCTACGGCGACAAGGCCGCCCGGGTGGGGTTGCGGATGGTGGACCTGGTCAACCCGGAACGGTTCGAGGAGAAGTTGCGGCTCCGAATCAAGGAGAACAACGAAGTGTTGCGGGCCCTGGGCGCGAAACCCCTTTCCTTCAAGACGGTCCACCACACCTACGCCGCCGCCGCCCGGGTCCTCAAGCCCTACGTCACCAACACCGTCGTCCTGCTCCACGCATGCCTGCGGCGCGGCGAATCCCTGCTGTTCGAAGGCGCGCAAGGCACCTTCCTGGACATCGATCACGGGACCTATCCGTTTGTGACCTCGTCGAACACCTCCGCCGGCGGCGCCTGCACCGGGTCGGGCGTGCCGCCGCATCGGATGGATCGCGTGGTGGGCGTGATGAAAGCCTACACCACCCGCGTGGGCGAGGGACCGTTGCCGAGCGAGGCGGACGAGATTTCCGACCTGCTGCACGGCATGGGACGCGAGTTCGGGGCGACCACCGGGCGCCCGCGGCGCTGTGGCTGGTTCGACGCGGTGGCCACGCGGCATGCGACCATGGTCAACGGCATTGACGAACTGGCCATCACAAACATTGACGGTCTGGACACCGTGGAAACCATCAAAGTCTGCATCGGCTACCGCGATGGCAAAGCGCGCTACGACCATGTGCCGGCGGACGACCAGGTGCTGGCCCGGGTGGAGCCGGTGTATGCCGAATTCGAGGGCTGGCGGACGCCGCTGGACAAGGTTCGACGCTGGAAGGATCTGCCGGTCAAGACGCGGACGTACCTGCGAGCAATCTCCGAGCTCACCGGGGCGCGCCTGGGCATTGCCTCCGTGGGGCCGGCGCGTGCCCAAACCATCTTTGTGTAGGGTGCCGATCGTGAGCGCAACCGCCGCCCAACCCGGCGCTGAACGCCCGGCCAGCCTGCCGCGGCACGTGGCGATCATCATGGACGGCAACGGCCGCTGGGCCCGCAAACGCCATCTGCCGCGCGTCGAGGGGCACCGTGCGGGCGCCGAGTCCGCCAAGGTCATCATCCGTGCCGCCGGCGAGCTGGGCATCGAGTATCTCACCCTCTACGCGTTTTCGACGGAGAACTGGTCCCGGCCCAAGACCGAGGTCAACACCCTGATGCGTTACCTTGTGCATTACCTCAAGCGCGAGACGCCGGACCTGAACCGGAACAACGTGCGGCTCGAGGCCATCGGCCAGATCGAGCGCCTGCCCGAGAGTGTGCGGAAGCAACTGGAGACCTCACGCCAGACGCTTTCAATGAACACCGGGCTGACGCTGATCCTGGCCCTGAGTTACAGCGGCCGCAGTGAACTGGTCGAAGCCGTCCAGCAGATTGCCCGCAAGGTGGAAGCCCGGGAACTCAAGCCGGCCGAGATCAGCGAGCAGACCATTTCCGACCACCTCTACACCCATCGCTGGCCCGACCCGGACCTGTTGATCCGTACCAGCGGCGAGATGCGGGTGAGCAACTTCCTCCTGTGGCAGATCAGTTACACCGAATTCGTGGTCACCCAGACTTTGTGGCCCGAGTTCCGCCGCCCGCAACTGGTCGAGGCGCTCGAGGAATACGCCCGCCGCCATCGCCGTTACGGCGGACTGTAAGCGGACCCCGGCTCGGCAGGCCGAGGTGACGAGGCGGCCCACCCCACCCGGATCATCTCATCCCATTCGCCTGTTTGCCGCGACCGGCCGCTCGCCCGGGCGATCAGGGATGTTGCACCTGGGAGCGCAGCTCCACGGGCAACAGATCCCACAATTGCGGGTGGGACTCCACCAGGCGGGCGATGTCCGCGAGATCCTTGAGGCGCTTGCTCTGCCGCTGTTCCGGAGTGCCCCATGCCTTGATCTTGCCCCGAAACGTGTCCTCCAGCGAAGCGACGCGCAGCAGCACACCATGCACATCGGCGGGAACCGAGCGGCCGGGAAAATCCTTGAAGAAGTCCTCCGTGCTCAACTGGATGCTGATGTGGGAACGGCCCTTTAAATTGACGGACCACTGATGTCGCTCGGCCAGGAAACCTTCCTGGGTGAGAAGCTGGACGGTGGGCTCCACCGCGTTCGTGGCAACAACCAGGTCCACATCACGCGTCACCATGGGTTCCGCCGCCCAGTGGTTCACGGCGATGCCGCCGATGGCACACCACGGGATGTCCTCGCGCTCGAGGCAGTTCACCACCCGCATCACATCATCCGTGCCCCCCCCGGTCTGCCAGTCGTAGAATTGCTTGGCCGTCATGCGCGGGAAGAGTGTCACTGCGGGGATTGGGCGGCCAGGGTGACCTGGGACCGGCTTCCTCCGACCCCAATCCCCGGCGCCTCATCCGCCCGCCCGCCGCGCCAGCGCGGCGGCCGCTTGAGCGATCCACGTGGACTCAGGCAGCGCGTAGGGCCGGAAGGTTTCCATCCAGCCTTGGGCACCGTTCGAGAAGAGGGCGCGGTGCAGGCCGAGGTCGCCGGCTTTGGGGGAATCGATCAGCGCCGCCGAGTCGTTGGCGCTCATCTGGAACAGCACGCGCATCTCGAACTCCGCGATGGCCTTGCGGCTGAGCAGGCGGTTGAGGTTGTTCCAGGTGTCGCAGGTGCAGAGCACGTGCAGCCCCAGGCTCGCACCGTCGATGAGCAACTGGTTGAACTGGAGGCCGGGGTTGGCCGCCGCCTTAAACTCCTCGGACGAGAAACCAAAGTCTTCTTCATACCGCAGTTTCTTGAACTTGGGCAACTCGTGCACCAGCAGGTAGATCGAAGGCGCCCCCGTGCCGTGGCCGGCGTTGGCGCGGGATTCCATTTCGGCGGCCAGGCCGGCCAGGATCTCGTCCAATTCGTGCGGCTGGGCGAGGCGGATGTCGTGCGGGACCGGCCGCACGACCCGTTCGAGGAACTGGCGCGGGGCGGACTCAGGCGGGTTGGCGTCCAGGACAATAAATCGAGCGCCCGCCCGGGACTGTTGGGCGGCGAGGGAGATGAGGGAAACCCCGAGCAAGGCCAGGGCGGCTTCACTGCGCTGGCCCACAATCAAGAGATGGTTTCCGCTTTGCCGGTGGAACACCGCTTCGGTGGGACCCTTGATCGAGTTGGGGGCGCCGAGGAAGGCACGGGGCGCACTCGTGGGCTTCAGCGTTTCCCCCTCGAGGAGGTCCCGTAGGAGCATGTTCTCCCCAACATCGGCTGGCGCGTTGCCTTCGAAGATCACCGGGCTGGGAAAGCGCTTCCCGGACTGGGCGGCGAGTTGGGCGGTGCGTGAGAGGTAATCGTCCCGCTCGCGGTCCGACAGCCAGACGATCTGGAAGGGGCTGTTGCCCTCGATCGTGCCGGCGGTGTCGTTGTAGATGGCTTCGCCCGGGCGCGTGAGCAGGCGCGGGGCGGGATTCTCCTCGTCCATGATCAGATAGGCGTCCGCCTCGTTGCACTGGAGGGCGATGCGCACCACCATCTGGCCCAGGGTGGCGCGGGCGAGGGTGTAGGCGCCGCCGAGGGTCTGCGAGCCCAACACCACGTGGATCCCGAAGGCGCGGCCCTGGCGCACGATCCGGTCCAGCAACAGCGCCGCGCCCTGCGACACCCGGTCGTCCTCGGTGAAGAACTCCTGGAACTCGTCAATCAACAGCAACGTGCGCGGGATGGCTTCCCGGCCGCCAGCGCGTTGGTAGCCGGCGAGGTCCTGCGCGCCCAGCTTGCGGAACAGCTCGCCGCGTCGTTTGAGTTCCTCGTCCACGCGCTCGAGCACGCTCAGTCCGAACTCGCGATCGCTCTCGATGGCCACCACCCGCGCGTGGGGGAGGCGGTGCGTGGCGTAGCACTTGAACTCGACGCCCTTCTTGAAGTCCACAAGGTAAAACTCCACCTGCTCGGGGCTGCACCAGAGCGCGAGGTTGGAGATCAACACATGGAACAGGGTGGACTTGCCGGACCCGGTTTTGCCGGCGACCAGGGCGTGCTGGCGGGTGCCCTTGCCGAGCGCGAAGTATTGCAACTTGGTGGCGCCGGTGCGTCCGATGGGCACGCGCAATTCAGACGTGGTGTCCAGGCTCCAGAACTGATCCGGCGGCGGTATCACATCCGCGAAGGGGACCTCGACGCGATTGGAATCAATGCTGGCCTTGCCGATCCGGTGCAGGAGCGGGGTGGCCCATTCCGGAGCGGGTGGGGGGTCGAGCGTCACCGTCAGGCCGGCGATGGGTTCTCCGCCGAGCAGCACGCCGGTCCGGCCGAGGCGCAACCGTGCGCAGTGCTTGTGCATCTCCGCGGTCACGAAATCGGCGGGCAAGGCGCGCCGGGCATCGTGGTGCATGAGGGTGAACACGCCGCAGCGCGGGCCGCTGGCGAGAATGCTTTGCAGACGGCGGGCGGCCGGGTCGCTGAAGTTGGCGGGGAAATCGGCGATGACCAGGACGTGGTATTTCTCGGCGATGCGTCCGGCCTGCGCGTTGTACTCGGCGATGGTGGCGTATTCGTTGCGCAGGTACATCTGCGCGACCTTCTCGAGGTGTTCGTTGAGCCGCCCGAGTTGTTCCTCAATCTGACTGGTTTGCGTCCAGATGCGGCCATTGATCAGGCGATCCTCGTAATCGGCCAGGTGCATGATGCCGGCGAAACTCTGGCCCAGTTCCACCGGATCCAGCAGGGTGAACTGGAGCCGGCCGGGGGGCGCCGCCGCGAGCAGGCGGATCACGACGTTGTTCAGCGCGGCAATCGAAACCTCGCGTCCCACATCGCCCGATTCGAGCACCAGAGATCCATCGCCGGGGAAGGCCAGGCAAAGCGGGATGTTGAATTCGGGAGGGCAAGGCAGGGCCAGGCGCGCGTCCTTGGGCACGGCGCCGGCGAACTTCGCCAGCTCCACCTTCGCCTGGGCGAACCGTACCGCGCCCGGAAAGGCGGCCGGGGCCGACCAGGTTTCCATCCAGCCCGGCTGCCAGTCCGGAAACGCGGTTGCAGCCGCCGCGCTGGCCTGCTCCAATCTCTGACCCCAGTGGCGGGCTTTCTCGTTCCATTCGGCCTGGAGCGTGTTCCACTGGGTGGCGTGCGACTCATCCAAGGCCCGTTGCTGCGCCTGCTGCGCGGACTCGATCGAGCGGCGCCGGGTTTGGGCGTCCGCGCGGGCCCGGTCGAGTTGCGCCTGGAACTCGCGCTCCAAGCGGTCCAACCGGGTCTGGCGCAGGTCCCCGTTCCGGGCCAGCGCATGGGTCAAGCGCGCCTTCAACTCGACCTCGCATTCAACGCGCTGCCCGGCGGTGGCCGTGATGGAATCGGTCCACGCCCGGTTCAACCGGGCGCCGGCCTGGGCGTACTCCTCGTCGATCCGGGCCAGGATCCGCTCGTGGTTCTTGACCGAGGCTTCCCCGCAGGCGTCGAACAGTCCGCGCGCCACCTCCAGGTCCGTGACCAGTTGGCGGACGGGTGGGGCATCCAGGCGTTGTCCGAGCCGATAAAGCCCCAGCGTGATGCCAGTGGCGATGGCGAAGGAAATCCCCGCGCGCCACCAGGTGAAACCGGAGACTTCGAGTCGGGGCAGCAGCGGCACGGCCACCGTGAGCAGGATGGCCAGCAGAAGGAGGAGCAGCCAGACCGGCAGGAACCGGAAAAGCAGGGGCAGGAACGACCGCCGGATCCGACGCAGCGCCTGCCGGGCCTCGGTCACCGCCGCGCGGTAGCGTTCCAGGATCACGTCCGCAGACAGGCCGGTCTCCGTCAGGGGCCGGGTTTGGGACTGGAGGAGCTGCCGTCGGAAGGCTGGATAGCCCGACAGGATCGAGAGGGCGCGCGCTTCGAACGCGGCCAGCGCATCCCGTTCCGAGGTCAGGAGCACGGTGAACTCCTCGAACCGCTTGCGTTCGGCTTGGAGGGCCTCATCCCGTTGCCGGGTGGCCTGCAACTGGTCGCGTTGAATCGCGAACTTCCACTTGCCCTCGAGTGACTCGATCGACTGGAGGGCGGTGGTGCGACAACGTTCCTGGGCGCGCTTGATGTGGGTCTGGCGGAGGTCGAAGTGGCGTTCGAGGTCGCTGCGAAAGGAAAGATGCGCGGTCTTGATCTGCTGCAGGGTGGTGGAGAGCGCTTCGGAGATCGCGCCAACCTCCGATTCCAAGGTCCGGCTGATCTTGGCGGACTGGAGTCGGTAGTTGCGTTCCACGGCGGCCTCGCGCTCGCTGAAAGTGCGAACCGTGTCGGCGAACTGCCGCAGCCGGGTAAGGGCCTCGGAGACGCCCGGGAGGCTACTCACAATCGTCGCGGACTCTGTGGAGGATTCGTTCAAGGGTATCGATGTTGTTGAGGGCGTTGTTCACGCCGGCGAACAGGTCATCCAGGTAGCGCTGCTCGAACTCGAGCGCCCGGTCGTCGCGCCAGGATTCCCGGGTCTCGCGCCAGCGGGCCGAGAGGTCGTTGGTCAACGCCGCCAGACGGGATTTGGTTGCGCTGAGGCTCATGCGGCGGATGCGGGCCCGGCATCGGCCGGAGAAGCGGCACCCGGGGATGCGCGCACTCCGGCATACTGGTGCAGGGTTTCGAGGGTCTGCCTGAGGGACGCCACCGCCTTGCCCATGTCCACGGTCAGGGTGTGGCGCAGCTTGTCCACGTGGCGCGCGAGCGGCTCGACGCGGTTATCGAACTCGCGGCTCCAACGCCGCACCTGGTCGAGTTTCTCGTTGGCCTCGTCGAGGGCGCGTCGCGCCTGGCGCACCGCTTGTTGATAGCCGTGGGGGGCTTCGGCGAGATGGCCGATGCGCGCGCTGAAGAGCTCCTGTTGCTTCATCTCGAGCACGCGGGCGCGTCGTTTGGCCTCGTTCTTCCAATGCACATGCCGGTCCGACTCGACCCAGGTGCGGGTGCGCTTCACCTCGTCGCTGATCTCGTCCACGGCGCGCCGGGCTTTCTCCAGGTAGAGGACCAGGGCGGTCTGGAAGGATTCCAGGGCCTCGAGGGAGGTGAGATGGGCGCGTTCGGCCATGGCTCAATGCTGCTTGAGGTATTCCTCGATGCGCTGGGCCTTGCGCAGCAGATAGGGTGTGTGCTGGCTGGAGACCTCCATGAACCTCTTCAGCGCTTTCATCGTCTGACGAAACTCGTCGGCGAACTTCGCGTGTTCCTGGTCCTGCCAGGTATCGCCCAGTGCCGCGAAGCGCGCTTGCAGCAGCGAGATGCGATTCTGGAGGTCGAGGTTGAATCGCTTGAGTTCCTCGGCAAATCGCCGGACCTCCTCCGGATCCATGATGGCTTGCGGCATAGCGTTCCTTTCCCGGTTGCGGACCCGCCGGTTCTGGGAGGCCCACTCGCTGGAGACCGGCGGAAGATAGCCGCCGCCACCCGCCCCTGCCAGTCAGATCCGACGGATCCGACCGATCCGACGGATCAGACCGATCAATGTTTCGGACGGAGGAGAATGGCCTTTTTCTCGGTGCCTTCGACGGGGACGCTTTGAGTTTCGATGCCGGGATCGTCCTTGAGGGCCTGGTGGATGATGCGGCGGTCGAAGGCGCTCATGGGCTCCAGCTCCACCACATCGCCCCAGCGATGGACTTTGAGGGCGGCGTCCTGGGCTTTCTTGACCAGCGCCTCGCGGGCCTGGGCGCGGTAACCCGCCACGTCCACCATGGCCTTGGGCGCCTCCTTGTCCTGCTGGAACAACAGCCGGTTCAAGACGTATTGCAAATCGGACAGCGTCTGGCCCTGCCGGCCGATCAGGCGGCCGGAGTCCGCCGTTTTCACATCCAGGAGGATGCCGTCCTCGAGTTGATGCTGCTCGACTTCGGCGTCAAAACCGAGCAATTCGAGCAGCTTGGCCAGCGTGATCTTGGGTTCTGCGGACATGGTGCCTTGAGGGATGTCTGGAACGGATCGCGCTCAAGGGCGGCGGCGTTTGGCGGGCCGCGGGTCGGGTGCCGCCGGAGCCGGGGCTGGGAGCGGTTCGTTCATCTTCGTCAGCTTGGTTTGGAGAATGGTGAGCAAGTTTTGCACAGTCCAATACAGGGTCAAGCCCGCCGAATAGTTGTAAAGGAACACGAGGAACATCAGCGGCATGTAACGCATCATCTTCTGCTGGACCGGATCCATGCCCGGCGAAGGCGGGGTCAACCGGGCCTGCACGAGCATGGTGACGCCCATGACCAGGGGCAGCAGGTTGAAGGGGAAATGGAAACCCGGGATCATGAAGAGGGTATCCGGCTGGGCCAGGTCCTTGACCCAGAGGAACCGGGCCCCGCGCAGCTCGATGGCGCTGCGGATCATCTTGAAGAAACCGAAGAACACCGGGATCTGAAGGAGCATCGGCAGGCAGCCGCCCAGCGGACTGACCTTGTTCTCCCGCATGAACTCCATGAGCTTCTTGTTCATCTTGGCCGGGTCATCCTTGAACTTGTCCTGGAGGGCCTTCATTTGTGGCTGGAGGGCCTGCATCCGCTTCATGGACCGTGTGCTCGCCTGGGTCAGCGGCCAGAACACCAGCTTGATGATGACGGTGATGACGATGATCGCCATGCCGTAGCCGAACTTGAAGGTGTCGTTGAGCAGGTTCATGCCCAGCAACAGGCCCTTGGCGAAGAAGCCGAAGAACCCGCCGTAGCCCATCACCAGGTCCAGTTCATTGCCGAAGTCATCGGCCAGACGCGCCAGCCGGCGGTATTCCTTCGGCCCGGCATAGAAGTGGTAGGACTCGGTCACCGAAGCCCCCGGCGGCAAGGACCGGGCCGGGCGCACCATCGAGGTGAGGTAGGCCTCCGGGTTCCGGTTCAGGCGCGTGTCCCGACTGAGCTCGTCGGGCGCGGGTTTCGGCAACGCCTGCTTGCGAATGAGCAACGCCGGCGCGTTGGTCTCCGGGATGGTCGCAAGGGTGAAGAACTGGTTGTGCACGGCGGCCCAGACCACGTCGGCATTCCCGCCGGCATACTCGCTGCGCGGCGTTCCGGGAAGACAGCCCAGGGTCCGATTGGCAAACCAAGCCGCCATGATGTCGGTGGTCTTGCGGCCATCGAACCAGAGCACCCCGACCTCCTGTCCCTTGTCGCGCGCGCTCAACGGGGTGGCGGCGCCGACGGACACCTCGTGCGCGGGCAGGGTGATCGCGGTGTCTGAACGATTCTCGAAGCGCACGAGCGCGGTGAAGACGTAGTTCGAGGCGAACTGGTACTCCTTCACCACCGCGAGTCCGCCGGGCCAGGCCGCCTCGGCACGCACGCCGCCCGCCGTCTGCGTCAGCGCATAGCTGCGTCCCTGCAACGCCGCCGCTCCCAACAGATCCAGCACCGGCCAATCCACGCCCGCGTTGAGGGAAACGACACCATTGCTGCCGGCGTCCTGGGTGCCGGCGGCGGCGTATTCGGGATAGCCCAGGAGATCAATGCGACGCAGGCCGCCGCCGTGCGAGGTGAAGACATAGCGGACGTTGTCATGCACCACCTCGAGCGATTCCTCCGGCTCCTCGGGATGCACCGTGGGGGCGACGGGTTCGGAGACCTGGGACAAAACGTTGGTCAGGGCCGTCTGCGTGGGTGTGACTTCCGACGGAGCCGCGCCCACGGCCGGGCTGGCCTGGTGGGTCGCGCCGGGCGGCAGCGGCCGGGTCAGGTACTTCGGCACCAACACGGTGGTCCAGAGAATCATCAACCCGACGCAGGCGACGATGACAATGATGGCTTTGCGGTCCATGGCTCAGTGAGGGGTGGCGGCGAGCGTGATGCGGGGGGGGCCGCAGCGGTGGGTTGGGTCCGAACACTCCGGCGCGTGGGCGGTCGGGACGGGGTCATGTCCACACCCGCCCCAGGGATGGCAACGGCCGATGCGCTTCAAGGCCAGCCAGCTTCCGCGGAATGGTCCATGCCCCTGGATAGCCTGCAGGGCATAAACGGAGCAGGTCGGGTCAAAACGGCATCCCCCCAACGGCCCAAAGACCGTCGTCAGCACCGGGGAGAGGAAACGCCGGTAGAGACGGATCAGCGCGATCAGCAGCCATTGAAGCAACGGGCGCATCAGGTGCCAGTCTTGAGCAACCCCGCCTTGCGGGCGGTCGCGAGGAACTCGTGTTCCACCTGGATGAATGACTTGCCGGCAATGGAAGGGCGGGCCACCAGAACCAGGTCCACCGGACGGGCCAGTTCGAGTTGATGGCGGCGGAACGATTCCCGGAGGAGTCTCCGGGCCCGGCTGCGCGCCACCGCATTGCCCAGCTTGCGGGTGGTGATCACCCCCAGGCGGCTTTGGGATTCGGGAGGCAGTGGCATCCAGTTGGCAATCAGACAGCCGTGTGCCAGTCGCCGACCCCCTTGTCGAACCCGGGCGAAGTCCCGGCTGCAACGCATTCGCCGGTCACGCCCCAACGACAATCGCTGCGGGGCGGGGGTCACGGATCTAGACCGGGGTCAGGCGTTTGCGGCCGACGCGGCGACGGTTGGCCAGGATGGCTTTGCCGCTCTTGCTGCGGTTGCGGGCGAGGAAACCATGCTGCCGTTTGCGAGTCCTCTTGGATGGTTGATACTGGCGCTTCATAATCGGTTGAAATTCTCCACACCGTCCGGGTGCCCCGGACAGCCCTGAAACCGGCTGATTTCCGGAGCGCGGCAGGGTAACAACGAACGGAGGCGAGTCAAGCGAGGGAATCGAATGGAACAAGGGTTGAAACCCGGGGCGCTTTGGCCGAGATTCGCCCCCGGCCCCGGGCCGTCACCCAAACCACCTCATGAGTCGAATCATCGGCATCGATCTGGGCACCACCCACTCACTGGTGGCGGTGGTCGAATCCGGCATCCCCCTGGTCATCGCCGATGCCGAAGGGCGGCGCCTTACCCCGTCCGTCGTCCATTACCCGGCCTCGGGCGAACCGCCCGTGGTCGGTCACGCCGCCCGGCGCGTCCGCGCCCTGCACCCGCGGGAAACCATCGCTTCGGTGAAGCGGTTCATGGGACGTCGCGGACTGGACCTGACCCCGGAGGAACGCCGGCTGCCCTACGTGGTCAATGTCGCAGATCCGGCGGCGGTGACCTTCGATCTGGGAACCCGCACACTGACGCCCGAGGAGGTGTCGGCCGAGATCCTGCGCAAGCTCAAGCGCGATGCCGAGGGGTTCCTCGGGGAACCGGTGCACCGCGCGGTGATCACCGTGCCGGCCTATTTCAACGACGCCCAGCGCAGCGCCACCAAGCGAGCCGGCGAACGGGCCGGGTTCACCGTGGAACGCATCCTCAACGAACCCACCGCCGCCGCGCTGGCCTACGGACTGAACCGGCTGAAGGAGAAGTCGAAGGTGGCCGTGTACGACCTGGGCGGCGGCACATTCGACCTTTCCATCCTCGAACTGCACGAAGGGGTGTTCCGTGTGCTCGCCACCCACGGCAACACACAACTCGGCGGGGACGACCTGGACGCCGCACTGGTCCGGTTTCTGGCGGGCAAGATCGGGGGCTGGGTGGAACGGTTGAGCCAGGAAGGTGTTGAATGGGGGAAGGGGAGCGCCGTTGAACCGGTCCGATCCAACCCGGTGGGTTCCCCAGGCGACGATTCCACGATTCAACCGGGTCACGATTCAGCCACTCACTCATCCCCGAACGTCCTCGCCCGCCTGCGCGAGGCCGCCGAGCAGGCCAAGATCCGGCTGAGCGAGGAAAACGCGGTCGAGATTTCCCTGCCTTTCCTCACGCCGGACCGCAGTTTTCACCATAGGCTGACGCGCGATGAACTGGAGGAACTCACGCGGGGCCTCCTCGAGCGCACGCGGACGCATTGCCTGCGTTCGCTGGCCGATGCCCGGCTGGAGCCCCAGGACCTGGACCAGGTGATCCTGGTCGGTGGACAGACCCGCATGCCGCTGGTGCGCCGCCTGGTTTCCAAGTGGTTTGGATGCGCCGAGTTCGAGGAAACGCGCGGCGCCCTTCGACTGGGGGCGGATTATCACCGCGCCGCGGGGCCGCAACTGAACACGGGCGTCAACCCGGACGAGGCGATTGCCCTGGGCGCGGCCATTCAAGCGGCGATCCTCGGGGGTGAGTTCAACCAGATGCTGCTGCTCGACGTCACGCCTCTGTCGCTGGGCCTGGAGACGTTCGGCGGGTTGATGAACGTGATCATTCCCCGCAACTCAACCATTCCGGTCAAGGCCGGCGAAATGTTCACCACCGCGGTGGACGGCCAGCGCGAGATGCTCATCCACGTCTTGCAGGGCGAGCGCGAGCGGGCCCGGGACAACTGGAGCCTGGGCCGCTTCACGCTCGAGTTTGACCCCGCCCCGCGCGGTGTGCCCCGGGTGGGCGTGCAGTTTGAGATCGACGCCAACGGCATCCTGCAGGTCCTGGCCCGCGACACCCGCACCGGCCGGCAGAACGTCGTGGATCTCAAGTCCGCCGTGGATGTGGACGACGCGGACGTTCAGCGGATGGTCGAGGAATCGGTGGATCACGCCTTCGAGGATCTGGCCGCCCGGCGCTGGGTCGAGGCCCGACTCAAGGCCCGCGCCCTGCTTTCCGCCACCCACAAGGGCCTCGAGGATTGCCAGGGAGAACTGGAGGCCAGCTACGCAGGCCGGCTGCGGGAAGCCGTCGCCGTGGTGCAGGCCATCCTGGACGCCGGGAATCCGGAAACGGAGACCGGCGATGTGAACGCCTTGCAAGCCGCCTGTGGACGACTCGATGAAATGTCCCGTCCGCTCGCCGACCTGCTCATGGACAAGGCCATGGAAGCCATTTTGCGGAAGCGTGGGTTGATCTCTTGAAGGCTTCCCTTCACCGGGCCCGGAAGCGGACGTCGGACAGGAACCAGATGAGGAGTCCCATGACGGCCATGACGACGAGGACGATCAGACACACAGCCACTTTGAGCCCATGTCGATGCCACGTCCGTCTCCAACCGTGGCGTATATGTGACCACCGCCCCATGGGCCCAGTTTAGGTCGGTTGCCCTGCACCGCAAGCCCTGTTTGGGTGTTCGCTACTCGACCGTGACGCTCTTGGCGAGGTTGCGCGGCTTGTCCACGTCGCAGCCGCGGGCGACGGCGATGTGGTAGGCAAGCAGTTGCAGCGGGATCACAGCCAGGAGGGGCCAGAGCTGTTCGAGGACGGGGGGCAGATAGATCACATCGTCCACCCGGCTGGCGATGCGTTTGTTGCCTTCGGTGGCCAGCGCGATGATTGGTCCCTGGCGCGCCTTGATTTCCTCCAGGTTGCTGAAGGTCTTCTCGTACAGCGAATCCGAGGGGGCCAGGAAGACCGTGGGGGTCTTCTCGTCAATCAGCGCGATGGGCCCGTGCTTCATTTCCGCGGCCGGATGCCCCTCGGCGTGGATGTAGGAGATCTCCTTGAGCTTGAGGGCGCCTTCCAAGGCGACCGGGTAGCTGTACTGGCGTCCAAGAAAGAAAAAATCCTCCGCCTGGGCATATTTCAGGGCGATCTTTTTGATCTGATCGTCCAGCGCGAGCACCTGCTCCATCTGCGGCGGGATCTGCTCCAGCGCCTTGAGGATCTGCAGGCCCTGGCGCGAGGACATCATGCGGATGCGGCCCATCAGCACCGCCATCAGGACCAGCACGGTCACCTGCGAGGTGAACGCCTTGGTGGAGGCCACCCCGATCTCCGGACCCGCGTGCAGGTACACCCCGCCGTCGGATTCCCGGGCGATGGTGCTGCCGACGGCGTTGACGATACCCAGGACCTTGTGGCCGCGCCGGCGCGACTCGCGCAACCCGGCCAGGGTGTCGGCGGTTTCACCCGACTGGCTGATGACGAGAGTGAGGGTGTTTTTCTCGATGGGGGCGTTGCGATAGCGGAACTCGCTGGCGTACTCGACCTCCACGGGCACATGCGCCAGGTCCTCGAACAGGTATTCCCCCACCAACGCCGCGTGCCAACTGGTGCCGCAACTCGGGATGACGATGCGGTCCACCGCGCGCAACTCCGCCGGGGTCAGGTTGAGTCCGCCGAGCTTCGCGGTGGCCTCCTCGAAATTGAGGCGCCCACGCAGCGTGTTCCGCACGGACTGCGGCTGCTCGAAGATTTCCTTGAGCATGAAATGGGGGTAACCGCCCTTCTCCACCGCCTCCTCCTCGAATTCCAACTGGCTGATCCGGAACTCGGCCGCCGCCGAATCCAGCCGCTCGACCTTGAAATCGCCGGCGCTGAGGGTCACCACGTCCAGGTCATTCAGGTAAACCACCTGGCGGGTGTGCGCGACGATGGCGGCCGCGTCGCTGGCCAGGAAGTTCTCCTGGTGCCCCACGCCCACAATCAACGGGGACCCCCGGCGGGCACCCACAAGGATGTCCGGATGATCCGTGCACAACACCGCGATGCCGTAGGTTCCGATGACTTCCTTCAAGGCGGACACCACCGCCTTGGTGAGCGGGTGGGTTTGCCCGTTCTTCGGCGTCTCGGTCCTGAACGCCTCGTAGTGCTTGCCAATGAGATGCGCCAGCACCTCGGTGTCGGTGGCGGACTGGAAGGTGTGCCCCTCGCGGGTGAGCTCCTGTTTGAGATGATCGAAGTTCTCGATCACCCCGTTGTGCACCAAGGCGATGTGCGCACTTTGGTCGAGGTGCGGGTGCGAATTCTCATCCGACGGCGCTCCGTGCGTGGCCCAGCGGGTGTGGCCGATCCCGAGATGTCCGGACACCGCCTCCTGCTGCATCAACCGGGCGAGGCCTTCGTCGATCTTGCCCTTCTTCTTGCGCGTGAGCAGGCGGGCCTCGTTCAGGACGGCCACGCCGGCGCTGTCATAACCGCGGTATTCCAGGCGGCGCAAGCCGTCCAGCAGCACCGGCCCCGCCTGGCGTTTGCCCACGTATCCAATAATGCCACACATAGGTTTTGTTGAGACTCTACAAGGTTGCAGCGTTCAATCCGCGATCCGCGGGCAGAGGGTCTTCTATCGCCCCCCGGCCCGGTTCAGGGCTGAATCGACTGCAATATCCATTCCGCGGCGGCCGTCAAATCGTCCACCACCACGGTCCGGCTGGCGTCCGAGCCGAGTTGTGCCTCGGTTTCCCGGCCGTAGCCTGTGCGCACGAGGATGCACTGCCGCACCCCGGCATTCCAACCGCATTCCAGGTCCGCCTGCTTGTCGCCCACCATGCAACTGCGGGTCAGGTCCAGCCCGAAGGCGTCGCGGGCATCGAACAAGAACTGGGGCAGCGGTTTGCGTCCCCGGCTCGGTTGGTCCGGCGCCTCCGGAGCAAAATAGATCTGCTCGAATCGCACCCCTTCAGGGGCCAGGAGATCCAGAACCCGCTGGTTCACCCGGTGCATGTCGGCTTCGGTGTAATAGCCCCGACCAATCCCCGATTGGTTCGTGACCACGACCAGCCGGAGTCGGGCGTCCATCAGCCGACGCAGAGCCGCTCCGACTCCTGGAAAAATCTCCACCCCTGCAGGATCGCTCAGATACTCCTTCTCCACGATCAGGGTCCCGTCGCGATCCAGGAAAACAGCGGCGTGGGATGGGGGCACGCACCAGTCATATCCCAGCTCAACGACCTTGAAAACGGAAAAGTCCCATCGCTGAAAAATTCCTGTTGCCAAACTGTGACCTGTTCGTAACAATCCAGCCTGAAGTTCAGCAGCACGTTTCTTCAGCGGGGTTCCCCACCCCCACCTCCTTGGCGTCTGCTGACTGGGTTTGGCGGGGCGGTTCGGACTCCGGTTTGGACCGCCTCGCTTCCCGAAACCGCCTTCGCTCTTTCGGGGTAACCGTCGGTCCCGATCGGGTCCGCGACCCGCAGCGGCGGCGCCAAGCCAGGGGTCCACAAAGGTTCGCTCACCCATCCGCCCTGCGAGGCTGCTGCGGCTCATGGAGCCGCGGTCCTGCGCAACGGGTTCAGGGCCCCAACTCACGTCCAGCTTGGGAAGTTTCCCCCTTCAGGAATCGTCCGAATGGTTGGAGAATTCGCTCCGGATCGGGGCGGACCCGAACACCACCCGAAGCAACGCTTTGTCATCAAGTTTGCGTCGGTGGAACTCGAACCGGACAACCCAGCCGGAACCCAGGGCCCCGTCAAGGTCCGCCCGCGCACATCCACGAATCATCTGCTCCCGACCGATCCGCTCGGGCAGCGAGGCGGTATCGGCATGATTCTCGGTCTCAAAGAAGTGCACCCGGACTTCCCCGGGGCCGGCCAAAATGGCAACGCCGCCATAGGCCAGTCGTCCCTCGGCATAAAACCCCCATCGCTTCACGACTCGCTCGTCCGGTTTGAAATCAATGGGGGCCATGGACAACGCGTTAATCTACGGAGTCGGAGCCGGAATGATTACCACAAAATCACAATTTCCAACGGGAAGATGTTGACTGGTTGTTCACAGGGCGGCGGGGAGGACTCGTCGATTGACACCCGTTCCAATCAACCACCATGCTGCCGCCTCATTCAATGCGGCTGCGCATCGTCATCCGGGGAGTGGTTCAGGGAGTTGGATTCCGGCCGTACGTCTATCGCCTGGCGAAGGACCTGGGGCTGCACGGGTGGGTGACCAACACGGCCCAGGGCGTGTTCATCGAGGTGGAGGGTGAAGACGCCGCGCTGGGTGAGTTCCTGTCAAGGCTTCCCCTCGAACGCCCGCCGCACAGCTCGATTCAAAGCCTCGAACCCGCCTGGCTGGATCCCGTTGGATTCGAGGGGTTTGAAATCCGCCCCAGCCAGTCCACGGGCAACAAGTCGGTCATCGTGCTGCCGGATATCGCCACCTGTCCGGACTGCCTGCGCGAGATTCTGGATCCGGGAAACCGTCGCCACCGGTATCCTTTCACCAACTGCACCCACTGCGGTCCGCGCTTCTCGATTCTCGAATCCCTGCCCTACGACCGCGCGAACACCACCATGAAGGGGTTTGCGATGTGCGCCGCGTGCCAGGCCGAGTACGAGGACCCAGCCCATCGCCGGTTCCATGCGCAGCCCAATGCCTGTCCAAACTGCGGTCCGCAACTCGCCTGGTGGGATCAATCGGGGAAGGAACTCGCCTCGGCGGACGCCGCACTTCGCCAGGCGGCGGAAGCCATTGCGGACGGCCGGATTGTTGGGGTCAAAGGACTGGGTGGATTCCACCTCGTTTGCCTGGCCTGCGATGACAGAGCGGTGGGGCAACTGCGGGAACGCAAGCGGCGCGAGGAGAAGCCGTTCGCGGTGATGATGCCCTCCCTGGATCAGGTCCGGGCCGTTTGCGACGTTTCACCGCTCGAACGACGACTCCTCGAGTCCCCGGAAGCCCCCATTGTTCTGCTGAAACGAATCGCCGATCGCCCCTCGCCAATCGTCCCTTCAGTCGCCCCCGGCAATCCCTGGCTCGGAGTCATGCTGCCCTACACGCCGCTGCACCATCTGCTGCTGGGCGACGTCGGGATGCCGCTGGTGGCTACCAGTGGGAATGTGTCCGATGAACCCATCTGTACCGAGGAACGGGAAGCGGTCGAACGCCTGGCTGGAATTGCCGACGGCTTCCTGGTGCACAACCGGCCCATCGCGCGCCATGTGGATGATTCGGTTGTCCGGTTGATGGCGGGGCGGGAGATGGTGCTGCGCCGGGCCCGCGGCTACGCACCGCTCCCGGTCGCCGTAAGATCTGGGATTTCAAATCAGGAATCACAAATTACCCTGGGGGTGGGAGCGCATCTGAAGAATGCCGTGGCCCTTGGGGCCGGTCCACAAGTCTTCATCAGCCAGCACGTCGGCGACCTGGAAACCGAGCCCGCCTATCGCGCATTCCAGCGGGCCGCCGAAGATCTGCAGAGCCTCTATGAGGCGCGGGCGTTGATTGTGGTGGCGGATCTGCACCCGGATTATCTTTCGACCCGGTTTGCCAGCGAGCTGGCGGCAAGCACCCCGGCCCGCCTTGCCAGCGCAACCACCGTGGACGGGGAATGGACCATCGCACGCGTCCTGGATGGCAGGGAGTCTTCAGCAGCCTCCACCCCACTGGGGGCCCGCTCCGTTCGCCAGCGCAGTCCAGACCTGATCCAAGTGCAGCATCATGTGGCGCATATCGTGTCCTGCATGGCGGAAAACGAACTGGCTCCACCCGTCCTAGGGGTATCGTGGGACGGGACCGGCTGGGGGCCTGACGGGACCGTGTGGGGTGGGGAGTTTATCCTGATTTCCCAGGGGGGAAGTGGTTTGGAATGGAATCGCGTGGCGCACCTGCGGCCGTTTCGCCTGCCTGGCGGTGACGCGGCGGTGAAGGAGCCCAGGCGGTCCGCGGTGGGCGTGTTGTATGAACTGTGCGGCGGGCGCCTGGCCGGCCTGCCCGCCAATCCCGCCCTCCAGTCCTTCACCTCCGAGGAACTGAACACGCTGGGCCGGATGCTGGAACGCGGCACGAATTCGCCCCGAACCAGCAGCGCAGGCCGGTTGTTTGACGCGGTGGCGGCGCTGACCGGGCTGCGCCAGCAGGTGCGACATGAAGGCCAGGCGGCCATGGAACTGGAGTTCGCCGCCGAAGGTGAGTCCACTCCTGACGGCTATCCCATGGGCATTCTGGATGCCGCACCAGTGGGCTTGCCTGACCGGCGCCAGCCGACCCGAGCCGCATTACCCAGTTCACGCAACACGCAATACGGGCCGCTGCGCGTCGATTGGGCTCCACTCATTCACGGTATCCTGGCCGATGTCCGCGCCTCCACCCCCAGGGGTCTGATCGCCGCCCGCTTCCACAACGCCTTGACAGAGGCGATCGTGGAAGTGGCCCAGCGGGTGGGCATCCAGCAGGTCGTGCTCAGCGGGGGATGCTTCCAGAACCGCCGATTGCTGGAACACAGCGTCCTGCGATTGCAGGAACGAGGCTTCCACCCCCACTGGCACCAGCGGGTGCCAACCCATGACGGGGGCATTGCCCTCGGGCAGGTGGTTGCGGCGCGTTGGGGGCTTGGCCTATAGTGGGCGCACGATGTGTCTGGCCGTCCCAGGAAAGATCTTGAGTGTCGCAGGCGATGACCCGCTGATGCGAAGCGCGCGGGTCAGCTTCGGCGGTGTCGTCAAAGAAGTGAGCCTGGCCTACACCCCGGAGGCGAAGGTGGACGATTACGTGATCGTGCATGTCGGGTTCGCCTTGAACGTCCTGGATGAAGCCGAAGCGGGCCGTGTGTTCGAGTATCTTGAACAAATGGGGGAACTCGAAGAGCTCGGGACACCGACCGGACAGGCCTCGGCGGCCGGTTGGGCCAATTCTTAGGAGAAATATCCGGGCAGGCGGGCTGCACTGCGTCGCGGCTTGGGTGGTGCCGCACTGCCGGACCCCGAAACAGCGGCCCCTTTCGAGGGTGGGTCCCGGCCGCAGCGATTCGCCGTGCTGAAAGGGGCGCAAGGTGTTCCAAATCAAGCGCTCCACAGCCCAGGCCCGCAATGCGGCAACCCAGGGATGGCCGGGCGGCAGGAAATATTTGTTTGATTTGCACGGTCTAAGTTGCGACACCAAGGTCGTCAGGTTTTTACATCCAGTATGACTGTTCAGAACCAGACGCGAACGCTGCCCTCGAGCGCCAGCGGCATCGTCCGAGCCCGGAAATCACCGGAGGTTGCTGAATCGGCCAAGCTGCGCGGGAACGGCCAGCCCAAAGGCCAACCGGCCATCTTCGACAAAGTCCACAACTACACCGCCGCAAGAGAAACGCGGGCGGCGGGGCTCTACCCCTATTTCCGGACCATCTCCTCGGCGCAGGACACCGAGGTGACCATGAACGGGCGTCAGATCCTGATGCTCGGGTCCAACAGTTATCTGGGGCTGACCAATCATCCCAAGATCAAGGAAGCCGCCAAAGCCGCCGTGGACAAATACGGCAGCGGTTGCGCCGGCTCGCGGTTCCTGAATGGCACCTTGGATCTGCACCTGGAGCTGGAAGCCGAGATCGCCCAACTGGTCGGCAAGGAAGCCGCCCTGCTCTATAGCACCGGGTTCCAGGTCAACTTGGGCGTGGTTAGCGCCATGGTCGGCAAGGACGAATTCATCCTGGCCGACAAGAGCAACCACGCCAGCCTGGTCGAGGGTTGCCGCCTGTCCCTGGGCCAATTCCTGCGGTTTGCCCACAACGACATGGGGGCGCTCGAAACCCGGTTGCAGAGGCTGGATCCCGCGGCGGGCAAGTTCATTGTGGTCGATGGCGTCTTCAGCATGGAAGGCGACATCATCAAGCTTCCGGACCTGTGTCGGCTGGCCCGAAAGTACAACGCGGCAGTCATGGTGGACGACGCGCATGGCGTGGGGGTGCTGGGCCGCAGGGGAGCTGGGACCTCGGACCATTTCGGCCTGAGTGACGACGTGCATTTCATCATGAGCACGTTCAGCAAGTCGCTGGCGAGCCTGGGTGGATTCATCGCGTCCGACGCCGCCACCATTGATTATCTCAAGCACCACTCCCGGCCCTTGGTGTTCAGCGCCAGCATGAGCCCCGCCAACGCGGCCTCCGCCCTCGCCGCGCTGCGCATCATGAAGAGCGAGCCGGAGCGGCTCAACCATCTCTGGCACAACACCCGCCGGATGAAGGAGGGTCTGCTGGCGCTCGGCTTCGATCTCGGCGCTTCCGAAACGCCCATCCTGCCCGTCTATGTGCGGGACCTCGCCAAGACCTGCCTGTACTGCAAGCGTCTCGAGGAAGAAGGCTTGTTCGTGAACCCGGTGGTTTCACCCGGCGTGCCGCCCGGACACGAGCTGATCCGCATCAGCCTCATGGCCACCCACACGGACAGCCAGATCGACCGCGCCTTGGAAAAACTCGGCCAGGTGGGCAAGCAGTTGGGGATCCTCTAGGGTCCGGTGAAGGTCCTGCTGACAGGGGCGTCGGGATTCGTGGGCAGCCATATCCTGGATTGCCTCAGGCAGCGGGGCATGGCCACCCGTCTCCTGCTCCGCTCCACCAGCTCGCGCCGGTTCATCCAACCCCACTTGCCGGCCATCGAGGTGAGGGAGGGTTCGGTGGACCGCCCGGATGACCTGCCTGCCGCGCTCGAGGGCGTGACCCACGTGATCCACTGCGCCGGGTTGGTCAAGGCGCTGCGGATCCGGGAGTTCTACGAGGCCAACCAGATCGGCACGCGTCATCTCGTGAACGCGGCCAATGCCGCCCGCATTCAGCGACTCGTGCTGGTGTCCAGCCTCGCCGCAGCCGGACCGGGCGGGGCGGATCGGCCGGTCCGGGAAACCGATGCTCCCCATCCCGTGTCCGAATACGGAAAGAGCAAGCTCGCGGGCGAACAAGAGGTGATTCAGCACGGCCGGACACCCTGGGTCATCATCCGTCCGCCTGCGGTTTATGGTCCGCGCGACGGCGAGTTTCTGCGACTGTTCAAGGCGGTGCAGTCCGGCTTCTTGCCGGATGTCGGGTGCGGACGCCAGGCCCTGAGCCTGGTGTACGTCGAAGATCTGGCGCGGGTGATTGTGGACTGCCTGCTCCATCCGGCTGCGGCGGGCAAGGTTTTCTTCGCCGCCAACCCCGAAGTCCGGACCGCGCGACAGTTCGGAGAACGGGTGGCGGAGCAATTCGGCAAACGCCCGCTGCGCCTGCCGATTCCGACGCCGCTGCTCTGGCCGATGTGCTGGGGACAGGAACTGGTCTCCCAACTCACACGCCGGGCAAACGTGGTCAGCCGCCAGAAGTATGCCGAACTGCGCGCACCGGGCTGGGTGTGCGACGCCACCCGGCTCAAGGATGAATTGGGGCTGGAATGTCCCGTCGGTCTATCTGAAGGTGTGCGGCGCACCGCGCAGGCCTATCGAGCGGCGGGCTGGCTCCAGCCCGATTGACACGAAGGTTTCCGGACAGGCGGGGCCGCGCGGTGCGCGGCCCGGCACCGATGCAGCGGCGCCCTGCCGGAACGGAGAGTTTTTGAGGACCGGTCCCATCCACGGCCCAGGCCGTGGGGTTCAGGCCATGTTCAGGCATTACAAGTTCATCGACTACGCGACGCAGGGTTACCTCCTGTTCGTGGCATTGCTCATTCTCTTGTTCCACAACGGCACCGTGCCCGCCTGGACCTGGCTGGTGGGCGCGCATGGACTCTGTCTGGGCGGAGTCCACTGGCTGGTGTCGCGCGGCGCGAGGGAAGGCGCCGGCCGGGTCCTCACCTTCCTCCGTCATTTCTATCCGGTCCTGCTCTACACGGCGATGTTCCGGGAAACCGGCTCGCTCAACCGCATGTTCTTCGTCGAATACCTCGATCCGCTGGTGATCGGCTGGGAGCAGGCGTGGTTTGGAACGCAGCCCAGCATGTGGTTCATGGAGAAACTGCCCCACCTGGTGGTCAGCGAGCTGTTCTACATGGCCTACTTCAGCTATTACGTGATGATTGTGGGGGTGGGGCTGGCCCTCTTCCTGCGCAACCGGCCGGCCTTTTTCCATTACGTCTCGGTGGTCTCGTTCGTGTTCTACGTTTGCTACACGATCTACATCTTCCTGCCGGTGGTGGGGCCGCGGCTGTTCATGCGCGAAATCGAGGGCTATGCGCTGCCGCAAGCCGTCTGGAGCCTGGCGCCCACCCATGAGTATCCACCGGCCGTGCAGGCCGGCCCCTTCTTCAACATCATGGCGGTGATCTACGAGATCTTCGAGGCGCCCGGCGCCGCCCTGCCCAGCAGCCATGTGGCCATCGCGTTGTGCACCCTCTATTTCTCCTTCCGCTACCTCCCGCGCATCCGCCACCTGCACCTGGTCATGGCGCTGCTGTTGTGCGTTTCCACGATCTACTGCCGTTACCATTATGTGGTGGACGTCATGGCTGGAGTTCTGACAGCCGCCGTGCTGCTGCCCCTGGCGAACTGGCTGTATTGGAAGTTCGAGGGTGCGACTGCCCGATCCGCGCAGCCGGAAGCGGTTCCGGCGCTCGAGTGAGGCGGGAAAGCCGAGGTCCAAAGATCCAGATCCGCGGGGTCCTTTCCGGCCTCCGGCTTTCCGGAATTCGGTTCTCCGTATTCAGGTTTCAGGCCCCCACGCCCTTCCCGTAGAGCCGGTACCGCTTGTAAACCTCGCCTCCGAACAACTGAATGACGCGTTGCACGGCGGTGTTGTCCTCGAGGATCCAGGAGGATTCGACCCGCTTGAACCCGAGGCGGAACCCGGTGCGCAATCCGTGGGTGAGCATTGCCGCCTCGATGCCGCGCCCGCGATGGGACGCCTTGACCCCCAAGGTGAGCACGCGACAGTACTTCGGCACCTTCCACTGCAGCAGATAGGGCAACGCCTTGAACAGGCCCGGCGACAGCAGCCGGCCTTTGAGCGGTTGGAAGCCCTCGTTGAAATCGGAGGAGGCAAGAAGAAAGCCCACCGGCTCGTTCCCTTCCAACGCGATCTGGGTCAGGCCCTCGACCAGCAGCGGTTTCAGGCGCGCCGCCATGAACTGAATCTCCGCATCGGTCATCGGCACAAACCCCCAGTTCTCCTCCCACGCCTCGTTGTACACGTGCTGGATCTGCGTGAGCTGCCGCTCGAGGGTCTTCTTGAGCACCGGCTCGATCCGGATCTCCGGCTCGCGCTTCTGGAACTTGGACCAGATCCGCTCGAACCGGGACATGGGCGTGTTGGCCAGGTCGAAATCGTAGGCCAGCAGGTCCTTGGCCCTGGCGAACCCGGCGGACTCGACGAGGCCCGCGTAATAGCGCGGGTTGTAGGTCATCATGAACACGGGCGGGCTGTCGAAGCCCTCCACCAGCAGGCCGCACTCGTCGTTGGTGGTGGGGTTCATCGGACCCAGAAGTTGGTTCATCCCCCGGCCACGGGCCCAATCCTCCACGGCACCCAACAACCGGTCCGCCACCTCCTGGTCGTGGATGCACTCGAAAAATCCGAAAAAAACCGTCCGTTCCCCGTGCATCCGGTTGTGCAACTGCTCCAGGATCCCCGCAATCCGGCCCACGTCCCGACCATCCCGGCGCGCCACCCACAGTTGCATCTCCGCGTGCTCGAACAGCGGGTTGGCCTCCTGAAACACCTTCTCCAAATCCATCAAGAGCGGCGCCACCCAGTGCGGGTCGCCGGCGTACAGGGCATAGGGCACCTGCAGGAATCGCCGCACGTTGCGCCGGGTGCGCTCCAACGGAATGATCTGAAGGGATGCCTTCATCCTTCCCATGACGGGCCACAGTCTGTTGGCAGGCTCGCCCGGCGTCAACAGGGGCATGCCTCGGGATTGCTTTGGCCACCCCGTTGGCCCACCCTTCACACATGAACGCACCTTTGTCCCGCCGCTCGTTTCTGGTCCAAAGCGGCGTCGCCCTCGGAACCGTCGCCATGGCCCCCCACCTCTTTGCCGCCGAACCCCAGTTCAAGATCTCCCTTGCGGAATGGTCGCTGCACCGCGCGCTGGGGGAGAAGAAATTGACCAACCTCGACTTTCCCAAGGTGGCCAAACAGGAGTTCGGCCTCGACGCGGTGGAATACGTCAACCAGTTCTTCAAGGACAAGGCGGGGGATGAAGCGTATCTCGACGAACTCAGGCGGATCTGCGACGGCGAAGGCGTGCGCAGCCTGCTGATCATGTGCGACGGCGAGGGGTCACTGGGGGATCCGGACGATGCCGCCCGGAACCAGGCTGTCGAGAATCATCATCAGTGGGTCCGGGCCGGCAAACGGCTCGGATGCCATTCCATCCGTGTCAACGCCGCCACGGGCGGCAAGGGCAGCTTCGAGGAGCAGCAGAAGCGCGCTGCGGACGGCCTGCGCTCCCTCGCCGGCTACGCAGCGCCCCACGGTTTGAATGTCATCGTGGAAAACCACGGCGGGTTGTCGTCCAACGGCACCTGGCTGGCCGGAGTCATGAAGATGGTGAACCTGCCCAATTGCGGCACCTTGCCGGACTTCGGCAATTTTCGCATCGCGCCGGGCGAGGAATATGACCGCTACCAGGGCATCAAGGAATTGATGCCCTTCGCCAAGGGCGTCAGTGCCAAGAGCTATGACTTCGACGAGGCGGGCAACGAAACGAAGATGGATTACGCCCGCATCCTGCAGATTGTGACGGAGGCCGGTTACCACGGTTACGTGGGCATCGAATACGAGGGCAGCCGGCTGGGCGAATACGAGGGGATTCGCGCCACCCGGAGGTTGCTGGAGCGGGTGAGGGAGGAACTGGGTTGAGGTGGACCGGCTCGAACCGGGCCGGCCTGGGAGCGCGAGTGGTCCTCAACCCGCAGCCGCCCGTATCATCGGAGCCGCTGCGGAGGAGCGCGGTTCCATGAGCCGCAGCAGCCTCGCAGGGCGGATGGGTGAGCGAACCTATGTGGACACCGGACATGGCGATGCTGCTGCGGGTCGCCCGCCCTCCGTGGCAGAGCCGCTGCGGAGGGTGGACAGACCCGCGCTCCGAGACGACGGATTCCTGGAAAGCCCTGCATAGACCAAAGTCAGCATGCGCACCTTGATCAAACATCTGCTCGCCACCGCGGAACCCCGGGATAACGTGCTGGTTCAGGGCTGGATTCGCACCCGGCGGGATTCCAAGGGTTTTTCCTTCCTCGAAATCAACGACGGGTCCTGCCTCGCGGGCATCCAGGTGGTTGCGGACGCCGCCATCCCGGGCTACGCGGACATCCACAAGCTGGCCACCGGCGCATCGCTCGAGGTGGAGGGGCGTCTGGCTGCCTCGCCGGGCGGCAAGCAGAAGTGGGAAGTCCAAGCCGCCCGACTGACACTCCTGGGGGAGGCGGGACCGGACTATCCGCTTCAGAAAAAGGGCCACACACTCGAGTTCCTGCGCAGCATTGCGCATCTGCGTCCGCGCTCGAACCTGTTCGGCGCGGTGTTCCGGGTGCGCAGCCGCCTGGCCTACGCCGTCCATGAGTTCTTCCAGAGCCGCGACTTCATCCATGTCCACACCCCGATCATCACCGGCAGCGATTGTGAGGGAGCCGGCGAGATGTTTCGGGTCACCACGCTCAAACCCGGCGCCGCGGCCCATCCGGCGGCCGATTTCTTTGGAAAGCCCACCTACCTGACCGTGAGCGGGCAACTCGAGGGCGAAGCCTTCGCCTGCGCGCTGTCGAACATCTACACCTTCGGGCCGACGTTCCGCGCGGAGAACTCGAACACCGCCCGGCACGCCGCTGAATTCTGGATGATCGAACCCGAGATGGCGTTTTGCGATCTGCAGGGCGACATGGACCTGGCGGAGGAATTCATCAAGGCCATGGCCCGGCACGCCCTCGAACATTGCGCCGAGGACCTGGCTTTCTTCAGCCGGTTCGTGGACCCGGGCGTCGAGGAACGACTCCGGTTCGTTGTCGAACGACCGTTCGTCCGGGTAGCCTACGCCGAGGCCATCAAGATCCTCCAACAGGCAGGGAAACGATTCGAGTTCCCCGTGGACGACGGTCAGAACCTGCAATCCGAGCACGAACGGTTCCTTACCGAGGAACATTTCAAGAGCCCGACGACCGTTTTCAACTACCCGCGCCAGATCAAGCCGTTCTACATGCGCCTGAACGACGACGGGCGGACCGTCACCGCCATGGACGTGCTGGTGCCGGGCATTGGCGAGGTCATTGGCGGGGCGCAGCGCGAGGAGCGCCTCGACCAGTTGCTCGACAACATGAAATCCCACCAGCTCGACCCGGACGATTACCGGTGGTACACCGACCTGCGCCGGCACGGTACGGTGCCCCATGCGGGGTTCGGACTCGGCTTCGAGCGTCTGATCATGTTCCTGACCGGCGTCAGCAACATCCGCGACGTGATCCCCTTTGCCCGCACCCCGGGCAACGCGGAATTCTAGGCCCACGGGCCGTCCCGAAGCCGTCCGGGGATTGTGCTGGGAATGCCGGGTCCTGGATGCTTCCGGGCTAGGGGCGGCCGCGGACAGCCACCAGCATTGCGAGGCCCAAGCCGAACAGCGCCAACGCGCCGGGTTCAGGCACCGCGACGGCGGTGATCACGACCTGCTTGCCGGTGACGTAATCAATGCTCTCGAAGATGCCGCCCGTCACGGTGATGGCATCGAAGGATCCGCCGCTGATGAACGTGCCGGTGAGACGGGCTCGGCATGCCCATCGGATCGGGGTTGGACGGTTCGGGCCGGGCGGGTTGCGGCTTGGGGCCGACCTCTTTGTCGGCGGCCAGACTTCAGATGAACTCGTTGATGAGGTTCTCGAGGAACTCCTGCCGGCCGCTGACATTTGCCGCCACCTCGCCCTTCTTGAGCATGTAGGCTTCGAGTTCCTTGAAACCCACTTGACCGGCTTCAATCTTCGCCCCCATCCCGCCATCCCACGAGGCGTAGCGCTGCTTCACAAACTCCGCCAGGCGCCCGTCCTTGCGAATCGCCGCCGCGATCTTCAGCCCGCGCGCAAAGGCATCCATCGCGCCAATGTGCGCGTGGAACAGGTCCACCGGCTCGAAGCTCTCCCGCCGCACCTTCGCGTCAAAGTTCACGCCCCCGGTCTTGAACCCCCCATACTTCAGCACGCTCAACATCGTGTAGGTCGTCAGGTAGATGCTGGTCGGGAACTGGTCGGTGTCCCAGCCCAGCAACTCGTCCCCCGTGTTGGCGTCAATCGAGCCCAGCGCCCCCGCCGCCCCGGCCACTTCGAGCTCATGCTGCATGGTGTGACCCGCCAGCGTGGCGTGGTTCGTCTCGATGTTCAGTTTGAAATGCGGCAACAGATCGTGTTCGCGCAGGAAGTTCAAACAGGCGGCGGCATCCGAATCATACTGGTGCTTGGTCGGTTCCTTGGGCTTGGGCTCGATGTAGAACTGCCCCTTGAACCCGATCTGCTTCTTGTACGCCACCGCCAGGTGCAGGAGTTTCGCCAGATGCGCCTGCTCGCGCTTCATGTCCGTGTTGAGCAGCGTCTGGTAACCTTCGCGTCCGCCCCAAAAGGTGTAGCCCGCCCCGCCGAGCTGGTGCGTCACCTCCATCGCCTTCTTCACCTGCGCAGCGGCGTAGGCAAAGACGTCGGCGTTGCAACTGGTGGCCGCGCCGTGGACGTAGCGGGAATGGGAGAAGGCGTTGGCCGTGCCCCAAAGCAGCTTGATGCCGGTGCGCTGCTGCTCTTCCTTCAACACCTTCGCGACCGCGTCCAGATTCCGGTTGGACTCGGCCAGGGTCCGGCCCTCGGGCGCCACGTCACGGTCGTGCCAGGAATAGAACGGCGCGCCCAGCTTCTCGATGAACTCGAAAGCGACGCGCACCCGCTTCTGGGCGTTGGCCACGGAATGGGAGCCGTCGTCCCATGGCCGTTGCATGGTGCCCATGCCGAACGGATCGCTGCCGGTGCCCCGGAAGGTGTGCCAGTAAACCACCGCAAAGCGCAGGTGGTCGCGCAGGGTCTTGCCTTCGACGATCTCGTCGGCGTTGTAGTGCTTGAACGCCAGGGGATTCCTGGAGGTCGGCCCCTCGTAGGGGATCGGGCGGATTTTGGGGAATGCAGGTTTCATTGTTCTGGTTTGTGTTCTTGGTGTTCGATCGCAGGCCGGTGTAATTCCAGTTCACGACCCGGTCGCCCAGTTCTTCCGGGGGGAAGCCGGGGGGGTCTGGGCTCCCACCAGGGGCGCAAACCCGATCACCACCCACCACAGCCACGCAGCGGTAAACCTTCCCGCCAGGATACCATGCTGAGGTTGGGCGATGCTGTGACGTGGATTGTCCATAGGCGACTCTTGGTTGCAATAGCTATCCGCTGACCTTTCCCGAGGATCATGGTCTGGACAAGGGGCTTTTTTGCGCCAGAGGGGTGCGATTTTGAGTCAGCACGGGCACGGGCTCGATGCAGACCACACAGAAGCCGGTCGGGTTGCTCCGCCCGGGTGGCGGCGACGCCTTCCGGGACGCCCCTCTTTTCCGCGCGGTTTTGCGAATGTTTGCGGGGGACGCGCAACGCGGTGATGCCCGCGGCTGACAAAAGTGCTGACAGCAGCCCTCGCCCTGCCTAGATTCTTTTGAGAATAAACCGGGCGGCGCGCGAGTGGATCGTCAGCACGGCTCCCCGGGCACGAGTGGGTCACGGTTAAAAGCGATGCCGGGCAGCCCACAGTTGTCGCGCCGCGGGAGAAATCTCCCAGCCGCCCGGATCCAACACCCCGAACCATCCGAGTCCAGTCATGGATATGCAACCTCCCTCTCCATCGGCCGTGCCGGGTTTGCGCCCGCGCACCGGCCTGGCCATCGCCTGCCTCGTGCTCGGCATTCTCTCGGTGTTCTCGAGCCTCCTGCTGGTGGGCGCTTTGCTGGGCTTGCTGGCCCTCCTCCTGGGCGCCCTGCACATTGCGAAACGACGCGGCCCGAATGGCATGGCCTGGACCGGCATGGCGCTCTCGGTGCTGGGCATCGGGCTCAGCGCCGGGCTGGCCGTGCTCTACTTCAAGGGGTTCGAGACGCTGCGAGCCCGGTGGAGCGGGGACGCCACGGTCGCCTCCGAGGAGGCTGTTGATCCCGCCCTCGCAGGTTGGATCGGCCGTGAACTGCCCGAGTTCACCGTCACTTCCTTGGAAGGGGAGGAATTGCCGTCCCGCCATTGGAGGGGACGCCGGGTGATCCTGGATTTTTGGGCGACCTGGTGTCCGCCGTGCCGGCGCGAGATTCCCCACTTCATCCAACTGTCCGCGGAACATTCACGGGATGAACTGCTGATCATCGGCATCAGCTCCGAGGACGAGAAGACGCTTCAGGCGTTCGTGGACAAGGAGGGGATCCCGTATCCCGTGGTGTCTGCCCACGATCTGCCAGCGCCGTTCGATGCCATCGAGGCCATTCCCACCACGTTCTTTGTTGACCGGAACGGGCGCATCCAACAGGTGGTGGTGGGATATCATGATTACGAGAAGTTGCGGGAGCTGGCCTTGGCCCTGGACTTGCCGGAGGAATCCGGGGCCGCTGTGGACAACCAGCCATGAACGAACCTCCCCCTCTGGAGTCCGCCCCAATCTCGCCGTCGGCGCCGCCGATGCCGCTGCTCGCCCGCATGATGAATGTGTTTGCGGTGCCGGGTGAGGTGTTCGACGACGTCAAACGCAGCGCGACTGCACCGGGGTCATGGCTGGCGCCCATCCTCCTGGCGTGTGTGGTGGGGACGATTTCCACCCTCATCCTGTTCTCGCGTCCGGAGATCCTCCAGGAAATGCGCGGGACGCGGGCCAAAGCCATGCAGCAGCAGGTGGAGAAGGGCAAGATCACGCAGGCCCAGGCCGATGAGGCCATGGTCATGGTGGAGAAGTTCACCACGCCCACCATCCTGAAGGTCTCCGGGGTGGTGGGTGCGCTGGCGGTGTCCTTCGTGCGCGTGTTCTGGTGGGCCTTCGCGCTGTGGCTGCTGGCACTGCTGCTCTTGCGCGCGCGGGTTCCTTACCTCAAGGCTCTCGAAGTCACCGGCCTGGCCAGCCTGATCGGGACCCTGGGGATGCTGGTGACGCTGCTGTTGCAGATCAATTTCGGGCGCAGCACGGCCACGCCCAGTCTGGCTCTGGCGGTGTCGGACTTTGATCCGAGCAACAAGATGCACCTGGTCCTGGGCGCCTTGAACCTCGTGCAGGTGTGGATGGTCCTGGTCCTGGGGCTGGGATTGGCGCGATTGACCGGGGTTCCGTTCGCGCGCGCCAGCCTGTTGGTGATGGCGTTCTATTTCCTCCAGACCAGCGCCCTGGTCCTGATGGGAGCCGGCATGGCCGCGCTCTAAAGGCGTGACCCGGCGTAACCCCGGGGACGCCAACCGGGTCTTGAAATCTTTGGACATGAATAGTTCACGAAAGCGTAGGAAACTCATCGTCTTCAGCCTCATCGGTCTGGGGCTGGTGGGTCTCACAACCTGGACCCTGCTGCGCAACAAGGAAGCCGCCGTCCCCGTGCAGACCGAGAAAGTCAGTCGGCGGGACATGACCGAGATTGTGGTCGCCAACGGCCGCGTCGAACCGGTCACCCAGGTCAATATCAGCCCGGAGGTCAGCGGCGAGATCGTCGAACTGCCGGTGGTCGAGGGACAATCCGTGCGCAAGGGCGACCTGCTGGTCCGGATCAAACCCCAGCAGTACGAAGCCAGCCGGGATTCCGCCCGGGCCAATTATGAGTCCGCCCGGGCCGGACTGACCACCGCCCAAGCCCAACTGGCGCGCGCGGAGGCGGAATATCTGCGCAACAAGGAGCTCTTCGACAAACGCCTCGTCTCCGAGTCCCTCTTCGTCGAGGTCGAAACCACGTACAACGTCGAGCGGGCCCGGCTCAAGCAGGCGGAACAACAGATCGCCAACGCGAAAGCCGCTCTGGAACGCGCCGAGGAAGACCTGCTCAAGACCGCCATCTACTCGCCGCTCGAAGGCACCGTCACCCGCCTGAAATCCCAACTGGGCGAGCGCGTCCATGGCACCGCCATGATGGCCGGCACCGACATCATGACGGTCGCGAACCTGGATGAAATGGACGCCATGGTGGACATCGGGGAAATGGACATCGTGCTGATCAAGTCCGGCCAGAAGGCGCGGCTGGAGGTGGACGCTTTTCGCGATCAGAAGTTCACGGGGGCGGTGTATGAGATCGCCAACGCTTCCAAGGGCTCGGGCACGACGGGCACTTCGGCCGCCGCCGCCGCCTCCCAGGAGGCCACCAAGTTCGAGGTGAAAATCCGCTTCAACGAGAAAGCCGCCCTCCGACCCGGCATGTCGGTGACCGCCGAGATCGAGACCCAATACCGCACCAACGTCCTCGCCGTCCCCATCGCCAGCGTCACCACCCGCCCGCCCAAGCACAACAACTCCACCAACAGCGTGGAAACGGCGGATTCCGGCAAGCCCGATCCCCAGCCGCCCGGCCCGCCCAAGCCCGGACGGCGCGAACGCGAAAAAGCCATCGAAGTGGTCTTCACCGTGGACAACGGCCGGGCCCGGCAACAGCCGGTCAAAATCGGCATCAGCGACGAGGATTACTGGGAAATCACCGAGGGACTCGAGGCGGGCGACGAGATCGTGACCGGCGGCTATCGCGCCATCAGCCGCGACCTCCAGGACGGATCCAAGATCACCAAGGACACCGGGACCGGCAAGAAACCCGGCCAGGACGAGAAAGGATCGGCGCGATGAACGGCGCCAGACCCATCCGACCGGACCGCGGGTCCACGACCCGCAGCAGCCACGACGCTCCCGAGGCCCACGACCCACTCGCAGGCCACCCGCATTTGCGCAGCCGCTGCGGCTCACAGAGCCGCGCTCCCAAAACGGACCACGGGTCCATGACCCGCAGCAGCCACGCTGCCCCACACGCCCACGACCCGTGGGACACTCTTCCTTGCCTGCGCTAAGCGCCGCCATGTCCGCTCCGCTTATCCACCTTGAAAGCATCAGCCGCCGCTACCAGATGGGCGGGGAGACGATTCACGCGCTGCGCGAGGTCAGCCTGCGGATCAACCGGGGCGAGTACGTCGCGATCATGGGACCGTCCGGTTCCGGCAAATCCACCCTCATGAACCTGATCGGGTGCCTCGACACCCCCACGTCCGGACGCTACTTCCTGAATGGCACGGATGTGAGCCACATGGACGACAACCGCCTGGCCGAGGTGCGCAACCGGGAGATCGGGTTTGTATTCCAGACCTTCAACCTGCTGCCGCGCTCGAGCGCGCTCCACAATGTCGAGCTGCCCCTCATCTACGCGGGCCTTTCGGCCGAGCAGCGCCGCGGCATCGCCCTGCAGGCCATCCGCGACGTCGGGCTTGAGGACCGGATGCATCACAAGCCCAATGAACTGTCTGGCGGCCAGCGCCAGCGCGTGGCGGTGGCCCGGGCGCTCGTGAACAAGCCCTCCATCCTGCTGGCCGATGAGCCCACCGGCAACCTCGACAGCAAGACCGGCGAGGAGATCATGGCCTTGTTCGAGAACCTCTCGCGCCGCGGCAACACCATCATCCTTGTCACCCACGAGGAAGACATCGCCCGCCACGCGCGCCGCATCCTGCGCATCCGGGACGGCTTGATCGCCTCGGACGAATCCCGGGAACCGCTGCATGAGACTGCTGGCTGAGTTCCTGGAAGGCCTGCGCATCGCCCTGGCGGCCATTCGCGCCAACACACTGCGCTCCGCGCTCACCACCCTGGGCATCGTCATCGGCGTCGTCACCGTCACCCTCATGGCCACCGCCATCCAGGGCCTCAACCGCGCCTTCATGGAAAGCGTGTCGTCCATCGGCGCCGACGTGCTCTACGTCCAGCGGCGGGATTGGATCATCCGTTCGCATGAGGAATGGATGAAGATGCGGATGCGCCGCCCGTTCGACCTGACGCAGGCGGATACGATCATGGCGCGGGTGGATTTTGCCCAGGCCATGGCCCCCGGCGACGACCACCGCGCCTCGGTGGAGTACGAGGACAAATCGGCGGGGGACGTCCGCGTGTTCGGGACCACAGCCGAGTTCGCCCGGGTCGCCAACCTGGTCTTGAACGAGGGCCGGTTTCTGACCACAGCCGAAAGCAGCGGCGGACGGCCGGTTTGCGTCATCGGCGCCTCCGTCGCCACCAACCTGTTCGAGGCCAGGTCAGCGTTGGGCGAGCGGCTGCGGCTGAACGGAAAGGGCTACGAGGTGGTGGGCGTGCTCGACAAGGTGGGCTCGCCCCTCGGGGGACCCAGCCTCGACAACCAGGTCATCATCCCGCTCCCCAATTTCATCCTCGATTTCGACCGCACCCCGGACATCACCCTGCAAGTCAAGGTGAGCAGCCTGGTGTCGTTGGACGACGCCCGTGAGGAACTGCGCAGCATCGTGCGGCAGGTGCGCCGGGTGCAGCCGTCCGATCCGGACGATTTTTCCATCAACCAGCAGGATCAGATTGTGACGATGTTCCGGAAGGTGGCCGGGACGATTGCCGGGGTGGGATTGTTCATCACCGGCCTGTCCCTGTTTGTCGGGGGCATTGGCATCATGAACATCATGTTCGTGTCCGTGACCGAACGCACCCGCGAGATCGGCATCCGCAAGGCCATCGGGGCCCGGCGTCGCACCATCCTCATGCAGTTTCTGACCGAGGCCGCCGCCCTCTGCCTGCTGGGGGGCTTGATGGCCCTGGCCATCGCCTGGCCGCTGACCTTCGCCATGCGCGAGTTCATCCCCGCCAGCCTGTCGCCGCTGGTGGTGGGTCTGGCGCTGGCGGTGTCCGCCCTCACCGGCATCGTGGCCGGTTTCCTGCCCGCCTGGCGCGCCGCCCGCCTGGATCCCGTGGAAGCCCTGCGCAGCGAATGAACGCCCCCTGCCCCATGCCTCCGCTCCATCCCCCCCCCACAACTCGGCGAGGCCGGACATGACTCCCGCCGCCCGGAACCACCGCCGCGCCGCCCTGCAGATCGTGCTGGCGGAACTGCGCGAAAGCCTGTTCATGGCCCTGGACGCCATCCGCGCCCACAAGCTGCGCTCCTCCCTCACCCTGCTGGGGGTGTTGATCGGGGTGTTCTCGATCATCGCGGTCATGACGGCGCTGCGCGTCATGCAGCGCAATGTCGAGCGCGAACTCAGCCAACTGGGCGCGCATTCCTTCATGGCCCACAAGTTCCCGGCCATGATGTTCCAGGGCCGCCCGAACTGGTGGGCTTACCGCCAGCGCAAGGACATCACCTACGCCATGGCCAACGAGGTCGTCCGCCGCGCCACCCTCCCCACCGCCGTGGGGATCGAGGCGGTGTTCTGGGGCGGACAGGTGGAAAGCCGCTTTGCGTCCACCGCACCCAACGTGCAGCTCTACGGGGAAACGCCCGGCAGTTTCCCGGTCCGCAACTGGACGGTGGCCGAGGGCCGCAGCCTCAACGATTCGGATGTGGAAGACTCGCGCGACGTGACGGTGATCGGGGCCAGCCTGGCCCGGACGGTGTTTCCCTTCGGCGACGCCCTCGGCCAATCGCTCAAGCTCAACGGCATTCATTACACCGTGATCGGCGTGCTGGAATCCCGCGGCGGCGGCGCCGAGAGCGACCAGGAGAACATCGCCATCGTCCCGCTCACCACCGGACTGGACCGCTTTGGGCGCTGGCATCGCAGCCTCAATGTGCTCGTGCAGGCGGATGGGGCGGACCGCTACGAGGATACCGTGGACGAAGTCACCGGCATCCTGCGCGTGCTGCGCAAGGTGCCGCCCGGGGCGGACAACGATTTCGAAATCACCTCGAACGATTCGCTCATCGCCCAGTTCAACCAGTTCACCCGCGCGGTCCGGCTTGGCGTGGCCGTGGTCAGCTCGATCGCCCTGCTGGCCGCCGGCATCGGGATCATGAACATCATGCTGGTCAGCGTCACCGAACGCACCCGCGAGATCGGCGTGCGGCGGGCCGTGGGCGCCAAGAAACGCAACGTGATGACCCAGTTCATCGCCGAAGCGGTCGTGCTCTGCCAGGTCGGCGGCCTGATCGGCGTGGCTCTGGGCTTGATCGGCGGCAATGTCGCCGGAGTGCTGCTCAAGTTGCCGCTGGTGCTGCCGCTGGATTGGGTTGTTCTGGGCCTGGTCATCTGCTCGGTGGTGGGAGTGGTCTTCGGCACCTACCCCGCCTGGCGCGCCGCCAACCTCGACCCCGTCGAGTCGCTGCGCTACGAGTAGCTCCCCCCGCCATGTTCACTTCGGCCCCGGGCGCAGTTCCCCGAACCGCAGCCCCGGCGCAACGGAAGGCCGTCCGCCATTGTCCAGCGGCTTGGCGGCCAGCGAAGCGGCTGCGGGTCGGCGACCCACGCTCCCCAATGAATGCCCGGAGCTTCCACAAAAGCGCTTGCCTTGCGGCTGGGGCACCCGCGATTCTACGCGAATATGAGCACGCCCATTCGCTTTGCCCTTCCGGAATCTGAACTCCCCAAGGCCTGGTACAATCTACTGGCGGATTTTCCCGAACCCCTGCCCCCCCCGCTGAATCCGGCAACCCGCGAGCCGGTGTCGCCCGACATGATGACGGCGATCTTCCCCGAGAACCTCGTGGCCCAGGAGATGAGCAACGAGCGCTACATCGAGATCCCCGAGCCGGTGCGCGAGATCCTGGCGTTGTGGCGCCCCACGCCCCTGCTGCGGGCGGTGCGGCTCGAACGCGCCCTGAAGACGCCGGCGCACATCTATTACAAGTACGAAGGCGGGAGCCCGGCGGGCAGCCACAAACCCAACACCGCGGTGGCGCAGGCCTATTACAACCAGCAGGCCGGCACCAAACGGCTGGCCACCGAAACCGGCGCCGGCCAGTGGGGATCCTCCCTCGCCTTCGCCTGCCGGTTGTTCGGACTCGAATGCACCGTGTACATGGTCAAGGTAAGCTATCAGCAGAAGCCGTATCGCGGCCTGATGATGAAGTCCTGGGGCGCGGAGGTGTTCGCCAGCCCGAGCAACCGCACGGAATACGGACGCAAGGTGCTGGCCACGGATCCAGACTGCCCCGGCAGCCTGGGCATGGCCATCAGTGAGGCGGTGGAGGACACCGTCAAATCGCCGAACACCAAATACGCCCTGGGCAGCGTGCTCAACCATGTCTGCATCCATCAAAGCGTGATCGGCGAGGAGGCGATCAAGCAGATGCGCCTCGCCGGGGAGGATCCGGACGTGATCATCGGGTGCATCGGCGGCGGCAGCAACTTCGCCGGCGTGGCCTTCCCCTTCATCCGGGAGAAGATCAAGAACGGCAAGAAATACCGCATCGTGGCCGTGGAACCGTCGGTGTGCGCCTCCGTGACCAAGGGCGAACTCCGCTATGACTTCGGCGACACCGCCGAGATGACGCCTCTGCTGATGATGCACACGCTGGGACACAGCTTCATCCCGCCCAAGATCCATGCCGGCGGACTGCGCTATCACGGCATGGCCCCCATGGTCAGCCACGCGGTGAAGCTTGGCCTGGCCGAAGCCGTGGCTTATCCGCAGACCAAGGTGTTCGAGGCGGCGGTTCAGTTCGCGCGCACCGAGGGCATCCTGCCCGCCCCGGAACCGTCCCATGCCATCGCGGCGGTCATCGACGAAGCGATCCGTTGCCGCGAGGAGGGCCGGAAACGCACCATCCTCTTCAACCTCTGCGGCCATGGCATGCTGGACCTGGCCTCCTACGACGCCTTCCTGTCCGGGAAACTCCTGGATGAGTAACGGCGGGCCGCGCTAACTCGAGAACCCAAGAAGGTCACGGCCGTGTTCCACCGCGGAAGGCACGACGGACCCGAAGGACACGGGCACAGGCTGATTCCCTGAACGCACGATCCGGCGATCCCCAAGCACAGGTTCCCGGCAGGTAGGGCTGCGCTGGGCGCGGCCTGGCCGCCGAGGCAGCGGCGCCCCGCCGCCCCTGCAGGCAACCTTGCAGCGGCCACCGGGTTCACTAGCACAGAGAACTTCTTGACACTGTCCTCGAACGCAATTCTGGCCGGGGCGCGGCATTGATGCCGCTTCAGCGTTCGCAAGCCCGCGGAACCAGCGCTTCATCGAGTGCCCTTCAGACGGTGAAGCGGCCTGAAGGCCGCGCGCCGGGGGCAGTCTCCAGATGCACCCGTTCACCCAACCCCACACTTGCTTCGTGCGCTTCGTTTCCTCCGGGGTTAGATTCCCCGTCCAAAACCATGAAGTTCATTGACGAGTACCGGGATGCGGCGGGCGCAAGACAGCTCGCCGGCGCCATCCGCAAGGCCACCACGCGGCCATGGACGATCATGGAGGTCTGTGGGGGCCAGACGCATGCCATCGTGAAGTTCGGTATCGACGAGTTGCTCCCGCCGGAGATCACGCTGGTGCACGGGCCCGGTTGCCCGGTGTGCGTCACGCCCCTGGAATTGATCGATCGCGCCCTCGAGATCGCCGCGCGCCCGGACGTCACCTTCTGCTCCTTTGGCGACATGCTCCGCGTGCCCGGCAGCCGGACCGATCTGCTCTCGCTCAAGGCCGGCGGGGCGGATGTGCGGATCGTCTATTCGCCCCTGGACGCCGTGCGCCTCGCCCGCGACAACCCGGAGCGGGAGGTGGTGTTCTTCGCGGTAGGCTTCGAAACCACTGCCCCGCCCAACGCGATGTCCGTCTATCAGGCGAAACGCGAGGGGTTGAAGAACTTTTCGCTGCTGGTGTCGCACGTGCTGGTCCCACCCGCCATGGAAGCCATCCTCGGCTCGCCCCACAACCGTGTGCAAGGTTTCCTGGCCGCCGGGCATGTGTGTGCCGTGATGGGCTACACCGAGTATCTCCCCATCGCCGCGAAATACCGCGTGCCCATCGTGGTTACCGGGTTCGAGCCGCTCGACATCCTCCAGGGCGTCCTGATGTGCATCGAACAACTCGAGTCCGGCCGCGCGGAGGTCGAGAATCAATATGCCCGCGCCGTCCAGCGCGAGGGCAATCGCCCGGCGCAGGAGATCGTCCGCGAGGTGTTTCGCGTGGTGCCGCGCAAGTGGCGGGGCGTGGGCGAGATCCCGCAAAGCGGCCTGGGCCTGACGGAGCCCTACGCAGCATTCGACGCGGAGCAGAAGTTCGGCGTGACGGGCGTCACCGCCGAGGAATCCCCCGATTGCATCAGCGGCCTGATCCTCCAAGGCCTGAACAAGCCGATCGAGTGCTCCGCCTTCGGCACCCGCTGCACGCCGGAGCATCCGCTGGGCGCGACCATGGTCTCGAACGAGGGGGCCTGCGCGGCGTATTACCGGTATCGGCGTCCGGGACGAACAGAAACCAAATGACATGAGAGTTGACCACGGAGAACCGGTGGCGCACGAAGAACGAACTGTCTGGCAACGGACCCCGCGGTTTCAATGCGGCTCCCCTCCTCCTCGCGCCCTTCGTGTCCTGCGCGGGGGTGAATCTCAGTGGCGGAGGTTGCCATGACACCCGGATTGCCCGCCACCTGTCCGCTTCCGCTCTCCCAGTATCCGCACGTGCTGATGGCGCATGGGGGAGGCGGACGGCTGATGAACCAGTTGATCGAGAAGGTGTTTGCCGAGTCGTTCCGCAACCCGGCCCTGGACCAGCGTCACGACGGCGCCCGTCTCGAGGCCGGGGCCGGCCGGCTGGCTTTCTCCACCGATTCCTACGTGGTGCGGCCCCTCTTCTTCCCCGGGGGCGACATCGGCACCCTGGCGGTCAACGGCACGGTCAACGACCTGGCCATGTGCGGGGCGCGTCCGAAATGGTTGAGCGCCGGATTCATCATCGAGGAAGGGCTGCCCATGGAGACCCTCTGGCGGGTGGCGCAATCCATGAAGCAGGCCGCCGCCGCCGCTGACGTGCAGATCGTGACCGGGGACACCAAGGTGGTCGATCGCGGCAAGGGCGACGGCCTTTACCTCAACACCGCCGGCGTGGGGGTGATCGAACACGAGCAGGTCATCGCGCCCGGCTCCGTTCAACCGGGCGACGTCGTGTTGCTCAGCGGCGACGTCGGCCGGCATGGAATGGCCATCATGTCCGTGCGCGAAGGGTTGGAATTCGAGAGCACCATCGAGAGCGACTGTGCGCCGGTGGCGGCGACCGTGATGAAGCTGTTCGAGGCCGGGTTGAAGGTCCATTGCCTGCGCGACCTGACCCGTGGTGGACTCTCCGCCGCCCTCAACGAGATCGCCGAGGTGGCGCGGGTGAAGATCGCCATTGCGGAAGACGCCGTGCCGGTCCAGGAATCCGTCCGCGGCGCGTGCGAGATCCTCGGGTTCGATCCCCTCTACGTGGCCAACGAGGGGCGGTTTGTCGCGATTGTCCCCGAAGCCGACGCTCCCCGCGCCTTGGACATTCTTAAACAGGCCCATCCGGAAGCCGGGGTGATCGGCTGGGTCGGCGCCGCCGAACGCGGACTTGTCACCCTCCAGAGCCGCATCGGGGCCACCCGGATCCTCGACCTGTTGAGCGGGGAACAACTGCCCCGGATCTGTTGAACCCGGTTGGGTTGGGGGCTGGCTGAAATTACCGGCGAACTCTCGCGTTCACCAACGCCAATGCGGCAAGGCCGAGAAGGGCGAGGGAAGAGGGTTCAGGGACGGGGGTGTAGTCGTAGTCGTAATACCAGAGAGGTGAAGAGTCTGCGAAAGCGGCGACTGTTTCGTCCCAACCCATCTCCGGCACCGCCTCGAGCGTATTCAAGAACTGAACAGTAAGGACCGCTTCCTCATCCGCGCTCCACAGCTGCGCCGAACCGCTGACGTTGACTTCTGCGGTCATGGTGACGCTGTTATTAGAACTGTGCTGGAAATCCAGCCCAAATAAAGCCCCCTCGGGCCCGAAGCCAAAGCCGGTCCGGGTTGGTTGCGGTTCTCAACTTCGGCCGGACACCCAGGGTGGGTTCGCCCCGATCCCGTTCGACGCCCTGCTTGGTTTCGCAGACGAAACAGCCGCGTTTGTAGAGGTCGATGAAGTTGGGCGTGCTCGAGCCGTCGGTTTCCTGTCGGGGGATGCCGCGGTCGAACACGTAGGCATTGGCTGCGTCCTCGGGAACCGCGGGATCGGGCCTGGGCACGCCCAGCACCTGGCAGAGTTCGGTGAGGAAGAGCTGGTAATTCGAGCGTTCGCCGCCGCCCGCGGGCGACCAGCGGGCGAGGAAGGAATCGATGCCAACTGGACCTGGCAAGGGACGCATTGGCGGTTTGCTACCGCGAACGGCGCGATCGCTTGGTTTTCACGGGCTGATCTTCAGCCGTTCGGCCGCCTCGCCCATCTCCATGAGGACGCCCTGTTCCTTGAAGGTCTTGAGCATGAAATGGGTGGCGGTGGAATTGACGCCCTGGATGGTGGCCAGCTTCTCGGACACAAACTGCGCCACCTGCCGCAGCGAACGGCCTTCCACAAAGATCAACAGGTCGTAGCCGCCACTCATCAGGAACAGCGAGGTCACCTCGTCGAACTTGGCAATCCGCTCGGCAATCCGGTCGAAGCCGCCCTCGCGCTCCGGCTGGATCTTCACCTCGATGACGGCCTTGACCAGGTCCGTGTCGAGCTTGTCATCGTTGATCACCGCCTTGTAGCCGAGAATGACCTTGTCGTCCTCGTAGGCCTTGATGCGACGCTGCACCTCCTCGACGCCGAGGTTGAGCAGTTTGGCCAGTTGTTCGTGTGAGTGCAGGGCGTGGTCTTCAAGCAATTTCAGGAGCGGATCCATAGTGCGGCACAGGGTAGAGTCCGGGCCCGGACTGGCAAGCTTGGCTTGAGCCGCCGGACCGCGGGTCCACGACCCGCGGCAGCCTCAAAGCTCCCGAAGCCCACGACCAACTCGCAGCCCACCCGCACTTGTGCCGCCGCTGCGGCTCACGGATGAGCGCCGCTTTGCGCCTGACCGGTGCGGCAAGAAGCGGAGAGGCGTCCGACCTGGCGGGGTGCATCTGGATACTGCCCCCGGCGCGCGGCCTTCAGGCCGCTTCAACGTCCGAAGGGCACGCGAGGAAACGCTGGTTCCGCGGGCTTGCGAAGGCTGCAGCGGCATCCATGCCGCGCCCCGGCCGGAATGGCGTTCGAGGACAATGTCAAGCTGCACCCACCTGGCGTCCCCGGCGGTTTGGAGATTGAACTGGGCCGGCTGCTTGCTACCCTCGCGAGGCTGTGTTGAAGGACTCGAAGACGCAACGCGATTACCTGGCCGGCCACGTGCGCACCATCCCGCGCTCGGGGATCCGCGACTTTTTCGACATTGTTCAGTCGATGGACAATGTCATCTCCCTCGGGGTGGGCGAGCCGGGCTTTGTCACCCCGTGGCACATCCGCGAGGCGGCCATCTATGCGCTGGAACGCGGGCGGACCAGCTACACCTCCAATTACGGCCTGCTCAAGCTGCGCCGCTCGATCGCCCGTTACGTCGCCGCGAACTACGACGTGCACTACGATCCGAACACCGAGATCCTGGTGACCGTGGGTGTGAGCGAGGCGATGGACATTGCGCTGCGGGCGCTCATCAATCCCGGCGACGAGATCCTGTACCACGAGCCGTGCTATGTGAGTTATCACCCGAGCATCGCCCTGTGTCAGGGTGTGCCCCGGGCGATCTCCACCCAGCCGGACAACCATTTCTCCCTGACGGCGGACGACATCCGCGCCGCGCTGACGGAGCGCACGAAGGCGTTGATCCTGAGTTTTCCGACCAACCCCACCGGCGCCACGCTCGGGGCGGAGGAGGTGGCCAAGATCGCCCGCCTGTGTGTCGAGCGCGACCTGGTGGTGATCACGGACGAGATCTACAGCGAGCTCACCTACAGCGGGGCGCGGCACGCGTCCATCGCGGCCGAGCCCGGCATGAAGGAGCGCACCATCTTCCTGCACGGCTTCTCGAAGGCGTTTGCCATGACCGGGTTCCGCATCGGCTACGCCTGCGCGCCGCCGGATATCCTCGAAGGGATGCTGCGGGTGCACCAGTATGCGATGATGTGCGCGCCGATCGTCAGCCAGGATGCCGCCATCGAGGCGTTGGAACACGGGGCCGAGGATGTCGCCTACATGCGCGAACAGTACCGGCTGCGGCGGAATCTCATCGTCAAGTCGTTCAACGAAATCGGGCTGCCCTGCCACCTGCCGGAAGGGGCGTTCTACGCGTTTCCATCCATCCGCCACACCGGCCTGAACGCGCGCGAGTTCGCGGTGCGACTGCTCGAACAGGAGCGGGTGGCCATGGTGCCCGGCACTGCGTTCGGTCCGGGCGGCGAGGGTTACATGCGCGCCAGCTATTGCGCCACCCTCGAGGACCTCGAGGAGGCCGTGAAACGCATCGGACGGTTTGTAAAGGGCCTGTGACGGACTGCCGCGCGGCCTGGCGCCGGGGCACCGGCGCCCTACCCGGGTTCAAGGTTCCAAGGCGCGGACTGTTGGTGCGGCGAACTGCCCCCAGGCTGCTGGTTGCACTTTTCCGAAACTCGCGGATAGTAGCGCCCAATTGGCGCCCCCGGACCTCCCCCGGGCGGATCGCGCATCACGCAACAGCATGACCGGTTTGACGAAACACCCACGGGATTCGAGCGGGTTTGCCCGCGTGGCGGAGCTGCTGCCGCGTTGGTCGGACGTTCCGCTCTATCGCGGTCGGCAACCGGACCTGACCGGCATCCCCCATGCCGACTGTCCGCGGTGTGCGTTCGAGGATCTGCCGTTTGTCACCAAGCATGAGATGCGCGAGCGGTTCCCGGACAACTTTCTGCGCCCGGGCCAGGACCTCGAACATCTGCTGGACCGGAACCTGGTCGAGCTGGATTACACCTCGGGAACGTCGGAGGAGCGGGTGCCGGTATTGCTCGGACGCCACTGGTGGTCCGCCCAGGAACTTGCGGCCCTGCGCCTCAATCGCACGGTGGCCCATGTGCTCGATGAGTTCCCCGCGGCTCGCCGCGCCACCCTCACCACCCCGACCTGCAACGGCCTGGTCTGCGACTCGGCGGCGCGCCAGCGCTCCGAGCGCACCCAAGGCGCCACGCTTTACGTGAACCGTTCCCGCATCCCGTTCCTCCAGCCGGAGGCCGAGCTGGCGCGCATGGCTGAGGAGATCGCCGACTGGGCGCCCCAATTCCTGGATCTCGACCCGGTGCACGGCGCCTGGTTCGCGCTTCACTGCGAGCGCAAACGAATCCGCTTCCCCTCCCTGCATTTCATCCTGGCCAGTTACGAATTCGTCAGCGTGGTGCATCGGCGCATCCTGGAGCGCGTGTTCCGGGTGCCCGTGTTCAACCTTTACGGCTCCACCGAGACCGGACATCTCCTCATGGAAGACGAGCAGGGCCGGATGCGCCCCAGCCACGATCACGCCTACCTCGAAATCGTGGACGCGGACGCGCGCGGGGTGGGCGACCTGGTGGTGACGACGTTGACCCACGAATACATGCCGCTCCTGCGCTATCGCATCGGGGACCTGGTCAGTCGCGGGACAGGCGGTTACGTCGTCCACGGCCGGCGCCGCGATGCGTTGCAGGATGCCCGCGGTCGTCGCCTCACCACCTGGGATGTCGATCAATGCTTCGCCGGGCTGGAAGGCATTCTGCACTACGAGCTTCGACAGGGCGTGGACGGTCGGTGCGGCTTGAGATTCCTCCCGGACAACTCCAAACCAACGCCGCGTGAACTCGAAGCGTTGGCGGTCAGGCTCCAGTCGCTGCTGGGGGCCTCCGCTCCGCCGGACGTCGTCGGCGTGGACCTGCTGCCCCCGACTTCTTCGGGGAAGTTCCGTCTCACCCTGGGCGCGGAAGGCCAGGCCGATTCTGAGAGGAACGCTGCGGATCGACAGGCTTGCAGGCTGAGTTAACGCGGCGCCCGGCAGGCCGTCGAACGCTCCGGGCCGGCGGTCTTTGGGCCGACTCGGGAGCGCGCCGCTCCGGCTTGTTCCGGCCCAGATTTGGCTCGCATGGGGCGATGCTTTTCTGAACCATACGCGGCAGGCCCCGCCGCGAGGGTGGGTCCGGGCATGAAAGCAAAGATCATCATCACTCCCAAGAAGGCGGTCGTGGATCCGCAGGGCAAGACGGTGCAGGTGGCGCTGGCGCACATGGGCTACACCGGCGTCCAGGCCGTGCATGTGGGCAAGTACATCGAGATCGAACTGGCCGCGGGCGACCGGGAGGCCGCCCGCCAGTCGATTGATGCCGCCTGCCACAAGTTTCTGAGCAACCCGGTGATCGAAGACTATCACCTCGAAATCGAGTGAACCCCCACGCGTTGGCGCAGCCCTGCCGGTTCCGGGAGGCGTCGCGCGACACGCAACATTCCCGATGCACTTCGCCGTCATCCAGTTTCCCGGTTCCAATTGTGACCAGGATTGCGTCCATGTCATGCGCCGCGTGTGCGGGCAGGGGGCGCGCCTGGTCTGGCACAAGGATTCCAGCCTGGGCACGGCCGACGCGGTGCTGGTCCCGGGCGGATTCAGTTATGGCGACTATCTCCGCACGGGCTCGATTGCGCGATTCAGTCCGGTGATGCAGGCGGTTCAGCAGTTCGCGGCCCATGGCGGGCCGGTGCTCGGGATCTGCAACGGATTTCAGATTCTTTGCGAGGCCGGGCTGCTCCCGGGTGCGCTGGTGCGCAACCGGTCGCTTCAGTTCCGTTGCGAGCCTGTCTTCCTCAAGACGGCCACGTCCGATTCCCCCTTCACCAACCAGATTCCGGCCGACCGGCTGCTGCGCATTCCTATCGCCCATGGGGACGGCTGCTACTATGCGGATCCAGCCACGCTGGACCGTCTGCGCGCCAACCGCCAGGTCCTGTGGCAGTACGCGGACGCGGCAGGGCAGTTGACGGAGGAATCCAATCCCAACGGTTCTGTGGAGAACATCGCCGGGGTCTGCAACGAGGGGCGCAACGTGGCCGGGCTGATGCCGCACCCCGAACGCGCCAGCGAGGCGATCCTGGGGAGCGAGGATGGGTTGTTGATCTTCCGCAGCCTGATCCACTGGCTGGATCAGCGGCGCGCGGCGGCGGCTTGATACGGCGTTCCGGTTGGAACCGCGCGATGGGCGAACATGTTGTCGCGGCGCGCGGTGAGCGCGGGGTGAGCCTTGGTTGGCGGTCACCAACCGCCGCTCCAGTGCGGCTCCAAACCCGAAGGTGTCTGCGGCTACTGGTAGGGAATCCAGTTCTTGATGAGGCTGCGAAGCTGGCCGCTGGCTTTGCTTTGATCAATGAACCGGTTGGCGGCTTCGAGCATCGGCGCGTCCTCCTTGCGCACCGCCCAGCCGAGATACTCCTCGGTCAGGTAACCGCTGGCCACGGTCAAACCCGCGGCTTCGTTCTCCGACGCCAGCCACCAGTTCACCGGCGCATCGCACACGAACGCGTCGATCTGCCGCGACACCAGCGCCTTGGCCCCCAGACCGGCCGTCCGGAACAGCTTGCGTTCGTTCCGGGCGCAGTTCTGCTTGGCCCAGAAATCCCCGGTGGTCGCCGTCTGCGCCCCGATGCGGGTCTTGGGATCGAACAAGGTCATCTGAATCAAGGCCGCATCGGTGCCCCGCACCAGCAGGGTTTGCCCGGCCCGAAGGTAGGGTTTGGAAAAGTTGACCCGCATCAACCGCGAGGGGGTGATGGTCAGGCCGGACATGACGATGTCCACCTCGCCGCGCAGCAACGCATCCATCAGCTTTTCCCAGTCCATTTCCACGAACTGCACCGTCCGGCCCAGATCCGACGCCAGGGCACGGGCGAGGTCAGGCTCCACGCCCTTGTAGTCGGACCCGGTTTTGAACGCCAGCGGAGGCAGCACCGGAGCGATTCCCACGCGCAAGACCTTGGAATCCGCCGGGGCCGGCGAGGCAGTGGAGGTGGAGGTGGAAGTGGTGGCGCATCCCCCCAGCAACACCAACGCCGCCGCCAGGAGGGATAGGGACAATCGCGTCTGATTCATGTCCGCATGGTTGTGCGATCCATTCCGGCGTCAAGCCTCGATCATCCCGCCCCCGCAACCGAGTCCATCCATGAACCATAAAACGGCACTTTATGAACCACGAGGTTGTTTTTTGTGGTTGAACTGCGGTTTCGCAGATGAACGCGTCGTCCCGGACCGCGGGTCCGCGACCCGCAGCGGCTGCGCCATGTCCGGCATTCACCAAGGTTCGCTCACCCATCCGTCCTTCGAGGTCGCTGCGGCTCACGGAGCCGCGCCCCTCCGAAACGGGTTCATGGTCCCGACGCGTGATGGCGTCAGCGTGGAGGCTGTCCATATCGGGCGCCTTGAGTTAAGCTGCCCGCACAGTGAATCCGTTGATCCAGTTCACCCTGCGCGACTCGAACCGGTCCGGGCCTGTCGAACAATGGACGCATCGTGGGTTGTTCGGCCTCTTCCTGGTACTGTGGATTCTCGCGCTCGGGCGGCAGCTTCCCGGTCTCGGGTGGCTGTCGGATGCGCGATGGGCGGAAGCCGCCTGGCTGGCGGCCGCGGCGTTTCTGACTGTCTCATCGCTGGCCCGACAGATCTCCTTGCAGAACGCGTTGATGGCCGCAGGCGTCATTGGACTCGTGGGCGGCGCGGCGCATTGGTCCTCGTTGGTCACCCAGATCCCGTTTGGCCCGCTCCGCTTCCCCCATGCGGTCGGGCTCTCGCCTTTCCAGGAGTGGTTTTTCGTTCCGGTCCTGATCTGGGTGGTGCTCCTGCTGAACGCCCGTGGGTTGGCCCGGCTGATTCTTCGCCCGGTGGCCAAGCATCCCAACCGCGGGCTGCACCTGCTTTGCCTGAGCACGTGCCTGATGCTGGCTGCCGCCCTGGCCCTGGAACCGTTTGCCAGCGCCGTTCATCGTTACTGGCTTTGGGGACAAACCCGCCTGCCGGTGACCTGGCTGGGCGTGCCCTTGTCCGGCCTGCTGGCCTGGACGGTGGTCAGCGTGATTGCGTCCCTGGCCGCCACCCCGTTCCTGATCGACAAGCATCCGCGCCCCGCCCCCCCGGACCGCGGGCCGGCCTGGATTTGGGCGCTCTTGAATGGATTGTTCGCCGTGGGGACCGCAGTACATGGGCTGTGGCCCGCTGTGGTCGTTGCAACCCTCAGCGCCGTCGCAGCGACGACCCTTGGCCTGGTTGACTGGAGGCGAAATGCGCGAGGCAAGCCCGCCAGGCAACACCCCAGCGGTCACTAGCGGCAGGCATGGGCGCCCGGTCTGGCCCCCCAAGCGCAACCACCTTGGTCGGTCTTCAGTACTTTGGAACGGTGGCGTCGATTTCGTCCGACCAGGCGACGATGCCGCCGGCGACGCTCTTGGCGTGCTTGAAGCCTTGTTCCTGCAGGAACTTCACCGCCTTCTTGGACCGCACCCCGCTTTTGCAATGGACGTAAATGGTCTTGTTGGCGTCCAGCTCGGTGAACCGCCTGGGCAGTTCGCTCAGCGGGATGAGCGGGACTCCGCGGATCCGGGCGATCTCGTATTCATCGGGTTCGCGAACATCAACCACGCAGATGTCGAGCTCGGCGTGATCCAAGGCCTTCTTCAGGTCGTGAACGGTGACTTCATCCGCCGTCCCCACGGCCACCATCGGCTGGGGTTCAATGCCGCAGAACTGCTCGTAATCGATCAGCTCGCGGAGCGTCGGATGTTCACCACACAGCGGGCACTGCGGATCCCTTCGCAGCCGTAGTTCGCGGAATTTCATCTCGAGCGCGTTGAACAGCAGCAATCGGCCGATGAGGGAATCCCCCTTGCCCAGGGCCAGTTTGAGGATCTCGGTGGCCTGGATGCAGCCGATGATGCCGGGCAGCACCCCCAGCACGCCGCCCTCGGCACAACTGGGGACCATGCCCGGCGGGGGGGGCTCGGGATAGAGGCAGCGATAACAGGGCCCGCCCCGGCTGGGAGCAAACACGCTGGCCTGGCCTTCAAACCGGAAGATCGAGCCGTACACATTGGGCTTACCCAGCAGCACACACGCGTCGTTGGTCAGGTAGCGCGTCGGGAAATTGTCCGTGCCATCCACCACGATGTCGTAGGGGCGGATGATGTCCAACGCGTTCTCGCTGGTCAGGCGCGCGTCGTGCACCTCCACTTCGACGTTGGGATTGATGCTCCGGATGGTGTCCACCGCTGAAACGGTCTTCGGCCGTCCGACGTCCTCCGTGCCATGAATGATCTGGCGTTGCAGGTTGGAGAAATCCACCACGTCGAAGTCCACAATGCCCAGCTTGCCGATGCCGGATGCGGCCAGATACATGAGGATCGGGGACCCCAATCCGCCCGTTCCCACACACAGGACGCGGGTGGATCGGATCTTCTTTTGGCCCGCCATGCCCACCTCGGGCAGGATGAGGTGGCGGGAATAGCGCCGGATTTCGTCGTTGCTCAGTTCCATGTCTTGCTCCAGTCAGGACCGGCGAACTTAGGTGCGGATGCCCAGGAAAGCAAGCCGGGCGAAGCTCGACAGAAAATGTAACCGGAGAATCTTGGGCGACCGGGCTTTGGCGCTCGCCTGGGGCAGCAGAAAGGTGCAATTTGGCGCGGGCTGGCATACAAGCGGCTCGCGAAACAAACGTTGAACATGGAAGCGATCAGAACCTGTCCGGGTGTTGCCCGCACCGAGACCAGCGCATGGCTCGGGGACTGGCATCCGTTGGTGCGCCAGATCGCTCCCGGCGAAGGGGTGGCGCGGTGGCGGTCTTCCGCGCCCCCCGGCCCGGCGCCATCGGTGTCCGATCCCGCCGCCCTGTTCACCTTTCTGACCCATTACAAGTCGTCGGTGCTGCTGCCTTTCGAACTGCCCGCCGTCAGGCAGGCTTGCGAACACGCGAGGCATAATCAGACCCAGGAACTGCTCGGCTTGGACCGTTCACTGCTCCACGCGCCCTGGCTCAAGCCGTACCAGGCGGACAGCCTTGACGCCGGCCGCCTGCACCTGGCGCGGCTCAAGCCGCTGCGGGACCAGCGCGGGCTTCGACGCTATCGGGAGGCCGTCGAGCAAGGGGAAGCCCATGGCTGGCATCTGCTGGTGGCGGGCACGGCCCTGGCCCTCTACTCCCTTCCCCTCCGGCAGGGCCTGATGGACTACGCCCTGCACACCCTCTGGAATGCGGTGGGGCAGGCTGCGGACCCGCTGGGTCTGAAATCGAATGAGGCGGCTGAACTCATGCGAGCGTTGACGGCGGATCTGCCGAACAGAATTCAGTCGCTCTTGCCCTCGCGGCCGGTGACGGCCATCTGACCGGCTGTCCTGCGAGCCGGCTTCCCACAAACCTCGTAGCCGTGGACCCGTCCTCCGTAGCGCGCGCAATCGCGTTGCGTAACCCACGAGGTGCGTCTGAGGACCGGGCGGCGTTCAGTGTTCATCCAAGACTGCGGAGGGTGGACGCCTGCCTGTGCGGGGCACACAGACAGGTGAGTCCGCGCTGATCTCCGGCTCCGAGGGCGGAAGGGTGCCCGAATGGCTGAGGGCGACGTCCAGTTCGCGATGATGGCGCCGACTGACGTGCGGCGGCTACGGTTCCGTGGTTCACGGCTCCAACACCGGTCCCGCGCCGGCCAGCAGGCTCGGCGCATGCCTCAACGCGGATCAGTCGTCCGCTCGATCAACCACGCAAGATCGTTCGGATAAGTCGCATCCTTCCTGAGCGGAGAATTTGGTGGTTGGGAAAGCACCGACCGATCGGTCCACCTCCGGAGCTCGGCGCGGCCATCGGCAAACGACAAACCGGCCGCGTCATGGTGGTAGGTGGCTGGAACGTCCCGCCAGACCAGGGAATTCTCGGGAGGATTCTTTGCCAGTACCACGAACCACCCGTCGTTGATGCTGTTGGGATTCTCGTCAACAAGCACCCACGTGTCACTCGGTTTGCGAATATCGGTCTGCTTCCTGAACACGACGAAGTTGGGATCCAACAGTCCCTCATTATTGATCGGGTTCATCCAGGCATTCATGGATATGCTGCGAAGCCTGGGCTGGCCGTTGGAGGCCAGCTTGGGATCGGCGGGGCATTTGTAGGGGGTCAGACTGTTGACATAGGGGTAGAGCAGTCCGTTCTGGATGAAGCGCGGATCCGTGTCGCTCGGGGCTGAATCCGCCCGCCCGAGTACCCAGTTGGCTTTCAGCCCACCGGGCTGGGCCGTGGGGTCATCAGGATCCGTCACGAGCACGGCGGAACCGCCGGTCTGAACGATCTTATCGCTGTTGTCGCCGGAGTACATCAACCAGGCGGTGGTCAGTTGCCGCAGGTTGTTCAGGCATTGGAAGGACTGGCTGCTGACGCGGTCGCTGGCGAGCGCCGGGAGCAGCGCGAGCGCCAAGGCCGCCAGCAGCACGATCACCACCACCAGATCGGTCCGGGTGAACCCGGATTCCTGGGGGCGGGTGGTGGCTGAGTCGGATGGCCGGTTCATACGTTCAAGTTCTCCAAGGGTTGTGCAACTGGGGCATCTCAGACCGTCACTGGACAAACACGATGCGGTAAAAGCGGTGCGCGGCGCCGGGCGAGCCGTCCGCGGCCAGGCCGGTGTGACCAAACAGGGTCACGGGAGTCTCCATGTCCTGCCAGGTGCCATCGCCCAGATCATCCCTGAACTGCACCCGGTAAGCGCCCCCCGGTGCGGCCGGCCAACTCAGCACCGGCAATCCCCCGGGAGCCGGCCCCATCTCCAGTTCCGCCCGGAACAGCGAGAGGGCGTTGGTGGGATTCGTGCCCGTGGTGAACTCGAAGTTGTCCACCGCACCATCCAGGTCCAGATCCTCCGTCCCGTCGCGTCCCAGCGTGCCGAAGTAATCCAGTTCCCACTGGTCGTCCATGCCGTCGGTGTCCGAATCGGTGATGGGTGGAGGCGTCAAGCGCAGCAACCACAGGTCGCTGCCTTGGTTGAAGTCCCGCGCCCCCAGATCGGAAGCCCAACTGCGGAACGCCAGCACCGTGCTGTCCGCGCTGAACACCGGCGAGAGCGAGCGCCGGTTCGCCGTGGCATTCCCGTCCTGGTTCAGGCTCACCAACGCCAAAGCCTGGTTGACCCGGTCGAACAGGAACAGGTCCGGCGCGCCGTTGTTGTCCCCCGGCACGAGGTCGCTTGCCGCGCTGCGAAAGGCGACGAACCGGCCGTCCGGACTGATGGCCGGCATGTCCGAGTCGCCATTGCCGGCCACGCCCGAGAGATAACTGCGGGTGAGCAGCGTGTTGGACTGGTCCAGACCGTCATGGAGATAAACATCCCGTGTCGTGTTGCTGTCCAGCGGCGCCTTGGTCACAGTCACGGCGTAAGCCAGGAACCGGCCATCGTCGCTGAAGCGCATCCCGGCCAGCGCCGGGGACCAGAACTGTCCGGCGCTGACCAGCCAGTTGGTGTTCGACGACCGGTCCGCCACCTTGAGTCCTGCGGATTCCCAGTAGGCCAGCAACTGGCCGTTCCGGCTGATGGACACGCTGGTCAAAGCCGTGGCCAGGTTGGTGTAAATGCGCGCCTCGAGTTGCGAATCCCAGACGTAGAGATAGGGGGTGCTGCTGGAACCCACCTTGCCAATGAAGGCGACAAAGCGGCCATCCGGGGTCATCGAGGCGGCTGTCACCCCGCTGCCGGTGAGGGCGTAATTGGTCCCCAGTTGCAGGTTCCGGAAGAAGAGATTCCCATTGAGACTGGATAGGGAAGGGTTGACGAGATATTGATTGAAGCTCTCGAACAGCAGATAGCGCCCATCCTCGCTGAGCTGGGGCGAGAGCGAGTCCGAGCCGGCGGAGATCAGGTTGGTGGCGGTGCTGGCGCTGGCCAGGGTGGTGGTGCCGGACAGCAGGTCGCGCACGAAGATGTCCTGGGCGTTGTTCGGGTCGAGGGTGACGAGATTGCTGGCCGTGCTGGTGAAGGCCACGTAACGACCATCGCCACTGACCATCGGTTCGCTGGAGAACCCTGCCCCAGCCCAGCCATTCGCCGCCACGCTTACCAAAAGGTTCGTGCCGGTGAGCAGATCGCGCACAAAAACGTCCCGCAACCCGTTCGTGTCGTTGGACACCAAATCGTCCGCATCGCTGGCAAAGGCGATGAGGCCGGCATTGGTGCTCGGCGAAAACAGATAAAGGCCGCTGTTCCCATGGGGCGTTTCAGACGGCAGCGAGGGATGGCGGGCCGAGATGAGTTCCGTCGTCCCGGACGCCAGATCACGCACGAACACATCCCGGCCGCGGTTGCGGTCCTCGGGAACCAGGCCGGGGGCGGGGCTCGCAAAGGCCACCAGGCTCCCGCCGGCATCCACGCAAGGAATCGTGTTGAAATCCACCCCGGCGCCCGCGCCGCTGGCGCTCACGTCCACCAACCGGGTGAGCCCCGCCGGGATGTCCCGGCTGTAGAGGTGAAACTCGCCCGAGAGAACGTTCGTGGTCAGATTGGTGGCGCTGCTCAGGAAAGCCACCTGCTGTCCGTCCGGGCTGAGGACCGGCCACAAACAGAGGCTGCGGGTGGGGACGCTGTTGCTGAGATCGTGGCTCACCAGCGTGAGCGCCGCCGTCTGCGCATCCCAATGCAGAACACAAGTGGCTTCAGTTCCGCTCAACCCGGCCGTGTTGGTGTTGGCGATGAAGGCGATGAAGCGCCCGTCCGGGGTCAGGCCGAGGCGGGGAAGCTGCGCGCTGCGCGTCATCGGAATGTTGGCGTTGGTGTGAACCACCTCCGTCAGCCCGGTCTGCAAGTCATGGCGAAGCAGGAGGCCGGGAAGATACGAGGAGGGCGTGGATGTCTTGAGGGACGCCGCAAATGCGACATAACGGCCGTCATCGCTCAGGCGGTGACCGGAGGAGACGGTCTTGCTGGTTGAAGCCGAGGGTTCCAGCAAGGCCTTGGCGTTGGTGCTGGCGTAGAAGGTCACGCCCTGAAGCGTGTCGCGCACGAACACCTCGCCGGCCGCCCACGCCCCGGGCACCAGGTTGGTGGCCGTGCTGAAGAAGGCGATGTAGCGGCCATCGGGCGTGAGGACCGGCCCATCGGAGGCGCTGGGGTACAGGATCGATCCGGTGGATGTCGCCCCCGCACTGACCAAGGTCGTGCTGCCGGTGAGGCGGTCACGCACAAAGACGTCCTCGATCTGGTTGGTGTCCCCGGCCACCAGGTTCGTGGCCGCGCTGGTGAAGGCGATGTGGCCGGCATCGGGGGTCATGACCGCCCCGCGCGAGGTGCCGTTCCCGCGGTCACCCTGTGTGCTCAGACTGATCAATTCCGTCAGGCCCCCGGTCACGTCGCGCAGGAAGATGTCCCCGAGCCCGTTCGGGTCGTTGGTGACGAGGTTGCCCGCGGTGCTTTCGAACAGCACGAACTGGCCGTTGGTGGAGAGGGCCAGCGGCACCGAATCGCCATCGCCTCCATGCAGGCCGTCCGCGCCGGCGCTGATCAGGACCGTGGTGCCATTGGATCGGTCGTGGCGGAAGACGTTGAGTTTGGCGGGAAACACGTCCGGCATGCCCTGGCCAGCCGGACCCGGCACCAAGTTGTGGGCGGTGCTGGAGAAGACGACGAAACGTCCGTCGGGGCTGACGAGCGGCAGGACCGAGTCTCCACCCCCGGTTGAACCGGGTGGTAAGGAGTCCTCCGGCAGCGACACCGGTTCGAGCAGGCCGCCGAGGGCAGCCAGCGTGGAGCAGGCGAACATCGCGGCGGTGGACAGGCCGCGCTGGATCAGGAACAGCCGCGCGCCGGCGGATTTCATCAGACCTTTCCTTTCGCCCAAGCGGCAGAGGTCCTGTGCCGGGTGGGTATGCGGGATTGAACCGCCGACCCTTGCGGAAGTCAAGGTTGGAACCCGTCCGTCGAGCCGCGCTTGCCGCCGCTGGCCACGCTTTGGGGCGCTACCGGCCTGAATCTGGATCAGGTGGGGCGGGGAAGGTGGGGCGCATAAACAACCAAAATCCGCACTGTTGACTCGATCAGGTTTTCTGGATATTCCATTGCCTTATGCAAATCGAAAGCCTGAAGGTCTTCTGTGACCTGACCGAAACCGAGAGCTTTACCAAGGCAGCGCACATTAACGGCGTCACCCAATCCGCCGTCAGCCAGCAGATCAGCTCGCTCGAGCGGCAGTTCAAGTCGCTGCTGATCGAGCGGAGCAAGAAGAAGTTCCGCCTGACGCGCGAGGGCCAGGTGCTCTACGATTACAGCAAGCAGATCATCCAGACCTACGAGTCGCTGCACAGCCGCCTGCAGGAGATCAAGGACATCATCTCCGGCACCATCCGGGTGGCGACCATTTACAGCATCGGCCTGCACGACCTGCCCCATCACATCAAGCGGTTCCTGAAGGATTACCCGACCGTGCATGTGCATGTGGAATACAAGCGCGCGGATTACGTGTATGAGGACGTTTTGGGCAACGTGGTGGACATCGGGCTGGTGGCCTATCCGGCACGGGACAGCAAACTGGAGATTGTCCCCATCAAGAAGGATCCCATGGTCCTGGTCTGCCACCCCCAGCATCCCCTGGCCAAGAACAAGACCATCAAGATCAAGGGGTTGGCAGGCCAGAAGTTCATCAGCTTTGAACCCGACATCCCCACCCGCAAGGCGCTGGACAAGATCCTGCGCGAGCACGGCACTTCCGTGCAGCACGTGATGGAGTTCGACAATGTTGAGACCGTCAAACGGGCCGTGGAAATCGATGCCGGGGTGGCCATTGTCCCCGCCAGCACCATCACGCAGGAACTGGACAAGCGCACCCTGGCCCAGGTGAAGGTGGAGGATGCAGACCTCTATCGTCCCCTGGCCGCCATCCACAAGAAGAACAAGGTCCTGTCCCCGGCCATGAAACAGTTCATCGCCGTGCTCAAGGAAGAACACAAAAAGTAGGATGACCGCCAGCGCCGCCGGGCCGACAGCGATTCCGCAGGTGCAGAAGATATCGGAGGTTAACGTTGGGGTTGGCAAGGACTTGGGGCAGATTCGCATTACCGGGCAGATTCTTTTTGCTTGCC